>CAZBTV010000020.1:31906-62009 GCA_964494895.1 uncultured Steroidobacteraceae bacterium | reverse complement strand
GAATTCGGAGTCGTTCTTGTAGCCGAGAATGCCGGTGATCTGCAGGGCCTTGTGCACCAGCTGCGGTGCCGTCTCGGAGGCGCTGATCTTGAGGTTGTTCATCTTCAGAGCCCAGCCGATGGATAACAGCTCCTGGCGCCCGTTGGGCCGGGCGTCGAGCTCGTCGAATTCGGTCGCCAGCGCAAGCCAGTTGTGTCGTGCCGCCTGCAGTTGAGTGGACACGTCGGCCAGGCGTGTAGCCGTGGGTGGTACCGTGCCGGGGTTCTTACGCGCGCCGAGCCGCACGAACTCCGCGGCGCGGCCTACTGCGTCAGCCGCAATTCCCCACCACAAGGAGGCCCATAGGATGTGCGAGTAGGGCACCATCGTCTGGGCGGAGGAGTCTGCGAACGACCCAGGAAGAATCTGCTCTTCCGGCCCGGATGATTCGAGCTTGAAGCCGGGGCTGCAGGTACCGCGCATGCCCATCGTGTCCCAGGTGGTCGTCTGGGTGAGCTTGCAGTCGCCCTTGCGGACCAGTACCAACACCTGGTCGCTGCTCGCTGCCTCGGGCGAGCGGCGGCAGGTCACGAGAATCGCGTCCGCATGCTCGCAGTAGGAGCCTGTCGTGGCGTCTTTGTCGAGCTTGAAGCGGCCATTGTCGCGCTCGACCGCGCAAATGCTGGTGCGGGTCTCGCCGAAGGTGCCGTTCTCGGAGGTCATGGAGGCCAACACGTACTGTTGCTCCACGAGGTCCTGGAGATACTTGTGGAAGAAGGGGGATGACAAGCCGTGGCGGGCGATGCAGGCTACCTGAATGTAATGCATGGCCAACACCATGGCACTCGATCCGCAGGACTGCGCGAGTGTGGAGCACAAGGCCGCCAGCTCCCGCATGCCATAGCCGGCGCCACCCAGCTCGTGCGGCACGGGCGCGGAAAGCAGCTTCGCTTTCTGGAGGGCTCGAATGGTCTCGTGTGGAAATCGGGCCTTCGCGTCGACATCGGATGCGTTGGGGGCCGCGATGTCCGTGGCGATTGCCTTGAGCGCGGCGAGGTGGGCGCTGAATTCGGGTGTCTGGCTCGTCATGTCGGGTCTGGTCAAGAAGAGAATCAGAGGTGTTTCTTTTGTGACGCCGTTCTCATCGGGCCGGCGCCCTGGGCCCGTGAGCTTTCAGTTACCTTTCATTTTAGCAGAACTGACAGAAAGTTCCGCAAACCACACCACAGCACAGAGTGGATCAGGTCAGTCCAGCGAGAAACTTGCGGATGCCACGCCAGACGACCAGGGGAATCTCATGTCCGCCGTCGAAGGGTACCCAGGTAACCCGCGCATGGCTTGCCAACACAAAGTCGCGCAGGTGCTCTCCCGCTGAGAAGGCCAGGTCAGTGTCGGCGGTTCCGTGACTTATCAATATGGGTAGATTCCGCAGTCGTGCGCGCCAAGGCTCCCAGTCTCCGATGGCCAGCCGCGAAGCTGACAGCAACAGCAGTCCCCCGACAGTGTGCTCACTATGTAAGATCCAGTCCAGCGCCAGCATGCCGCCTTGGGAGAATCCGCCCACAACGATGCGTTGACACCGGAATTGCCGGGCGGCGGTGGTGATAAACCGCTCGAGTTGCTGGCGGGCCGCGGCCAGACCCGCAGGATAGTATTCAGCGAGATCGCGCGGTCCGGCCTTCAATGCCGCTTCACGCGATTCCGGGTCCACCGCCCACCATGCGTGTCCTCCAATAGGACTGCTGATCAGTCCTTGTGGAAAAAGAAACAGCGCGGGGATACCCAACGAGTGTGCAAAAGGCGAGAGATCCGCGGGACGCATCGCATAACCGTGAAGCAACACCAGCGTCAGGGATGTATCCGCAGTGCCAACGATTGTGGTCTGGTGGCCGGCGATATCGATGGTGCTCTCTGCCTTGCCGTACGCCGGTACGGAGGTCATCCGGGAGTCTCAATTTTTGCCGGTGTAAGTGCGTTGAGCGCATGTACACGGCCGCGCAGGGGCGTGGGTCGGGCGTTGGGAGCGCGCCGGAGAGCTATTGTCCTTTCGCTGCCGGGCGCGAGATGGAAATAGGCGTCTTCCGCAATGAAACCGTCGGCTTCGATCCAGACAGACTGCGCGAATCGGCGCGTGGAGATCGTCAGGCGAAAGCTGGTATCGCAGTTGTCGCTCGCTGTCCCCACGGCTTTAGCCGCTTCGCCTCTCATGGCCGACGATCCGGCCGCCACAGGCATTCCCGGCGTTGCTGTTGCACTCAGGCCCACGTCCAGCTCACGTGAGGCAGGCAGGCCCGCGATGAAATGGAACGCTTGCATCAGGACGGTGCCGTCGCTGCTATCAGTCAAGGAGGCCACTGCGAGGTCATGCGAGGGTGGGCCGAAGCGATACGCGTAGGAAAGGTCGAGGAAGCCTTCGGCTTCGAACAGAGAGGTTGCGGGCAGCTCGAGACTTTCGCGAGCCTTCAACATCAGGGTGCGGCTGCCGCGCCCCACATTGACTTCCCCGCCACGATACAACTTCAATTCCAGGGTCGCACTCAGCGGTGTCGGGCGCTCGTTGACGACGTGCAGATACAGGCCGTTGCAGCCCTCGTCGCTGATCGAGAGTAGCGTCGACTGCGAAACACGGCGTAGGTAGTAGTATGCCGCCTTTGGCGTTCCCAGCGAGTCGATGACCCCCCAACCCGCGCCACACCACAGATCGCGCCAGAACCAGACGAGAGCGCCGTGGCATGTCGAGCGCTTCCGGCGCCATTCGGCGAATGTACTCGCCATGACCTCTCCGGAAACAACCCGGCTGAGCGCCAGATAGCGATCGTGGTCTGCGTAGCGCAGCTCGAGCGCATTTACATTGAAGAGCCGTGTGAGGTAGTGATCCCTCACATCGTCGAAATCCCATCCAGCCCCCAGGTCGCGTGGCGTGCGTGTCTTCCAGGCGGGATGGTGACAGCGGATGGACGGACCGCCGGGCATTTTCGCCAGAGTACGATCTTCCGGCACATTGGCAAAGGCCAGACACTCGGACGCGAAGCGCACTTCCGCGCGTCGCGCGTCCTCCAGGGGACGTAGATACGCTCCGACGCCGTAATAAGAAGTCGTACCGGTGTTGCCTTCATGTGGGAAAGAGCCGCCGTGCGCGCTGGACGGCCAATAGGGTACGTCCGGGCAATACTCGCGGGCGAGCTGCGCAAGGGTCTGGTGAAACAAGGCGGGTGACCAACTTTCGCGTGGCGTCCCCCACATCGCGGCTTGCTGTTCGACCTCACTGTTGCCACAAAGGAGAGCCAGGCAGGGATGTCCGCAAAGGCGCGCGAGCTGCTGCCGCGCTTCGGTGGTGACGGTCGCGGTAAACGCGGCATCCCCATCCGGATAGTTCATGTTGGCGAACATGAAGTCCTGCCAGAGCAGGATGCCGTTGGAATCACAGAGCTCGAGGAACGCATCGCTTTCATAGACCATCGTGCCGCCAACACGCAGCATGTTCATGCCTGCCGCCCGCACCTGACTGAAGGCCTCCTGGAGCGCGTTCGAGGAAGAGCCTCCGTCGCTACTGGCGTACGTGTGGACGGACGTGTCCAAAGTCACCGGATCGGTCGGAGTCCAGCAGCCGCCGCGACAGAAGACAGGCACATCATTCACCCGTAGCGAGAAGTCGCCGTCGCGGGTGTCGAGGTCAAGGGTCCGAAAGCCGATTCGACCCAGGTCGACATCGATCTCAGTCTTCGAGTCGGCCAGCCTGATGGCGAGCCGCGCGTCATAAAGGCACGGCTCACCATGAGTATGAGGCCACCATAAGGAGACGTTCGGAATCTCCAGCCGGCCGCTGTAAGAGTGAACCCCCAGGCTTCGCAGCGGCATGGAGCGGCGATGTTCACCGCTGCGCGTTATGAGTAGCGCCGCGCCAGCTATGGGGGAGGTGCGCTCCTTTCCAAGCGGAGTGATCGAGCACGCGACCTCAACCCAACCTTTGGAGCCGTCGACCCCGGTACGTACCTCGAGCTCGCTCAACCGGAGGTGTGCGCGGGTTTCCAGCCACACGGCGCGCCACGGTCCCACGGCAGCCGCGGGCGGCGACCATCCCGGAGTGCGCCCCAGCAGAGTCGTGCGAAACCAACGTAGCTGTTGGTTCTCCACCATGGGAGCGCGCCATCTCGGGCGAGGGCGCTTCGCCTCGAGCAGGCGGTCCAACGCACGGAAGCGGATAACGAGCTCGTTCTCGCCGGGGAGGACTGCATCGAGAACACGCTCGTGAGCGAGAAACATGTTTTCGCTGCTCAACAACGGCGCGCCATTCAACCAGGCATCCGCGATCGTGGCGAGCCCATCGAAACCAATGACGAGCTCCTCATGGGCAGCGCGCGGAGGAGGGGTGAAGCGTACGCGATACCACCAGTCCTCGGCGTCGAATCGTCGCAATGAGAGTGGGTCATCCAGGCTCCACGCGCCAGCCGCGCGCAGGCATGCCGCTGCAGTGGAGGGTGCGTGCGCCGGCAGCCACGATAAAGGCTCCAGCGACAAACCCTCCGGGCTCGTGTAAGCGTTTGGAGGCGTCGAGCAGATTTCCCAGCCGGCTGTCAACAGTCGGCGCTGATGGCCAGCGATGCTCTGGAAGCGCACCTGGAAGCGGCTCCTCGGATCAGGCAGCCTGCAGCTCGCCTATTGCCGCGTTGATCGCGGCGATGCTCTCGAAGACGCTGCGCTTGAGCATGTGGTCGGGAAATTCGATGTCGAACTCCCCTTCGAGGGCTAGCATCACGTTCACACTGGCGTGCGAGGTCATGCCGGCCTCGTAAAGGTCCGATTCGGGTCCGAGGGTATCGACATCCTTGCTCAGGCGCCCATGTTCTTTGAGGATTCGACGGATCGTGCGGATGGAGTCTTCGGTGGTCATAGTCCGATGATCATAAGCAAACGGAGCGAGAGCTTATGTGAACTACTGCGAACGCCGGAAGATGAAACAATCCGTGAAACGCTCCATGCCGATCCTGGGGTAGTAATCCACGGCCGCAGGTGCGGATAACAGGATCAGGGTCACCTGCGGGCCGACGGTGGCGTGTGCGAGATGGACGAGTCGCCGCCCGATTCCGCAGCGTTGGTGATCGGCTGCCACCGCGAGATCCGCCAGATACCCGCTGTGGGCATAGTCGGTCCAACAGGTCGCGATGCCTACCAGCCGCTCGGCGTGCCAGGCCGTAACGATGAGGTTGTAGGCTTTCAGCATGCGTTCGAGACGGCTCGGGTCGCCGACAGGCCGGCGTGCCGCCAGCCCTGATCGCTCGAGGATGTCCTTGAACGTGGGCACGTCGACCGCACGGTCGATGCGATATTCGATCTCGGCGTCGGTCATTCGGGGAAGTTCGGGAGATGCAGTGGTGGTGGACCTGGATCGGTGTCGCGAATGATGCCACGCAAGGCTTTTTTGAGAAGTTGGGTTTCACCGTACCCGAGGTTGCGCTCGGCATCGGATTCCGCAGCTTTGGCGACCGCCACGAGCTCGAGGACAACACGCTTGCCGGTGTCGGTGAGTGTCACTCGCGCGTGCGGGTCATACATGCCGTGGAGGCGCGCGAATCCTCCGGCTGTCAAATTCGCGAGAAGCTCGTACGTAACCCGTCTGCCGGTATACCAGAGCAGGCGGTCGAGCTCGGCCACGGTGCGATTGTCAGCGATGCCGAGAATGCTCAGTACGAACCACTGGTCCTCGCTCAGGCCATGGCGCTCCAGATCGCGCCGCAAGCTCAGGAGAAGCTGGAAGTGAGCGCGCTCCAGCAGATATATAAGGAAGTCCTGGCTGAAGCTGCTGTCGGGCTCGGCTTCTTCCCGCGCGGGCGGCGGGCTTGCGGAGGGCTTCTCGACGGCCACCGCATAGCGGCCACTGTGAAACACCAGTGGCGGGCGATTGAAGTGCTCGAATTCCTGCACCTCGCCTACGAAGATGACGTGATCGCCGCCCTCGTACTTGAAGGCGGTCTTGCACTGGAAAAGGGCCGAGCAACCCGGGATGAGAGGAATGCCGCCGGCGCCCCGGGTCACGGTGAGACCCGCGAATTTATCGGCTCCGCGGGTGGCAAACGTGACCGACAATTCCTCCTGGTCAGCCGCCAGCACATGAACACCGAAGTAGCCGCTTTCCAGGAAAGCGGGCAGGCTCAACGATTTTCGCGCCAAGCTCCACAGCACCATCGGTGGATCCAGGGATACCGAGTTGAAGCTGTTGGCGGTCAGGCCGATATCTTCGTCCGCCGCGTTGCGCGTAGTGACGATGGTCACACCGGTAGCAAACGCTCCCAGGGCCGCGCGAAACTGGCGAGTGCGTGCTTGAAAGTCAGCGCTCATGATTGGGTGAGTCGCCAAGCGACTCACGCCGACGATGAAGGGCTGGCTGCGGCGCCAGAAGCCATGGTGTCGGCAGCGCCGCAGTCATCATGCGACGCGTAGCCCCAAGCGGGCGCCTGGGTTGCGACTCCGTGCACAGTGCTCCAAGTGGCGTGGTCATCAGCGCCGATGCAAGATATGACGATCCGAAACGCATGCCTTCCCGAGGACCGCCATGAGAGGCCCGGCGTGCCGCGAACTCGTAATGGTATGAGACAACAATGTCGGTACGAGCCGCAGTTTAGTGCAATTGTGAGTGCCTTCACAGCGGCATTCAGGAATTTCTTTACACCCTCCTGTAAAGTTCCGACCCGCGCCGCCGGGTGACCGCCGGCAGAACGGGACGTTTTAGCGGAAGTACTCATGCGCGTACGGCTGTTTGGCCAGTATGTCCACATTTCGATTGCGGCGCTGGCCGTCGTCGAAGCCCTGATCTTTTTCGGCTCGATGATGCTTGCCTACCGCGTACGTTTCGACACCTGGACGCCGGTAGCGTCGCTGGCCAACAAGAATGCCTTATGGTTTTGCGCCGCGGTCTTCGGCACCGCCAACCTGATCAGCGTACTGGCTTTCGGTCTGTACAGCTCGCGGCAGAGAGCCAGGACGTCCGGCGTATTCGTCCGGCTCGTTGCCGCTATTGGAGCCGCGGGAGTGGTGACCGCGGCGGTTTTCTATACCGTACCTGATTTGTGGCTCGGTCGCGGCGTGTTGGCGCTTTCCTCCTTCTTCTCTCTCATCGGCGCCGGTCTCTCCCGCGGTGTTTTCGTTCGCATGATGGACGAAAGTCTGTTCAAGCGCCGGGTGCTCGTCTACGGCGTTGGTCAGCGCACCGCGGCCATTTCTGGATTGCGCCGCCGCGCGGACCGGCGCGGATTCGAGATCGTGGGGTTTGTGCAGCCTGACGGTGAGAGCATCACGGTTCCCATGGATCGGGTTCTGGACGCTTCGGGCGGAATCCTCGAGTTGTGTACTCGGCTGGACGTGCACGAGGTCGTGGTGGCGATGGAGGATCGGCGCCGCGGCTTCCCTATCCTGGGCCTGCTGGAGTGCCGGCTTGCGGGTATCGAGGTTACGGAGCTGTTGACTTTCCTCGAGCGCGAGACCGGCAGAGTGCGCATCGATGTGCTCAACCCAAGTTGGATGATTTTCGGCGACGGCTTTCGCCGTGATCCGCTGCGCCTGTTCTCGTCCCGGATGCTGGATCTGGTGGCCAGCGCCGTGCTGGTCATCATTTCGCTGCCGGTCATGCTGATCACCATAGTCGCGATAAAGCTCGAGGATGGCTGGCGCGCACCCATTTTCTACGGTCAGGCGCGGGTCGGCCTGGGTGGCCAGACCTTCACCGTACTGAAGTTCCGCAGCATGCGCACCGATGCCGAGCGCGACGGCCGCGCCCAGTGGGCACAGAAGTCCGATCCGCGTGTGACGAAGGTTGGGGCGGTGATCCGCAAGCTGCGCATCGACGAGCTTCCGCAGATTCTCAACGTTCTGGCCGGGCACATGAGCTTTGTCGGCCCCCGCCCGGAACGGCCGCAGTTCGTAGCCGAGCTGGCGCAGAAGATCCCGTACTACGTGCAGCGTCATTGCGTGAAGCCCGGCATCACCGGCTGGGCGCAACTGTGTTATCCCTACGGCTCGTCCGAGCAGGACGCGCTGGAGAAGCTGCAATACGACCTGTATTACATCAAGAACAACACGCTGTTGTTCGATCTGGCGATTCTGGTGCAGACCGCGGAGGTCGTGTTCATGGGCAAGGGAGCGCGTTGATGTCCGAAAAAGCGCCGCAGGCGACTTTTTCCGATTGACGAGTGAGCATGGAGGGCCTGAATGGGCGGTGAGTTCCAGCGTTGCAAGCTGCTGATTCTGGAAAATGACCGGGCTTTGCGACGCGAGCTCGAAGGCATCTTTTCAGACCTTAGTGTGACCTGCAGTGAAACCAACGAGCAGGCGCTGGCGCTCGTGCGCCGTATCGAGCCGGACGTGGTGCTGTTCGATCTGGGCACGGCGCGCGATCCCACCGTCGCGGCGCAGAGCCTCGACCTGCTGCGGCAGATCCTCAATCTCGCTCCCGATATCAAAATCATCGCCATGACCGAGCACGACGCTCGCGAGCTGGCCGTCGCAGCGGTCGGGCTGGGAGCCGCCGACTTTTATCACAAGCCGCTGGATGCGGGTGTTTTGTCGATCGTGGTGCGCCGGGCCTTTCGTATCCGTGAGCTGGAAGAAGAGAACTGGCGTTTGCGCGAGCAAACCGGCTCCATGGCGCTCGAAGGCATCATCGGCGTGAGCGACTCGATGCGCTCTCTGGGGCGCTCCATCGAGAAGGTTGCGCCCACCAACGCCACCGTCTTGCTGCTCGGAGACAGCGGCACCGGCAAGGAGCTCCTGGCGCGCGCCATTCACCGGCTGTCAGGGCGGTCACATCAGCAGTTCGTGGCTATCAACTGTGCGGCGATTCCCGAGACGCTGTTGGAAAGCGAGCTGTTCGGCTACGAGAAGGGCGCCTTCACGGGCGCGGCGAAGCGTACGCCGGGGAAGCTGGAGTCGGCCGATGGGGGCACTGTCTTTCTCGATGAGATCGGGGAGATGCCGGCCTCTTTGCAGGCGAAAATGCTACGCGTCCTTCAGGAGCGCACGGTGGAGCGGATCGGTGGACGCACTCCTATTCCTCTCGACTTGCGTATCGTGTGCGCGACGAATCGCAACCTCGACGCGCTCATCGGTACGGGGGCATTTCGTGATGATCTGTTTTATCGGATCAGCGAAGTCACGATACGCGTTCCTCCACTGCGCGACCGGCAGGGCGATAGCCTGTTGCTGGCGCAGTTTCTGCTTCAGGAGATGGCGGCCCGTTTCGGCAAGCCGACGCGCGGCCTTTCGCCAGATGCCATTCGCGCCATCCAGGCGTATCGGTGGCCGGGTAACGTGCGGGAGCTCGAGAACCGGATCAAGGGAGCGGTGATCATGGCGGAAGGAGCTGTGGTGACTGCCAACGATCTGGGGTTGCAGGATCCAGGAGACGATCCTGAGTATCTGAACTTGCGGGTGGCGCGGCAGAGGGCGGAGGCGCAGGCTGTGCGGCAGTCACTTGCGGTGGCCAAGGGGAATCTGTCGCGGGCGGCTGATCTGCTGGGGGTTACGCGACCTACTCTGTACGATCTGTTGGAAAAGCATCGGATCGGAGCGGCGCAGTTTGGGAGGAATGCGAGCGCGGCCCCGGCTGAGCCGGCAGCGGAGCAGGGCGCGCCGGGCACGGATCAGGGGCGCGAGTCGAAGTCTTAGGACAACCGGGCCGCTCGCGGGATGAATGGCCCGCGAGCGGTAGTCCGTGTCAATTGACTCGCGTCGAGACCTCGGCGGAGAGGTCGCTTTCCAGGCCCTTGGAGTTGTAGGCGCTGATGGCGAAGTAGTAGGTGCCGCCAGCGAGGTTGTCCACGACATACCGAGTCAGGCCGGCGTTGTTGACTGCGACGGTCTGGCTATAGGCCGCGGATGCGGTGCCATAGTGGATTTTATAACCAGCCAGATCCGTGATGGGGCTCCCGTCTGTGTTTTGTGTGGGCGGCTGCCACGCAAGGGTAACGGTCGAGCTTGATGCGGTGGCGGTTGGCGGCGGTGCGCTGGTGCCGCTCGAGCTGCTGCCGCTCGAGCCGGTGCTGGTTGGGGAAGCAGCGCTCGTTGTTGGACTGGAGCTGGGCGCGGGGCTGCTGCTCGCGCTCTTATCGGTGGCTCCGCTATCTGCGGAAGCGAATGGCGAAGTTGGTGTTGTTCCTGCCGAGCTCGAGCCGTCAGTTCCGCCGCAGCCGGCGAGTGCGATCGCCAGGCTGCCCATCATCAAGGTCGCGACAATACGACCAGACCCAAACCCCCGTTTGGCTTTCCTCATTGAACCCCCGAAATGACTTCAGTGCCGGCCTGGCCGGACGAAGCCATTCATCGGAGTTGCACGAGCGTGCAGCAGCGCTATAGCTGGCCGTTCTCACGAGGCGGTGCGATTCGCCCCGGCAACCCCGCTGTCGTAGGCTCGTGCCGTTAGACCGGAAGTTTTGCGCCCCCGGCTTTCGCCGGGTTTGCCCTTACGCCCCGCCGATGCAATGGCCGGCGTGGCGCGATATGTAATGCAGATGGCGTGCCAGATTTATAAATAACTGAATTTGCTTCGGTTTTTACTCAAACAGAAGCCTGGCAGCCGAAATGCGGGAACAGAACTTGTCGGGGGTCACCGACATGCCTCTGTGCGCGGCATCACGCAGGGGGCATTAACTGACTGACTGAAAACGGAAAGAGGTTTGTCGCCGATCGGAGACTCGGGAACGCTGAAGGCTTCAACTAAGACTTTGTACCTAGCTCGGAAGCCTTGAAATGCAGCGAAACCGTACCGCAGGGAGGAGTGTTCCCGATTGGCAACGGTGCGGTCTGGAGCCCCCCGATAACTGGGCCTATAGCGGTACCGGTGTCCAGCAGCGGAGCCGTTGGCGCAAAAAAGAGACAATCTTGCGGCGCGGGTCCGTTCATTGCTGAGACTCTCCGCATCGCGGCCCGGGGGCCATGAAAGACTCATCGGATGACGGAACCAACAACTTTCACGCGCGGGTTTTCGATAGCCCTGCTGGCGTTCCTCGACGCGGTCCTGCCCCCGCTGACTGCAGTTGGGCTGCTGTACGGGTTGTGTTTCGTGTACGGAGTCGAGTTCAAGGGCTTCTTTGTAGTGCTCGCCATCCTGTCCGCGCTGCTGTCCCTGTTATTGCCACGTGGACAGCCGCAGGGGTCGGCACAGTTGGTGAAGTCGACGCTGCCGTTGGCCATTGGCGTGATCATGCGCTGGATGGTGATCATCGCCATCCTGCTGGCCATCGGCTTCGTTACCAAGTACTCGGTGGACTTTTCACGCCGTGTGGTTCTGACCTGGGTGGTCGCCACTCCGGCAGTGTTGATTTTGATCACCCTGTGCCTGCACGAGCTCACACGACGCCTGCTGTACCATCCGGCCATGGCGCGCCGGGTCGCCTTCGCTGGATGCAACGAGGTGAGCGTGGCGCTCGCTGAAAGGATAGGCAGCAGCGCTCTGGGAATGCGCGTAGTCGGGTTCTTCGATGATCGGAGCGCGCAGCGCCTCGGCTTGTCGGCGCAGGCCAGGCTGCTGGGCACCCTGCCGGATCTGGTCGCGTTCGTGAAGAAAAATCAGATCGATGTCGTTTTTGTCGCTTTGCCGGTGAGTCACATCCGTCGAGTGGTGCAGCTACTCGACGAGCTTCGCGACACCACCGCTTCGGTCTACTACGTGCCCGACATCTACGCGATCGACCTCATCCAGGCGCGCAGCGGGGAGCTCCTGGGAATACCTGTAGTCGCGCTGTGTGAAACCCCGTTCTACGGTTACCGTGGGGTGATCAAGCGGATCATCGATATCGCGTTGGCCTTGACCGTACTCATCGTGGCGATGCCGCTGATGTTGGTGCTGGCGCTACTGGTGCGGCTGTCTTCTCCGGGGCCTGTGATCTTCAAACAGCGACGTTATGGCCTGGATGGGCGCGAGATCATGATCTACAAGTTCCGCACCATGACCGTGGTCGAGGACGGACCCAACATCGTTCAGGTCAGCAAGGCGGATCCGCGCGTCACCGCGATCGGCAGGTTCATGCGACGCTATTCGCTGGACGAGTTGCCACAGCTCGTCAACGTACTGCAAGGACAGATGAGTCTCGTCGGCCCGCGGCCGCACGCGGTCGCTCACAACGAGGAGTATCGCAAGCTCATCAAGGGGTACATGATCCGGCACAAGGTGCCTCCCGGGATCACTGGGCTTGCGCAGGTGAACGGCTGTCGGGGGGAAACGGCCAGGGTGGAGGATATGCAGGCACGCATCGACTACGACCTGGAATATCTGCGGCACTGGTCACCGTTGCTCGACTTCAAGATCCTTTGCCTGACAGCTGTTCGTTTGTTACGTGACGAGAAGGCGTACTGAGAAAAAATGCCGGCGCGAGTAGGCGGCCGGACGACCTGAAGCCTATGAACCAACAGCTCCTTCTCAGGGACCTGGCCGCGCTGTTCGTGCCGAGCGATCCTCGGGCAGCCCCGGCGGACTCTCCTGGCAGCATCGAAGCGCGTACATCCCATCGCACGGGATGGCTCCTCGCATGCATAGTCCTGGCAGGCGCGGCGGTACGTTTCTGGGGATTGGGGGCCGTCGGCCTCCACGGAGACGAGAAGACCATGGCGTTGCCGGTCATGAGCCTGGTCAACCATGGCCTGCCGCTCATGCCAAGCGGCATGTTCTATCCCCGGGCCGTCGCGCAGCTCTACCTGATGGCCGCCTCTGTCATGGCTTTCGGCCAGTCAGAATGGGCGCTGCGCCTGCCTTCGGTGCTCTGCGGTGTACTGTTGATCGTGCTGGCATGGGAGGTGGGAAAGCGTTTTCTGACGCCTGGTTGGAATCTCGCCCTGACCGCGGCTGTCGCATTCCTGCCGAGTTTCATCGAGGACTCCCAAACCGCCAGGATGTATGTATTCCTCGTGACCAGCGTGGCTGGCTACATGGCCCTCGTCTTTGCCTGGGAGCGAAGCGGGCGCTCCGGATATCTGATCGCCGCCGTAGCGGTGATGCTCGTAGGCTTGCAGTTCCACACGCTCGCCGTGTTCGCGGCCTTCCTGGTTTTGCTCCCAGGTATACTGGAAGGTGATCAGCGGAAATTCTGGATGGGGGTCGCGGCCTTCGTGGCAATCGTCGTCGGCTTCGAGCTGATCAACCGTTGGATCGGCAGTGAGTATCCTCATTCAGTGGAATCAGATGCAGGTCCCGTGACGAACGGGCCGCACGCGGCGCTGGTTCCGCATCTGAAAACCCTCTGGCTGCTTCTGGTCGCCATTCCCGCGGTTGCTCTTTCGCTGTGGACTCTTGCGAGGCGTCCTTTGGCCGCGTTCCTGCTTGCGGGCGCGTTGGTCGCCGCCGTCGCTCTGTCGTGGCATCTGGCCGGGCTATTGGGTGTGTCGGCACTTGTGTTGGCCAGACGGGAAGGCGTTCTGTCCAGATCACGTCTAAGCTGGCTGCTCGTGGTAGGCGTGGCCATCGCCGCTGCCCAGGCACTCTATCTCTGGTCTCACGCCGCGGGCTCGCCAAAACAGATCATCGGGGTCATGCTCGGCTGGCCGAGTGTGTGGCCTTTCATCTCCATTGGAAGTTATTCCGCGGTCGCGATGCTGGCAGTCGCCGCGTCCCTTGGGTACGGCTTGTGGTTGCTCGCGCATCGTAAGCCGGTACCCGATTACCTGCTGCTCGTCGTTCTGGGCGTCTGGATTCCTCTGCTGATGATCGGATGTATCAAGTGGAACATACCGCCGCGCTACGCTGCAGCGCAGATCATCCCCCTGTTGGTCGCGGCGTTTGCGGCGATGCAGTCAGCCAGCTCATGGCTGGCGCGTGGAGTCCGTGCGAGCATGCCGGTATCACCGCAGTCGCCGTGGAAGGCAGCTATTGCTACGCTGGCTTGTATTCTGGTCGTCAACCCAACGCAGCTCGCGTGGGCTTTCGATGCCGGGTACGCGAGCCATCCCGACCACAAGGGCGCGGCGGAGTTTGTCGCGAGCTTGCATCCCGGTCCACGCGATATCATCGTGGCCGAAGACGTGCTACAGCAGACCTACTATCTCGGGCACGTCGATTACTGGCTGGTGAACAAGCAGGTCGCGGCTCCGTTCATGCATCTCGTGAACGGACGGTGGCTCGACTTTTATACGGATACGCCGTTGATCGGGACCGGGGTGGAGTTGGAGCGATTGGTGGAGAGACCCGACCGAGGGGCGATCTACGTGATCGGCAGCGGTGAGAACCAGGAGGACGGTCGCCGTCTGATGCGCGCCTTCGGCATCTCGCAGGCGTTGCAGTCACCTCCGTTTCGTCCGGTCTATCTCGGACGCGACGGTGTGACCCGAGTATGGAAAGTGGATGCGCCGGCACCGAGTATGGCCAGAGGGCATTGACCATGTCCGGGCTCGGCAACCGCACCGCCATTCTCACACTCTCGCGAATGGCCAGTTTCGGCCTGATGTTGATCAGTCCGATCTTCCTCGTACGGCTGCTCACGGTGGCCGACTTCGGACGTTATCGGGAATTCCTGCTCTACGGAGCGATTCTGCAGGCCTTCGCGCAATTCTCGATCAATGACAGCCTCCTCTACTGCGTGCCCGCCAACCCGCGCAGCCCCTGGAGGCTCGCGCGGCAGACCGCGCTGCTGACTTTATGCAGTAGCACGTTGGTCGTCGTCGTGCTGACGGTTCTCGACGGAGCCAGCGGCGCGGCGCTAGTGCACGGTTATGTCGTGCCGCTCGTGTTCTACACGCTGTTCTCAGTCAACCTCGACTTCTGGGAGCACTTTTGGCTCGCGCGCGGGCGCGTCCCGCCGGTGTTCTTCTACTCGGCGGGGCGCTTGACTGCGCGCGTCGTGATCGTGGTCGTTACAGCGGCGGTCACTCATGATTTTCGAGCCGTCATCTGGGCGCTCGTCGCCCTCGAGGGGGCGCGGCTCCTGATCGCCGCCATCGCCATGGTTGTGTTCGATCGCAGCCGGGGTGAGCCTCCGCTCGAGGAGCCGTGGAGGGATCAGTTGCGGTTTTGCATTCCCTCCGGCACAGCTTCTTTGCTGGCGATGCTCAACCGGAACATCAGCAATGTCATTGTCGCGAGGCTGCTCGGCACAGTTGCGCTGGCCCAATACGCTATCGGCCGGTTCGGCGAGCCTGTCGTAACCACTGTGCGCAACTCCATCTCGGCCGTGATCCTGCCGGAGATGGTGCGCAAGGATCGTAGCGACCCGGGGGGCGCGGCCGCTCTGACCCTCTGGCGCAAGGCAACCGTCGTCAACGCAATCATGTTGTTTCCAGTCGTGGTGCTCGTTGCGCGCTACGCGCAATTCCTGGTTACGCTGATCTTCGGTACCAGCTATGTCCGTGCCGCGGTGATCATGCAGCTCTACATGCTGGTGGTCATTCGCGAGTGCTTCGATTTCGCGCCCGCGTTACGGGCCGTCAATCGAACACGCCCGCTGGTCGAAAGCAACATCGCGGGGCTCCTGGCGTGCTCGGCTTCCATGCTGGTGTTGATCCCTGTGGACGGACTCGCCGGAGCAATGATCGCGTTCGTCATTGGCAGCTATGTGGATGTGCTGTGGCTGGGTTGGCGCACGTTGCGGGCTTACGGCGTGGACATCCGCTACCTCATTCCCTGGACGAGCATCGTAAAGACAGCTTTGGCGGCGGCGATGGCCAGTGTGCTCATCGTCGGCTCCGTATGGACGGACTTTTTCGGCCGCGGTGGTATCGTGCTGGCTGGTGTGGCGTACCTGGCGGCGTTTGCGTTGCTGCTGCAGTTGATGCGCATTCCCGAGGCAACAGTGCTACAAGCGTGGGGCAAGCGACTGCTGCTGCCGCATACGCACGCGCGTTCCTAATGCGAGAGGTTGATCATGCGTTGGCCCTTTGTATTCCTCATCGTGCTGCTCATGACGAGCGATTTCCTCGGGCACAATCCCGGCCTCGGGCCGGGCCTGAGCGTCAAGAACGCGACTTTGTATATGGTCTGCCTGACGCTCATGTTCCGCATGGCTCTGACAGGCAACTTCAAGTTGCGGCTGCCCGGCCTCCACATGGCGTGGGCGCTATGGATCGGGTACTCGCTGCTGACCTGGCTCGTGGCGACCCTGGTCATCCACTATCACGGCTATGACGCCATCCAGTCGGCAATCCTGATGAAGTCGGATCTGATCGACATGGCCATCTACTGTTTCGTCGTGTTTTATGGGGTGCAGGACGAGAAGGACTACCGCACCGTCATGAACGTGTTGCTGGCGACGGTCGGCGTCTCCAGCATTCTGACATTGACGGACCTTGTCGGCTTGACGGGGCTTGGCACGAAGGTGGGCGAGTCGGGGGCGGAAGCTGACCGTGTGTTCGGTGCGTTCGGCCACGCGAATGAGACCGCTGCCATGCTCGGTTGCATGATTCCCAGTCTGATCGCCACCTTCATGTGGCACCGCGGTTTCTGGCGTGTGTTCTGGCTCGCGTGTACCGGAGCGAGCGCTCTGGTGTTTGTTCTGACCGTTTCGCGCGGTGGATACCTTGCCGTTGCGATCGGCTATCCGATCGCGGCTTTGCTGCTGCGCCAATATCTATCACCGGGGCGCGTCATAGGGTGGAGCATGATGGCGCTGGTCGCGGTGATCATGGGGGCCGTCGCGGCGGCCAGTTTGGATCCGCACGCTGCGGCCGCCTTCGCGGATCGCGTACTGGGTATCGGGTCGATGGGTATAAGCGAAGCCTCGTCGGGCCGCAGCGATATCTGGGCGGCGGCCTTCAACGAGATGATGGCTTACCCGGTGTCGCTGGTGACTGGTTTCGGTTGGAACGTCTACTCCACCATGCCGACCATTTTCGCGATGCATAACACCTATCTCGACCAATGGTTCAACCTCGGATTGTTGGGCCTGTTCGTGTATGCCTTCATCGAGTACTACACGATCAAGATGGCGCGGCGAGCGGCCGCTGAGGTCGAGCCGCCCATGCAATGGGATATGATCGGCTACGTGTTCGGCATGTCGTCGATGGCCGTCGCCGTCATGTTCAGCAATCTCTACACGCCCAAACCCTACCTGTGGATGTACATCGGACTGGTGATGCGGGGCGTGGTCTTCGCCATGGACAAGGCTACGGCGGCGACTGCAGCCGCCGCGGAGCGCGCTCCGCGGCTGGGGGTGGCAGTATCCCTGCGCAGAGCGTAGCCGGTGCAGTCACAGCCGGCCGAGGAGCAGCAAGGCCAGGAATCTGAGGCGCTTGGTTTCTCGTGGCGCCCGGGACGGTTCGGCCAGGAAGCGGAACAGCCACTCGAGTCCGCAACGTTGCATCCAGAGCGGCGCGCGTTTCTTCGCACCGGAATAGATGTCGAAAGAGCCGCCCAGTCCCATGTAGAAGCCGTTCGGGTGTGCATCCCGGAAACGTTCGATCAACAGCTCCTGCGCAGGAGAGCCGAGCGCGACGAATACGAGGTGGGGTTTTTCTTCGGCCAGCTCTCGTACCAGCCCTTCGATATCGCGAAGTCCGTCATATCCATTGCGCGCAATCAGTACGCGCACGTAGGGAAACTCCCTCTCGATGCGGTGGCGAGTCGCCGTGAGCACTTCCGGCCGTGCGCCAACGAGGGCAATGCCCAGGTGACGTCCGCGTGCCTGCCGCAGGACTTCGAGCCACAGATCGGCACCGGCAACACGGGTCGAGCGCGCGCCTTTCAGTCGCATCGCTACAACGACGCCGGCGCCATCCGGATAGCGGAGCGTCGCGCGCCCAATTGTCGCCTCGAGCGCGCGATCCAGGCCGCAGGTGATCACTTTTTCGGCATTGATGGCGATGGCGAATCCGCCCACGCCGTTGCAGGCATCCGACAGAATGCGTCGCGCGCAGTCGGAGAGCGATTCGAAGGGACTTACCGGAACCCCGCCCACTTTGTGCTCTCCGGGGCGGGTGCGGATGATCTCTCTTATCGTGCTTTCTGTACTCACCGGGCGGTACCTGTCGCGTCATGTAGACACGCATGCCATAGGGTGTTGGATTGGTAGCAAGTTTTCTTCCCGCACGGGCCAGCCGCACAGTCCGGTGTCTGCGATAGCCGACAGGAAGAATCGCATTTATGTTTGTAAACATGACGCTGTTCTATTGACCTTTGCAGTCAACCGGGAACAATAGCGCCCGAACCGATCATTCGGTTCAGCATCGCGGACGTGTAACGCGGTCATCGAACCGCTGTGATCTTGCGGATCTCGCATTCGCCCGTCACCACGAGAGCCCACACCATGGCGTACGCACCCGCCATGCAAGCGGTCTGCTGCGATGCCTGGAACCGCGACCCGGTCGCGGCCCTGTTATCTTTCCCGGGGGAAAAATGCTTCTCAGCCCGATCAAAAGAGGAATGCTCGTCGCGGCCAGCCTCGCCGCGTTCGCCGCCAGCACCGTGGCGTCAGCCTGGTCCCCACCCAACTTTCCGCGCGTCGGTGGCATCCAGATCGGTAGCCCGTTCAATTACAACGACCCTGCCTACGAGGCGGAGCTCGCGCGCCAGAGCGTGTCGATCCTTGCGGATTACCCGGGACTGGCACCGGGCGGCATGTCGATGCAGACGGTCGTCACGAAGATCAAGGCCATCAACCCCAACGCGCTGGTGTTCGTATACACCAACGCCAATCAGCTGAGGGCCGACCAGACGAATACCTCACCGACCTGGGGCTCCTATCGCACGAAGGTCGACACCATGAAATGGTGGCTCTATAGCGACAAGGCGCTGACGCGGCTGGTCGACTCGGGTTTCGGTGATACCAACAACTGGGCGGTCAACACCACGCTGTTCACCCCGAAGGACTCGAACGGCAATACCTGGATGGACTGGATGACCCAGTTCTACGTCAATACCTATGCGAAGCCGGCGCCCGCCCTGGACGGCTTTTTCATGGACAACGTGTTCTGGCGCCCCTACATCGATGGCGACTGGAACCGTGACGGCGTGGTCGATGCCCAGACCAATCCCACCGTGCAGAGTTGGTTCCGGCAGGGCTATGCGCGCTATTTCTCCCTGTTGAAGACGCTCATGCCCGGGAAATATCAGCTCGGCAACATCGGCGACTGGGGCGCTGAGCCTGCGGTGCTCAACGAGTACCAGGGGCTGGTGAACGGTGGTGTCCTCGAAGGTTATGTGGGCAAGTCGTGGTCGCCGGAGGCCTGGGGTGGCTGGGCAGTCATGATGGCTCAGTACCGCAAAGTCATGGCAGCGGTCGCCGCTCCGAAGCTGGTCGTTTTCAACCAGTGGGGCTCCTCGACCGACTACCAGGCGATGCGTTATGGCCTGGGTAGCTGCTTGATGGACGACGGCTACTACAGCTTCACGGACAATACCCGGCAGTATTATGGCGTGGTCTGGTTCGACGAGCTCGATCACAACCTCGGTACCGGCTGGGCCAAGCCGACTGCCGCCTGGCAGAAGGGTGTCTGGCGCCGCGACTTCGACAACGGCATCGTGCTCGTCAACCCAAGGGGCAATGGCCCGCAGACCGTGACTCTCGAAGCTCCCTACATCAAGATCAAGGGCGCTCAGGATCCAGTCACCAACAACGGGCAAACCGTGACAACGGTGACTCTGAAGGATCGTGACGGCATCATTCTGCTGAGGCAGAAGCCCACGATCCGGCCGGCCGCGCCGAACGGCTTTTCCGTCGAGCGTTAGACCTCGGGCCGGAAATGCACTGAAATAGCCGCCTCATGACGTAGCGGCCTTGCGATCCGGGCGTCGTGCGCCTGATGCCTCAAAGGGCGGCAGTCGCAGGACCAGCTCGGCGATCTCCGAGCCCGCGTGCAGACGGGCGGTTGTCGTAAACCGCCCGTCTTTTTGCAGAGTGAAGACACTCCCGTTGTTCACCCCGGCGTCGTTCGTGCGGCAGACAATCAGCAGGCCACCCGGAAGCAGCCGCGAGCGCAGGTTGATCAGGATACGCTCGAGAGTCTGCGTGTCGAAGTACGCGAGATTCAGAATGTTGGCTGCGCGCAGGACATGGAAGCGTTGCGGGTATCCGGTATCGAGCAGGATGTCGTCCTCGACCGTGCGCAGTTGCGGGAATTTACACAGCGAGGGGCTCATCAGTGTAAGAGGGACACATGTGGCCCCAAAACGCCGTTGGGTGCGGTCGCCTGGCGCGACATGCAAGTCGAACAGTTGGGCCACGTATCTCATCACCGCGACGAGTGGAGCATAGCGGATCCGGTCGCGGCGGCGTGGAGGGGGCAGACGTACTGCCCGCCCGTTGATATCCAGCTGCAGCAGATGCCCGGTCTTGTCGGCCAGCGCCCGCAGCCGACCGATCGAGATGAGGCATGCATTCACGACCGCATCGCCCGCGAGCATATGACATTCAATGCCCGCTTTTTCCAGCTCGACCAGCCACTCAGCGCTGCTCACTCCGGAGGACACTGCGACGTCCATGATCTCGAGAGGGCGCTGCGGTGGCAACAGTCTCATGACGAGATCATTGAGATCGTCGAGCCGCCGGCGCGCGGTTGATTTATACGTGCCGTTGCTCAACTGGATGGAATGGAAGAAAAGATCCTCTCGCGCGGCGCGTTGCTCCTCGTCGAGCTGTTCCTGGCCCGCCCGCTCCTGACCAGCAAAGTACAACTCGAACGCCGTCGGTAGGGTCGCAGTCATGATGGAGCAAGCGAGCCGGAGCTGACGGCTGCTCCGCCCAGCAATCGGTCCATCTGGAAGGTGAATCCGTCTGTCATGGCTCTCAATGTAAAGAGCTCATGGACGCGCCGCTCGGCGGCGGCTCCCATTCGAGCCCGCAACGCCGCGGATTTCAAAGTTGCCAGCTGCTCGGTCAAGGCGGTGATGTCGTGGGGCTCGAACAACAGACCAGTCTGACCGTGCACTACCTGCTCGGAGGCGCCGCCGATGTCGCTCATGACGAGTGGCTTCCCGAGCGCCATGGATTCGAGCGCCGCGAGCGAAAAGGTCTCGGTATGGGATACCAGTGTCATGACATCGCAGCACGCGATATATGGACGAACGTCGTTCTGCAGGCCGGTAATGATGACGTGCTCCCGAATGCCGAGATCCCGCGCCATGCTTTCGATGCGCACTCGCTCTGGCCCGTCTCCGATGAGGAGCGCCTTCGCCATTATGGCCTGGCTGCGCAGTCGCGCGAGCGCCTGCAGCAGGTCCCCGTGAGCCTTCTCCGGGCGCAGCCCCGAGCAGAGGCCAATCACGTAATCGTTGGCTCCGAGACCGAGTTGGGCGCGCAGATGCTCATGGTGTGGTGTCCTTGCGGCAGAGAAGTGATCCACGTCGATGCCGTTATGCACAACCGCGTCAGCGGCGGCGCGCAGCCCCCAGTCGCGCCAGTGATCCCTCTGATTCTCAGACACATAGATCAGCAGGTCGCTGCGCCGGAATAGCTGCCGGTAGAGCAGCATCTGTGCCTTTTCCTTGTAGGTTCGCAGCAATGTCGTATGAAAGACGGTGGCGAGCTTCGGCCTCGGCCGGATACGGGATCGCGCCAGATATCCATAGAGCATCGAATACGTGTTGGTGCATACGATGGCGTCGATGTTGTGTCTTTCGACCAAGGCCGCGAGGTGCCGAATCGCCCGAGGCTCGACGCCGCGAGCCACCTTGCAGCAGGTCAGTGCATCCAGTTTCCCGGCGTTCAGCTGTGGCAGCAGGGGGGCGCCGGATTTCAAATAGGCCAGGTGCAGCCGGAAATGGCCGGTGTCCAGGTGATTCAACAGGGTCACGACCTGCTTCTCGGCGCCACCCACTTCCAGCGAGTTGACGATGAAGAGCAGGCCCGCACGCGGCGCGCTCATCCCATTCCTACCTCGACAGGGCGGCCTTGTTGAATCGCTTCCACGGCCGCGAAAGTGAGCAACATGGAGCGCCGCGCCTCATCGAAAGGTATCGGGTGGGCAGTTTCGCCACGCAGGAAGGCGGTCCAGGCCGCCATTTGCTCCGCGTGCCCCTTGCCATTGAACTCCCTGGAGCTGCCTTTACGTTGGCGATGCACGGCGAGCGTCTTGAAATTCTGCAGCTCTGCCGTGAAACCCGCACCGAATACCGTGCAGATTTCCTTCGGCCAGCTGGTGTCACCTTCGGCGGAATAGACCAGTTGTCCACAGGAGCCGTCGGCAAACTCCACCTGCGCGGTGACGCTATCCGGAAATGGAAGGCGGCCGGCGGCTGGCCATACTGTCTGTGCGACAACCCTGAGGGGGCGCGACTCGAACAGGAAGCAAAAGAAGTCGAAGAAATGGCAGGCTTCACCCAGTACCCGACCGCCACTCTCGGCGTGATTGGCGAACCAGCTGGTGGGCTCGAGCGGTCCGGCCATGACCCGGAAGCTCGCGGTTTTCGGGCCCGGTGTGGCGCGGATCAACTTGCGTAGCTCCGCGGCGGCCGGGGCGAACCGGCGGTTGAATCCCACCTGCACACTGCCGCGGCTGTTGGCCAGCGCGGTGTCGATTTGCGCCAGCTCGTCCCGCGTGAGGCACAGAGGCTTTTCCACGAAGACGTGCCTGTGAGCTTCCAGAGCTTTGCGCACGAGGGGAGCGTGCAGATGGTGCCGCGTTGCGATCAGTACCGCGGCGGCTGCTTCATCCGCAAAGACCTGCTCTGCGTTGGTGCCCGCATTGGCGAAGCCGAACTTTGTGCGAACGTGATTCGTACTCAGCGCCGTATTGTTGACTACCGTACCCAGCGGCACGCGGCCTTTCAGATGGGGCAGGAGCATCGTACGCGCGAAGTTGCCCGCGCCGATGACGTCGACGCGGGACACGGGAGCGGTCAAGCGCACGGTGGGCGCGGGAGCCTGCACCAACGTGAGATGCGGGACCGCTGTCACGCGCGTGATTTCGGCCTCGCGGATCGAGGTATCGCCATACTCCAAAATGACGCCGGCTTCGCTAGCGCCTTCGGGCCCCATCAGATGTTGGTATACCTGCAGGGCCTGTGTAAAGGGTGCACGCCGGGTGGTGAGGGCGGCAACATCAAGAGCGCCCGTGCGCATCAGTTGCAGGCACGCTTCGAAGTTACGCTGCTCGGTCCAGCGGACATAGCTGATCGGGTAGTCGGCACCAGCCCATTCGTACGCCGGGTCGTAGCGGCCGGGGCCGTAGCTGCGTGAGAAACGCACTTCTATTTCCTTGCCGAAGGCGTATTCCCAGGGCAGATCCACCTTGGTTTTGCCGACGACAGTGAGGCGACCGCGGTCACGCAACACTTCCAGCGCCTGTTCGGTGGGGGCATTCGTGGATGCCGACGCGGCAAGAACGGCGCAATCCACACCATACCCCTCGGTCCAGGCTCGGACCTCCTGGCGCAGATCCTGTTGGCCAGCGATAACGACCTTCTCGGCGCCCATGGCTTGCGCGAGAGCCCGGCGCTTGGGGGCGACGTCGAGCGCCATCACGCGCGCGCCGCTGGCGCGCAGGAAGGCAGTGACCAACAATCCAACCAGTCCCTGGCCCACCACCAACACGCGCTCGCCCAGGGTTGGCTGCAGCTGCCGTACCGCCTGCAATGCTATCGAG
Organism: uncultured Steroidobacteraceae bacterium; assembly: GCA_964494895.1. Classification (GTDB taxonomy): domain Bacteria; phylum Pseudomonadota; class Gammaproteobacteria; order Steroidobacterales; family Steroidobacteraceae; genus 13-2-20CM-66-19. The sequence continues at coordinate 38,543 of CAZBTV010000020.1, read as the reverse complement.
CAGATGGTGGTGTAGGCTGCCTGCCAGTTTTCGACGCCTTCGGGGACGTGAGCGGCCAACATTTCCGGCACGGCCGCGTACTCGGCGTGGAAAGCGCACTCCGCGCCCCCGATTGCAACACGGTCGCCGACTCGGAAGCGGGTATTGGCGGCATCAACCGCCTCCACGATGCCCGCGGCGCTATATCCCAAGGGGCTGGGGATTTCGAGACGGTTGCGAACCTTTTCCAGCGCCGCACGCCAGCCGAGAGTGCGGGCGGTGTCGAGCACCTTTCGAACCTGGTCGGGGCGCGCCCGGGCCTTTTGTAGCAGATTCATGCGCGCCTGCTCCACCTTCATCTTCTCGGTGCCGACACTGATGACCGAGTGCGTGAGGCGGACGAGGATTCCGCCCGGCGGAGCCGTGGGGAGCGGGACGTCCTGCAGCTCGAGCCGGCCGTCCTGATACTGGGCAATCTGCTTCAATCGGGTTCTCCGTGCTCGCGGGTCGTGCTGGCGGCCAGTCCAAACCTCTGGTAGATGCCGCTCAGTCTGGCCAGCGCCTCGCGCAGCGAAAAGCGGGTTTCAACAGTCGTACGCGCGGCCCTGCCGAGGCGCTTGCGCAGTGGGGGATCGAGCAACAATCGCCGGATGGCGGTCGCAAGCCCCGCGACATCTCCAGGAGCAACCAGCAGGCCGTTCATTTCGTGGGTGACGATCTGCGGGATCCCGCCTACGGGAGTTGTGATGACGGGAAGTGCCCAGGACATCGCTTCCAGGAGGGACATGGGCATGCCCTCGTGATAGGAGGGCAGCAGGAAGATCGTGCTCGTGGCGAGCGCCGCGCTTTTGCTTTCCGGCCCCAACCAGCCGGGAAGCTCCACTCGATCTCCCACTCCAAGCTGACTGGCGAGCTCGCGTATCCCGGCGACCTGCCCGATGCCGCCCAACAGGAGCCTCGAGCGGGGAAACTGTCCGGCCAGCGACGCAAACGCCTTGACCAGGTCGTAGACGCCTTTGTCGGGAAGAAGATGGCCAAGAAACAACAGACGGGGCTCGTGATCCGGAAGCTGCCGTCCTCGATCCCGGCTCGCAATGGCCGCGGCGTCCGGAACAGTCACAGCGTTATGCAGGATCTCAACGCGGGCGCTCGGGCAGATTTTCAGCAGGCGCTCCCGCCATTCGCTCGACAGGGCAATCACGAGTGCCGCGTGGCCGAGGGTGCTACGGATCACTCGTCGCCCTATTGGGCCGGCCTCGTGCTCATAAAATCGGGTGAAGCCGCCCCCGTGAAGGTGGACGATGTAGGGCCTGCGAGCTACCCGAGCCATGAAACAGACTACGGACTTGCGCCAGAACGAGCCGCGCGATGCAGTCTGTACATGGACCAGGGGTGCATCGAGCTTACGAAGGAGGAACGCGACTCTTACCCAGGCTTTCAACGCTGTGAAGATTTTGACCCATGTGGTGCCAGCTCGATGTGAGGCCACATAGACACACGGGTAACGCTCGAACAGGCCACCGTCTACATAGCCACGGACCACGGCCCGAACTCCGCCCATGCCGTCGAGATCGGTGCCAACCATCAAAACGCTGCGACAGGCGGCGTCCGCGCCCTGCGCATCGCTGTTGTGACAATCTGGATTGACTGCGGATTCGATCATGGTCAGCTGGCGCGAGCGGCTACCGCTGGCATGGCCAGATGGGAAAAGGCTTCTGCGTAGGGAGCCGTCATGCCGGCGATGCTGAAGCGGTTGTCCATGTATTCCCGAGTGCGCTGGCTAGCGATTTCCCAGGCGCGCCGGTCGCCGTTCAACTCGATGATTTTCTCGCACATCTGCTCCACCGTCGTCACCGTGCGGCCCATCCCATTGCGGGCGATGAGATGATCCGGATCGAGGAACGCAACTACCGGTGTACCGCGGGCCCACGCCTGTAAGTAGGTGTTCGGAAAGCCCTCGATCTCGGACGTGCCGACGAACACGCGCGCGCGTTCGTAAAATCCACCAATGTCGTGGTAAGGAACGGGTCCATGGAAGACGACATTCGGGATCCGCAGGGCGGCGGCGCGGACCTGTTCATACAGGCTTTCCGAGCCCGGCATGGGGCCGCCAATTATGTGAAATCTGAGCTGCGGGAGCTTTCGTGCCGCTTCCAATAACAACTCGGGGCGCTTCAGCGCCCGGAAGTTGCCCACCCAGAGCACGGAAATGTCACGCTCGTCGAACCCCGGGCGCCGGCCGGTGGCCTCGGTCATCGAGGCGACGACCCGGCTGTCCCGCCGAAAATTTTTCAACAAAGTCTGCTGTTGCTCGGGAGTCTGGGTGAGCACGAGATCCGCACGCCGCAGTCCATACTGGTAGAGGCGCTTGTCACGCCAATAGCGGATGAGCAGGGAGTCCGGATCACAGTCGGAGTTGCTGGCAACCCGGAAAATGACCTTCGCGCCATGCAGGCGCGCGAACAGCACCACCTGCCCGAGCAAGGCGCCGGCGCAACTCGTGTAATAAATATCGGCACGTGCGCGCTTCATGGCGGCCCACAGGCTCGTCCAGCGAGGATGAATGAAGCGCAATACGGGGAGGCCGTCGTTGGGGCGACAGGCCTTGTAAGTTTTTATGCCGTCCCAGACCGCGCCATCCTGTTGGCCATAGTCGGCAACGACCATCGACACATCATAGCCCTGCGCGGCCAGCGCCTTGGCCAGCAAAGTTTGCTGCAGCTCGGCCCCACCCACGCCGTGACCTCCGTACTCGCGTGCGAGGACGGGAAGGTTGGCGAGGCCGACGAAACAGATAGTCGGAGTGCAGTGCACGTTCATGGAGCCGCGGGAACTTCTCTCATCATAACTACGTAGTAGGCACCGCGATCAAACGCAGGCGCAAGCGAAACGTTCCTGGCAACGGCCAGATGCGGTCACGCTCCTTGCTGAGGAGGAGTCGGCACAAGCGATTCGTCCTCAGTGGGTACGGTACTTGCTCCACCGCTCAGCCTGAGATTTTCGAACGGAAAAAAGTAAATGATCTCTTAATCGGCGCGAAGCGCCGCCTCTTTTAGCGGTTGCGACCTTGTGTCGCACGGGTGGGCCCGAGAGGGACCACACAACTTGGGCGAGGCCCGGATAAATAGGAGGTTTTGGAATGCCGCTGCGAATACCCCACTGGCCGTGCGGGTTTGTTTTGACATTGATGCTTGCGGGGGCTGCTGTGGCCGCGCCTCCCGCTTCGAGCTCGGGGCCGCCGGCGGACGTGGCATACACCGTGAAGCCCGGTGACACGCTCCTCGTTTCCGTGTGGAAGGAGCCGGATCTGCAGGGGCCCGTGCTCGTGCGTCCTGACGGCATGTTCTCCTTCCCCCTGGCTGGGCAGATGGATGCGCGCAACAAGACGGTCGCCGAGTTGCAGCAGGAGCTGACGAGCAAGCTCAAGAAGTTCATTTCCGACCCGGTCGTTACGGTCTCCATCCAGGAGATCAAAGGCAACAAGGTATACGTGATCGGGCAGGTTCAGAAGCCCGGTGACTTCGTAGTCAATCCGCGTGTCGATGTCATGCAGGCGCTGAGCATGGCCGGCGGCACGACACCATTCGCTGCATTGGGCGACATCATGATCCTCCGTCGCAATGACGCAGGTCAACAACAAGCCCTGCCATTCAAGTACACGGACGTCGTCCGTGGTCGAAATCTCCAACAGAACATCATGCTGCAGGCGGGCGATGTCGTCGTCGTTCCATAGCTCTCGCACGGCTACGGCGCGCGCCGCGCTGGCTGGTGCGACGTTGGCCTCCGCGGTTCTGGCAGGTAGCAAGGTGCACGCGGCGAGCTGGGATTTCAATCCGCGTCTCGAGGTAGGCGGCATGTATGACGATAACTATCGGCTCGCGCCGACTGGTCAGCCAAAGGTGCCGGCGTACGGCTCGATCGCGGACGTTGCGTTCACGGGGCGCCTCCTCAGCCAACGTTTCGAGCTCGACTTCGCGCCGCACGTACATAACACCGTCTTTCCGGACGACCATACCGACCAATCAACGGACGGCTACCTGGACCTGACTGGCACCTACCACACACAGCGCGCGACGATCGGCGCGGTGTTCAACTACTCGAACGAGACAGTGATCGCGTCGGAGCTGCTTTCGGCCACCTTTCCCACTCTCGGTCTCGGTCAGGCAACCGGCGAGGAGACAGGGCTGGTGAGCTTTCACAACCGCAGGGTGCTGGAGCGTTTCTTGCCGAACTTCTCCTACGAGCTCTCGCCCAGGTTCCACTTGAAAGCTGACGGGGAGTACGAGAACGCCTCCTTCAGCCACAACTTCATCGAGCAACAGGGTCAGACCAACCAGGTTATCGCACAACAGGGCTTCAAGGACTATTACGGCAGGGTCGGCTTGCAATACGACTTGTCCCAGCGTTATGACCTGGTAAGCAGTGCGAGCGCTGCCAAGTTCCTGCCGGACGGCTCCCCGACGGACACTCTCCGCTACGGAATCGAGGAAATGTTCGAGGCACGGCCGAATCAGATCATGCAGTACTACGCCCGGGTCGGGGTGAACGAGGTCCATGCCAACACGCTCACCGCCGGCAACATCAACAAGACCCTCGTCGTTGGCGGCGCTGGCATCACGTGGACCTATCCGTTGTCCCAGTCCACGTTGGATTTCATCCGCGACCTGTCTCCGAGCGCCGGCGGCGCCGTCGTTCAGCACGACGAGGTCCGCGGCAGAATAATGAAGGCGCTGACGCCCAGGCTTTATACGGTATTGGGCGGCCGCTATGTCCGTGTGCGCGGCGCCAGCAATGAAATACTCGGCGTTGTCGGAAGTGACTACATTGCCGCGACAGGTGCGCTGCAGTATCAAATCACACGCAGCTATCGTATCTCGGCGGAATACGACTTTACCTGGCAGCGTTTCCAACATGAGCCCACTTCGCGGTCCAACGGTGTCGTGGTGTCCCTCGTCTGGCAGCCGTTGAGCCGCTTCAATCCCGTTCCCGACTACAACCGCCTTCAACTGGACAGAGCCAAATGAGCGACACACTCTCGACTCCGGATGTCTCGGACTACGTGGCGGCGATCAAGAGGCGACGCGTGCTGCTCGTCTCGGTCGCATTGCCGATCCTGGCGATCGCCGTGGCCCTGGCGGTGGGACTTCCGGACATCTTTGTCTCTACGGGGCTCATTACCTTCTCGGACGCAACCGTCTCGGGCGAGCTACCCGCGGACAAGGAGCGGGCGAGGCGCGAGAAGTCCTATATGGACCAATATGTCGCCAGCCTCTCCGAGTCGGTGATGAGTCCGACCACTCTGTCCAAGCTCGTGAAGGACATACCGGAGCTGGTGCCGCCGGGCGCCACGTTCGAGGACGCCTTGCAGGAGGTTGGACACCGTACCCGTGTGGAGACGGTCAAGATGCCAGTGCTGGATCCTGACAGTAGCCGCGAGCGTGAGATCATTTCCGCCTTCACCGTTCAGTACGGTAGTCGCGATCCCGCCGTGGCGCAGAAAGTGGCGGCATGGCTGACCAATGCATACCTCGCCGCCAGCCGGGCGAACCTGCTCAGGCGCGCGAAGGCTGCGGCTCAGTTCTACAACAACCAGGCTGAGGAGTACCGCAAGGAGATCGCAACGGCGGAACAAAAGCTGGCCGCTTTCAAGGCCAAGAACTTCGGCGATCTACCGGAGCTCAGAGACCTGAACCTGAACCTGATGGACCGGACCCAGAGGGATCTGGACGACGTCGGGCAGCAGGAGCGCACCTTGCGTCAGGAGAAGATCTTTCTGGAGCAGCAACTCGAGCAGGCGCGCAATGCAGGCATGGATGAAGGGATGCTGGCTCAGCTGCAGACAGAGTACAACAAGAAGCTCGCCACCTATGACGAGAATCATCCCGACATGATCGCCTTGCGCCGACAGATCGACGCCCTCAAGGCGGGTGGTGGCGCGATCGACAGCCTATCCCTGCCCGCGCAATTGCAGGCGCAAAAGCAGATCCTGGCGCAGGCGCGGCAGCGTTACAGCGAAGACCATCCGGACGTGAAGCGGATCGAGCGTCAGATCAAGTCTCTGCAGACGCGCATCGCGGCCGGCGAGACTACGGCAGGCGGTGTGGTCGGCAGTCCCGCCGTGGTGAATCTGAAGACGCAGATCAACGCGCTGGACACCCAGCTTGCAGGTCTCGACCGGCGCAGCAACGAGCTGCGTACCAAACTGGATGAGATGCAACACCGCATCGAGGCCTCGCCGCAAGTCGAGCGGGAATACAAGGCGCTCACCCGCGACCTCGAGGTGGCCCACCAGAAGTACGACGAGATCAGCAAGAGCATGATGGACTCGGAGGTCACTGGCGCCGCTATTGCCAGCGGTCGCAGCGATGAGCTGAGTCTGGTGCAGGCGCCGTCGGTGCCGGCGAAGCCGGCGAAGCCCAAGCGCATCGCAATCGCAGCAATAGGACTGATGCTTGCGATGCTGTTGTCCCTCACGGCGGTGGTTGTGGCCGAGAGCGTAGACCAGACCGTGCGTGGCAGCCGGGATGTTCGTCGCGTGTTGGACGTAGCGCCTCTGGGGGTCATTCCCGAAATTCAGGACGCGGTGGCCTCGCGCCGGCAGAGGTGGCGCCTCGCGACGCTGACCGCATGTGTGGTGGTGGCCAGTACGGCCATCGTC
>CAZBTV010000020.1:4910-31896 GCA_964494895.1 uncultured Steroidobacteraceae bacterium | reverse complement strand
TTCTACTAACCCGAGAATCCAACCGACCCCGTGCGATGAGGTATCTACTCCGTGAGTCTAATTGAAGAAGTCATGCGCCGCTCGGCGCACGAGCGCACGGCCGCTAAGCCGGGGAGTGTGCTTTCCAGTCCGCGCGTGGCGCGGTCGCCGCTTACGCCGCAACCGGTGCCGGAGAACGTCGTGCCGATTCAATATCGGCCCGCACCGGTCGATCCTCAGGCGATGGAGCGCAACCGCGTGCTGCTTCGAGTTCCCGACGTCGGCATCTCGCGCGCCTACAAGATTCTGCGGACGCGCGTGTTGCATCGGCTGGCGGCCAACAACTGGTACTCGCTCGGGATCACGGGCACCGCGGCGGGAGAGGGCAAGAGCCTGACCGCGGTGAACCTTGCACTGGCTTTGGCTCAGGACGTGAACACTTCGGTGTTTCTAGTCGATCTCGACTTGCAGCGTCCACAGTTGGGGGCCTATCTCGGCATGACCTACGAGCACGGTCTCACGGATTACCTGACCGGCCAGGTGGAGCTCGAGCAGATCATCTACGACATCGGCGTCAAACGGCTCGCGGTCATACCCAACGCCTCTTCCGTGGAGAATTCTTCGGAGCTGCTGTGCTCGCCGCGCATGGGAGAGTTCATCGCGGCGTTGGAATCGCAGGTGCCACGGCGAATCATTGTGCTCGACATGCCGCCGCTCATGGTCACCGATGACGTGCTGGCGTTCGCGCCGCGAGTCGATGCATTCCTGTTGGTCGTGTCGCAGGGGCAGACGGCGCGCCGCACGCTGGCGAACGCCAAAGAGGTACTCTCGGAAGTGAATTTGATGGGGGTGGTTCTGAACCGCTCCACCGAGCGCAATGACAGTCCTTACTACTGACCATGACGCCTGAGCTTTCAGTTGTCGTGCCGCTCTACAACGAGGAGGAGAGTCTCCAGCCTCTGTACAGGGCGATCACGAGCGCAGTGACGCCGCTCGGAGTTTCCTTCGAAATCGTTTTCGTCGATGACGGCAGCCGCGATGCCACAGTGCGGATCGCTGACGAGATCGCCCGATCCGATCCTCGCGTCTGTCTCGTCAAGTTCCGCCGCAATTATGGGCAAACACCGGCCATGGCCGCCGGTATTTCGCAGGCGAGCGGCGAAGTGATCGTCACCATGGACGGCGATCTGCAGAACGATCCGGCGGACATCGGTGAGCTGTTGCGCAAGATCGACGAAGGCTACGACATCGTGGTTGGCTGGCGCTTCGACAGGCAGGACAAGCTGGTTTCGCGCAAGATTCCCTCGCGGATCGCCAACAGGCTGATCGCCAAGGTGACCGGCGTGCCTATCAAGGACAACGGCTGCTCCCTCAAGGCGTACCGCGCCAGTCTCATCAAGAAGATTCCGTTGTATTCCGAGATGCATCGGTTCATTCCCGCCATGGCTTCGATCGCGGGGCCGAAGATTGCGGAGATCAAGGTGCGACACCACGCGCGCCGCTTCGGGCAGTCGAAATACGGATTGTCGCGCATCTACAAGGTGTTGTTGGATCTGATGGTCATCAAGACGGTGGCTTCGTTCACGGCCCGGCCTTTGCTGTGGTTCGGAATGCTCTCGATCCCGATGCTGCTGGCGGCCACGGTCGCCTTTGCGTGGACGATCGTCCAATTTGCCTCGGCGGGCACCTTGTCGCTGCCGATCGCTGGCTGCGGTGTGGTTTTTCTGAGCTCCGCGATCATTCTCATGGCCAGCGGCGCGATCGGGGAGCTCGTCTACAAGCTCGGCGACATGCGCGAGCACGAGTTCTCCGGGCTTACACAACAGATCCGGGTACGCTCCCTCATCATTCAGTGAGTTGCATTCCATGACGACTGCCAACATCGAGACCGGGTCCCCAACGCTGTCGGTGATCATGCCGGTAGGTAATCGCCATGCCCGTGACATAGGCGCGCTCTATGCTGAATACAAGGCTGGCCTGGCTGTTTTGGATATGCCTTACGAGTTCATCGTGGTGTTGGACGGCCCAAGGCCGGAGGTGGCGGCGACTTTGCAGCGGCTACTTGCCCGTGGTGAGAGTCTCATCGTCATCAGCCTCACCAAACGCTTTGGCGAAGCCACGGCTCTCATGGCCGGCTTTCAGCGCGCGACCGGCCGCGTGATCTTTACCGCCCCCGCTTACCATCAGATCCAGGGGGCCGAGATCGGGAGGCTCGTGCGGGCTTTGGATAGGGCGGATCTTGCTATCGGGCGCCGCTGGCCGAGAGTCGGGAGCCGGTTCGAAGTGATGCGCCGGAATGTGTTTCACTCGCTCATCGCCGCGGGCGGGCAGCGCTTCAATGATCTGGGCTGCGGCGCTCGTGCCATGAAGCGGCGCGTGCTCGAGGAAATCTCGCTCTACGGAGATCAACATCGCTTTCTGCCGGTGCTGGCCAACCGGCAGGGTTTTCGTATCGTGGAGATCGATGTGGCGCAGTCGCCGCACGATCGTTATGACGGCCACTATCCCGTGCGGGAATATGTGCACCGGGTTCTGGACATCTTTACGGTCTTCTTCCTGGTGCGTTTCACGAAGAAGCCGCTGCGGTTTTTCGGCATGGTCGGCGCGTCGACGTTCGTGATCGGCGCCTTGTTGGTGACTTATCTGGCAATAGACCGGCTGGTATTCCGGCATCCGCTCGCGGACCGGCCGGCCCTGTTGTTGTCATCCCTCCTGGTAGTGCTCGGCATGCAGCTCTTCGCGCTCGGGCTGCTGGGTGAGCTCATTATCTTCACGCACGCACGGGACATCAAAGACTACCAGATCGATGAGGTGGTCCGTTATCCGGAAGGGACTGCCACCACCAGCCGTGCGCCGGCGGAGATCGCAGCGAGCTCTTCGCGCGTAGCCTGAAGCCGCGCTGCGTGCGGCATCGAGGTTTCGGAGCAATGAATACAGTATTGGAGCGGCGCTTCGCAGTCCCGTGCCTCGGGCCTGGCAGGTGGCTGCTGGGTGTGCCGGTGGTACTGTATGCCCTGTTGGTGTTGCCTTGTGTATTCCACGACGTGGTGGGCGAGCCTGATCTGGAGCGGATGGTCTTGGGCATCCTCTACGGAGCGAGCTCCGGGGAGTATCAGGCGGCCGGCTTCCATTACAATCTGGAAGTCAGCTTCGGCTACTACGCCGCTCTCTATCATCTGCTGCCGCGCGCGGTGCTGCTGAGCTCTTCGGCGTTGATCGCCGCCATCAACTTCCTGGGTTACTTCTCGGCAATCCTCGCCACCGCGATGCTGGCGCTGTATGTCGAAAGACTGTTTGGAGTCGGGGTGGCACTCGTGACATGCGTGCTGTTCGCCTTCAGCCCCGTCTTTCTCGACCTTGGCACGAGCGGACATCCGCAGGTTCCTGCGTTGGCGCTGCTATTTCTGGGCGCGTGGCTGCTGACCTTCGCTACCGATCCGGCTTTGCGCATCCCCCTGCGGGCGACAGCCGGAATCGGAGCCTGTGTCGTGACCTTCGCGGCGCTGACCCTGCGAGTGGATTTTGTGCTGGCCTTTCCTTTCATCGTGCTGGTCGCAGGGGACCGGGAGCTGGCCTCGCGCAGGACATGGCTCGAGGCCGCGGCACTCAGGGCGGCCGTGCTGTTGCCGGCCTTCATCGCGTGTCTGGCCATCCAGCAGCTCTACTATCGCATGCCGAGTGGCAATGCAGGCTTCATCGCCAGCTTTTTCGCGACCTTCTACAAGCCCGGTACGATTCCGCGGGGTCTCTTCGTGGTGGTGTTGTGTACGGGTATCGCGAGCATGGTGGCGTTTCTCTGGCTGGTGATCGCACGAGGTGCTCGTGCGTTGCCGCTCGTGAACGTGCTGGCCATTCTGGCACTGACTCTGCCGTCACTGGCTTTCTGGCTTCCCAACTCGACCCCGGGGCGTCACCTGATCTTCGTCACCGCGGGCATTGCCCTGACCATTGCGTTGCTGCTGGGGTCGAGCGCGCGGCCGCGATGGGCCATTCCGGCGGCCGTGCTGCTGGTGATTTCGAATCAGGCGATCGCGGAAGTGTCCCACAACACTCTGGAGCGGCATTATCAGTGGAGCTTTCCGTTGCTGACCTCGCGGCGGGCAACCCAGTCGGTGCCGCTGGGAATGTTTCCGCTCGATCACGAGGCGAAGCAGGAGATGTTCATGTTGGTGCGTGAGGAGGGGCGGGCGTTCGCGCGCAGCTGCTCGGGCCGGGTGCTCGCCTTTGCCGAGGAGCCGCACTACATGATGATCTCGCTCGTGGAGTTGGATCATTCGATGCGCTTCAGGACAGTCGCGATGGGTGACACCAAGGTGTTTCAGGCGCGCGGCTCGCGCTGTTCCGTCGACTTCGTGGAGAAGGCGGCGGCGTGGCATCGGGACGAGCTGCGCGAGTTTCTGGAGGCGGGATATGACAGTGGGTGGCCGATTTATTTCCAGGAATCGAGACGCAATCCTTCCGATCGCACCCGTGTCCCGGACGAAAGACGATACTGCCTGCAGGGACCGGCCGGCGGAGGCTGCTCTCCAGCGGGCTCTGGCTGATACGCGCGGCGAGGCGGATGCGGAGGCAAGCGGCGATGTGCCGGTGCTGCCGCGATTGGCTATTGTCGTCCCGTGCTTCAACGAGCAAGAGGTCCTGCCGGAAACCGCTCGACGGCTGGGGATCCTCTTGCAAGGCATGATGGCCAGCGGGCGTATCGCCGCGGACAGCCAGGTTGTGTTTGTCGACGATGGGAGTCGCGACCGCACCTGGGAAGTGATTGAGTCGCTGGCGAGCGCCGATGCGCGCGTCGGAGGCATCAAGCTGTCCCGTAACCGCGGACATCAGAATGCCCTTTTGGCGGGGTTGTATACCTGTGAGGCCGATGTATTGTTGAGTGTCGATGCAGACCTGCAAGATGACATCCAGGTCATTCCTGAGATGCTCCAGGCATATGGCCGCGGGGCGCACATTGTCTACGGGGTGCGCAAGGACCGCTCCAGCGACGGCCTCTTCAAACGCGCTACCGCGCAAGGTTTCTATCGTCTGATGAGCGCTCTCGGTGCCGAGTCGGTCTACAACCATGCGGACTTCCGGCTCATGAGCCGCCGCGCCATCGAAGCGCTCAAGGGCTTCCGCGAGGTGAACCTGTTTTTGCGGGGTATTGTGCCGCTCATTGGGTTCAAGTCGGCCGTTGTGTATTACACACGCGCGGAGCGTTTCGCCGGCGAGTCTAAATATCCGTTACGCAAGATGGTGGCTCTGGCGCTCGATGCGGTTACTTCGTTTTCGGTCGCGCCGCTGCGGTTCATCACTGGCCTGGGTTTCCTGGTCTTCCTGTTGAGCGCGGCCATGGGAGCGTGGACCCTGTGGGTAAAGTTGTTTACCGATCGTGCCGTGCCGGGCTGGGCTTCCACCCTGCTTCCCGTGTATCTGTTGGGCGGTATCCAGATCTTCTGTCTCGGGGTCATCGGGGAGTACCTCGGGAGGGTTTACCAGGAAACCAAGGCAAGGCCGCGATACATCATCGAGAAATGCATTTGAAGGGGGTGCTCGAGAGACTCGTACGCTTTGGCCTGGTGGGGGCGCTCGCGACCGGAGTGCAGTACCTCATCCTGGTGCTCCTGGTGCGCTGGGCCGGCCTGTGGCCGCCGGCTGCTTCGGCGCTCGGATTCATGGTGAGTGCGGTGGGGAATTACCTGTTGAATTACCACTTCACTTTCGTCAGCCGTCAGCGACATGCGCCGACTGCGGCGAAGTTTCTGATCCTGGCGAGCGTCGGGTTGGCATTGAATGCCGCCCTGATGGAGATGTTGGTGGATTTCGGTTGGCATTACCTGGTTGCGCAGGTGTGCGTCACCGCCATCGTGTTCCTGTGGAATTTCATAGGGAATAGCTTGTGGACGTTTCGCGCATACAATGGACCCTGAGCCGTCTGAAGGCGATGAGCCCGGCGGAGGTGGGATTCAGGGTAGGAAGAAAGATTCAGGGCACCGTGGAGCGGGCCGGCATCGGTCTCGCCCGTCCGTCGCCGCCAGTGGGCCGGTGTGGAAAGCCCTGGCTGGCGCAGTTGCCACGCCGGTTCGAGGTGGAGCGCTATCGTCTTGCCGCCGATCGGATCCTGGATGGCGTGTTCGACGTGTTCTCTTTGCGTGGTGCGCGCCTTGGCTTTCCACCCCGCTGGAACGTTGATCCGCGCACGGGAGTCGAAGCGCCATTGGTCTTCGGCAAGGAGCTCAACTACCGCGATCCAGCGTTGGTAGGTGACGTCAAATACCTCTGGGAGCCGAACAGACACCTGGAGTTGGTCACGCTCGCGCAGGCGTGGCATCTGACACACGAGGAGCGTTATCTGCTCGGTTGCCGTACGTTGCTCGATTCCTGGTTCAGTCAATGTCCATATCCGCGCGGCGTGAATTGGTGTGTGAGTCTCGAGCATGCCGTGCGGCTGGTGAACTGGGCGTTCGCCTGGTTCCTGCTGGGCGGTGAAAGCTCCGCCATTTTCGAGGGAAAGGCCGGGACCGCGTTTCGGGCCCGGTGGCTCGCGTCGATCTATCAACATTGCCATTTCATTCCGCGGCACTGGTCGCGGCACTCATCCGCCAACAATCACTTGTTTGGGGAGGCCACGGGCCTGTTCGTGGCCGCATTGACCTGGCCGTTGTGGCGCGAGAGCGCGCAGTGGGAGCGCGAGTCGCGCGCGGAGCTCACAAAAGAGGCGCTGGAGCAGACATTCGCCGATGGCGTCAACAAAGAACAGGCAATCTGGTATCACCACGCGGTCGCCGACATGATGCTGTTGGCCGGGCTCATGGCCCGGGCCAATGGACGGGATTTCGGTGAGGAGTATTGGAGCCGGCTCGAGGTGATGCTCGAGTTCATCACCAGTGCCATGGACGCTGGTGGCAATGTGCCGATGATCGGGGACAGTGATCACGGCGTGTTGGTCCGATTCGTCCCGGAAGCCGAGGCGGATGTATTCCGCTCGCTGCTGTCCACCGGCGCTGTGCTGTTCCGACGTCCTGCAATGCGTGCCAAAGGCGGCGTGTTCGACGATAAGACCCGCTGGCTGCTGGGGGATGCGGCAGAGGCAACGTTCGACGGGATCGATGCCGCCAGGGCTTTCCCGGTGCGGCGGGCGTTTCCGGAAGGCGGATATTTCATTCTCGGCGAGGACTTCGAGACGCCGCGCGAGGTCAGGTTGGTCGCCGACGCCGGGCCGCTGGGATATCTGGCTATAGCCGCGCACGGGCATGCGGATGCGTTGGCTTTCACCTTGAGCGTCGGCGGCAAACCCATTCTGGTGGATCCGGGGACATTTTCCTATAGCGCCATGCCCTGGCGGCGCTATTTCCGCAGCACTGCCGCGCATAACACCGTGCTCGTCGACGATCAGGACCAGTCCGAGTTCGGAGGTAGCTTTCTGTGGTTGCAGCACGCTAAGCCGACGGTGGAGACGTTCTACGCCTCCGGAGACACTCAGACGCTAAGCGCGCACCACAACGGCTATGAGCGGCTCACGGACCCGGTGCGCCATCGCCGTTCCTGGAGATATACGTCGGGTATCGCGCATCTGTCCGTCACCGACGAGCTGATCTGCGCTGGAGCACACTCGATTGCGATTCATTGGCACTTTGCTCCGGAGTGCGCCGTTGAGCTGGAAGGGCGTACTGTGATCGCAAGGAGGGATGACGTGAGTATCCAATTGCGGTGTCCTGAAGGGCTGGAGCCGGCGCTCGTAACCGGACGCGAGGAGCCGCCGCTGGGTTGGTATTCGAGCCGCTTCGACCTGAAGCTCCCGACCACGACTGCCGTCTTCGCTGGGACTGTCAGCGGCAACGCTGCCTTTTCCACCTCGATGGAAATCGAAAGAGGGCAGCGTTCTCGATGAGTCGTGCCCGGGTTCCGGAGCTCGACCTCCTGCGCTTCACCGCCGCCGCCGCGGTGGTGGTGTTCCATTTCTACGTCCTGCTGCCTGGAGAGACGTCCTTTCAACGGGCGTTGGCGTCGGTGTCCCGGTTCGGATTCCTCGGCGTGCCGCTTTTCTTCATGATTTCCGGGTTCGTGATTTTATGGACGGCGTTCAACAGGACACCCGGTCAGTTCGTCCTGGCGCGGTTGTGTCGCCTTTATCCTTCGTATTGGGTTTGTGTGCTCATTACGAGCGCGGTGCTCGGCATGGCCGGCGGAGCGCCGTCATGGCGGCAGATCGTGGCCAACCTCACCATGTTCCATCATCTGTTCGGCTACGAATCCGTCGATGAGGTCTATTGGACGCTGTTCGTGGAGCTGAAGTTCTACGGGTTGATCTTCGTTCTGCTGCTTTTCAAGCAGCTCCCGCGTATCGAGTGGTGGCTGACGGTGTGGCTCGGCTTGAGCGCCGTCAGCCTGGTGTTGGGATTGTATTACCATACCGCGATTCGGGGGCTCGACACGATCGTGTTCGAAGGTGATGCGGCGTATTTCGCATTTGGCTGTTATACGTATCTGCTCCGGACCCACGGGCCGGAGCCGCGCCGGTGGGCTGGCTTCGCCGTCAGCGCGCTCTTGAGTGTCTGGGCCGCACTCAAGACACAGGACCATTACACCCTGTCCGACAGCTGGGGGACGCTTACAGCGGTGAGCGTGGTTGTGATCGCCCTCTGTGTCACGATGTCCACAGTCGCTACGCGCCGTTGGAATCTGCGGGATGCGCGCGTTTGGTACTGGCTGGGGAGCCTGACCTACCCGCTGTACCTGCTCCATGCCATGGCGGGCAAAGCGCTGTTTGGCATGTTGCCGACGACGTGGAGTGTGTGGGGTCGAATGGGTATTGCACTCGCCGCCGTGTTCGCCGTGGTCACCGTCCTGGCGGTGGGCATCGAGCAGCACGGTTGCCAGGCGCTATATCGATGGCTGAGCGGGGCGGATCACAACCCGGATCGCCCCGCCACGCGCCCTACAACCAGCGCTGTTTGATGAACTAACGCTGTTTGAATTCTTCCGGCGTAAGCTGATGCCGCGCGAGCAGCTTGTAGAAATCCGTACGGTTGCGCTTCGCGAGGCGGGCGGCCTGGCTGACGTTTCCGCCGGTGATCTGGAGGATCTGCGACAGGTAGCTGCGAGTGAACTCGTCGCGTGCCTCATCGAACGAGGGTAGCCGGCCCGGGCCACCGCCGAGGGACTGCTGCACGAGCTCGACCGGAATGATCGGTGTCTGCGAGAGCGCGACGTTCTGGCGCACCACGTTTTGCAGCTGGCGGATGTTGCCCGGCCAGTCGGCGGTGGCGAGCAGCTCGACGGCCTCAGGGGCGTAGATCTTCCTTACACCGCTTTCCTTCGCGATCTGTGCCAGGAAATGTGCGACCAACAGCGGAATGTCCTCGCGGCGTCGGTTCAGCGCCGGCATTTCGATATGCACTACGTTCAAGCGGTAGTACAGGTCCTCGCGGAATTGCGCCGCGCTCATCAGGCTCTGCAGATCGCGGTGGGTGGCGGAAATGACGCGCACGTTCACCGGAATCGCATCGGTGCTGCCTACCGGGCGGATGACGTTCTCCTGGAGAACGCGCAAGAGCTTCACCTGCAGGCGCATCGGCATATCGCCGATCTCATCCAGCATCAATGTACCGCCGTCGGCGGCCATGAAAAGCCCGCGATGAGCGCGGGTCGCACCCGTGAACGAGCCTTTTTCGTGACCGAACAGCTCAGACTCGAGCAGATTCTCCGCCATGGCGCTGCAGTTGATCGCGACGAACGGCTTGTTGCGGCGAGGACTGGCTTTGTGGATGGCTCGGGCGAGCAACTCCTTGCCAGTGCCGCTTTCGCCAGTGATCAGCACGCGCGCGTCGGTACCGGCCACCATGTGGGCTTGCGCGAGTTTCTCTTCCATCGCGGAGCTGCGGGTCACGATCTCGGCGCGCCAGTCCTCATCCGAGGCCCCGAAGCCCGAGATGCGCAAAGCCTTCTGCACCTGGTCCAGCAACTCTTGCTTGTCGACAGGCTTCGTCAGGAAGCCGAAAGCGCCCATCTGGGTCGCCTGCACCGCGTCCGGAATGGTGCCGTGCGCGGTCAGGATGATGACCTTCAGTCCCGGCCAGCGATTCTGCAGCTCCTTCAGCAGCCCGATACCATCCATGTGATCCATGCGCAGGTCGGTGATCACGAGGTCGGGACGGAAGCGACTCGCCGCCGCGAGCGCCAACACTCCGCTTTCAACGGCCTCCACGTCATAACTCTCCGCGCGCAAGCGGATCGTCAACAGACGCAACAGTCCGGGGTCGTCGTCAACGACGAGGATTCGCGCTTTGCGCTTGCCGATCTGGTTCAAGGTCGTCGTCCTTCGCTGCTCGGGGTGCAACATGCTCGCGGAAATGTTCACTGTGGTCGTCCTTCGTTGCTGGGTTTGCGCTCGTTGAGCGAACGCTCGATGTTGGCAATGGCATCGAGCTTCGCACGCGCTTCCTCGAGCTCTTTGCGCAAGCGTGAGTTCTCATCTGTCTCCAGTTGGAGACGGCGGTTCACGTTCGCGAGGCGCTCCCTGTCAGCGCGTACAGCGTCAGACTGCAGCCTGCGATTTTCTCCTTCCAACGTCAAATGGTCGTCAATTTGCTGCAGTTCCAGGAAGGCCAGCGACCGCTCGCTGGACATCAACATTTCTGGACTTGCCATAAGCTCCCGCAGCAGCCGTTGCGCTCTTGGCAGATCCGTCCCCGGATGGCCGGGTGTGGCAAGAATGAGCGCGAAACGCAGCTGCCGGCTGGGTGTCGGCGCGGTTTCGTAGTCACGCTGCGCGGTGGCGAGGATCTCCGCCTGCATGGAAGGTGTGCCCTGGACCAGGGTCTGCAGCAGTTGCAGATGGTCTGCCAACACGGTGGAGGTCGTCGCCACGCGGCTCACCGGGGGCGGCGGCTCGTTCGTCGGATGCTCGTGCTGAAATGGGTTGGTGGCGCAGCCAGCAAGCAACAAAGTTGTGATGAGCTTCACACTCGCGGCAAGCTTGTCCCGGCACGCCGCGACGATGTCATGCGGCATGCGCTTCCGCCTTGTCTTCGAGGCTCGTGGGGGCGGACCCGGTGCCCGTGTTGATGGGCATGGTGATGCGGAAGTGCGCGCCGGGATACTCTCCGTCGATGATCTCGATCGTACCACCGTGCGCCGAGACGAACTCGAGGACCACCGACAGGCCGATGCCGGTTCCTTTCACCGCCGTGCTCTTGGCGGCGCGTCCAGTATAGAAAGCTTCGAACACGTGCTCGCGATCCTCCTTCGGGATGCCGGGACCATGGTCGGCCACATCGAGGATGAACAGATTCCCGGACGTCCGCGCTTTGAGATGTATCGTGCCCCCCTTGGGGGAGTATTTGACCGCGTTGGAGACGAGATTCTCGAGGATGAGGCGGATCTTGCTCCGGTCCGCAACCAGAGTGACGTCGTCGACGCGGACGTCCAGTCGCACACGCTGGGAGAGCAGCGTGAGTTGCTGGTTTTCCAGCACTTGCTTGACCACCGGGCGGAGGCGGAACTCGGTGGAGTCCAGGCCGACGCTGGAAGTCTGCCAGGCGCTGAAGGACAACAGGTTTTCGATCATGCGTTGCAGTTTGATCCCGTTCTCGCGGAGGATGCCGGCCACCTCGCGTTGATTGGAGTCGAGCTCACCCACCGCGCCATCCATGAGCAGCTCGGTGCCTTCGCGAATGTTGGCGAGTGGCGTTTTCAACTCATGCGACATGTGTCGCAGAAACCGATTCCGCTCATGGGCGAGATCGAGAAGCCGCTGGCGCAACCATTCCAGTTGTCCGCCCAGGCGCTCCAGGTCGTGCGGACCGGAGACGGCGATCTGGTTGGTGAAGGTGCCTTGGCCGAGCTCGCTGATGGCGCGATCGAGCTGCCTCAGAGGGCGGCCGACCGCGACCGTCAGCGCGAAGATCGCGATGATCGTCAGGGGGACCAGCAGCGCAGCCTGCCACAGCAGGCGGCGGCGCGCGTGTTGGGTCTGCTGCTCCAGAGAGGCGACCTCGGAGTCGATCTGGGCGTTGCTCTGCTCGGCCACCTTGTCCACCAGGGTGCTCAGCTCGGTGAACTTGCGTGACAGCGCGGACATGTTGGCCGTGCCGCTGCCGGCGGTCATGGAAAGGACCATGATGCGGATGGAGTTCTGCAGCTCGCCTACCTGGCCCAGCGTGAGGTGGGCGTCGGCGGCGGCATGCTGGTTGAGTTGCTCGCGCGTTACGGTGAGGCGAGCGTCCTGCTGGCGGTAAAGGTCGAGCAGCTTCGGGTCATTGAGCACGTTGTAAAGCTGAGCGGTTCGCTCCAGGGAGGTGATCTGGCTATACAAGTCCTGGCTCGCGCGCGCGGCCGTGACCCCTTCGACCACGATTTTCTGGCCAGTATCGGCAAGCTCCCGGATCTGCAGGGCGGCAGTCAGGATCGCAACCAGGAGCGGCACCGCGATCAGAGCCAGTCCGAGGAGCATCAGTCCGCTCAATGACTTGGGGCGTGCCCACTGCATAGAGCGCATTCTACCCTGGTAGCTTCACCAGGGGTTCTGCAGCAGGTACTGCTCCCACTTCAGGGCCGTTGCGACTATGGTGTCGAGATCGTCCAGACGGGGACGCCATCCGAGCTCAGACCGGATGCGGTCGGCACGCGCAACGAGGGCAGGGGGGTCTCCAGCACGGCGGGGCTCTTCCCGCACGTTCAGCCGTTTGCCGGCGACCCGTTCGACACTTTCGAGAACTTGTCGGACGCTGTAGCCATGCCCGTAGCCGACGTTGAGGACCGTCGAGGCGCCGTCCCGACGCAAGTAGTCGAGCGCATCGAGATGCGCCGTCGCCAGATCCTCGACGTGGATATAGTCGCGAATGCCAGTGCCGTCGGGTGTAGGGTAATCGGTGCCGAAAATGGAGAGGTGGCTGCGCTTGCCCACTGCCGTCTCAGCAGCCACTTTCACCAGCAGGGTGGCTTTCGGCGTGGCTTGGCCGATACGCCCGCTGGTGTCCGAGCCCGCTACGTTGAAATAACGGAGCGCGACATATTTCAGGGAGGAGGCCGCGGCCACATCGCGCAGCATCCACTCGGACATGAGCTTGGAGGTTCCGTAGGGGTTGATGGGAGCGGTCAGGGAGTCTTCCGCTGCGACGCCCTCCGCCGGTATGCCGTAGACGGCAGCGGTCGAGGAGAAGACGAAGTTGCGCACTCCCGTCTCGAGGCAGCACTCCAACAGATTGCGCGTGGAGCAGGTGTTGTTGCCGTAGTATTTGAGCGGCTCTGCCACGGATTCCGGGACGATGGTATAGGCGGCAAAGTGCATGACCGTGTCCACGCCATGTGTCGTAAGGACGTCGAGCACTTTTTCGCGATCGCCGACCTTCCCGACTACGAGCGGGGTATCGAGGACGGCCTGGCGGAAGCCGCGTGAGAGGTCGTCCAGGACTACGACCTGCTCACCACGGGCACGGAGCTGAAGGACTACGTGGCTGCCGATATAGCCGGCGCCTCCGGTGACCAAGATAGTTCCGCGTTTCATGAGGCTCCTGGGCGATAGCGACGACGAGGCGCCCATATTAAAGGTGGCGCCAGTGATAAAGGTGCGATGATAAACAAAAGTAGTGGCTCCGATGTGACGCCTTTTGCCGGGCTGACGCCGGAGGTGGTTCTTGATGCGGCGGCGTCAGTCGGGTTGGACGTCGACGGGCGGCTGTTTGCGCTCAACAGCTACGAAAACCGTGTCTATCAGGTCGGCAGTCCACCCGGGATGCTCGTGCTCAAGTTCTATCGGCCGGCGCGTTGGACAGACGAGCAGATCGAGGAGGAACACCGCTTTACCACAGAGTTGGCCTCCGCCGAGCTGCCGGTGGCCGCGCCGGTTCGGGTTGAGGGGCGCACCCTGTTCAACTATCAGCATTTTCGTTTTGCTGCGTTTCCCTGGATGCCGGGACGTGCGCCGGAGCTGGACGCGCCTGAAGCGAGGCAGATCTTCGGCAGAACCCTGGGACGCATGCATCAGATCGGAGCGTTGCGGCCGTTTCAAGCACGTCCGAGGATCGGGATTCAGCGGCTCGGCTGGGAGGCTCGCAAACAGGTGTTGGCTGGCGAGCTCCTTCCGGATTATCTGCAAGAGCGGTACGCGGCGGTGAGCTCAGTCCTGTTGGAGCGTGTGGAGCAGGCTTTCCGGGAAGTCGCGCCGGTGAGCGAGATCCGTATCCATGGCGATTGCCACATGGGAAATCTGCTCTGGAACGAGCGCGGGCCGGTACTGGTAGATCTCGATGACTGTGCCATGGGTCCACGGGTGCAGGATTTGTGGATGATGCTGGCCGGTTCCAGCGCGGACCAGCAGCGCGAGTGGGCCGAGCTTCTCGAGGGCTATCGCCAGTTCGCCGACATCGATTACGGGGAGGTCCGGCTCATTGAGCCCCTGCGTGCCCTGAGGATGCTCCACCATGCGGCCTGGGTGTCTCACCGCTGGCGCGACCCGGCCTTTCCGCGAGCCTTCCCTTGGTTGGGGGAGGCTCGGTATTGGGAGGGATACCTGAGGGATCTGCTCGAGCAGGTCGAGGCGATCGAGAACCCAGTCCTCCCTGCCGGGGCCTAGCGGCCGCTACATGTCTCACGAAATACACACGCTGCGCGTGCGTTTGACGCCCGGGACGCGGTATCGTCCCGTCAAAGTAGCGTTTTGGGAGGGGCTGCGTAGGGACGTCATGAGGACTTCCACACGATTTTCCCTGGCCGGTTGGGCCGTTGCCGTGATGGCAGGCACAATGGCAGTGGTCTCAAGCGGCTGTGGAGGTTCCTCCACCGACTCCGCTCGGGCCGCGGCACGGCCTGAGAAAGACGCGAGCACCCCATCGCGGCAAAAGCTCGATCCGGCGGCTCGTCCGCTCACCGATATGGTCGCGGCCGTGAGTGGGGGCAAGGCCGGTCCTCCGGTCGAGGTCAAGTTTGAGCTCCGGGATCGGCCTCAGGCAGGACATCCATTGGATGTGGATATCGCGGTTCTTCTCGAGGATCCGACGATCCACCGCTTCTATGCCCAGTTCCAGGGTGGCGAGGGTCTTTCGGTGGCCGACGGAGGCGAGCTTGTCCAGGTCGACAAGCTTGCGGCGGGCTCGGTGATCCGACACGTGGTGCGGGTTGTTCCCAAGGAGGATGGTATTTTCGCGTTGAGTGCTACTGTGGCAATGGATCTTGCCAACGACTCCCTTACACGGACGTTCTCCATTCCGGTGATTGTGGGCGACGGCATGCCGGAGCCCGCGGCCAAAGCGGAGTTGGCAGACGGGCAGTCCGGTACGGGGACGGTCGCCAAAACGCGTTGACCTTCATGTCAAACGCGCAGACCCTTCGCTCTCTCGTGGATGCTCCCGAGGCGACCCCGGGGGAGGCCACAACCCTCGTTCGGGGAAACGACGCTGCATGCGGTGAGGATAGCCCCGAGCTGCATCCGCAACTGCGGGCGCAACTGAAGGAAGCGCGTCTGAGGAGCGGCACGGCAGCTCCCGACCTTCGGGTGTTGTTGCGGCTGATCAGCGCGCATTACGAGACAATCGACCAGGAAAGGCGCGGCATCGTCCAGTCGATGCGGCTCATGGCCGACGAGGCCCGCGCCATGGCCCACGAGGTCCGCGAGCAGAGCTCGGAGCATTTGCAGGTCATCCTCGACCACATCAAGGACGTGGTCCTCACGGTCGATGAGGACGGGGTCATCCAGACTTTCAACCCAACAGGCGAGCGCGTCTTTGGTTATGTGGAGGCGGAAGTCGTCGGGCAACGCATCGACCAGCTCATCCCGAAAATCGCTGCGCACGAGAGCATCACGCAGGCCCTGCATCGGCTCGCAGCGAGCTGCGGCGATACGCACCTCGACCTCGCATCGCGCGAGTTGTGGGCGCAGCGCAAGGGTGGTGAGCTCTTTCCAGCGGAGGTGGCGGTCAGCAAGGCGCGCTCGTCCCGCCGCGAGATGTTTGTTTTATGCCTGCGCGACGTCACGGAGCGACACCAGTCCGAGCAGGCGATGCGTGAGAGTGAGGCTCGTTATCGCCTGCTCGTCGATCATGCGCCCGAGGCGATCGTCGTATTCGACCTCGAGGAGGCGCGCTTCGTCGATGCCAACGAGTATGCCGAGCAACTCTTCGGCCTGGAGCGTAAGCAACTTCTCCAGGCAGGACTGGTCGAGCGGAGCCCACCCCTTCAGGCGGATGGAACCCCTTCAGAGGCTCTCGCCCGAACGTACATGCAACAGGCGCTCGCGGGGCAGTCACCAACTTACGAGTGGGTGCTCCACGATGGTTTCGGCAAGGAGATTACCTGCGAGGTGCGCCTGGTGCGGCTGCCTAGCGGAAGCCGGCAGCTCGTCCGCGGGAGCATCGCGGATATCTCCGCCCGCAAACGTGCGGAAAGAGTTGCCGCTGCCGAGCGCGAGGTCTTTGCGCAGCTTACCGGCAACGCTCCGCTTTCGGAGGTGCTCGCTTCCATCACCCGGCTGATCGAGCCGGTGGGGGCAGGCGTCATGTGCTCGGTCACTGTCCTGGCGGAGGACGGCCAGCGGTTTGCACATACGATCGCACCAGGACTGTCAGAGTCATTCCGCGCCGTCATGGAGCAGTCGAGCGTCGACATCCGTAATGGCTCGTGCGCGGCAGCCGTTTATCTGGGGCGGCAGGTGCTGGTCGCCGACGTCGGCAAGGACCCCTTTTGGGAGCGGCCGAGGGAGGCGGCATTGCGCTCCGGCGTGCGGGCCGCATGGGCGACTCCGATCAAAACTGCTGATGGAAAGATTCTGGGTGCTCTCGGGGTCTATCGGAGCGAGCCCGGATTGCCAGGCACGGCGGAGGTGGCTGCGATGGCACATGCCGCGCAGCTCGCCGGGATCGCAATCGAGCGTCGCCTGGCGGAGCAGGCTTTACGCGCCAGTGAGGCCAAGTTTCGCGGCCTTTTCGAGAGCATCGCCGAAGGCGTGTATCAGAGCCGTCGGGATGGGCGCTTGCTTTCGGTAAATCCCGCGTTCGTTTCCATCTTGGGCTACGGCAGCGCGGAGGAACTGTACGCTCTGTCAAGCGTTGCATTGCTTTACTGGAACCCGGCGGATCGGGCCGAGTTCATGCGACGTGTGGAATCTGAAGGGGAGCTTCGCAATGCAGAGTTCTGCATGCGTACCAAGGACGGTCAGCAGGTCGTGATCCTGGAAAATGCACGCGCCGTGCGCGACGCGGGCGACCGTATCACGGGTTACGAGGGTACGATTGCGAATATCACCGAACGCAAGCGCGCCGAGCAGGCGATATTCGCCGAAAAGGAGCGCGCACAGGTGACTCTCCAATCCATCGGCGACGCGGTCATCAGCACTGACGCGGAGGGCCGGATCGAATACATCAATCCCGTGGCCGAGAGCCTCACCGCCTGGAGCCTGTCGGAAGCGCGCGGACGGCCCATCAACGAGGTCCTCAACCTCGTCAACGAAATCACACGGGAGCCGGTCGAGAATCCTCTCATTTGCGCGTTGGGTCGGGGGGAGGGCGGTACGGCCGCGGACCACTCGGTGCTCATCACACGCACGGGACAGGAGGTGGCCATCCAGGAATCGGCCGCCCCCATTTGTGACCGGCAGGGTCGAGTGATCGGCGCGGTCATTGTGTTCCACGATGTTACGAAGGAACGTCGTCTCAAGCGCGCGCTCTCGTATCAGGCCAGCCATGATGCGCTCACTGGGCTGATCAACCGACGTGAGTTCGACAACCGCTTGCACGCCGCCGTCTTGAGTGCGCAGCGTGGAGAGGGCTCGTATGCCTTGCTCTACATCGATCTCGATCAATTCAAGGTGGTGAATGATACCTGTGGACACCAAGCCGGCGATCGATTGCTGCGCGATGTGACGGGTCTTCTTCAGACGCGGGTGCGAGCTTCCGACACGATCGCGCGCCTCGGCGGCGACGAATTCGGCGTACTCCTCGAAGGCTGCACCCCCGAGCAATCGGCACGGATTGCCGATGGCGTACGGCAGGCTATCAAAGAATATCGGTTTGTATGGGAATCGACGACGCTGTCAGTTGGTGCGAGCGTCGGCGTAGTGCAGATCACTGCGGATACCGAAAGCGTTGCGGCCGTGATGAGCGCTGCGGATATTGCATGTTACGCGGCGAAGGATGAGGGGCGTAACCGTATCCACGTTTACGAGGCCGATGGCGTCTCTCATCGCCATCGCGAGATGCACTGGGTCGCGGGCGTGACCCGGGCGGCCGAGGAAAATCGGCTCGAGCTGTTTTTCCAGCCCATCGTGCGCATCGGTTCCGATGGCGCACCGCCTTTCCATGAGCTCACCATCCGCCTGCGTGACGATGACGGGCGACTGGTGTCGCCCAGCGAGTTCATTCCCGCGGCTGAGCGCTACAACGTCATGTCGACGATCGACCGCTGGGTTGTGACTCGAGCAGTCGACCTGCTCAAGCGGCGGCGCGAGGCCGGGGGCCCTTTGCCGATGCTTGCGGTCAATCTGTCCGGCATTTCGCTCAATGAGCAGTCCTTCGCCGAGTTCTTTCTCCAGACAGTGGGAGAGTCGCAGATCGCGAGCTCCCTGTGTTTCGAAATCACCGAGACGGCGGCGGTCACCAGCCTTTCCAACGTGACGTTCTTCATGCGAGAGCTCAAGGCTCGCGGCTGTAAGTTCGCCCTCGACGATTTCGGCACGGGACTGTCGTCCTTCATGTATCTGAAGACGCTCCCGGTCGATTATCTGAAGATCGACGGTCAGTTCATCAGCCAGGTCGCCACCGATCCCGTCGACCGGAGCATGGTGGAGGCGATCTGCAAAATCGGTCGCGCGCTCGGAGTCGCCACCGTCGCTGAATGGGTGGAGAGTGACGCCGTGCTGGAGGAGCTCAAGCGCATCGGCGTCGATTTCGCGCAGGGCTACCATCTGGCACGGCCGCAGCCGATCGCGCAGCTTGGCTGATCGCCGCGTGCCTCCGCCGGAAGGGGGCCGCCGGGCGCGAAGTCCCGCTATACTGATCTGAGCCACGGAGCCGGACCGGGGGACTTTCAGTGAGCGTAGAGCCGCCATTCACGGTGGGCGTTGAAGAGGAGTATCTCCTCGTCAACCTCCATACACGGGATGTGGATGAGAATCCTCCGCCGGAGTTGCTACGGGAGTGCACTGAGAGTAGCGGCGGCCAGATCAGTCCGGAATTTCTGCGCTCCCAGCTCGAGGTGAATACCCGCGCTTGCCGGTCCATTGCCGAGGTCCGTGCCGATCTCGCGCGGCTGCGCTCGGTAGTCGTGAATGTCTCGCGCAGGCACGGCCTGGCACCCATCGCCGCTTCAACACACCCTTTCGGAAGGGCCACCCGACAGATGCCCACCGAGAAGGAACAGTTTTTCGCGCTCGCGCGCGAGATGCAGGCTGCAGCGCGGCGGCTGATGGTATGTGGGATGCACGTTCACGTCGGAGTGGACGACGACGACCTGCGTGTCGATCTCATGAACCAGCTGTCGTATTTCGTTCCGCACCTGCTGGCTCTGTCCTGCTCTTCCCCTTTCTGGGAAGGTGAGCGCACGGGCCTCATGTCCTTTCGATTGACCCTGTTCAGCTCGTTACCGCGTACAGGCTTGCCGGATCGATTCTCCAGCTACCTGGATTTCCGACGGCACCTGGACATGCTCATTCGCAATGGACTCATCGAGAACACCAGCAAGATGTGGTGGGATGTCCGGCCGAGTCCGCGGTATCCCACACTCGAGATGCGCGTGATGGACTGCTGCACGAGCATCGACGACGCCATGTCCCTGGCGGCGCTCGTAGTCTGTCTGGCACGGCGGCTCTACAGACTGCGTGAAGCGAACCAGACCTGGAGACTCTATCCGAACGTGCTCATCTCCGAGAATCGATGGCGTGCCATGCGCTATAGCTTCGATGAGAAGCTGCTCGATCTCGCACGCGGCGAGCTGGTGACCTTCCCGCAACTGGTCGAGGAGCTCATCGCGCTCGTTGCCGATGACGCTCAGGTGTTGGGTTGTCGTGGGGAAATCGAACATATCCGCACCATCCTCGCCCGTGGCACCAGCGCGCATCGGCAATTGCGCACGTTTGACGAAGCTCGCAACCGCGGCGCGACGCAGCGCGAGGCGCTGCAGGCCGTGGTGGACTTCCTGGTTCGCGAGACGGCGGCGGGGCTGGGAGCCGACTAGTCAGGCCCCTATGGCCGACTCGGGCTGATGTCCCGCATACTTGTGCGACCCGTGAAGGACCTGAGGGGAAAAAGGGGGAGGCATGGCCAGATTCAATACGTCGCTCGTCATCGGGCTGACGTTCGTAGCGACGTTGGGCGGGCTGCTGTTCGGCTGGGATACGGCGGTGATTTCGGGAGCGGTGAGCTCCATCGACGCCTATTTCATAGATCCGCTGGGGTGGTCCGAAACCGCGCGTAGCACCCTTTCGGGATGGACGATCTCAAGCGCGCTCGTCGGCTGCATCATCGGAGCCGGTATCGCTGGATGGCTATCTACCTCGCTCGGACGCAAGGGCGGCCTGCTAGTCGCTGCAGCGCTGTTCCTACTGGGATCGATAGGCTCGGCGGTGCCTGAATGGGGCTTCGGCGCGATCGGCCAGATGGGCCCACAAGCGCTGCCGGAGTTCATCTTCTACCGCATTCTCGGTGGCGTCGGTGTGGGCGTTGCCTCGATGCTTTCGCCGTTGTACATCGCCGAGATTTCCCCGAGCGCCATTCGCGGCCGGCTAGTCTCATTCAACCAGCTTGCCATCGTCGGGGGCATCCTCCTCGTCTACTTCGTCAATTGGTACATCGCATCGCTCGGTAATGACGCGTGGTTGAAGTCCACCGGCTGGCGCTGGATGCTGGCCTCCGAGGCGATTCCGTCCGCCGTGTTCCTGTTGCTGCTCGCGCTCGTTCCGGATACTCCACGCTGGCTCGTGCTTCGGGGCCGCAACGATGAGGCGCTCGCGCAGTTGCGGCGTGTCACGGATGATGCCGATGCCCGCTCGATCCTCGCCGACATCCAGCGCACCCTGGTGGTGCGATCCGGAAGTTTGTTCTCCTTCGGTGCGACGGTCGTCGTGGTGGGAATCCTGATCTCGGTTTTCCAACAATTCGTCGGCATCAACGCCGTGTTGTACTACGCGCCTCTCATGTTCCAGAACATGGGCGCCTCGACAGACGTGGCATTGTTGCAAACCGTCGTCGTGGGAGCGGCCAATGTTCTGTTTACTATCGTGGCCATTGTCACAGTCGATCACTGGGGCAGAAAACCGCTGCTGATCGCCGGCGCGTTGGTGATGGCGGTGGCGATGATCGTCCTGGGCTGCCTGTTTGATGCCAAAGCGGTCGGATTGGGCGCCCTGGTGGCCGTCGTCGCGTACATCGGGGGGTTTGCTTTCTCCTGGGGGCCCGTGGCGTGGGTGCTGCTTTCGGAGATGTTTCCGAACTCCATCAAGGGCAAGGCGATGGGCCTGGCGGTCGCCGCGCAATGGCTGGCGAATCTGCTGGTCTCGGCGTCGTTCAAGGTGCTCGATGGCAACTCGACCCTGAATGCCTTGTTCAACCATGGCTTCGCGTATTGGGTCTACGGCGGGATGAGCTTGCTGGCCGCGCTTTTCGTCTGGCGCTATGTGCCGGAGACCAAGGGGCGTAGTCTGGAGGCCATTCAGGAGTTGTGGGGCAAAGAGGACTCGCCGCCCGCCTCAGCGGTCTAGAATGAGCCGTTGGTTTAGCCCATGAGCGAGCAGGTCGTCGTGTCGAAGTCCGGTGGTGTCTGCGAGGTGCAGCTCAACCGGCCGGAAAAGCGCAATGCCATCACTCTAGCGATGTACGGTGCGCTCACGGACGCTTTGAACGAGGCCGGGGCGGATGAGAGCGTGCGCGTTGTATTGCTGAGCGGTGCAGGCGCAAGCTTTACCGCAGGCAACGATCTCAATGATTTTCTCGGTCAGGCGGATTTCGGGGGTGCGATCCAGTTCCTGCGGGTACTGACTGCCTTCCGGAAGATCCTGGTCGCAGCCGTACACGGCCAGACGGTCGGTATCGGTGTCACCCTGTTGCTGCACTGTGACCTGGTGGTCGCGGCCCGTACAACCCAGATGACTATGCCGTTCGTAAAACTAGGCTTGGCGCCTGAGGCGGCCGCGTCGCTGCTTCTGCCGCGGACGGTGGGATACCACCGGGCAGCCGAGTTGCTTCTGCTGAGTAAGCCCTTTGATGCCGCTACGGCATTGTCCTTGGGACTTGTGAACAGAGTCACAGAGGATGACGCGCTCATGGACGAGACACGCAGGCTCGCTCAGGAGGTAGCACAGCAGCCAGCATCGGCTCTCTACGCGACCAAGCGGCTGCTGAGAAGCGAGACAGACAGCGTCGCCGGCCGCCTCGAAGAGGAGTTCCAGGCTTTCGGGCAGCTGCTCGGCTCGGAGGAATTCAAAGCGGCAGCGCTGAGGTTCTTCAGCAAGGGCCGCGGATAGCGTCCGGAGCCGCTGGTCGGCCAGCTTCGGTCGTGTGCGCCCGACGCGATGCCGGC
The DNA here is from genome assembly GCA_964494895.1 of uncultured Steroidobacteraceae bacterium. Lineage (GTDB taxonomy): Bacteria > Pseudomonadota > Gammaproteobacteria > Steroidobacterales > Steroidobacteraceae > 13-2-20CM-66-19. The sequence goes on along the minus strand of CAZBTV010000020.1, from coordinate 9,432 downwards.
GAGGTATTCGAATGCCTGTCTACTCCCTCGACGGGATCATCCCGGTCGTTGATCCCTCGGCATATGTCCATCCGCAGGCCGTTCTGATCGGGGACGTAGTGGTCGGGCCACGGTGCTACGTCGGTCCGGGCGCGTCGTTACGCGGTGACATGGGGCGCATCATCATCGGTCCGGGCGCCAATGTGCAGGACAATTGCGTGCTGCATACCTTTCCCGCCAAGGAGGTCCGTCTGGAGGAGGACGCTCACGTAGGTCACAGCGCCGTGCTCCATGGCTGCATCGTGCGGCGGGGGGCTCTGATCGGGATCAGTGCCGTGCTCATGGACGACGTGGTGGTAGGGGAGCAGTCGCTCGTTGGCGCGGCGAGCTTCGTACGGGCAGGCTTTGTGGTGCCCCAGCGCACCCTGGTTGTCGGGGCTCCGGCACGGGTGATTCGTGAGCTGACGGAAAAGGAAATTGCCTGGAAGGCAGCCGGGACACGAGAGTATCAGGAGCTCGCGGCGCGTTGCCTCGCGTCCCTGAGGGAATGCCCGCCGCTCACAGTGGTGCCTCCAGCTCGTGATAGCGCACCACAAAGAGCCGTTACAACCGTGCCGTTGCACACACTCCAGCGTCACAAATAACAAGTTACCGCTAACATGACGGCAGTTCGTAACTTACGTTACATTCTGCCGTCCGACATCCCACTCGGGGGGCGCGAAAGGTGTTGGCTTCCCTCTGTGCGCGGTCTAGTATGTGTGCCCGACCTTGCAATACGCGCCAATTCGGGAGAGGGTCTCCCGCCTTCAACGCTTACGCCCACGTTAGCTTTGCCCCGGGTCGGAGGGCATGATGAGGGGCGTGACGTGATGGGCGCAAAGATATGTAGCAGCATTGGAGGCCAGCTTGCCTATGAAACCGACATCGGAGCAGACACGGAAGGGAGTTCTTTCTGCAGTCTCCCGCCTGCCGGAAGGCTTGCTCACCATGAAGAGCTCCTTCCGTTACCCGATGGAACTGTCGGATGTGGCCAGCGCGCCTCATCCGGCGGCCGTCGACCCGTCCACCGCCTACGGATGTGTGGACTGGTTTATCTATCCTGAGCCCCATTATCCTGAAGCCAAGGCTGTGCACGTCTGATCCCAATCGGGGCGGTGGCGCTCGCCGCCGCCCCTGACTAGAGCACATCGGCGGCTCTTCCTCCTTCCGTTTCCCCAACTTCCCTGGTGGTGACAGTCAGCTCCCTGCATCCGGGCAGGCGCCGATGTTGGACGTTGCGAGTGTGTACGCGCTGCGAGCGTTGCGTGCTGTAGGCGTTGGAAGTCAAATTGTGCGGTGATCGCTCCGGCCTTTGGTCGCGATTTGCAGACTCTTGATTCTCTCGCACGGATCCCTCAGGCTGTACCGGCGACGGGAACAAAAATAATTCGATCCGGGGCTTGTTAATACCACTTCCTCCTGACTCCAACAGGGGGCAACAAGACCACTTTTCCTGCCGGTGTGAGCCGTCAACCACTTAAGTTGCGACCAGCGCCGCCGCTGCCGCGTGCTGATCAAACATGACCATTGTTTTCTGTCGCTGGGCAAGGACATTGCAGCCGCGCGCGCGCTCGGCTCAAATGCATCGACCTCGGGCAATCGCTCGTTGAATCAGGAAGGATTCAGCAATGAATTTCTCAATGTCAGTGCGACGAAAAACGATGTTGGCCTCGGTATGCGCGCTCGCTGCCGTGCCCGCATTCGCATCCGCTCCGGCATGGCAGCCGGATGTGTTCTACGCAGCAGGCACAGTGGTCTCCTTCAACGGTGGCGACTACAGCGCGCTGGTCAATCAAACCGATTACAGCTCGACGGGCTGGAATCCGGCAACGGCGTCACTTTGGGCCTTCGTGGGGACGGATTCGGGAAGTGGCGGGTCCGGCTCAGGGACGGGCGGCTCGTCAGGATCGGGCTCCGGCTCCTCCGGTTCGGGCTCGACCGGCTCGGGGTCGTCGGGCTCCCCCAACACGGGATCGTCCGGATCATCGGGTGGGACATGCGCGTCGGCGTGGAGCGCAAGTCAGGTCTACACCGGCGGCATGACCGCCAGTGAGGGCGGTACGAATTATCTGGCGAACTGGTGGACCCAGGGCAACGATCCGGCGACCAACAACGGTCCCGCCGGCAGCGGCCAGCCCTGGACCTCGCAGGGTCCCTGCGCTGGCGGTGGCTCGGGTGGCGGCGGTACCCCGCCCCCGCCGCCGCCACCACCTCCGCCACCACCACCCCCGCCGCCGCCTTCAGGGAAGATCTTGTTCAGTCCCTACAAGGACATCACCATCAACATGAACTGGAACACCAACGTGATCAGCTCGTCGGTCACGGGCACTATGCAGCCGGTGACCAGCGTAATGCCGTCGAACCTCACTACGCTCACCTGGGCGTTCGCGACCGGCGAGTGTGGCAGTGAAACCTGGGCTGGCCTGACCCCCGCGCAGGTGGCTTCCAACATCCAGTCCTTCGTCAGTGCCGGCAAGAGGTACATCATCTCCACCGGCGGCCAGGCTGGAGTGTTTACGTGCGGCTCTGACGCCGGCTTCGAGGCCTTCATCCAGAGGTATAACTCGGCAAACCTCGTCGGGATCGATTTCGATATCGAAGGCGGGCAGAGCGCTAGCGTCGTTTCCAACCTTGTGGCACGGGTGAAGACGGCGCAGGCCAATCATCCAAACCTGCGTTTCAGCTTCACGCTGCAGACGCTGGGCGGTAATGCGTCACCGGGCCTGAATACGCTCGGCACGAGCGTCATGTCGGCCATCAAGGCGGCTGGCCTCACCAACTACATCATCGATCTGATGACCATGGACTACGGGAGCACCAGTCCGGGCAACTGCGTTGTGGTCAATGGCGCCTGCCAGATGGGACAGTCCGCCATCCAAGCCTCGGAGCTGCTGCACAGTGGTTTCGCCGTACCGTACAGCCAGATCGAGCTGACACCGGAGATCGGCGGCAACGATACGCAGGGAGAGACGTTTACCCTGGCGGATGTCGCGACGATATCGTCCTACGCTTTGCAGAAAGGCTTGGCCGGAATCCACTTCTGGTCCTTCGACCGGGATAACGATTGCGCGCCGGGCGCGGCTTCGCCGACTTGCAACAGCTATGGTCAGGCAGGCCGTCTGGGATTCACTGCGGCTTTCCTGTCGGCTCTCGGGATGTAGGCAGCGGCGCTGGACTGGCGCTGCAACTCGAGTCGGGTGGTCTGTAGGAGGACCCATCGGTGGCGTGAGCCGCCGGTGGGTTTCTCCTATTCGAGGGGCGGAGGTTGGGGCGCAGTGAGCCTTTCGTAGCGTGCACCCCAGGGCTTGTGGCGCTCAATGGCCGCCTTGGCCTTTCAACCACATGAACGTGCCGATGCCGGCGAAGGTCATGAGGATAGAGCCGAGGAGGTGGGTGGCGGCAGCGCCTATCGCCCACACCGGCCGTCCCTGTTGCAGCAGAGTGGTGATTTCCGCGGAGAAGGTCGAGAAGGTGGTGAGGCCCCCGCAGAACCCGGTGATCACGAACAAGCGCCATTCGGGCGGCAAAGCGGTGTATGTCGCGAAGAATGCCACCGCCAGGCCGATAATGTAGCCGCCGACCAGATTGGCCGTCAGGGTGCCGGGCGGCACCGTCGGAAAGTGGGCGTTGAGCTTCATCCCAAGCCACCAGCGAAGCAGGGAGCCGAGGCTGCCACCGACGGAGATTGCGACGATCGACTTCCACATCGAGCTGTCCTCAAAAGAGGGCTTCATATCCCTGCGGGCAGGCTCGAATGGCACTACGCCTTTCCGCGCGGGCTCGGCGTAGGCATCATCAGCCACCGGGAGCTCTTCCGTTCCGGGCGGCGGTTCGAGGAGGAATGCCATCTCCCTTCCTGCGGTAGTGTAAAGGCAGGTGTCGATTGCCCGCAACAAGTTAAAGGATCTCCATGCAAGCAAGGGTTACGCCTCGCGTCGTGATGACATTGACTGGCGCATTGACATTGATTGCCATGACGGCGTGCGCTCCAGGAGCTCAACAAACACCTTCCAGACAATCGGAAGCAACCCGGAGAGAGGCGGATGCGACGCTGCGGGCTATCTACACCACCGAGTGGAAGTGGCGCGAGGAGCAGCTCGCGGACGACGAGGATTCACAAAAGCCCATTGTGGACCACCTGCCCAGAGTCGATCCCGCCACCCAGCAGGGGCGGTTGCGGTATTGGGAGGATGTATTGCGCAGGCTCGATGGAGTCCCACGCGCCGAGCTGTCCGCACCGGAGCAACTCAACTTCGCGATCTACTATCCGCAGATCCAGGTGCTGATCGCGAACCAGCGCTTTCGCGATTACGAGATGCCGGCCAACTCGGACACGACCTTCTGGACCGACATCGGGTACACGGCGCGCCGGCCATTTCGCACGTTGGGGGACTATCAGAATTGGATCGCGCAGATGCGCGACATTCCACGCTATTTCCACGAGCAAATGGACGAGATGCGTGCAGGCATGAAGCGCGGGTTCACGCCGCCTCGAGTGACCATG
>CAZBTV010000020.1:0-4900 GCA_964494895.1 uncultured Steroidobacteraceae bacterium | reverse complement strand
TGGAGGGTCGGGATGCGTCGATCACCGCGGTCACGGACTCCACGCCCGAGGCAAGTCTCTTCTACACCCCCTTCAAGGACATGCCGGGCATTCCGGCGGCACAACAGTCGGCGCTTCGGGCGCAGGCTCTGCAGGTAATCCGCGAGCTCGTGCAGCCCGCTTACGTGGAGCTGCTGAAGTTCATGCGAGAGGAATATGTGCCCGGATTGCGCACGACAATCGCGGCGCAGGACCTGCCGGACGGGAAGGCGTATTACAAAGCGAAAATCCGCGAGTTCACCACCTTGGACATGGAGCCGGAGGCGATTCATGCGCTCGGTGTCGCGGAGGTTGCCCGACTGCACGAGGAAATGCTGGCCGCCATGAAGGAAACCGGGTTCCAGGGTGATTTTGCGGCCTTTCTGAAATTTCTTCGCACCGAGCCGCGGTTTTATGCGCGCACGGCTGATGAGCTGCTCATGCGCGCTGCCTGGATCGCCAAGCAGTTCGATGGGAAGGCTGCGCAATTTTTCGGTTACTTGCCCAGGGCGCGGTTTGCGATCAAGCCGGTGCCCGAGGACCTCGCTCCTTTCTATACGGCCGGACGTGGGGGGCCAGGGGTCTATCTGGTCAACACGTACAATCTGGCGAGCCGGCCTCTTTACAATCTCGCGGCGTTGACATTGCATGAATCGGCGCCGGGTCATGCGTTCCAGATGCCCATCGCCCTCGAGCACAAGGACCAGCCGGAATTCCGGCAGCATACCTATGTGTCGGCGTACGGCGAAGGTTGGGCGTTGTATTGCGAGCGCCTGGGCGTCGAGATGGGGATGTATGGAACGCCGTACGAGCGGTTCGGGATGCTGGGGTACCAGATCTGGCGGGCCGCAAGGCTGGTCGTGGACACGGGGCTGCATTCGCAAGGGTGGTCGCGGGATCAGGCCTTGGCCTATTTCAGGCAATACACCGCATTACCGGAGCACGAGATCGAAACCGAGGTGGACAGGTACATCGCCTGGCCCGCGCAGGCTCTGTCGTATTATCTCGGCGAACGGACCATTCTGCAGGCGCGTGCCAAGGCGGAACAGGCTCTCGGCGATCGCTTCATCATCCGCGCGTTCCACGACGCCGTGTTGGAGTTAGGATCCGTGCCGCTGCCGGTGCTCGAGGCGCACATCGGCCAGTTCATTGCCGGGGGTGGCAAGGGACCTTATCCGGAGATGGAGTAGGGATGTCTGTACCCGGCGGCCTTGCCAGCACCCTCTCTACGACAATAGAAGGCCCAACAGCCTCGCGCCAACGAGGGCCGATACCGGCCTCATGATCAACAGCGCAAGTACGTCGACCACTATGGTGTTCACCGTGGCCCCAACACCGATATTGACCAACGTCGCTCCGATCATGGCGCCCCAGACTCTCGCGTCGTGTCCCAGTCCCATCGCGCCGAGGACCATGAAGATGATGACGCCCATGAGGATCCCGCTGAAGATCGCAGCAGGCTCGGAGATGATGATCGAGTGAAACATGGCTCCCTCAGTCAGATCGCCCCGTTGCCAACGAGTCTAGCTCAGCCCGCGTGGATGTGCGACCGCCCGAGCGACATCAACCATGTTGGCAACTGATTCGTAGTGCGTTTCATTTCCGTGTGGCTCATGCACTAGACGCGGGAGTAAGCTGGCCGGCGCAATTGCGGCCGGGCGTTGCTGGCAAAAAAAGCGAAATGGGCGACTGCTATGAATCGAGATGCAGGGGAGGATGGCGACGGGAAGTCCTTCAGGGAGGCGCTCGAGGAGCTCCGCAAGTCGTTCCGGAACATGCCTTTGAGGGATGAAGACTTTCGTGTGCTGCGTGCCGGCATGGAACGTTTGGAGCGGAGCATCAACAACATGCACGCCGTCAGCGAGCGCGTGGACGCGATTCGGGAGGAGATCATCAAGCCCGTTGTCGCCAAGATGCGTGGGATGGAGAGGGCGGGATGGGTGGGGCTCTGGGTAGGCTTGCTCGGCCTGGTCGTCACCATTTTCGACGTGGGTGACGGGATGTGGACAAAGCACCAACTCAGAGCGAATGTCCGCTCGACAGCCATTGAGCAGCATGTCGCAGTCTCGTTGGCGCCACCGGCAAAGGGGCAGTTTGTCTTCGGCAATAACATAGGCGGCATCGCACTATCGCCGGACGGCCGCTGGATTGCCTTTGTCGCCTCGACGGACCGTGCGCGCCTCTGGGTTCGAAGGGTTGACAACACAGATGGAGATGTTTCTGAGCACGCGCTGCAGAAGACCGAGGGTGCGGCTTATCCGTTTTGGTCTCCCGACAGCAAATCCATCGGTTTCTTCGCTGACGGAAAGCTGAAGCGGGTCGAGCTGGCAGGTGAAGACCCGCAGATCATCTGCACGGTGGCGTTTGGCCGCGGTGCGACGTGGACTGAGCACGGTGAAATCATCTTCGGAACACTGCTGTCGGGTTTGAGCAAAGTATCGGCTTCCGGCAACAACAGTCTTCCCACCCCCCTGACGGTACTGAATGCGCGGCGTGGTGAAACAGGGCACTCCTGGCCTCAGATGCTTCCCGATGATCGGATGATCTACTGGGTTCGAAGCGATGACAAAGACAACGAGGGGGTGTATGCGACCTCCCTGGCGAATCCGACCACACCTGTATTGGTGATGAAGGGCACCGAAACGAACGCCGTATTTGCGCATGGCGCCGACGGTAGAAACTATCTGCTCTGGCTCCGCGAGGGGGAGCTATGGGCTCAGCCGTTCGATGATACCGCGCTTGCGACTATCGGTAATGCGCGGGAAATTGCTTCCCCGGTAAGCATGATCGGCCTGTTTGGCCGTGCCAACCTGGCCATTCCAACCAACGGATTGCTCCTGTATGCGGGCTTCAATACGCTCAGCCAGTTCGCCTGGTACTGGCAGGACGGAACCTCGATTCGCCGTCAGGGAGAGCCCGGTCAGTACACTACCTTCCGGATTTCTCCCAAGGGCGGCCGTATCGTGGCCTCGACAGACAAGCCAGGAGGAACCGACCTTCGAATGGACGTCCAGGCTCAATCAACGGCGATCATCTCCGACCGGGGAATGAACGCCTACCCGGTCTGGTCGCCCGACGGCCGGATGGTCCTGTACACGTCTTCTCATCTCAACTTGTTGCTGAAAGGCCTGGAGGGAACAGAAAGCAGCTGGCCTTTGACTCGATCCCCCAACGCACAGTACGCCACCGACTGGTCAAAAGACGGGAAGTCGATCCTCTATTGGGAGGTTTCGCCTGACAAGGCAAGACGACAGCTCTGGGTCTTGCACATGGACGGCGCCAACCCGCTCGCCGCGAAAACGACGGCGGTGTCCTATATGAGAACCGGTCACAATGACTCCTGGGGCCGGTTCTCCCCGGAAGCGAATCCAGAGTGGGTCGCTTATGAATCGGATGCGTCAGGCCGCAACGAGATCTATCTCGAGCAATTTCCGCAACCCACCGGCAATCCCATCAGAGTTTCTCTCGGCGGCGGTCAGTACCCCGCGTGGAATCCGAATGGGCACGAAATCTTCTACGTCTCGCCCGACTATAAGTTCATGGCCGTAGCGCTAAAACGTAGAGCTTCGTCGATCGCTCCCGATACACCCCGCGAGATCTTTCAGCTTCCGTCGGTAGACATCGGTTGGCCTCCCTACGACGTGGATCCGGAAACGGGTCGTATCCTCGTCCGTGCCACGATTCCCGACCAACCGGCCAAGCCGCTGACTCTGATTGTCAATTGGACGCTGCTCCCTTAGAGCTGCTCACCGGGGTGCCGGCCTGGCGTGACATGCAAACGAAATATTGACGGACTACGCTTGGCAATCACCTTTTGAATTCGAAGAATCGCTTCGGGCGGGCTCGAAGATGCGGGCACACCTGATTCCCACAAGCGGAGGTATGATGCGTAGCTTTCCATCGGTGACCCACGGCGCCGCGTTTCTTTCAGGCTGTAGTATCATTGCGCTGAGTGCGACGAATGCGGTTGCCCAAGCGGACGAGGCATTTCTCCGTCCCAACTCGCTGGTCATCAGCAGCAGCACTTATGACCGCAGCCAGGGTGCCGTCGCGTCGTTGAAGGTAGGCACGACGCTTCCAGATACCTCGAAAGCCACGACAGCGGCAGTCGCCGGCAACGACTACGTCACTGTCTGGAACAATGCTTCGGTAGACGGGAGTTTCGGTGTGAGCTCGGCCATCCGCTTGTCGGACGTCGAGCCACATAGTGGCCGCGTATTCCACTCGATACGAGTTCCCACTGATCAGGTCGTTACCAGCTTCTCTTCCAAATCGGAGCTGAGCCTGCATATCAGCCGGGATCGGAAAGGCCTCCATCTCGTTTTTGTCGGCTACGCCAGCCCCGGCGTCGGCGCCCTCGATGTGTCGAATTCCGATGCGGTGGCTGGCCAGGATCCCACGAATCCGGTGACTTTCGCCTTCGGAACCGATTATGCGTTTCACCGCACGATTGTCTCCATGGACGCGGACGGACGCCTTGTCTATACGCCGACCATCAACTACGGCGGTAACAACGGCCGGTCCGCGTTGCTCGGCTCGAATGGGCTTTATTACACCGTGGGCAACTCCAACAACGGCGCCGCGACGACGTTCGGGACGAATGGTACGAGTCCCGACGTGACCGAAACCACAGGGCTCGAGGTCGTGAATCCGATCAACAGCTGGACGGCCCATACGCAGATTCCCGCGGCGAACTCGGCCGAGGTCGATCCTCTGATGCAGTTCGCTCTCGGCAAGAACGGCGCCCTGGACAAACCGGGCAAAGACAACAACTACCGCGGTATCACGGAGTTCGAAGGCGCGCTCTATTACACCAAGGGAAGCGGGGGCAACGGCATCGATACTGTGTACACAGTGAGCTCGCAACCCACGGTAGCGGATG
>CAZBTV010000019.1:0-62817 GCA_964494895.1 uncultured Steroidobacteraceae bacterium | reverse complement strand
CTGAACATCATCGAATGGGGACCGGACCTGCGTGGCCTGCGGCCCGCGGCCCGCCACTATTTCGGTCGCGAACCCCAGGCGCTGACGCCGGCCGAGATGGCCTTCCTGGTCGCGATCATCCCCGGGCCGATCAAGTACCAGCGTTCATTCGCGCACGGCACGCCGGGGCCCGGGTTGCGTTCGCTGATCGACGCGCTGCTGGCGAAGCTGCGGTCGGTGCATGCGATCGGCGAGGAGGAATATCTGCAAGCGCTCGGCGAACCCATCGTCGTTGCCGGAGGCAGGCCGCCCGGACGAGCGGTGGTGAATGGAAACGAGCGGGAGGGGATCGACAAGGTCCCTTCGAGCATAAACCGTGTGGTCCCGGCCGCCGCGCGTCGCCACTGACGGCTGACGATTCGCCCATATGAGGCGAAAGCCGCAGGTGCCCCTGATGCATCCACCACACGTCAGTGATCACGACATCCGACTTGTGACTCGTGAGCTGTCCAAGGAGATATTCTCCCGCGACCAGTCCTATTCGCGCAGCGCTTCCAGTCCGAGCGATATGGTCACCGCGTCGCTTACACTGGGCTCAAATCGACCCAGGCCAAACAGCTCGCGCGACACGGTTGCCGTGGCATTGCCCCCGATCGCCTCGCGGTTCTGGTGGTACTCGTGCGGCCCGTGCTTGAAGGATGTCACGGTGAAAGTCACGGACTGAGTCACCCCATGCAACGTGAGGTCGCCTACGATGGAGACCGGCCGGTCTTCCTCGAACATGATCGCAGTCGATTTGAACGTCGCGGTCGGATATTTATCGACGTTGAAGAAGTCGCCGGACTTGAGGTGCTTGTTCAGCAGCTCAACGCCGCTGTTGACGGAGGCCATGTCGATGGAAACGGTCATCGATCCTGTCTTTGCCTGCATATCGAGCACGATCTTGCCCGTAACCCGATCGAAGCGCACCTCCTGCCTGGAGAACCCGAAATGCGTGTAGGAAAACTTCGGCAGTGTATGTTCAGGATCGACTGCGAAAGTGACAGGGCTCGCCCTCAATGCGGGGCACGCGCACAGCAGGCCGATTGCGGTCGCGAATAAGCGTTTCATGGAATGACCTCCAGACTTGTTGACCAGCGGGTGATTGGCCGCGGCGTTGGATCAGAGTGTGTATTTGAACATCAGCAACGGAACGTTTGCGACGAATGTGTTGTCGCCGAAATTGATGGCCGGGTCGTTCTTGTGACGGGAATATTCGTAGCGGATGCCCAGCTGGAAATCCGAATGTTTCAGTACCTCCCACAGGAAGTCCTGGCGCACGAAGATCTCCGCTCCGTGTCCGGCCGCTTGCTCACTGCCGCTGCCGTTGATGAACGAAAACCAGATGTAGTGAAACCGCTGCTCGCCCAGGATGATCGGCTTGGATATGAGGTAGGTGCGCCACATCCACTTGAAGCTGTCCAGTGTATAGTCGCGGCCGGTGTTGGTGTTGAAAGTATTCGGCTGGACGCTCCACTGGCTGTTGTGAGTGGTCACGCCGGATTCGAACCACAGGAATCCCGGCACCGAGAAATTGAACGACAGTCCGATACCGTACGATCGGTAATTGAAATAGCTCGAGGCGCGGAGGATTGCCAGGATCCCGACGTCCGTAAGAGGCCCGCGCGTGAAGCTCACGCCGGTGGTTTTGGCTAGGCTGAGGCTGGGGATCGCGACCGCATACAGGCTCTGCGCGGCGCCCTGATTGCCGATTTGAGGCACTGCGCCGACACCCTTGCCGTGGGTGTATTCGACATCGCCGTAGAAGAATCCCCAGTCGTTCTCGCCGAAATGCTCCGCCTGCAGAACGGCCTTGCGCTTGTCCTCCGTTCCAGTTCCGTTGACGGAGTCTTCTTTTGCCAGGTCTGTCACCGCTGCCGTGATCGCAGTAAACTGATAGTGCTCGTCCGCTCCTGCCACATGGGAGATCGCTACCAGCGCCAGCGCGCTCAGCCACGCAGTTTGACCCCCACGACATTGCCCCCTCACAATCATGTCTCGTCCTCCGGCTCATCGGCTGATGGTTTGATTTCGGTGCCAGATGCCCGCATGGATCGGCCGCAACGGACGCAAAACGGCCCCTTCCGAAGCCGGGACGGTCGTTACCTATGCGCCTGGGAAAATTACCTGAGGCGATGCGCCTGACAGGACCCGTTTGCGACACGTTGAGTGTCCGATCCGCGTCTGTCCACAGTTGACTGTGTGCCTGCCCCCCTGCTGCCATTCCCTCGGCTGTCCACATCACGGACATAATCAGTACGAGGCTGCTTTTCTCGATCTGCTCGTGCTGACTGCGTTTGCGGGGCCGATCTTAGGCAGCGCGATTTGGCCGCAACAATACGTCAGTCCGTGAATTGTCTATTCGCTGGTTCCAAATAATCGCCACGCGCGGCAACTTCAGGGGAGGTCCGGACCCAGCAGTCCCTTTTCGAACAGAGGTACGTCCCACGGCGGAAGCGCCTGGTCGCGAAACCGGCTGGAGAGAAAGTCGAGCAGCAGCCGCACCTTCATCGCTTCGCGTTGCGTCTGTGGATACACGGCCGAGAAGGAGTACTTCGATAGTGTGAAGTTGCTCAGCACAGGCACCAGCCGTCCGGCGATCAGCTCGCGCGAGGCAACCAGCGTCGGCAGGCAGACGATTCCGCCGCCCTCGACGGCATAGTCCCGTAACAGCTGCACGGAGTTGGAGCGTACGTGTCCTGGCATGTCGATTTCGACTTTCGTCCCTTTGAGCCAGAAAACCCAATGATTGCGCGTGGGATATCCAAGATAGACACCTGTCCGGTGTCGTAGCAGATCGATGGGCTCGTCGGGGGCACCGTGACTGGCGAGGTAACTCGGGGCCGCGCAAAACAGGCGGCGAACATCGAATATGTGCCGCGCGATGAGCGATTCCGATAACGGTGTGAAGATCTGGAAGGTGATGTCCAGCCCGTCTTCGATAGGATCAACGACCCGGTCGCTGACAATGATCTCGGCACGAATGTCCGGGTAGTCCCGGGTAAAGTCCTTGAGGATGGCGCCGAAGTAATCAATGCCGAAGCCCGGCAGCATCTGAACGCGCAATCGGCCTGCCGGCTCCTGCCGCAGCCCGCGCATGTGATCGGTGAGGTGCACGAACCTGGTCACCAGGTCGGCGCTTTCCCTGTAAAAGGACTCGCCGAACTCGGACAGCCGCACGCGCCTCGTATTGCGGTGGAATAGCGGAGCGTTGACAAACGACTCGAGCGCCTGCACACGGGCGCTGACCACTGAATTGCTCACGCCGATCTGTCGCGCCGCCTCGGCGAAGCTGCGTGATTCAGCGACCCGAACGAAGGCTTCGATCATCAGAAAACGATCCACAGTGCTCCCCGGGGGGTAGATTGGCACCGCGGGTATTTTATGCGCCCGCGGGGTGCGCGAGCGCCGCATCAACCGCGCCGGGCCACAGTGATGCAGCGATGCTGCAAGATTGTTCGCCAAATCCGAATACGGCGCTCGCCGAAATCAGACTACTGCGTGCTTCGTCTTTGGACTAGCTTCCTTGTGCTGTTCAGAGAATCAACTACGGAGCCGCGGGGGGCGGGGCACGGGATGCTCACTTGGATCGGTCGCTTCCCGGCGGCCCTTAGCGCTGCCGCTCGCAGCCATGTTCCCACCTTGAAGGTGTTTTGCTCGTAGAGGGTCGCCGATGTCCGAACCTTGCTATTTCGTCGTGGTGACATCTGACAAGCCGGACTCGCTGGACCTGCGCGCCCGTATCCGGCCGATACATCGCACCTACCTGCGTTCCCAGCGTGATGTGTGTCTGTACGCGGCTGGGCCTTTGCTCAGCGACGGCGGCGAGAGGATGAACGGGAGTTTCTTCCTCTGTAGCGCGGCATCCCGCGCCCAGCTCGAAGCCTTCCTCGCCGCTGATCCTTACAGCCAGTCGGGCCTCACCGAAAGCGCGATCATCCGCCGGCTGGACTGGACCCTCGGCGCGCCTTCCATGCCCGACAAAGATGGCACCATCGCCGCAGGCACAATTCCCTAGGAGTCAGCCATGTCCAGTGTCACCTACACCACGCGCTTCGGTTCGCTGGAGAATTACGAGAAGGGTGGCGTTCAAGCCATCAATGACGACGTCAGGCACTATGCCTTTTCCAACTGTTTCGAAATCGCGGCGAGCTCCAAGCCCTATGAGAAGGTTGTGTTTGGCATCAACCAGATCTACGTGCTCGAAGTGCTGCGGGCCGAAGGCGTATCCCCCTGGTTCACCTGCGCGCATGATGAGTTCGTCTTCTCGATGGACAAGGAAGCGAAGATCGATCTGATCAAGCTCGACCAGCCGCAGATCACCGATGAGAACAAGAATGGCGCGGTGTTGATCGAAGGCGAGCCGGCCGGACGGCGGATGGGCTGGATCAGGATCAAGCGTGGCCACCAGGCCATGTTGCCGAAGAATACCGCTTACCGCTTCAGTGCCGAAAAGCCAGGCGTGCTGATCATGCAGACCTGCCTGGGCGAGCTGTCCGTGCAGAAGTGGGCACAGATTTGTCAGACCGCATGACCGTCCTGGATCGAACCGGAGAATTCACATGAGCGCCGCTGAATCAACTCTTGCCACGCCCGTCGTCAGCTCCGCACCGCATCCGGTCAATGGCTACCGCACTTTCCGGCTCGGCTCGTTCGAGTTTGAGCGCGATGAGTATTTCGCGCATATCCGCTGGACCGGGCGCAACGGCAAAGCGATGAGCCATTCGTTGGACGTGGGCGATTTCCTGCGTGCGCTGATGCGCGATCTGGCCTGGGGTTTCTTCTATGGCTGGGTCAACTTCGACGACGTGATCGGAACGCTCAACCACTATGGAACGGTCGACTTGTTCGCCGGCACGTACAACGGCAATTTCAAGCGGGCGGGAGTGGATCTGCTCGAGAACTTTCCGACCGAGCAGATTCGCACCACCTTCCTCGAGATGATCCAGGACTGGACCAACGCCGGCTTCGATCCGTTCGCCGCGCCTCAGGAGACTGGCTCTCCTTTCGGCCGCAAGAACGGTAACAACAACGCCGCAATAAACCGCGTGCGTGAGCTGGCGAAGCGCTGTGTGGGCCTCGATGGCGACCTCCCGCTGCGCAGCGATGCGCGGGGTGCGCCGGTGAACCGGGCGTTTATCGACGTGCCACAGGATGAGCCTGAGATCCATGCGGAACCGGGTTTCGAAAAGGAGGTACACGCGTTCAACCTGTTTGCCTTTCTCTCACGCTCGCAGGTGACGTGGAACCCGTCGTTCACATCGGTCGTCAAGTATAGCTTCATGTGCCCGACCACGGAGGAGCACAAATTGCCGATCATTCATGGCAACGACCGCGTCGAATGGTTCTTTCAGATGTGTGATGAGATCCACTGGAACTGCGGGGACAAGAACACGGGGGAGCCCATGGCTCGAGTCATCATGAAGGCGGGAGATATGGCGGCGATGCCGGCCTACTGCCGCCACCAGGGTTTCTCGCCCAAGCGCTCGATGTTGCTCGTCTGGGAGAACGGCTCCCCGAATATCGTCTACGAGATCCAGAAGGGCGCCGCACCGGAGATTCCGGTCAAATTCTGAAGGATGCATTGCTGACATATGCAAACCCAACTGTTCATAGACGGGAAGTTCGTCCCCGCCGCAGACGGCGCGACGCTCGCGTCGATCAATCCGCATGACGGCAGCACCATCACCGAAGTCGCGATGGCCGGCAAGGCCGATATCGACAAGGCAGTGGCCGCCGCGAAGAGGGCGTTTCCGAGCTGGTCGCGCATGCCTGCAATGGAGCGCGGCCGGCTGTTGCTGAAGCTCGCCGACAGGATCGAGGCCAACAGCGAGGAGCTCGCCAAGCTGGAAAGCCTCGACACCGGCCACCCCCTGCGGGATACGCGCAAGCTCGATGTGCCGCGCACCGCTGTGACCTTCCGCTATTTCGGCGGGATGGCGGACAAGCTCGAAGGCGCGGTGATCCCAGTCGAAGCCGGATTTCTGAACTATGTGCTGCGCGAGCCGGTCGGCGTGGTCGGCCAGGTCGTGCCGTGGAATTTCCCGCTGATGTTCACGAGCTGGAAGATGGGGCCCGCGCTCGCTGCCGGCAACTGCGTCGTGATGAAGCCGGCGGAACTGACGCCCTTGTCGAGTCTGCGCATCGCAGAGCTGATGGCTGAAGTTGGATTTCCGGAAGGGGTCGTCAACATCGTGCCGGGTCTCGGAGCCGTTGCCGGACAGGCTATCGCCGAGCATCCGGACATCGCCAAGATCGCCTTCACGGGCTCGACGGCGACCGGTCGTCGGATCGTTGCGGCCTCCGCCAATAGCTTGAAGAAGGTGCAACTCGAGCTCGGAGGCAAAGGTCCGAATATTGTATTCGCGGATGCGAACCTCACCGCGGCAGTCAACGGCTCCGCTTTCGCGATCTTCCACAACCAGGGGCAGGCCTGCATCGCCGGTTCGCGGCTCATCCTGCATGAAGACATTGCACGGGAATTTCTCGACGGCTTCCTCGAGCTGACACGTTCGATCCGGATTGGTGACCCGCTGCGCGAGGAGACAGAGCTCGGGCCGTTGACCTCGGCCCTGCATCGCGACCGCGTGCTGTCCTATGTCGATGTGGCGAGGCACGAGGGTGGCGAGATCCTCAGTGGCGGCAGGCCACCGCAGATAGCCGCGCTCTCCAGGGGTTGTTACGTCGAGCCGACGGTCGTGAAGGCCAAACCCACTGATCGGGTCTGTCAGGAAGAGGTGTTCGGCCCGTTCGTGACAGTTAATACCTTCAAGACCGACCAGGAGGCACTGGCTATTGCCAACAACACTCAGTATGGCCTGGGCGCCGGATTATGGACGTCGAACTTGGCGCGAGCGCACCGGTTTGCGCGCGACATCACGAGCGGCATGGTCTGGATCAACTGTTACAAGCGGGTCAGTCCGGGGTCGCCCTTCGGCGGCACCGGGGCATCGGGGTACGGCCGCGAGATGGGCTTCGAGGTGATGCGCGAGTACACCCAGCCGAAGTCGATCTGGGTCAACGTGGACGCCCAGATTCCGCCAGCCTACCCGCGCTGAGCTCGATGGACGAATTCTTCTTCAACGGACTGCCTTCGCGGGTTGTGTTCGGCGCGGGCAGCCTTGCGCGCCTGGGCGACGAAATCGAGCGTCTCGGTGCGAAGCGCGCGCTGGTGCTATCAACACCCGAGCAGCGCGCCTCGGCGGAGGATATCGCGCGACGGCTCGGTGCGGGATCCGCCGGAATTTTCGATCGCGCCGCGATGCACGTGCCGATTACCGTAGCCGAGGATGCGCGGCGGGTCGCACAGGAGTTGAACGCTGACTGTTGTGTTGCGGTCGGAGGGGGCTCGACGATAGGGCTCGGAAAGGCTATTGCGCTGGTATCGCCGCTGCCTATCGTCGCGATTCCGACTACCTACGCTGGATCGGAGGTCACCCCGATCTTCGGCATTACGCAGAATGGCCTGAAGAAGACCGGGCGAGACATGCGCGTTTTGCCCAAGTGCGTGATCTACGATCCGACGCTCACACTAACCTTGCCTGCCGCGCTCTCCGCGACGAGTGGCATGAACGCGATCGCGCATGCGGTGGAGGGATTGTATGCGCAGGATGCCAATCCCGTGATATCGCTGATTGCAGAAGAAGGCATCCGTGTCCTGGCACGGGCTCTGCCGAAGGTTGTCGCTAACCCAACAAACATCGATACGCGCAGCGACGCGCTCTACGGCGCGTGGTTATGCGGGATCGTGCTCGGTTCGGTCGGTGTCGCGTTACATCACAAACTTTGTCACACGCTCGGCGGTACGTGGAACTTGCCACACGCCGAAACACACACGATTGTTCTCCCACACGCTACGGCATACAACCGCGAGGCAGCCCCGGAAGCGATGAAGCGCATCGCGCGCGCGCTCGGCAGTGGCGACGCGGCGATGGGTCTGTATGAGCTTGCGCAATCACTGCACACGCCGCTAGCGCTCAAGGATATCGATATGCCGGGCGGTGATCAGCTCGAGCGCGCGGCGAAACTCGCGACCGAGAACCCCTATTGGAATCCGCGGCCGGTCGAATACAACTCGCTGCTCGAACTGATCCAGAGGGCGTGGGCTGGTTTGCCTCCTGTCCAGGTGGACCGGTCAGAACTGACAGCGGATGCTGCCTTTGACCGGTCAGCATAGGTGCCATCCGCGGGGCGCGACTCAGATCCGCCGATGCTGTCTCATGTAGATTTCTTCCAATCGCTGGGCGCTACGCTCCCAGGTAAGGAGTTGCTCCGCGCGAGTGCGCGCAGCCCGTCCCATGGCCCGCAGGCGGTCGGGGTCAGCAAGCATCGCGCGCAGAACGCGGGTCAAAGCATCAACATCAAAACGCGGCACGAGGCGGCCGCTCACTCCATCCTCGACCAACTCCGGTACCCCACCTGAACGCGTCGCGAGCACCGGCACGCCACTGGCCATAGCCTCCGCCACCGGTAAACCGTAGGATTCCTGCCAGATCGAGGGGAGTACCAACAGATCCGCCTGTTGATACAGGCTCTGGAGCTCGGGGAGAGACACAGTGCCGCGAAAATGAGCGCGGGCGGCGGTCTGCGGCGACAGCAGCGTTTTGACGTATGCCAGATAGCTGCTGCGCTGTCCAAGAACCTCCTTGGTCAGCCAGGCGAAGGTTGAGCGACCGTAGAAATCCCGCACGGCCTCCAGTGCCGCGTCGTCTTTCAACAGCACGCCCAGTACGTCCATGGGCATCATGCCGGGCTTGCCGATAAGCGTGAGCTCCAGATCCGGCCGCTCGCGCGCCACCGCATCGAACGCCTTCATCAGCACGTGCACACCTTTATCGGGTGAGATACGCCCTACGAATAGCAGACGGCAGGGTCGCCGCGAGTGGGGGCGATCGCTGGGGGGGCGAAAGCGCTTGACGTCGACACCATTGCCAATGGTGTGAATCCGGTCGGCAAGGTCGGGCAGCCGTCGTCGCGCTCCCTCGGTGACATGGTCGGACACCGTGACAATGGAGTCGATGTAAGAAAGATTGTGTCGCAGGTAAGACTCTTCCAGGTGCGCCAGCTCATCCTGGTGCATGTGCATGATGATCCGGGCGTTCGGCACCGAGGCGCGGAAATTCCTGGCGAATTGCAGCTGGGTAGGGAAATGAACGATGTCCACTGGATGCCCGCGCAGGGCCGCGGCGATCTCCAGGTAATAGTTCCGATAATAGAGACGCGTATGTGCATAGGGGTGTCGGCCTTGCCGCCGGCCCGCCACCAGTTGTAAAGCCTTATGAAAGTATCGGGCAACAAAGTTGACCCGCCGGATGCCGATGTTCCCAAACCTTTCAACGGCCGGCTGCCCGCTGGCGCGCGGCGCGTAAATCGTCACGTCATGTCGTTCCGACAGCCGACGCGCCAACTCCCAGTTCACAATCGACACCGAACCCCGTTGCTCCTCGGCCGCGACAATGGGGTCGTGTGGTTGGTTGATGATGGCGACCTTCAGAAACGCCCCTGTCTGGATCATGTCAGGGGTTGCAGCGTTATTTGCGCGGGACCCGGTTGGGGTCGACAGGGGGATGGTCATGGCCTCGTGCCAGCAAGCTGGAGGCCCAGCTTAACCGCAAAGGCCTGGAACATAAGCTCGGCACATTTCCTGCTCCAGAGCACTCCGTGCGAAACGAATAAGGTTCCGTAAGGCGGCTGGGTGCCTGTCGGGTGGGCCGACGCCGTCGCCTCGGAAACTGACATCAAAGAAGTGGGAAAAGCGTGCCATGAAATCTCTCTGGACCCCGGCGGGCGTTAAACATATCTCGTCGATTTATCGCGCAATCACTATCAGGGGAGAGCGCAGCGTGAATATGAAACTCATCAATGTATTTCGGCATGCTTTTGTAAGTGTTGCCGGTAAGTCCGCCGCTACCCGTGGCAGCTACGGACTGAAGCCAGGAATGGCCCTTGGCGGCGTGATGCTCGCCTCGCTGGCACTCACCGCCTGCGGAGGAGGCGGAGGCGGTGGTGGTGGCACCAGCGGCTCCTATGGCGGCGGCTCTGGTGGTGGCGGTTCCGGTGGCACGACCGCGACTTATTCGATCGGTGGTACCGTCTCAGGTCTCAGCGTCCCGGGTCTCGTGCTCCAGGACAACGGAGGCGACAATCTCACCGTCAATAGCAACGGCGCCTTCACCTTCGCCACCAAGGTCAATTCTGGTAGCGCGTACGCTGTTACCGTCGCTACACAACCCTCGGGTCAAACCTGCACGGTCGCCAGTGGCAGCGGTACTGCGGCGGCGAACGTTACCAACGTCGCTGTTACTTGTGCCCCTGCCGGGTCGACTGTGACCGTTGGCGGCACCGTCAGCGGGCTGACAGGAACCGGACTGGTATTACAGGACAACCACGGCGACGACCTGCCGGTTGCAAGCAACGGCAGCTTCGTGTTCGCCACCGCGATCGGCAGTACCGCTACTTACATCGTCACGGTGAAGACGCAACCGACGGCTCCGGCACAGGGGTGCACAGTCAGCAATGGCAGTGGAACCGCTGCCGGCGCGAACATTACATCGATCACCGTCACCTGCATTAACATGGGTCAGTTCGCATACACCGCGAACAACCAGGGCAATTCCATCTCGCAGTGGAAGATCGACCCTGCCTCGGGCAGCCTGACGCCGGCGGGTGGGAATATCGCGATTGGTGCGAGCCCCGATGCGGTCTCGCTGGCTCCGAATGGGAAATGGGCTTTCAGCGCCACCGACAATGGCCTGAAGATCTATGCGTTCAGCATCGATCCAACCACCGGCGCTCTCACCGCGGTGCCGGGCAGTCCCTTCACCAACAGCCAGTTCGTCTCTGGTCATCCGAATCCGGATATCGCGGTAGACCCCACCAGCCACTACCTCTATCTTTCCAGCCTCAATGATGGAACGGTCGGCGGCTTTGCGATCGATCAGACCACGGGTGCCCTGACGGCGCTGCCGGGCGCGCCCTATGCGGCTGGGGCAGGCGCTGGCGCCATTCCGGCGTTCAGTCCGAACGGAAAGTTCCTCTATGTCATGAACCAGACCGCCAACACTGTCTCCGCCTACACGATCAATTCGGACGGTTCTTTGTCGAATGTCACAGGGAGTCCCTTCGCAGCCGGTGTGACGACGCCTACCTGGATCAGCTTTACCCCCAATGGCAATTTCGCGTATGTTTCGGGCAGCGGTTCCAACAATATCGCGGCGTTCACGGTAAATGCCAACACGGGCGCGCTGGCTCCGATTGCCAGCGGCATTTACGCAACCAACGACAGCTATCCGGCCGACATCACGATCGATAACGCGGGCAAGCACCTTTACGTCCCCAACAAGCATGGCGCTACGATTTCCGCGTTCACGATCAACGGCGACGGCACGCTGACTTCCATCGGCGCGGTCCCGACTGGCGCCGGGACAACATTCCTGCAGATCGAGGTCAATGGAAAGTACGCCTACGCGTCCGCCGGCAGTGCCACCACCAACGGCCTGTACGGTTATGCGATCGATGCGACGACCGGCGCTCTCACTGCGCTGACGGGTAGTCCGTATGCGACCGGCAGCCTGCCTCTGTTCGTCACTATTGATCCCAGTGGCACCTACGCGTATACGGCCAACTATGGGTCCGCAAACGTGAGTGGATTCAAGATCGATCCCACCACGGGCGTGCCCGCCTCCTTGGGCAACTTCGCCGCAGGCAATGCGCCGTTCGTGGTGTCGATATCGCCGGAGGCGGCGGGCGTCAGGGATTGAGGCGGTTTGCGGGATCATGAAGATCGCCCAGGTCTATCCGCACTCGGTGATCACCGTTCCGCTGGTGAACGTGTTCGATGCGCTCGCCATCGTGAATTATGAGATCGGGCGCCGACTCGCGGTCTCGCATACGCTGACCACGTATCCCAAGTGGGTACGTGGTCAGCGGGAGATTGAAAGCCACGAGGGAGTGACCTTCCGCCGGGTACCGGAAGGCATCGACAAAGCCATCAACAAGCTGCGGCTGTTGGACAACTGGTTGTTCAAGCACGACCGCCCCTTTCGCCTCAGCTCGTTGTACTACGCGAGCTATGCGCGCCGGGTGGCGCTCGACATCCGGGCAAGGCAGTGCGAGCTCGTGCACATCCACAGTGTCACGAACTTCATACTCCCGATCCGGAAACGCAATCCGGACGCGCGCCTCGTGCTCCACATGCACGATCACTCGCTCGCGGATTTCGATCCGGAAGTGCTGGCCCCGCGACTGGCGGAAACTTCGCTCATCGTCGGTTGCAGCAACTTTGTGATCGACGCCATCCGCAAACGCTTTCCGGCGATCGCCGGGCGATGTCATACGCTTTACAACGGTGTCGACAAGCGCTTCCTGGAGATCCGCAGTGATCCCGCCAGGTCGCAGACGGTTTTGTTCGTGGGACGGCTGTGTCCTGAGAAGGGAGTACATGTCCTGCTCGAGGCCATGAAGGGGATCACGGACCAGCCGGCAAGCCGGCTGAGCCTGGTGGGGCCGCTGGATGTGGCACCGAAGGAATTCGTGGATCCATTACGGGAGGATCCGTTGTTTCGGGGCCTGGAAGGTTACTACTCGCGGCCGACGACTTATCGGGACATGTTGGTCCGTGAGGCGGCTCTGATGCAAGGGCGCGCGGTGCTGGAAGGTCCGGTGCTCAACAGGGACATCGGACCCCGGTTTGGCAGTGCCGGCATTTTCGTCTTTCCGTCGCTGTGGCACGAGCCGTTCGGTATCCCGGTCATCGAGGCCATGGCCGCCGGCCTGCCGGTGGTGGCTACGCGGGGCGGGGCTCTGCCGGAAATTGTTGTGGAAGGCGAAACGGGATTTCTGGTGGAGCGAGGGGACGTTCAGGGCCTTCGCTCGGCCATAGCCAGGTTGCTCGCCAATCCTTCGCTACGGGCAAAAATGGGCGCGGCGGGTCGGGAGCGGGTCAAAAAGCTGTTTACATGGGAACGCTGCGTCGATCGCCTCCAGGAGCTGTACACGCTGTCAGCACTGCCAGGCGCCCTGGACAAGCTGACCCAGGATTGTTTGATAGAGCTTCCCCAAAGGGAAACCGCATAAGATTGCCGCCAGCAGCGGTGGGGCGGGCAATCCGCGATTTCCCGGCCGCTGTTTTCAACTCCCAACATGTCGCCTGGTCGGTCGTCCCACGCACGACGGCCGGAACGGTCGCGTTGTCTGCAGGTCGAGCAACGGCCGGGCTCGCGACGACCACCAGCCTATCGCGAAGAAAGGCACGCCCGAGGCGGCGGCGGTCAGGGTGCACATTGCACGCGAGGTTCAATATGTATATATATACAGGATGAACGTATCTCGCAAGCTTGCCATTCTCGCTGACGCCGCGAAGTACGATGCCTCCTGTGCCAGCAACGGGGGAGTGAAGCGAACTTCGCGCGATTCGCGGGGCCTTGGTTCCGTCACCGGCGTCGGGATCTGCCACAGTTTCACACCTGACGGCCGCTGCGTCTCTTTGCTGAAGGTGCTGCTGACCAACTACTGCATTTACGACTGCCTCTACTGTGTGAACCGGGTGTCCAGCGATGTGCCGCGTGCCCGCTTCACTTCTGAAGAGGTTGTCCGGCTCACGCTCGACTTTTACCGCCGCAACTATATCGAGGGGCTGTTTTTGAGCTCGGGCGTTGTCCAAACTCCTGACTACACGATGGAGCAGGTGGTGGCGGTGGCCCGCAAGCTGCGCGTCGAGCACGAGTTCAAGGGCTACATCCACCTCAAGACGATTCCGGAGGCAAGCTCCGCACTCATCAAGGAAGCCGGGCGCTATGCCGACCGCCTCAGCATCAACCTCGAACTGCCGACGCCTGCCGGTCTGCATCGGCTCGCACCCGAAAAGAGCGTGACCCGGATCCGAGCGTCGATGGGACAGATTCGTCAGCACATCGAGACAGCGGCCGAAGAACGTAAGAAGCACAAATCTGCGCCGTCGTTCGCTGCGGCCGGCCAGAGTACGCAAATCATCGTGGGCGCTACCGAGGAATCGGACCAGACACTCCTTGAAACCTCTGCCTCGCTTTATCGAGCTTACAAGCTGCGCCGGGTCTACTACTCGGCGTTCAGCCCGATTCCGCACGCGTCCGGCAAGTTGCCGCTCGCCCCACCGCCGCTGATGCGCGAGCACCGGCTGTACCAGGCGGATTGGCTCATGCGGTACTACGGCTTCGAAGCCGGTGAGCTGACTCCTGACGGCAGCGCCAACCTCGACCTGCGAATGGATCCGAAGCTCACCTGGGCTCTGCGCAATCGTCATTTATTCCCTGTCGATGTCAACCGGGCGCCGCGACGAATGCTCCTGCGCGTGCCCGGCTTTGGTGTGAAGAACGTTGAGCGCATTCTGCAGTCGCGCCGCTGGTACTCCGTCAGGCTCCACGATCTTGTCAGGTTGAGGGTGCCGATGAAAAAGGCGATGCCCTTTATAGAGACTCCGGACCACAGGCCTCATTCGCTCGAGCTCGAGGATGCGGAGCAACTGATGGCGCGCTTCGTCCGCCGCGCTGAGCAGACCGATTTGTTTGGCGCGCCGGCTCCTGTGCTGCCGAGCCGCTGACGTTGATGGAGCAGGTCATTTTCGAGCCAACCCTCGCAGGATGGCGTGGTGTTGCTCGCGAATTGTTGGCCCGAGCCGTATCGCCCGAGGCAGTGTCATGGGTCGAGGAAACGAGCGAGCAATCGGCGCTGAGCTTTACGAATGTGAGCCACTGTCGCACAGAAGAGGCTGCAGCGACCAGGCCCACATTCCGCATCCCGCAGGCGTTCATGCCGATTGCGGCGATCGTCGCTTTACATTCAAACAGACAGCGTTGGTCTCTTCTGTACCGCGTGCTCTGGAGGCTGACACACGGTGAGGGGAGGTTACTCGAGATACCCGTCGATCCGGACCACATCGCCTTGACTCGACTGGAAAAGGCGGTGCAGAAGGATGCGTATCGTATGCGCGCCTTCGTGCGCTTCCGCGAGACGAAACTCGACGGCGAGCCCTGGTACGTGGCGTGGTACGAGCCCGAGCATCACACTCTCACCTTGAACCAGGGGTTCTTCGTCGAACGCTTCGCGAATATGCGGTGGTCGATTTTAACGCCCGCACGCTGCATGCACTGGGACGGAACAACGGTCACTTTCAGCGACGGTGCGACCAAGTCGCACGCACCCGCGGACGACGGCGTGGAGGAACTCTGGATCGAATATTACTCGAGCATTTTCAACCCCGCGCGCATCAAACCCGCGGCCATGCAGGCCCAGATGCTGAAGCGCAACTGGAAGAACCTGCCAGAAGCGGCAGTCATCGAGCCTTTGCTGCGCGAGGCCCCGAAGCGTAGTGCCGCCATGATCGCGCGTAGCGAATTTCTCCGCTCGCGCAACTCCGACTACGGCCGCGCGCAACCGCCGGTCGGCGGCGATCTGCAGGAGCTGCGCGGTGCGGCGGCTGGATGTCGAGCCTGTCCGCTATGGAAGACAACCACGTGCACGGTTTTTGGCGAGGGGCCGCAAGATGCGCGCCTCGTGTTGGTTGGCGAGCAGCCTGGGGATAAGGAGGACCGCGCCGGCAGGCCCTTCGTTGGTCCTGCAGGTCAGTTGCTGAATAGCGCGCTCGCGCAGGCCGGCATCGATCGGGGGTCACTGTATGTCACGAATGCCGTCAAACACTTCAAGCACGAACCGCGCGGCAAACGCCGTATGCACAAGACACCCGCGCAGCAGGAGGTTGCTGCTTGCCGACCGTGGCTCGAGGCCGAGCTGCGGGCGATAAAGCCGTCACTCATCGTCGCGTTGGGCATAACGGCCGCGCGCTCGGTGTTGCAGGCGCCGGTGCGCGTAACCGAGGAACGCGGCCGCGTCCTCCAATCGGAGCTCGGCAGGACGCTGGTGACGATTCACCCGTCTGCACTGCTGCGCCTGCCGCCGGGCAGGGATTTTCAGACCGAGCTCGACAGGTTTGTCGCCGACCTGAAGCGGGTGCGATCGGCTCCAGAATTCGGACCGCTGGACCTGACTGATGGCCGGTGAAAGCAGATTGCGTTCTCCGTTGGGGCGGGGTTGTCAGTCCCGATTGCCCTTCAGGGCAGGGTAGTGGCTGAGCCGCCTTCCGTGGCCGAATTCGTCGGACCGGTGTCCTTGAGGCATGCTCGGGGTCCGGTAGTCTGCCGAAATGACGGTAACAGCTATGGCCACAGCAGCAAGGCGAATCGGCGTCCTGGGTTTTGAAGGGGTCAATGCAGTCGACATTGTTGGTCCGATGGAAGCGTTCGCCACCGCCGGACGGGAGGATTGCACGCGGAAGGAATCGCGAAGTGCCTATCAGCTGTGTGTGATTGGACTGTCGGAAGACCGGTTTGCTACCGAATCCGGCATACAGCTCATTCCTCATTGCGGGCTGAAAGACGCACCGAGCCTCGATACCCTCATTGTTCCCGGCGGGTGGGGACTACGCGAGCCGCGCACCAATACGCCCGTCGTGGCGTGGCTGCGTTCGCGCGCTCCCAGGATCCGGCGCGTGGCATCGGTTTGTACGGGAATCTATGGACTGGCGCCGACCGGTCTGCTGGATGGCCGTCGTGTTACGACGCACTGGCGCTTCATCGAAGATGTGTCGCGACAGTTTCCGCGTCTGCGCGTCCAGGGCGATGCGCTCTTCCTGAAAGACGGACCTTACTACACCTCAGGTGGCGTCACTGCCGGTATCGATCTCGCTTTGGCTCTGATCGAAGAGGACATGGGGCCGCGTGTGGCATTGGCCGTAGCGCGCGAGTTGGTCATGTATCTCAAACGCCCGGGTGGCCAGGAGCAGTACTCGGAGCCGCTGCAATTTCAGGCCCGCTCGTTGGATTCGTTTGCGGATCTCGTTGCCTGGATCTGCTCTCATCTGGATCGTGACCTGTCAGTACCCGTTCTGGCAGAGCGCGCCCGACTGAGCCCGAGGCAGTTCAGTCGCCGCTTTGCCACGGCTATGGGCTGCACCCCGGCCGACTTTGTCACCATGGCGCGACTACGCGCGGCGCGTGATCGCCTGACGGGCTCCCGGCGCAGCGTCGAGACCATTGCCGTATCGGTAGGTTTCCGCAGCGCCGATGTATTCCGCAGACAATTCCTGTGTCGCTTTGGAATCACGCCCAGTAGCTATCGAGACCGGTTCGCAACGAGCCGACTGTCCGGCTCGGCATCATAAACCCTTGGGAGTCACCGTTTCATGCGCAAGCAGATCATCGCGATCATGTTGATTACGTCCTCCGCCCTGGCAGCGCTGGGAGCCACACCAGCAGACCCCTCGTTGACGGCCTACACACAGGATGGACGGCTGAAATTTCCTGATGGCTACCGCGAGTGGGTCTACCTGACCTCTGGCCTTGACATGACCTACAGCAAGATGGATGGCATGGCCGATCACTCGATGTTTGATAACGTGTTCGCTCCTCCGGGCGCGTACCGCGAGTTCATGAAGACCGGTACCTGGCCGGATGGGACGCTGCTGGTAAAGGAAGCACGAGCCGCAACCGAAAAGGGCTCGATCAACCAAGGTGGCAAATTCCAAAGCGGCGAGCCGATGGACGTCGAGGTTCATGTGAAGGACACCCGTCGCTTCGCCGGTGGCTGGGCATTTTTCGGATTTGGGACGGGCAGCGCGCCGGCCCAACAGATTCCGGTCGCAGCGGACTGCTATTCGTGCCATCGGAACCACGGATGGGTAGACACGACTTTCGTGCAGTTCTATCCGACCTTGTTGAGCGTCGCCAAGCAGCACGGAACCGCGAAAGCCGAACGCTGAGCACGCCGTCTCTGGTGCGGCATTTGATTGCACCGCTGCCTGCCGCCCTGGAGTGCTAGGATTGCCCTCGGCGAGCCTGCGGCCTTTGAAGCGGGCTCGCTGAGTGCCCGCTCGCAGGAGGTCACGGAGGCCCTGATCAACTACTGAAGGGCGAGCAGGTGACAACTGGTGCAGGAGAAAACTCGCGTGAGCTATAGAAAACGACCGGGGCACTTGGGGATGGTGTTCGCGGCGTTGGCGTCGTTGGCGGCATTGATGGCGTTGGTGGCGTGTGGCGCGAACGACTCTCGAGCGGGGAAGGTCGACGGCGCGACGCAATCCATAGCACTGAGAAGGAGGCTCGCGGAGATCGCTGGACAGGCCAATCAGGCCGCCCCGGCCGACGTCGACTCGAATACCAGACTGGATGGTGCACGGGCCGGGCCAGGGTTGAGGCTGACGACCCAGTACACGCTGGTGAACTCCGAATCGGAGGGTATCAACACCACGACATTCGGGGCGAAGTTGAGTCCAGTGATCAAGAAGGCCGGCTGCACAAACACTGAGCTGCGGCCGCTCATCGATCAGGGCGTCGTCGTGGTTCTGGAGTATCGCGATAGCGATGGCAAACCGATCGGAACCATCAGCATCAATCGCGATACCTGCGGTGCACCCAATTGACCCTCCGGGGCACCGCTACACGGAGCAACCAGCGCCATGCCGCGACGTTTCGTAATGAGTCGCGGCCGACGCAATTGGCGGGCTCTTCTTCCTTCGAAGCCGGCTTTTAGCGAAAACCCGTGCTCTCAGCACGAGTTTTGCGCACAATCCGCGCCCCTCACAAATCGACCCCGCTGCGCCCCATGACTCCCGATACCCAACCGCCCAGCTTTCGCGACCTGGGCCTGAGCGATCCCCTCGTCGAGGCCTTATCGGCGGTGGGCTACGAGTCCCCATCTCCCATCCAAGCACACACGATCCCGCCCCTGCTGTCGGGCTCAGACGTCCTCGGCCAAGCGCAAACGGGCACCGGTAAAACAGCTGCATTCGCGTTGCCGGTGCTGGCACGTCTCGATCTAAACCGTCTAACGCCGCAGGCCCTGGTCCTCGTGCCCACGCGCGAGCTCGCAATTCAAGTCTCCGAAGCGTTTCAGAAGTACGCCGCCCGCCTGACCGGCTTCCACGTCCTCCCGATCTACGGTGGCCAGAGCTACACCCCTCAACTCAAAGGCCTCAAGCGCGGCGCTCACGTTGTCGTCGGCACCCCGGGACGCGTGATGGACCATATGAAGAGCGGCGCGCTGCAGCTAGCCGATCTCTCCTTCCTTGTGCTCGACGAAGGCGACGAAATGCTCCAGATGGGTTTCGTCGACGACATCGAGTGGATCCTCGAGCAAACGCCTTCCAACCGGCAGATCGCGCTTTTCTCGGCGACCATGCCCGCCGCCATGAGGCGCATCGCGCAAAAACACATGCGCACACCGGTGGAAATCACTATTCAAAACCGGGCCGGCACCGGGCCCAAGATCCGCCAACGCTACTGGCTCGTCAGCGGCATGCACAAGCTAGACGCCCTTACTCGCGTCCTCGAAGTCACCCGCTTCGACGCCATGCTGATCTTCGTCCGCACAAAACTCGAGACCGTCGAGCTGGCCGAGCGGCTCGCAGCCCGCGGCTTCAGCGCAGAGGCCCTGAACGGCGATATCCCTCAACAGCAGCGCGAACGTACCGTCGCCCGCCTGAAAGCAGGCCAACTCGACATCGTCGTGGCCACGGACGTCGCCGCGCGCGGCCTCGACGTGGAACGCATCTCGCACGTCGTCAACTACGATATCCCGTACGATTCGGAAACCTACATCCATCGTATCGGTCGAACCGGCCGTGCGGGGCGTAGTGGCGAGGCCATCCTGTTCGTCGCTCCGCGCGAACGAAACATGCTCCGCATCATCGAGCGCTCCACCAAGCAGCGCCTCGAAACGATGGCCCTCCCCAGCGTCGCTGACGTCAACAAACAGCGCGCCCTCAAATTCAAAGAGCGGGTTATTGGTGCCGTGGAAAGCGGACAAGGCAAGGTGTTCGAGGCCCTCCTGCGGCAGATTGAGAGCGAGCAAAATATCCCCGTCATCGAGATCGCCGCGGCGCTCGCCGGACTCCTGCAGGGCTCGAGCCCCTTCCTCCTGACCCATCAAACGGCTGAGTCCGACACGGTCTCGCCCGAGCGAGAGAGGGGGCGAGAAATGGAGGCAGAGCCTGCCCCCGAGCATCTCGCTGACAGCGAATCACCCAGTCCGACACCCCTCGAGCACGCGCGAGACCGCCGCCCGGCGCGCTCTCGCGAGCAGTCCGGCCTGCCGATGGAGACTTTTCGAATCGAGGTTGGTCATGCTCACGGTGTCCAACCTGGCAATATCGTTGGCGCGATTGCAAACAACGCCGGGCTGGAAGGCCGCCACATCGGCCGCATCGACATCCGCGAAGATCACAGCTTTGTGGATCTACCCGAAGGCATGCCCACCGAAATCTTCCGCAGCCTCAAAAAAGTCCGAGTCCGTGGCGCTGAGCTGCGCATCGTTCGTATCAGGTCCAAGCCCTCACGACGCCCGGAGCCCGCGCCTGGTGGTACTCCGCGACCCGAACGCACGCCTACGTCGAAAGACAACCGCTCGTCGATAAACCTGCGCAAGTCGCGACATGCGCGGAAGGAACGTTAGTCCTCATATTCACTGAGTGATCCGGGTTGGCGTCCATAGCGTTAGCGCTTTCGGGGCGCTCAGGGGGCAGTGTGCGGTTCCATACCGGCTGGGTAGCGAGCTCGAATATTCCCACCGGAGTGATCAGTGCCGGCGGCTTAGACCGCCGGCACCGATTTTCCTCACGCGGTACCGATATAGGTACCGCAGCGGTTGATTACCGCCCGCTTCGACGCCTCTAAAAGTTGAGGCGCTGCTGTAAGGTTAGTTGCAGGTCGCTCCGTTGACGGCGAAGGAGGCAGGCACTGCGTTTGTCGTGCCGTTCCAGGTACCGTTGAATCCAACGCCAGTGAGGGTGGCGCCAGGAGCAATGTTGCTGTTGTAGCTCATGCTGGCCACGCTCACCTTGGCGCCGCTCTGGGTGACCGTGCCGTTCCACAGAGACGTCACCGTCTGTCCGTTCGCGAAGCTCCAGGTCAGTGTCCAGCCGTTCAGCGGAGTCGTGCCGGTATTCTCGATTGAAATCGCCGCTCCAAAGGCGCTCGAGTTCTGCGGAGAGATCGTGTAGGTCACGTGGCATGTGCCGCCGTTGGTGCTGGCTGCCGACGTTGCGGCGCTGGCTTGCGCTGACGCCCCTGACAGGCCAGCCGCATCCACCGCTTCCACGATGTAGAAGTATGTCGTCGAGGCGGCGAGACCGGTGTCGGAGAAGCTGGTCCCGGTGATATTGCTGCCGACGAGATTACTCGCGGACGGGGTGAATCCACTCGTTGTGCTGCGGTAGACGTTGTAGGAGCTTATGGAGCAGTTTGCCGGAGCCGTGTCCGCGGTCCAACTGACGTTGATGACGCTGGAGGAAGCCGCCGTTCCCGTGACACCGGTTGGTGCGGAGGGTACCGCGCCGCAAGTCGTCGTGCCGCCGCCGCCCCCGCCGGCCGCCGCGCTGACCGAGAACCCGCTGACGGCCAGCCCTTGACCGCCTGTCCAGACCTCGAAACCGTATTCGACGTCGATCAACCACCACGAGGGGTCCAGGCTACCGCGCGATACGGCATCAGTGAAGAATGGCACGAGGTTCAAGTTGGTTACGGAGGTCACGGGCGTCGTCGCCACATAGGAAACGATGTTCCATGACGTTTGCCGGCCGGTCCATACTGCATAACTCGCGCCGTCGATCGTTACCGTCGCCACATGCGAGCCGAACGGCTGTGGTGCCCCTTGGTGATTGATCCAGATCATCACCTCGGTGCCGTTGGGCTGCCCCGACGTCGTGGAGGTCTGGTTGAACCAGATGTCGTAGGCAGCATCGTTATTGAAACCCGAGGGTTGGGTAATGGTAACGCTCGTGGTCGCTGAGGCGATATTGTTCTCCTGGATCGGGAACGGATTGGAGGCGGTGCAATTGCCCCAATGACATCCCCGAAACACGGATGGATAGGTCGCGGGAGCGCCGTTGGTGGGTAGATTGAAGTTTGCTGTGGTTAGAGTGAAGCCAACACCGCTCACCGTGGCGCATTGCTCGAGGCTGGAATTCCACTCATTGTTTTGAAAGATGTATTGGTTGCTATTGATCGATACCGTTCCGGTGGTAGAGCAAGTCGACTGGGCCGACGCTTTGGTGGCGGGGGCGAGCCAGGCCATGCAAGCCACCAAAGCAATCAACAAGCTTTGGAATAAGGGTGAATCCTTCATGTGTTTCTCCTGCTCCGCTGGAGCTACGTCTTGCCAAGCATGAGACCGCCCTCATTGCGATCGATTACTGCTCGGTCACGTCGTTCCTAGAGGAACGTTGGTTTTGAAAATATATCGTTCCAGAGGTCTGGACGACGCGATCACGGTCCTTGTGGAGATAGATCGCAACGCCAGCTTCAACAAGAAAACTATAGCACGACTCGATTCGATAAGGTCCACGCACTGTTGGTTGGAAGTGAGCCGTGAGCCGATGTCATCACCCAATATGCCCGTATGAACGTGGCGGTTGGTCTTGCTGTGCGTACAAACTTGACCATTGGGAACGCACAACACGGGCAAGCTCGCGCCGTCGCGAGGGGGCAGAGTCAACAGGTGAGGGAAGGGTGGCGATTGAGTCAGGTACTTGACGTTGCATGTTCCGGCTGCCGCACGGTCGCTAGCCTGCGTCCACCCGTTCCCGCGGTAGCCGGTGTCCATGTGTCGGATGCCCGCCGGGCAGGAACGTTCGCCGGAGGCGCCGAAACTCGAGCTGCGGGTATCCGAGCTGGAATCCCAGCTGGTGAACGCTCAATCCACCGCGCTGAAGGTGCAGCTAATACCTATGGTGGCCGCAGGGTAACTGGCTCACTTTAAGAGCGTCATCATCACGTGAGGGAATCACAATGAACGCTCCTTCAATCGCAACGGCAATATTGGCCGCAACTGCGGCCCTGACAACTGCCCAGACACAAGGGCAAGTTCCTCCACAGACATCGAAGGAGGATGTCGCGTCCAGCCTGCAGCCGTCCAGGGCGACGGACGCTGTCCCGATCGAGATATTTGCAGTGAGCGCCGCGGATCCGGGCTCTGCCGCGTGCGCGCATAAACGCGAAGCCCTGAAGGCTCCTATGACCCCCACCGCATTCGCTTCCGCCGCCGCGCAGGGCGGGATGATCGAAGTGGCGCTGGGCGGGCTGGCCTTGCAGAAGTCCAACAACAGCGAAGTGAGGCAGTTCGCTCTGAAAATGGTGCAGGAGCACGGACGCGCGAACCAGGAGTTGGAGTCACTTGTAAAGCGCGAGGGCCTGATACTCCCGACCAAGCTGGACGCGAAGTACGACGCCGTGGTGAGCAGCCTCAATGCGAAATCGGGTGCCGCGTTTGACAGGGCTTACATCGAGCACATGACGAAGGATCACGCCGAGGCAGTGGCGCTGTTTGAATCGGCTTCCAGGTCAAGCGATCCTGCGTTAGCTGCATTCGCACGGAAGACCTTGTCGACCATAGAGGAGCACAGACAGCTGGCTGACCGTCTACACGCCAGCATCGGGATACAGACTGCCAGCGCACGGTGAGATGAATGGTGCCAACAGGTCGGTCGGTCAGGGCTTCGGGGCGCGCGTGGCATCAGCGCAGGGCGCCCCATAGGGCCGATCGGCCTAGTGGCATCGGGTGGGATGCGGTCGCACTTACCACCACGTGGGCGCACTTGATCGACGCATAGAGGAGCATTCCCAGCACACCGCGATGTGGTATTTGATTGTAAGATTGCCTGCGACCTTGGAGTGCTAGGATTGCCGTTGGCGAGCATCCGACTGCTGAAACATCGCTCGCGAATGCCCGGTCGAGAGGAGATGGGGAATGATCAAGGTGCGCTGGGGAATCCTCGGTACGTCAAAATTCGCACAAACCAAGGTCATTCCCTCGATGAAGCAGTGCCGCTCGGGCACGGTCACTGCAATTGCATCGCGAGACCTGGCGAGCGCACGTGCGACGGCCAACAGGCTCGGGATCGCGAAGGCCTATGGCTCGTACGAAGAGCTGCTGGCCGACGCCGACGTGGATGTAATTTACAACCCGTTGCCGAATCACCTGCACGTCCCGTGGTCGGTCAAAGCACTGGAAGCGGGGAAACACGTCCTGTGCGAAAAGCCTGCTGGTCTGACGTCGGCCGAGGTCGGAGAGCTGCTGTTAGCTGCCAAACGCCACCCCCACCTCAAGGTGATGGAAGCGTTCATGTATCGCCATCACCCACAATGGCGGCGAGCAAAACAGATCGTTGATGAGGGCAGCATCGGCCAGTTGCGCACGATCCAGTCATTCTTCTCATACTTCAATACTGACGCCAATAACATCCGCAATCGCGCCGATCTTGGTGGTGGCGGGATGATGGATATCGGCTGCTATAACGTGTCGCTGTCGCGCCTCCTCTTCGCTGAGGAGCCCAGGCGGGTCATCGGCTGCCTCGAGTACGATCCCGGTTTCCGGACGGATCGTCTGGCATCGGGCATACTCGACTTCGGGCGCGGCACGGCGACTTTCACTTGCTCGACGCAGTTGGCGCCGTACCAGCGGGTCAATATCTTCGGTACCGAGGGCCGCGTGGAAATCGAAATTCCCTTCAATGCTCCGCCCGACCGTCCGTGCCGAATGTGGCACCAGCAAGGGGCTGAGATCGAAGAGATCGCCTGCGACATCTGCGACCAGTACACAATCCAGAGCGACCTGTTTTCAGAGGCGATCCTGAATGACACGCCTGTCCCTACCCCGCTGGAGGACGCGGTAGCCAACATGAGAGTGATTGAAGCGATATTTCGCAGCGGCAGAGAATCCGCCTGGGTCGGGATGTGATCCATATCCGTGACCACCCAACGTGACCATTCGTCATCAAGCCGTCATCTACTGAGCACACACTGCACACGGCGTCAGCCGCGCCCATCGGTCTTGAGGAACCACGAGTCATGAGTCGCAAGGGTCACGAGCTAGAGCCCGCCTTTGGTGGCCTGCCGCATGCTGTTGTGGTCCACCACATCCCGGGCCGCTGCCGACTGGCTGTGCCCTCCATGAGGGGCGATGCCAGCTACTTCGACTGCGCATCGGGACGGTTGAGCAGCGTACGCAGCTTGAAAAGCGTACGCACGACTTGCAAGGCGGCGAGCATCGTCATCGAGTACACCGGCAGCTTCGAGCAGATTTCGTGGCTCGGCCGACGTCACGGGCTGTTTCGAGTTTCGGACCTGCCTCCCCCACAAAGCACGCTGCCGCAACCTCTGCCCAGAGACTGGCAGGTGCGCGGCCCATACTCGGACTCCGCGATCGAGAATCTGCGCAACACCGTCACGGCTGCGCGACTGCAGCGTCCGTGGCTCGCTCTGACGCTCGGTGGCCTCGGCACCTATCAACTCTGGCGGGCCGACCCGCTGTCCACCGCTCTCAATATCCTGTTCATGCTCCTGAAGGACGCGATTCCACTACCGTCCCTCGGCGCCGCGGTCGTGTCTCGTTGAGAGCTGGGGCTTAAGGTACTTCAACGCGGGGCGAATGGCGTTCAGCGTCGCAAGCAGAGCGGAGCCGTTGCTGATCATTGCAATGACGCTCGGAGCGACTAGGCCTGTGGGGATAGCCAAGCCCATCGCCAGTGTGTTGAGTCCGGCAATGATGCCGAAGTTTTCACGTACGAGTCGCATGGCGCTAGTGGCCGTCTCGAAGGCAACCATGAGATGCCACATGTTGTCTTGCATGAGCACAACCTGCGCGACCTGACGAGTGAGGTCGGTTCCGTTCTTGACGGCAATGCCGACGTCGGCGTGCGCGAGCGCCGCCGCGTCGTTGATTCCGTCACCAACCATGGCAACCGTGTGTCCGGCTCCGCGCAGCTCACCCACGAACCGGGCCTTCTCCTCGGGGAGAACGTCGGCAAAAAAGCGATCGAAGCCCAAGCGACCCGCGACTGCGTGCGCGACGCCCCAGCTGTCACCCGTCAACATCGCTACCTGTCGGATTCCTCGCGAGCGCAGCGCTCGGATTACGGAGCCCATTTCAGGGCGGATTTCATCTGCGTAGGGCAAGGCGCCAACGAGCTCGCCATCCAGGGCCAGAAGCAAGGTCGAGCAGCCGTTGGCAGTGTGTCGACGCAGGTCCGCCCTGGCCCTATGCAGGGCAACTCCTTTCTCGAGCAGGAATCGCTCGCTGCCGAGCCAGACTTCGTGTCCGTCCACTCGCGCCTCTACTCCCCGCCCGATACGGAACCTGGCTCGCTGTCGCGTCGGCCAGGATAGCTGCTCGGCACGCGCCCGATCGACTATGGCCTGTGCCACCGGATGCTTGTGGCGGTCCTCTGCGGCTGCAGCCAGTGAAAGAAGCTTACGCGAGCCAAGAGACCGGGCCGAGTAACTCACTACATCAATGATTCGTGGCGTGCCGCGTGTAAGCGTACCTGTCTTGTCGAACAGGATGGCATCGACTGCCGCGAGTTTCTCGATGACGCTGCCGCTCTTGATGAGCACGCCACGACGGGCTGCATCCGTGATCGAAGCGAGAATGGCTGTTGGTGCGGCGATGCGAATTCCGGTTCCGTAATCGACAATCAACATCGAAGTGAGCCGCTCTGGATTGCCGGACAGCGCGAAGAGCCCGAAGCTCAGCGCCAGAGTTGGAAGGACGAGGCGGTCTGCGAAGCTTTCCGCGTAGTTCTGGACTCGCGTCTCTCCAAGGGGAGTTTCCTTGATCATGCGGACGATGCGCGCGACCGTGGTATTTGCGCCTACCGCGGTCGCCTTCACATATAGCTTCCCTTCGTGAACGGACGTGCCCGCGTAGACGGTATTCCCACGCTGCACGAGTAAGGGCAGCGACTCTCCGGTGATAGCACGCTGGTCCATCAACGCCGCATCCTTGACGACGCGGCCGTCAACGGGAAGCACGTTACCCGCGTAGACGACAACGACATCACCGACCGCCAGCTCTCCTGCAGATACTTCGACCTTGCGACCACCGCGTACGACCCAGAAGCGCTGCGATTCGAACGCGACTAGATCCTCCATCACGCGGCGGGCGCTAGCGGCCGTGCGATCGCGAATCACATCGCCCAGACGCAACAGCCACACGATCAGAGTGGCTGTAATGACTCCGCCGCGCAACAAGGCGAGAGCGATCGCGATTCCGTCCAGCACGTCGACATTGAGCCGTCCTTCACGCCTCCAGACTTCGACGGCGCGCACGTAAGTGGGCCACGCCGCGTAAAGTGTCGCTACCGCTGCCAGGATAGTTGCTGGACCACCCAGAAGGCCGGCCAGCAGCGACACCGATGCGATGGGGAGTCGGCCGGAAGACACGGATTCCGGTGGACCCGCTTCCGCAGGATCACGGGGAAGCTTGCTTGGGTCCGCGGCCGCGAGCGCACGAATCACCGAGCTCTGGACCACGGGCCCAGCCGCAGGCTCGAATTCTAGTGTGATCGACCCTATCGGCGGGGTGATTCGCACCGCGCTCACCCCGTGTTGCTTTCGCAGCCAGCACTCTACACGCCGGAGGCGATGCTCCTCACCGCGCAGTGATGGCACGATCACGCGCAGGCGCGCTGGCAACCTGTGGCGAATCTCGAGTCGCATCTTAGATCAGGAGATCTCAAGCCTCGAAGGCTTCGTCCTCGAGTGGCGCGACTTCTCGATTCAGGGCTTCGAAACTGTTGAAGGCAAAAATTGCAAGCGTCAGCCACAAAGGGGTAGGACCATTCCTGCGCTTTGCCAGCGCGCTGGCGGCGCTGAGACATAGCGGCACGAGGGAGCGAACATCGAGCGTTCCGTCGGTCGCGAGCTTGATGTCTTCGTCCAGCTCACGCCCCCACGCAATCAGCCTTCGACCCAGATGTGATCCGGGTTTGTGATGACCGCGGGCGCGGGCGGGGGACCGTTGGGCTCGCGGGGCCGGTAGCAAATCGAACAGTGCCGCTCGCTCACCAAGCTTGCCGACGGCTTCCTCCATGTCGCCGCGATCGGCGTCGTAATGGATGATCAAGGAGCCGGTCTGGGGACTGGTCTGCACCCAATCGACTCCGGGCAACTCCTGAATCCGTTCGGCGGCCTTGACCAGAAAGCCCAGATGTCCGCGGGCCGCCTCGATGACGACCCGCAGCCGCCCTGGAACATGATGAACGACTCGGCCGCTCGGGAGTCCGTTCACGACCCAGCGGTTCCGGCGGCCGCCGACGTACGCTCTTCGAGGCCGGCTTCCGCTCTACGCTGCGCTGATCGTTGCTCCGCCTGAACCTCGGCTACGACATCCTGGACTTGCTCGCTGGCCTCCGCGGCCCACTGCTGCGCGGTGTTGACGGCCGAGTAGCCCGCGCGTATCACCGTCTTCAACACTGGGCGGAGCGCGTAGCCTACACCGGGTAACAACTTTGGCAGAAGCGCCGCTCCTGCACCGATCAACACTGCCGGGAGCAACTCTGCCTCGATCAGCGCCGTTGCAACTGCAACCGCGGCTACTGTCCCCAGTTGGGGCGCCACGGCCGCTCCGGTTTGCTGGAGCTCATTCATGGCATGTTGGACGTGAGTCTCGCCTGCGCGCCGGCCTTCGCTCGTTTCGCGCTGCACCGTGTCTTCTCCTGACTGACCTGATTCCGTGTCCGTCGCCGCGGATCCTGACGACTTCTTGGCTTGAGCCATGGCGTTCGCCTTCATTGTGTATAAAAGGGGTCTAACAGTAAGCAACCCGCATTCCTATTCAACCGCCTCGACGGTGCTGGAACTACGCAACAGGCCGCCAGTTTGCTGGCATTACCAACCTGCGCGTCGACAGCCACGCCCACCTGCGAACGGGGCGCCAACCTGAATCGCAAAGTTTCTTCGGAATCGATATGGAGGCCTTCATCCTCTCCGCTGGCGTGATCGCACTTGCCGAAGTGGGCGACAAAACGCAGCTTCTGGCCTTCATGATGGCGACACGGTTCCATCAACCTGCCGCCATCATCTCGGGGATGGTGTTGGCCGTTTTCCTCAATCACGCGCTGGCGAGCTTCATGGGGGCCTGGATGACCTCCAGCCTGTCACCCACCGTGCTGCGCTGGATCCTGGGCCTCCTGTTCATGGGTATGACTGCCTGGTCTTTGCTGCCGGCTGACGCCCAGCTGAGGTGGTCTCGAGATGTCAAGGGACCTGGTGTGTTTGGCGCAAGTCTGGTGACGTTCTTCGTGGCCGAAATTGGGGACAAGACTCAAGTGGCCACGGTTGCGCTGGCCGCTCACTATGGGAGTGCGCTGCCAGTCGTCCTCGGGACCACCTTGGGAATGCTGCTCGTGGACGGGCCGGTCGTGTTGATCGGCTACAAAGCGGGTGGAAAGATCCCGAGGAGGGTGGTGCAGTGGTCCTCCGCGGCAGTGTTTGCATCATTCGGCATTACCACGTTACTCGGCGTGGGGCCAACCTTACATTCCTTCGGGAAGTGAGGACTCGTCGTGGCGCTGCAGCCGAAGGTCATGCACATACGACTCCGCGGGATTACGCCGAACCATCGCTGCACGCTGCAAAGCTCATGCGCGGCTGATGTCATTGACTGGAAAGAGGCGCAGCGATGCTTTCGAGCGACTTGCCTTCGGCATCGATGCCTACCTTGGCTTCGGTTGCGGATGCAATGAACATCAGCAGGGCGGCGAAGGCGTATCCTGCGCTCACCCTCCAGTTGGATCGTGATTCGATCAGCCACCCGAAGAGCAGTGGAGACACACCCCCACCGATGGCGGTCCCGAGCGCGTAGAAGCAGGCAATGGCCAGAGCGCGTGTTTCCAGGGGAAATATCTCGCTTGCGGTGAGGTATGCCGAGCTGGCCGCAGCGGAAGCGAAGAAAAAAATACATATCCAGGCAGCCGTCTGGGTTCGCGCTGACAGATAGCCTGCTCCAAACAGGACGGCCGTCGCCAGGAGCAGCAGCGCGCTGATACCAAACGTGCCGGTTATCATCTTTCGCCGGCCAACCGTGTCGAAAAGGTGCCCAAGCGCCAGCGGGCCTGCGAAATTACCCAGCGCGAGCGGCAGCAGATAAAGTCCAACTCGCTGCTCGGACACGCCGTAGAAATGTGTCAATACCAGGCCATACGTGAAGAATACGGCGTTGAACAGGAAAGCCTGCGCGATCATGAGAATGAGGGCGAGTGCGCTGCGGCTGCGGTTGGAGCCTAACATGCTGCGGAATATGAGCATGAGCCCAAAGGTCCTGCGGGGATGGATCTCGAGCGTCTTGACCTGTTGCGACTGGCTCGTATCCCCGCCAGAGCTTTTATCGGCGCTGCGCGCCTCACTCTGTATCCTGGCTTCGATGTCTCCGACCGTCCGCTCGGCTTCCTCGGCTCTGCAGTGAGTCACCAGCCAGCGGGGGCTTTCGGGTACCCAGCGCCGCAAAAACAATACCGAGATGCCCAGCACCCCACCGACAGCGAACCCCAGCCGCCAGCCGATGCTCGGGGGAGCGATGCGCGGGTCGAGAATGAGTATGGAGGCCGCGGCCCCCGCTGCCGCCCCCACCCAGAAGCTGCCGTTCACGATCAGATCCACGCGTCCGCGATACTTCGCAGGAATCAACTCGTCGATGGCGGAGTTGACCGCGGCGTACTCCCCGCCAATACCCAGGCCGGTCAGGAGGCGGAACAGTGCGAAGCTCCAGAAATTCCACGACAGCGCGCTGAGGAGCACTCCGGCAAGGTAGGTGCACAAGGTGACATAGAAGACAAGCCGCCTGCCGAAGCGGTCGGTGACCCAACCTGACAGGAGCGCACCCGCTACGGCGCCGACCAGATAACACGATGCCGCGGCTCCCAGATTCGTGGTCGACAGGCCGAGCGCTTTGGGGCTCTGGAGCATGGGTCCAATCGATCCAACGATCGTCACTTCGAGACCGTCAAGGATCCATGTTATTCCCAGCGCGATCACCAGTAGAACGTGAAATCGACTCCAGCGGAGCCGGTCGAGGCGCGCCGGCACATCCGTCCGAAGGATGCCGTTGGTTGTCGCTCGCGCCTGGCTGCTCACTTCAAGCGCGCCCCGGGTTGCATGATCTTGGGATTGGCGTTCCGAAATTCGATGCGAGGCTTCATTGTCGAGCTCCTCCGTGTGGCGCCCCAGGAAGCCCAGCACGAAACGCACCAAGGTTCACGGCCGCGAATTACCTCGAGCGCGGCTCGAGCCTTGCCGCCACCCTCTGAGGCTCAACGGGGGCTCTTGTGTGACAGCGTTCCGGCTGAGCCTCCGCTCATGGCGGGACGGGGGTCAACTCCAACTCATTCTTTTTCGCAGAAACTGGTCGAAGGTCGCACAGAGGGTGTTCACGTCCAGAATGACGCTGTAGACGCTGCGAAATAGCGGGCACAGGAGAATCAGTATTTTCTTCTCGCCCATGGTTCGAAGGGAGAATGCGGCCGCGTTCACTTCGATCGCGAGTAGAATCAAATACCACGGCACGAGTGTGCCGACTTTCCCAATCACAAGCAAAAGACCGGCAAGCATCATCAATCCGTACACGTTCACCACCGGCCAGAGAATATTCTCGATCATGAAGATCGCGAGCCACAAGGGAAGGACTCGTGGCGGATTGGGGACCTCGTGCCAGCGTCGCCAGCATTTATATACCGCTTGGAGATTCCCGCGCGTCCACCGGTAACGTTGATTGAGCAACGGCAACAGCCAGCCTGGGCAGGTGGTGTACGAGATCGCGGCAGGCTCGAAGATGACACGTTTGCCCAGCAGCAGCGTGTTCAAGGTCACATCGCAATCCTCGGCGAAGGTGTCATGCTCCCATGGCCCGGAGACATGACACGAATTGGGTCCGCGTTCCTCGCCGTCACGCCCTCCCCATCGGCTCCAGATCTCTTGCAGGACCGAGCGCTGAAACATTGCTACTGGGCCTGGCGCAATGAGAACATGCGCGAAGTTGCTTTGGGCAAGCCGGGGAATGCCGTTCATCAAGGCGTATTCGAGCGCCTGCAGCCGTGTCAGGGTAGAGGCTCGGTTACGAACGCGGACCTGACCGGCGGCGGCACCTGTCTCCGGGTCCTGGAGTGCACCAACCAGACGTCTGATGGCGTTACGCTCCAGGCGCGAGTCAGCATCCACGCACATCACGAGCGTGCCGTGCGACTCGCGAAAGCCGAGATTCAAAGCCGTACTCTTACCGCCGTTAGGCTTGCGCAGCACCCGCACCCGGCAGCCGTCCCGCTCGCCGACGAAGCGACTCGCAACGGCCAGCGTCTCATCCGTCGATCCGTCGTCGATGACAATCACCTCCATGTTGGGGTAACTCGAGGCCAGGAGCGACTCGAGAGTCTTTTCGATGCGCTCCGCCTCATTGAATGCAGGTAACAGGACAGAGACCAAAGGCGTCGGGGGGCATTTGGGCCGTGGTCGCACCGCGTGGGTCCACCCGAAATAAGCGCTGATGAGCAATATCAGATAGCGGGTTGTGGCTATCCAGCACAACACCAGGAACGACGCCGCGACGGTTACCGTAAAACCGAACGCAAATCCCGAGAGCTCCGCGATCGCGGACTGCAACTTGCCAAAATAATAGAGCTGGGACACTCCGAGGACGATGGTCGCGACCAATCCAAGCGCGACGTACACCACCGGAGAGCCTCTGTCGGCCGCTCGATGAGCCTGGCTTGACCGTACCAGTTGCATTGGATCACGCTCGGTGGATGATTGTCATGAGCCGGTCAGCCCGCTACGAGCCTTGCGCGATGCTCGCCGCGCCGATAGCCGGCGAGTCGCGGCGAACGCGCGCTTCGTCGGCATCCTCGACGGCGGCGAGGGGTCTGCGTAGCTTGCGCGGAACGATCCCCACGCCAACCAGGTACTCCAGAAACTCGTCGGGGTCGCCGCCCCAATCCAAGCGAAGCCCGCTCGCTAACGGAAATTCGGTGTCTGCACTGTTGGTGCCGCGCCTGGATGCTCGTAGCCACCACCGCCTCGCCTCGCTGAACGCGCAACCTGCAATGAGGGCGCAGGCTAACCAGCACGTCCAGCCAATCCCGGCCGCGGCAAGCGGATTCAACCGCCGAATGACGACGTGCACTGGCACGGAGCTGCCGGTTGCCAATTCCCGAATGGCTGGCTCCGGAGGGTCGGCGGCGATCTGCAGCTCTCCACTGCCATCAGCGCGGCGATCGAGTCCGGTTATCTTACCCGCAAAGGGCGAGCCGACCGCTTCCGGAATGAGCGCCTCCATGTTTATCCCGAGCCCCCGTCTCGCGTTCGCGAGCCATGTTTCATCCGCGGGTACATGGATCCTTACGTAAATGCCCGCTGGCTTGTACAGAACCAGCAAAGGACGATTGCTCAAGCGGGCACTTGCCGGTGAGGGCTCACGAAATCCCACCAGGCCGTCCCAAGGCGAGCGCACATCGAGTGTCCCTTGGCGCGCGTGCAAAAGCTGATCGTACTCTGCGATCTGCAGCTGAATCTGCCGGACCCGGTACTCGCGTTGGCGCTCAGCGCGAACCTTGTCCTCTTCGATTGCCTTCCAGGCTGCCTGCACCCGCTCGCGCGCCAGCGCTATCTCGCGGTCAACTTCCTCCAGCTCCGCGTCACGCAGGGTCATGTGTTTGGCCTGCGTCTCGTCGCTCGCCGAAGTCAGGGCTCGTAGCCGCTTCTGTTGGCCGTACAGCAGTGCAACCCGCTCGCGCAGCTCATCGCGCCGGCTGCGTAACACGGCTGCACGTTCCTCGCGCTTGATGACATCCTCCTTGGAAAGGACGCCTGTCATGTCAGGCCGGTGGACCATTTCGACGCTGGCCGTGGCAGCTTTGAAGCTCGCTTCGGTCTGGTCCAGCTCGTGGCGAGCGCCCTGCAGATCGCGCTCTACCTCATCCAACTTTGTCTGCTCTCCGACCTTGTCCTGTTGTGCTCCTCGAAGCTGCGAGTGTTGGTTGTCGAGGAGTGTCCGCCTGCGCTCGAGCAGCTCGTCGAGACGGCCCTTTTCGCTCACCTGGGCTGCAAGGAGCAATGGATCCACTCTCAGCACCTCGAGCTGCGCGAATTGCAGATCCTGAGCGAGCTGTGCACGCCGATTGCTGGCGGCCGCGACTTCCTCGGGCGCGGCGTCGCGAACCAGCTCCAGTACCGGATCGCCCTTCC
Organism: uncultured Steroidobacteraceae bacterium; assembly: GCA_964494895.1. GTDB lineage: Bacteria > Pseudomonadota > Gammaproteobacteria > Steroidobacterales > Steroidobacteraceae > 13-2-20CM-66-19. The sequence continues at coordinate 28,768 of CAZBTV010000019.1, read as the reverse complement.
TGACCTCATGGTCTGCGTTGGGATAGGTCGCGGTAAAGCCCGCTCTGCTGGTGATGACGAACAGGTCGTTTCCGGACAGCCAGCCCCTGCCGTCGACGAGTGTGGGTCCAGGAATCACGAGGCCCAGGGCGACAACCGACATGGCGGTGAGCGCCGCCATGATCGCGTTGCGGATCCTTATCGTGGGGTAGCCCTCGAGCTTCTTGCCCAGACGTCCGTGACGCATGTGCAATACGTAGAGCGCGTTGCTCGCGGCAAATGTCAACAGTCCGGCAATTGAGCTCAATAGCATCACGAGCCAGGGATTCAAGCCGGGCTGCAGATTCAACAGATCGCCGAAATGGGCAGTCATCGACGTGAGACCATGTTTTCTTGGAGTGATTGATTGCTGCGCAATCGACGCGCAAGTAATAACATACTTTCTGTCAGGCTGACACCATTCACGAGGATCGTGTCGGTATGGTCGTGCAACATGTGCGCGGCAACATCCCGTTGAAGACAGAACAGATCGGAGTTGATAGTGTGTTTGGCAGGGTGGGGCGCGGGAATTTGAGTTTGTTCAGGAATCCGCCTCCTGGCAGGCTTGATGGCGCAGATTCAACTCGATACGGCAAGGGCTCGGGAGACCAACAGCCAAGGTCTGGGCGATGCGTGCCCGATCGGATATGCGGACCCGGCGGGCTTCGAGCGTGCGCCGCGTTGATTGCTTCGCTCGCCCTGTGGCCTGCGTCAGCGGAAAGAGCCCGGGCCGAGACGCACGACACGGTGAACGTAAGCTACGCGGTGAGCTCGCAATGGACTACAGGGTTCACAGCCGAGCTGACCATCAAAAACAATGCGAGCCGGCCGATTACGGATTGGCGGCTTTCCTTTCAGCTTGCGCCGCGGATCACCCGGATCTGGAACGCCACTCTGTTGTCGTCCAAAGATGGCGAATATGCCATTGGGCCGGCGGGCTGGGACAACGGCGAGCTCGCCTCGGGGGCTTCGATTGCTATCGGCTTTGTGGCCGCCGGCTCAGCGGTAGCTGTCCCGACACATGGCTTTCTCAATGGCGTCCCGATCCGCTTCAATGAAGCTTCGCCCGCCCCGCCTGTTCCGCTTCCGCGGATAGTACAGGCCCCCACGTGGCCGAGCGCCGTATTCGCCCCGTACGTGGATGCGACATTGTGGCCGCAGTTGAATCTCGTCGCCGCGGCCAAAGAGCTCGACATACGCCGCTTTCGTCTGGGCTTTGTAGTAGCCAAGTCCATAACCGAGCCAATCCCGACATGGGGTGGTGTGCAAAGCGCGACAGCGTCGTTTCGACTCAACGAGATCAATTCGCTGCGGCTGTTGGGGGGCGATGTCGCTATCGCATTTGGAGGCGCGACGGGAGTTGAGCTGGCGGTGGCCGCCAGATCCACCACCGAGCTGGTAGCGGACTACCGGTCAGTGATCGATGCTTACGATGCCCGTGTTCTCGACTTCGACCTCGAAGGTATCGCGCTCACCGACTGGAATTCGATTCAGCGCCGCGCAGAAGCGCTGTCCATCTTGCAGAAGCGGAGGGACAGCGAACGACGACCGATTGAAATCTGGCTTACCCTGCCAATCCTTCCGGCCGGGCTGTCAACAGACGGAGTCCGCATAATCCGCTCGGCGCTCGGTCAAGGCGTCCGTATCCGTGGGGTCAATGGAATGACGATGGACTACGGCGACGCCGTCGCACCAAGTCCTCTCGGCCGAATGGGCGCCTACGCGGTCGATGCCGCGCGCAATCTTCATAGTCAGTTGCTTGCGGTTTACGCCGCAACACTCGCACCGAAGAGTGCTGCCGAGGTGTGGCAGATGATTGGCGTTACTCCCATGATCGGACGCAACGACGTCGTGACGGAGATTTTTCAGCAAAGCGACGCCACCGAGGTGTTGATGTTTGCCAAGACCAGGCGGCTTGGACTGCTATCGCTCTGGTCACTGAACCGGGACCGCTCGTGTGAGCGGCCGCAAGGCTCCGCGAGCCCGCTTTGTAGCGGCATTCCCCAGCATGCTTACGAATTCACACGTGCTTTCCGGCCGTTCGAGGATCGAAGCAGATGAGCGTGCCCACAGGGTCGGCCGCGAGCAATGCTTGTGCGGTAAGGCGATGCCTGATGAGAAAACCAGCAACGAGCGGTCGTACCGAACGAGCAGTCGTACCGGTCGCGGAACCTGCGTCTGCGTCAGGGATGCTGGTCCCTTTGCTGTCCGCCAAGCGCTGCAGCCACGCACGCAATGAAAGCGCCGATGATCATCGACAATGCGGTGTAGATCGCGGCACCGGCCGCAGTGCCTTCACCGGGCTGCATGACGCTCGATCCTGCCGCCGCATCGACTCCGGAGCTCGCCAGGGAGGACGCCGCCGAGCTCAACAGGAGCGCCCCGATGAGCGTACCGACCGCCCACGTGATGAAGCCGTGGGCGGTATCTCTGAAAAAGACCTCGTGTGTATGTGTGCCGACCCACTTTGTCCTGAGCCGCCCTGTCAGATAGCCGCCTGCGGCCGAAGAGAGCCATTGGACGACAACCAGCCAGATCGCTGTCGCAATGGTGAACGTTTTGGGCGATACACCGTGGTAGGGCCACGGCGAGACCGCGGCCAACCCGATTCCCAGACCGAGGGCCGACAATGTCAGGGCGGTTGCCGCCGCTACGGCAGCTCCCGCAAGGATTGCGGACCACGAGACCGCCGACACCGGCGATTCGCTTGCCGTCCCCTGGCTCGTACCTTGGCGTACAACGCTATCGTGCATAATGTCCATGTGGGTGCCCTCGGCGCCAGCCAATGCAGTCCCTCTCGGCCGGCAGCACTAGTGATGTGAACACATCGCAAGCAGCAGGATCACGGGAATAGGTACCCCTAGCATCCACAACAGAATTCCGCGGCCCAGGCCCATGACAACCTCCTCATCCGCAGTGTTGCACTCGAATCCGACACGGCGCCCGCGACGGGCGCCTTCTTGAAGTTGGTAGCTACAGGCGAAATGTCTGGCGGATCGGAATGTTCCGAAGTTTGTCAAAACCGGTGCCGATCGGCCTTCTGGACCCGACACGCCTGTTGGGAGCGAACGCCACCTCGCACCGGCCAACTGCAAAGCCACAGCATGAGCTCGGGACAGGTTTCATCAGCCGTGGCGCACCCAGTCTGCGGGCGGCATACGCCATCATGGCGAGACCGGCCTCAGATATGACGCGAGCACCAACCGCTCGCCATAGCGCGGAAATGCAACAGTGACTTCGCCGGCCCTCGTCTCGAGCACGTCCCCGATACCGAAACGCTGATGGCGTACTCGTTGCCCCCGCTCGAAGGCTCGCGATTCCGTGGGAGCATCGGGGCGCACGATAGGAGCTCGTGCGAAAGAGGCGTGCGTCGTAATGTGGTGTCTCGTTTTGGAGCGAAGCGATCTGGGTCCTCGCTCAGTCTGCTCGAATGGCCGCACGCAGTTGTCGCAGTGTTTGCAGGGGTCTCCTGGAAGCTCTCCGAAATACTCGCGGATGAACTGCATTCGGCACCCAGTGGTTTCCGCATAGTGCATCATCGTTCGAAGGCGAGTGTGGTCGGCCTCGAAGTGCATTTCGAACGATGCCACAAACGCTTCTGTCTCCGCATCGCTCATCGGTCGCCTCAGCCGGCGGCGACCGCCGCGGCGGATGACCATATTCAAAGACTCGAGGGCGGAGGCTATGACCCTGACGCGTTTCTCACTCAGCTCCGTTGCGGCTGTGAGCTCGTCGATGCCAACTCCGCTTCCGGCGTCGGATCTGCTGGTCAGTGCCCGCAAGAACCGGCGTATCTCGTCTTCCCGTGGATGCTTGCCTCCGATGAAGAACGCGGGCACCCGCTTGTCTTCCAGGCGATACAAAAGGGAGCATTTTGCGGGCAAGCCATCGCGACCCGCGCGGCCAGCTTCCTGGTAGTAATCATCGAGTGACTCGGGGAAGTTCCAGTGCACGACGAAGCGGATATCCGGCTTGTCCACGCCGAGACCGAATGCGTTGGTGGCCACGATTACCCGGCACTCTCCTGACATGAACTGCTCTTGTGCCCGCGACCGCTCTGATTTCCGGAGCTGCCCGTGATATCGCACCGTGCTGTGACCTTGCTCGCCGAGCCAGTCGTGCAACTCGTTCACCTGACGCACGGTCGAGCAGTAAACGATGCCGCAACCATGTTCCGCGCCGAGGATTGCAAGCAGCTTCTCCTCCTTCTCTTTGCGATTGACCGTGCGCCACACTTCCAGAAAGAGATTTTCCCGTTCGACACTACCTTGGATCACGCGCGCATCTGGAATGCCGAGGTTCTGGAGAATGTCTTCGATGCGGTCTGGAGGTGCTGTGGCCGTGAGTGCCATGACCGGAGGCCGGCCTAGCTGTTGGATCGCATAACGGAGCTCGAGATATGCGGGACGGAAGTTGTGCCCCCACGTGCTTACGCAATGTGCCTCGTCCACGACGAAGAGCGATAAGCCTCGGCTCTTGAGCGGCTCGAGGTGCTCTGGGTCCTGCAAGCGCTCCGCCGTGAGCAGCACGAGGTCGAGCTCGCCCTTGGAGATGGCGTCTTCCCGATTCCGCTGTTCACGCTCCCCAACTGTTGAATCGAGGCGCGTTGCATCGATATCGGCTCGCTCAAGGTGATCGCATTGGTCCTGCATCAGCGCGATCAACGGTGAGACTACGACGACAGCGCCTCCAAGCACCAAGGCAGGCAACTGGTAACACAGTGACTTGCCGGCGCCCGTGGGCAGGATTCCGAGCGCGTCCTGTCCCCTGAGCGCGCATTCGATCAGCTCACGTTGACCTGGGCGGAAACGCACGACACCGAAGCGCCGTCGGGCCTCGGCCGCGAGATGATCCCAATCGATCTTCGCAGTGGCGGTCTCTGTTCGGACCGCGTTGCCGCTGGGTCTATGCCGGTTCTCACCATTCACTGGGGTCTGTTCTCACGTCCTGACGAGAGGGGAGGGTAGAACGACGAAAGTCATGGTCAGCAGGTTTCGCTGACACCATGGTTGTTAATGGCGGTGCTGCTCAGAAGATCCGGCGCTATAGCTGGCAGCTATGGCCCGGCGGCTCCGTAGCGAGGGGGCGCACCCGGGTGCTCTTGAGTGCACATTGAGCAGCGGATGGACAGGTCACGCTGCTCCCTTTGAAGCGGCAGCTCGAGAGACATTGGCAATAATCCAAGCCTGGACGGTCATGCCGAGACCTGATCCTAGTTCCATGTGCTGCGGTCCACCCCGAAGCATGAAACAACCTTGTGCCGGCCGCGAGCGAGCGCCCAGGCACAGGGATGTGCCCCGCCGCCGCAGGTGGCGGAGCATTGGGCAAAAACCACGCTTTTTGCCCAATGCACGCTGGGCCGGGCATGGATGCCCGGATCCAGCGTTTTCATACAAGCGTTCCCGCGGCGAGGCGTTTCGTGCAGGAGGCGCTTCGTGAAGGAAGAGTTATGCAAGGGGTAACGGATGATACGAAAGTAGTAATGGACATTGGATTTCTCGCCGCCCATGCTCGTTGCGGCAGGCTAGGCCGAGGCCGTATCGAGGAGTGCTAGTGGATTCGACGATGACTCCGGGCCAGTTGCCGCGACCGCAAGGGATTCGTGGCATGTCAACCGACTTCCGCACACAGGAACACGAAGCGCCGTCCGCATCCCAACCACCCAATCAACGCGAATTCGCATCCAGACCGGGAGACCGCAGTCATTTCGACCTGAACGAGTTTCCGGGCTCGCCGTACGCGGCAGAGCTACGCGCCGGCAGCTTGTGGAAGCTGCGCTTTGCCCGGCCGCTCGAGTGCGAGTTCATTCAGTGGCATCTCGGACAGATGCGTGGCCGTGTCCGGCTCTTCCAGATTCTCGGACTGCTCTTCGCGATCGCTGTCTGTACGAAGGAAGTGCTCGAGTCCGGGCTATGGAGCGCACAGACGGCGCTCCATCTGGGACTGCTGCTGCCCGGTGCGCTTACCATCGCCTGGATTGCCTGGCGTCCGGGCTTCCCGCGCTTGTACCTCCCGGCGGCTCGCGTGCTCGTGCCTTTCCTGAGCGCATTTGGCGCGGTATGTGTGGCCGCCGACAGTGCTGCCGGCAGCCCTGAGGAGCTCGCTTACGTCAGCACGAACCTCATCACCGTCTTCTTCATGACTGGCTTGCTGTTCCGTCAGGCCGTTTTCACGGCCGTCACCGTTCTGGTGGTCTTCACGGTCGCGGCGAGCCTGTTTGGCTTGCGTGTCGGAACCGTCCTCGAGTTCTCCGGCTTCCTCGCACTGACTGGCACCATGGCGAGTGTTGCCCATCGTAGTGTGGAGCAATCGAGCCGCCGGAGTTTTCTCGAAGCCGGTCTCGTTTGCGAGCTTGCTACCCGCGATGGCCTTACAGGGCTGTTGAACCGCCGTTCATTCAATGAGCAGATCGCACGTGCCTGGCACCAGGGATTGCGTGATCGCTGCACTCTGGGTGTCCTGATGTTCGACGTCGATTACTTCAAGGAATATAACGACCGCTACGGCCACCTTGCCGGCGATGAGGCCTTGCGACGCGTCGCCCGGATCATCAAGCGTGTCGCCCGCCGGCCTCTGGATTGCGCCGCGCGTTACGGTGGGGAGGAATTCGTCGTCGTTCTGTACGATCTCTCACCAGATCATGTCATGAAGATCGCGGAAGCCTTGCGGCGGGCGGTGGAGCGCCTTCATCTCGAGCACGGTCATTCCAAAGTGAGTCAGGTGTTGACGGTGAGCATAGGGGTCGCGGCCGTCACTCCGGCTCCCGGACGCAGCTCTCAGGGCGCGATTCAACTGGCTGACGAGGCGCTTTACAGGGCCAAGGCGATTGGCCGCAATCGCGTGAGCTTCAAGGGTCCCGACGAGTACGAGGAGCTGATGACCGGCACCTTCCTCCGGCCCGCGGCTGCAAGCCACGCCTGACGATCCGCTCACAACTCTGCTCCAGTACCTGTCTCGAAGCGGGCGCGCCCTGGAATCCTGAGCGGGGTCAGCGTCCATCGGACTCGTCACCGATGAACGTGAAGCGTGGAACCTGTCGGCCATCGACCAGCACGGTTTCTGTGAACATCGCGAGAGGCCGCACCCAAAGCGCCCCTTCCCCATATAGAGGGCGGTAGACGACCAGCCGCTCGCCGGACTCGGAGTGTGTCGCAACCCCGATCACCGCATAATCGCGCCCTTTGTAGTGTCTGTAGCGTCCGGTCGTCAGCTCCATTGGTCAACTCTCTGATCAGCGCAGGTACTCCGGCGGAGTGTAATATGAGGGCCTCTCCTGAGTCGCTGACCGCGGCCGGGGGTTGTTTTGTCCACGGCAGGATTGGAGGAGGCGCCTGCGGGCTGAAAGATGAACTTGCGTCACGGGCCGGTGATTGCCGCTGCTTTCGTCATTCTCTCCTGGCTGGGGGGCGCTACGGCGCGCGCCGAGAGCGTTACAGTTCTCTACCAGCAAGCAAGCCCACAGGCGGCCTATGCCGCTCGGAAGCTGCGGACAGCGTTATCAGAGCGAGGCTTCGCGGGCGAAGCTGAGCGCAAGGCCAGCGCCCGTGACGTGATCCTTTCGGTAGACCGGGCTCACCTCGAGCCCGAGGAATTCGCGATCGCTCCGCGAGGACGAGTCATCACCGTTGCCGGCGGCGACAATCGCGGCATGATCTATGGGACGCTTGCGTTGGCCGGGATGTTACGCAACGGTACACGCCTCGACGACGTCAAAGCGACGGATGAGAAGGCGAATCTCAAGCTCCGCGCCATCAAATACAATCTCCCCTGGAGCACCTATCGGCCCAGCTCGGCCCTGAGTCAACATTACGAGACGGCCCGAGACCTGAAGTACTGGGAAGCGTTCCTGGACATGATGGTGGAGAACCGGTTCAACACCATCACCCTCTGGAACCTCGACCCCTTCACGTACATGGTACGGACCAGAGATTTTCCGGAGGCGAGCCCCTGGTCCGATGCGGAGCGCGCGCAGTGGGAGCACCTCTACCACGAAATTTTCCGCATGGCGAAGGAGCGCGGTCTCGATACATACATCGTCTTCTGGAGCATCTTCGTCAGCAGGCAGTTCGCCGAGGCCCACGGAGTAGCCAAGGAGAATTTCTACCCGCACTACTACGGCTCCGGAGATACATCGGAAATCGTTCGCAAGTATCTGCGCGAGAGCGTGAAGCAGACTTTGCAGGAATATCCCGATCTCGACGGCATTGGAGTCTCTCAGGGAGAGGGCATGGGTGGGATGACTCCACTGCAGCGCCAGCAGTGGGTCGATGACGTACTGATCGCGGGCATGCTGGAGGCGAAGCGTCCCGCGAAATTGATCTACCGCGTGCCGTTCTCCTCCGGAACATCATCCGAGCCCGGAGCCAGCGCGGATGTGGAACAGTTGACCCGCGCCGCGATCGAGCGCCTCGACGAGCGTTTCGAGCAACCGATCTGGGTGGAAATAAAATTCAACTGGTCCCACGGACATTCAACCCCGAAGCTGGTCAAGGTCCATGGCGGCCATCTCGGGAATACCTACTTCACACCGCCGCCGAAGAATTACCGGATAGCCTGGATGGTCCGCAACGAGGATTTCTTCGCGCTCCGCTGGGGCGTGCCTGATTTCATCCGTCAACACATCGCGCTGAATGGTTCGCAGGACTACGTCGGAGGCTATTTCATCGGGTCGGAAACCTACATTCCCGCGCTCGACTACTTCACGGCCGTGAAATCGCCTGTCGACTGGAAGTGGGCATTTCAACGCCAATGGCTGTTCTACGAGCTCTGGGGAAGATTGCTCTACAATCCAAAAACGCCCGATACGGTGTTTCAGGCTGAATTCATCCGGCGCTACGGTCCGAAGGCCGCGAGTCTTCTGAAAGCTTACTCTCTAGCCTCATCCACGCAACTGCGCATTGCCTCGCTCTACGACTCCACCTGGGACTTCACACTTTACAGCGAAGGGTTGATGGCCCTGCAGGGTGAAAGCACGAGCTACATCTCCGTCGACCGGCTCATCACCCAACAGACGATGGATCCGACGTATGTTTCTGTTAGCGATTACGTCGCTGCCGTCTCGAGAGCCAGCGCGCTTGGCGCCGGACGGATTACACCCCCGGTTCTCGCCGATATGCTCGAGCGGGACAACCAGGAGGCGCTGCGCCTGGTGAATGACATCGATACATCGGCGAACGCATCGCTGATGTATGAGGTCGCCGACATCAAAGCGTGGGCAAATCTCGGGCTACACCTGGCAGAAAAGCTCCGAGGTGCGGTGGCCTTGCAGACCTATCGATTGCGTGGCGGAGAAGAGAACAAGCGCGAAGCCGTCAGCCATCTGCAGCGAGCGGTAGAATATTGGGACGAGCTGATCAGGATCACGCGTCCGATATATCGCGACATGCCTTTGGCCCACTACAACGGCAACTCGCGGGATGCGAACAACGACAATCTGTTTCACTGGGCACTCATCCGCGATCAGGTTGCCGCAGATGTCGAAATCGCAAAAGGCAGTCGTGCCCGCTCGCTCATCGGCCATTGACGGATCATTTGGCGGCTGCCGGCGTGCGCGCTGCTGGCATGGCACCCTGCTCATACTCCGCCGCCCACGGCGAGCAACGCGCGCTCGAGGATCTGCAGCGCGCGCTCCAGATCCGAATCCTCGATCACGAGCGGCGGAGACAAGTTGAGAACATTTCCCTGGCCGATTTTGAAGCTGAGGCCACCGGTAAGGCATTCGTACAGAACACGCTCGGCTTCATCGCATGCGGGCCGGCCGTCGGGATGCGTGAGCTCGACCCCAACAAGAGCTCCGATGCAACGAACCTCGGCCAGAATGGGTACCCTTTGGCGCAGGCTTTCGAGCCGACTCCGGATTCGCTCGCCGATTTCCGTGGCACGCGCCAGCAGTCCATCGAGCTCGAGGCAATCGAGTGTTGCAAGGGCCGCCGCGGATCCCACTGGACTTTTCTCGTGAGTGTAGTGGCCGAGCGCTTGCGCGCCAGCAACGTCGAGACCAGAACGCGCGATGAGTGCAGCCATTGGCCAAACCGCACCCCCAAGCCCCTTGCCGAGCACCACCATGTCGGGGACGATGTCATAGTGCTCAAAGGCAAACATGCGCCCGGTGCGTCCTATCCCGATTGGAATCTCATCGAGAATGAGAAGGGCGCCGTACCGGTCACATGCGGCGCGAAGCCGCTTGTAGTAGGCGGGTGGTGGGATCTGCACGTCCGTGCATCGTACGGTTTCCACAACAACAGCCGCGACGTCCCCTTCCTTCTTTAGAATGTATTCGACATAGTCGGCACACTTCGCGTTGCATCTCCCGTTGCATCCGTAGAGACAGCTTTGGGGATCGCAAGGTGGAACGTGCTCCGTGCCCGGAAGCAACGGCCCGATGTTCCTGCGGAACAATGCTTCGCCACCGACCGAGATCGCGTCGAGCGATGCTCCATGAAAGGAGTCCCACATTGACACAGTCTTGTGATGGCCCGTGGCTGCACGAGCCAACTTCAGCGCAATGCCGATCGCCTCCGCACCGCCTGGGACCAACAGCACTTTGTTCAGGTCGCCCGGTGCCAACCTGGCCAGCCTTGCGGCAAGCTCCACCGCGTAACGGTTGGTGAATCGCCTTGGCGAAAAAGGTAACGTCTGCAACGCATTTTGGACCGCGGCGATGACCCGCGGATTGCCGTAGCCGACCTGGTGTACGTTGTTGCCATGAAAATCGATGTAGCGGCGGCCTTCGACATCGGTGAGATGGATGCCATGTGCGGCGGTGAGAGCGTCGAGGCAGGGTGTCGACAGTGACTGGTGGAGGAAGTACCGGGCATCCTCTTCGAGGACACGTCGAGTTTCCGCGCCGATGTGCGCCCGCTGCCATCTCTCGCGATGCGGGGACAGATTCACGTCGCCCTCCAGCGTACCTTCGGGCTGCTCGGCGGAGCTGCGCTCCACGGGCGTGATGGTCATCTATAGTCTCGCAGGAGCGCTCGACGGTGCGCGGATCCGCAGGTTGAAGTAGAGCATCGACGCAATAGTCAGCGCAATACCGACGACCGCGGTGGCATAGAGGGTGTAGTGAAACACGGTCAACCAATCAGCATGCATGAGCCCGAAGTTCCGCCATAACAGTAGCACGCAACTCCCCGCATAGCCGGCGGAGTCGGCGACGTAGATGAGAAAGCCCGCAGTGCCCACGCGGCCGCTGGCGGCCACCAATCGGTCGAATAACATGGCGTTGAAAGGAGTGTACACAACGTACATGCCCGCGCCACTTGCGATCATCCATGCGATAGGGTGTAGCCAGCCGGCGTCGAACAGGAGTGTCGAGCCGGCGAGGAGAAGAAGCCCGGCGAGAATCACGCCGTGGATGATCGTCAGGGCGCGCGCATTGTTCTGCACCCTGAAGATGATTCCCAGGGTGAGCAGAGCCACTGCCGCCACGGGTATTTCGCTGGCGGTGAAGATTGCTGCCGGATTGGCATAACCGAGGGCACCCCACAACTCTGGAGCGAAGTTGTCGCGGAAGTCGCGCACGGCGGTGGCGAACACATAGGTAATGACGAGCAGCGTGACGCCGAGGCCGTAACTTTGCAGGAATTCGCTCATCTCCCGCCGGGTCATCGGTGCGCGCCGGACTCTCGCAGCCTCGTCCTCCGGGCTGGGGGGTGGTAGTGAGGAAAGACCCCACACTCCTAGCAGCAAGGCGGGGACAAACAGGAGTCCGGTGGCCGCCGGCATCCACATTTCCGGCACGTGCAGAGGCTCCATCAGGAGTACGCCGACGGACTTGACGGCACCCGAGGACACGATGAAGCTCGCGCATAGGATGGCCCCGAGGATCTCCGAAGTCCGCCGTCCCTCCATGTAGCCGAAGACCAGTCCCCAGATCATGCCGAGACACAGCCCATTCAAGAAGATGGCGATGATCTTGAGCAGCGGCGGGGCGAGTGCCAACAGCACCAATGCAAGCCATGACGCGCCGATCAGAGCCAGGATGGCCTTCGCCCGATTGTCGGCCTTCATTGCGGCAATCACGCGGATGCCGATGAATTTCGAGCAGGCGTAGCCAATCACTTGCGCGATGACCAGGGCGATCTTGAAGTCGAGGCTGGAGTGCCAGCCCGGCACATCACCAAAGCTCGCGGCGGTGAACGGCTTTCGGAATGCATACATGGAGAAATAGGTAATGAAGCCGGCCAGGCCCGCAAAGCTGATGAATATCAGCGGCGGGGCGCCACGGAGCCACTGAGTGACCGGTCTTTGTATAGTACGTCGCATACTTTGGTGCCGAGGGTGTTGGATCACGCAGTCGGAGTGTGACAGCAGCGGGACTATACTGGGCGCGGGCAAGCGCGGATCTTCTTCAGATGACGGGCGCGGGGACTGGCCATGTCCACTGGTTGGATTCAGGTTGTATTCCGGAGGGCTAGGCTGTCAGATTACTCGACTCAATGTGACACTAAGATGACATCGTGCCATGGGCGTGGGAGATCGGCTGCTTTTCATGCAATCATATGCGTACCTCGACTGCGCAGGCTTCCTTTGATGGGGCCACAAAATTTGATGATACAACCTGATGTCTTCCGAACGACTTGACGGTACCGCCCGTTTCGACCTCGCCGTTATCGGCGCAGGAATCGTCGGGCTGGCCACGGCGTTGGCCGGCGCGCGCCGTGGTTTGCGCGTTGTCGTTATTGACCGGGATGCACAGGCAAACGGGGCTTCGGTGCGCAACTTCGGCTTCGTTACCGTCACGGGTCAGGAGCGCGGCCGCATGTGGCAATGGGCAAGACGCACTCGTGAGGTCTGGCGTGAGGTGTGTAACGCCGCGGACATACCGATTCTCCATACAGGCCTTTGGATGCTCGCGCGGCGTCCAGAATCGGTGCAGGTGTTGGAGGACTTTCTGCGTACGGAGATGGCGGAGGGCTGTCGCCTCCTGACTGCGGCGGAGGCACGTCGGCGCTTCCCTGCATTGACAGCTACAGATCTGATGGCTGTTCTCGAAAGCACTGTCGAGCTGCGTGTGGAGTCGCGGTTGGCCATTCCGCGCCTGGCAGCTTGGTTGGCGGAAACACGTGGCGTCACCTTTTTGCGCAACCATTCCGTGCTCGAGGTCGAGGTGCCTGCGGTGCGTACTTCGAGGGGCGAGCTGCAGGCGCAGTGGGTGGTAGTGTGTCCAGGAGACGACTTCAATGGCCTGTATGCCGAGCGACTCTCGAGTTATTCACTGACCCGATGCAAGCTGCAGATGCTACGCCTGGCTTCCCCGGGTTTCACCCTGCCGGGTGCCATCATGTCCGACCTGGGTTTGGGACGATACGCAGGATACACAGGGCTCCAGGCTGCAGGGCCGCTGCAGGCGCGCTTGGCGCGTGAGCAGCCTGAACACCTCCACCATGGTGTTCACCTGATCGTGGTTCAGAGCGCTGACGGCACCCTGGTGGTCGGAGACAGTCATCATTATGCAGCCACACCCGAGCCATTCTGCGTTGATGCCGTCGATGCACTCATTCTGGAGGAGTTTGAAGCGGCCTTGGGCATCGCACCGCCGCCGGTGCTGGAGCACTGGTCCGGTACCTACGCGTCCGCTTCAGACCGCCAGGTCCTTTTTGATGCCCCGGCACCCAACGTACGCATTGCAATCGTCACCTGCGGCGCCGGTGCCTCTACAGGATTCGCCATCGGCGAAGAGGTCGTGAGTAGTCTATTCAATGAAGGACTGTCGAAATGAGCTTGAAAGAGCATTTCGATCTGGTGATCTTCGATTGGGCCGGCACGATGGTCGATTTCGGATGCACGGCCCCCGTCAAGGCGCTGATCGATGCTTTTGCCCAGGAGGGTGTTGCGATCAACGAAGCGGCGGCCCGTCGCGACATGGGTATGGCGAAGGCTGACCATGTCCGCGGTCTACTGAGTCACCCGGAAGTTGCCGCGGCTTGGCGCGCGCGCCATGGTCGTAGCGCCGAGGAGCGTGATGTCGAATCGCTGATGGTCCGGTTGGGTCCTCTGATGCGTGAGCATGCTACGCAGGCCGCCACGTTGATTCCAGGGGCGCGAGCTACCTTCGACCGCCTGAGGGCGGAGGGACTTCGGGTGGCTTCCTCCACTGGCTATACGCGGGACATGATGCGTCCGGTGCTCGCGCGGGCCGCTGAGCAAGGCTACGTCCCTGAACATCTGGTGTGTGCCGGGGAAACGCCGGCTGGCCGACCCACACCTCTGATGATCTACAAAGCCTGCGCGGAGCTAGGCGTATGGCCTCTCAGCCGGGTCGTGAAGGTTGATGATGCCGAGGCCGGAATCACTGAGGGCAAGGTCGCTGGCGTCTTCACTGTTGGTGTAGCTTCGGGGAATGCGTTGGGCCTGTCGCTCGAGACGCTCGAGGCGTTGCCCGACGCCCAGCGCACGGCCAGCATCCATGAGGCACGCGAAGCGCTGCGTGCGGCAGGCGCGGACCTGGTATTGGATTCGGTCGCCGACCTGGTCCCCGCGTTGGAGAAGGCCGTATCGCGGAAGCCGGCGTGTTCGCGATTGTCAGAGTGAAAATCGGCGCAATGGGTTGATTGCCGCCGCCGGGATTGGCACGGAACCACTCATTCCCGGTATCGAATCAGCGCGTCCCCGAGCGCTTGCTCGAGCGGCTCCAGCCACGGCTCGAAATTCCGCCACTGGTCCACACCCTGACGGAAGATGGGCTGGCGAACCTGCTCGGAGCTGGCGGTACGCACGCTGCGCTCGGTCTTGTAAAACTCCATGCAAGCCGGCTCGAACGGCAGGCCGCAGAAATCGAGGATGCGCCGGACATTTCCTTCGAGATCCTCGACCACGTCTTCGTGTTGTATTCTGAGGATGCGTCCAGGCAGCACCGCGTTCCAGTGCCGCATGAGCTCGAGATAGGTGCGGTAATAACGGGCGATGTCGTCGATGCTGTAGGTGAATTCCTGGCCACTCGAGAAGAGCTGCTTGAGATTGCCGAAACAGCAGGCCATGGGCTCGCGCCTGGCATCGATGATTTTCGCATTCGGCAGCATCAGGTGGATGAGCCCAATGTAGCGAAAGTTGTTCGGCATCTTGTCGATGAAGAACGGCCTGTTGGTTTTACGATAGATCCGGGTGTCCTCCATGTAGCGTGCGCCGAATCTATGGAAGTCTGCTTGGGTGAGCTCCGCCAGTATGGCCGGAAATCGCGGTTGCTCCAGGTCCGCGGCGCGCCCGCGCAGCTCCAGCACGATACGCTGGATGTCAGCCAGCTCCTGGGTTCCCTCGACCTGCGAATGTGAGGCCAGGATCTGTTCGATGAGTGTCGAGCCCGAGCGCGGCAAGCCAACGATGAAAATGGGGTCAGGATCCGGTACGCCCCAGCCGCGTCGCGCAGCAAAGAACGCCTGAGTACAGACGACCCCCTGAAGGCGCGTGTTGGTCTCCGTGATTTCCGGGAGGTAGCGGTTTTCCGCGTGCTTCAGCTCGTTGCCGCGAGCGTAGTAGCTCCAGGCCGCGGCGAATTCGGCACGGTCCTCGTGAGCCTTTCCCAGCGCGAAGCACAAGTGGTAACGGTCCACGGACGGGGTGGCCGGTGCGGACTCCGCTGCCTGCATGCACTGGATATCGTCAGTGGAAAAGCGGTAGGTCTTGAGATTTGCAAGACTCCACCAGGCATCGCCAAACTCCGGCCGCGCCGCCAGCGCTGCGCGGTATTCCTCGATGGCTTCCTGCTGGCGGCCGATGGTCTTCAGCGAATGCGCAATCCATAGATGCAGCTCGGCGGTCTCCGGTCCTCCTTGCGGCGCGTCGGCGAGCAGCTCGCGATAAAGCCTTATGATCGGCTCGTAGTCGCCGAGGCCCACGCACGCGGCCGCATAATCCTTGAGGTAGTCCCTGTTCGCGGGATCGAGCTGCAGCAGCGTCGCCAGCTCCCGCCGGGAATGCAGATATTTCTGCCGCCTGAGGAGTACGCGAGCGTAATCGGCGCGCGCCGCTCTGTAGTCCGGCGCCAACTTCAGGACCGCCTCCAGAAGCAACTCGGCATCATCCAACACTTCGCGTTCGAGCCCGATTCGTGCCAGCAGCCGCATGGCTTCGACGTGATCGCCATGCCTCAACAGAAAATCGCGAATGATGCTCTCGGCGGGCGTGAGCTCGCCGTCGGAGAAGAGGCTGGTGGCTTGTACGACTTCAGGCGGCAGCTTGCTGAGCGTGACGACGTGCTGTGCGGCTGTGGCCGCTCTTCTTTCATCACCCGTCATGCGGTATAGGCTCTGGAGCATGCTCCAGGCCGCCGGCAGCGCCGGGTTGATGTTTACGCCGTGAAGGAATGCGTCGATGGCTCGCTGCGCATCGCGGAGGGCTACGTAGCAGTGACCGCGCTCCTGGTAGAGACGGCTGTATCGGGGATGATTTTTTTCCAGATGCTCCAGAGTGGCGAGCGCCTCGGGTATGCGGTTGAGTTGACGCTGGTTCAGAGCGATCAGATACAGCAGGTCGCGGCTCTCCGGAACCTGGGCTGCGAGGGGCTCGGCAGACGCAAGGGCTTCGATGTGACGCCGAGCTTTGGTGAGCTCCCGGATATCGCTGATTGCCTGTTCGACCTGCGTGGGTGAATGCACAGACGGCTCAGAACTTGTAATCGAGCTTCAGCCCCAGCACCCTGGGACGCAGTGGCACCTCCTGCACAATGTACTGCGCCGTGGATGTATAGGTGCTGGCATCCGAGTTGCTGAGGTTCTGGCCGTATAGAGTGACGGTCCATTTGTCCTTCGATACACCCAGCGAAGCATCATAGGTTGTATACCCGGGTTGGTCGAATAGCTCACGGGTTGTAAACGGAGGTTTGCCCGGCACGGGCAGCGGGTAGTTCAGCGGCTCGTTCGACATGTGCCCGACATGGCTGGCGCCGGCGGAAATGAAGGCCGTGTAGTCATTCACCAGTACCCAGTCATAGCGTGCCCGTACGCTGAACTCCTGCGGTGGTGAAAACGCGGGCCGCGTGCCCTGCAGGCCGAGAGGATTGGCGATGTTGGCGCTCTTGGTATCCTGGGTGATGCACTTGCCGAACGTGGGGTTGAGCGGGTTGTTGCCCAACAGGCACGGACTGTTGGTTTCCGTGGCGCTGTTCCAGGAGCCGGACGCCTGCAGCGTCAGCCCGGTGACCGGCTTTGCGACCAGCTGCAGCTCGGCCCCGGTCACCCGGTAGTTGGGGCCGTTCAAGACGAAATTCGTGTTGCCGAAACCTTCCGCGGGATCGAAGAACGTGAACTGCACGTTGTCCCAGTTCATGCGGTACACGGACCCGTTGAGCTGGAGGCGGTGGTCGAGCCACTCGGTTTTCCAGCCGATTTCGTGGTTCGTGAGTGAATCCGGCGCGTAGCCGGCCGGCGTGAAGAACTGGTACTGTGCATTGCCCGTCAGGCCGCCTAGTTTGGCGACACCCGCGACGTTGCGATTGAAACCTCCGGGGCGGAATCCCTGAGAGAAGGTGTAATACACCATGGCATCTTCGGTGACGTGCCAGGTGAGATTGCCGCGGCTGCGGAAGCCGCTATAGCTCTTCGTGCCGCCCCCGCTGGTGCTCAGATTACCTCCGATCACCGTGCCACCGCCGTAGACGCCGTTGGTGCATTGGCCGTTCGGCACGTTCTGGCAAGCCTCGGTAGTGGTGTACTTCGTGCCGAACTCATACTCGTTGTAGTGGTAATAGCGCGTCCCACCAGTGAGCGTCAGCACCTTGGGAATGAGGTCGAAGTCGACCGACGTGAAAAACGCATATTGACTATAGCCGCGCCGGACGTCCTCGCCGAATGCGGTGTTGTCGTTGCGCAAATTGGGATCGACATCGAATGAGCTCGGGACCGGACCGACATTCGCGACGCACACCGGACCGCCGGCGAGCGCGATGTCGAGGTTTGCCGGCGTGCACGACGGGATGGTCTTGTAAAAGAAGTTCATGTCGTCGGTGATCTGGAAGTTCTCCTGGTATGCACCCAGGAGCCCGCGCACACGCCACTCCTCCGGGGTGCTCAGGCGTAGCTCATTGCTGATATGGGCATTACGCACCGTGTCGTGCCAGGAGGTGACGGGTGAGTAGCATACCGGCGGCGTTCCGGCAGTCCTTGCTGTGCCAGGTGTGCCAAAACCGCTGCCATTGCCTCCGGCGCAGCTGTAGTAGTACCCCGACGTGGATCGCGTGTAGTTGGTGTAGTCGGCAGTTTGGTCGATGTGGCGGACCAGGTAGGCGCCAGCGTAGACGGCCCTCAGGTCGCCGATCTTGCCACTGATGGTGAGTGCCGTGTTCTCGAAGCGATCCTTGTCAAACGCGGGACTGAAGAAGGTGCCTTGCCAGGGTCCCAGCACCTGGGGCGCCGACGGGTTCACTCCATAGTCCGAGCCGACTCGATACTGCGCGAACGAGCCATCGGCTTCCATGTTCTGATAGCTTTGCACCAACAGCGCGTCCCAGTCATCCGTGATCTGCCATAAAGCAGATGCGCGAATTCCGGTGTAATCGACCGGGTTCTGGGCGCTACGCGCCAGGCCATTGTTGTTGGCGGTAACGTTGGTGCCCGGAACGCACAGGCCCGTGCTCGATGGCAGCCCGTTGCTGACGGGGTAGGGTGGGCACACCCCGTTGACAGCGGGAATGTTCAGATATCCGAGGCCCCCCGCGGCATCATTGTTACTGCGGGTGAAGGTGCTCGGCAGATTGTCGATGTAACCGCCACGATGATCGTCATAGATCACCCCGCGCAGCGCGAAGACGCCATCGACCAGTGGCAGGTTCAGGGTTGCGTTGGCGTAGGCATTGGGATCGCCGTGCGCGGTGACGCCGTAGCTCGCTTCGACATTGCCACCGGAAGCTTTCAGGTCCGGCTTGTTCGTGATGTAGCGGATGGCTCCCGCTTCCGCGCCTCCGCCGAATAGAGTGCCCTGTGGGCCTTCCAGCACCTCGATGCGCTCGATATCCACCATGTAGATATCGAGATTGCGCGCGGGAAACTGGGCTGACTGTTCGTCCAGGTATACGGCGACGTTTGGAAAAGGTGCGAATGTGGCGGTTGACTGGTTACCGCCATTGCCGCCCGCGCTCAGGCCACGCATGAAAATATCGCCCTGGCCGGGACCGTTGGCGCCGAAGCTGACGTTCGGCAGGTATTTTACTACGTCGTCCAACGTTGCGACGTTGAGCTGTTGCAGCTGTTGGCCCGTGATCGCCTGTATCGTGATCGGTACGTCCTGAATGGATTCCGATCGGCGTTGTGCCGTCACAGTGACGAGCTGTAAAGCGTCCGATGAAGCAGCGTCTGCGCTCTCCGCGGCCTCAGAGGCGTAGCAAGCGCTGTGCACACCAAGGGCCGTCAGAATTGCGCAAGTGATCTTATGGTTTTTTTTCAAGGGCTTTCCCGGCCGGTTGGTTGGAAACAACGGGCGCGCATCTTATCAACCGCGTTGTTACAACTTCTTGACACTGCGGGCACGATGCGGCCGGGCTCGTTTGTCGGTGCGGGTTGTCATAAGGCGCGATAGCGGTGCTGGCGCGAGCTGATCACCTTTTTCCCTGATCCACGGTGGTGCAGCCGGTCGAACGAGGTCGAAATGGGCGCGCCGTCTTTGAACGCGGCCGACACTGCTGTAGGGGATCGCTAGGGCGGGGTGCGTACAATACGAGCTTTTTTGGGCTGCTCACCGGCAGGTGGAGGAATGATGCCCCGATTGTCCCAACGTGAGTTCCGTTCCCTGGTGCTTGCGGTAAGCAGCGCGCTCGAGCAGTCCGATGCGGTCATTCTGCATCACCTGCATCGGGCTCGGGCCAGCCGCAAGTCCGACGGCAGTGAGGTGACGGTCGCTGACCGGCAGGCTGAGCGGCTGCTGCGCGGGTTGCTCCGGGTAGCCTGGCCGGAGGACGCTGTGTTCGGAGAGGAGTATGGCGGGGAGGTGGCGCGCCGCGGCCGCTGCTGGTTGGTGGACCCTATCGATGGGACGGCATCCTATGTCCTCGGCATGCCCATGTTCGGCTCGCTGTTGTCGCTTCTGATCGATGGTGAGCCCGTTTTCGGGTGCATCCACCTGCCCGCTCTGCGGGAGACCACATACGCTGCTGTTGGGCACGGCTGTTGGCTTTCGCGAGAGGGAGGCAAAGCACGCCGCGTGTTTGTGGCCCCGCCGTGTCCGCTATCGCAGGCCAAGGTCGGAATGACCTGTGTGAAGGAGCGCCCCTGGTTGGATCGGCCCGGAGGCCGGGCGGTTACCGCACTGGCCCAGCGGGTAGGCCGATTGCGCATGGTGGGCGACTGCGTTCAGTACGCGCTACTGTGCCGCGGAGTACTGGATGCCGCGGTGGACCCGTTCATGAAGCCCTGGGACATTGCTGCGCTGGTGCCGTGCGTATTGGAGGCCGGTGGGTCGATTAGCGACCTGAATGGGGAGACCTCACAATTGATCGAGCGCGGCTCGTTGGTAGCCGCCAGTTGCGCCCGTTTGCGCCGGGAGATTACGCGCGCCGCTACGGAGGCGAGTTGAGGTTGTAAGCGCTGTGCAGTATGGCTGCCGAACGGGTGAAAACCTGGCGCCAGGAGCTCGGTAGATCGAGGGCGCCGCGGATCGGTCTCCGCGGCGCCCTCTTGCAGGCACTGGAATCGTCGTTCGTGTCTACTACGACGGAAACATCTTGCTAACGCATTACTCTCATCATCACGGCCAGGACATGACGAGGTTGAAGGCGTTGACCGTGCCGATGCCGGTCGCGAAGTCCCATCCCGTACCCGTGCCGAAAGCCGGGTGGTACGCGGTGTTGGACGTCGATAGCACTCCGTTCGTGCCTGACGGCCGGAAGCAGCTGTGAGTGCCAGTGCAGTTCACGTCCATATCTCCCTGCGTGGTGTCATAAAACACGCAGGAGGCGCCGACAGCATTACCTTTCGAGGAGTTGCATGTGGCGCTGCCGCTGGTGCCGTACTCGGATTTGGCGAGACTATAGTACGTCGGGTTCGGATTACCCCAGCGCTGGGCGGTATGCTGGTTCACCAGAGCTTGAATGCCGGCCAGGATCGGAGAAGAGAAGGAAGTGCCACCAGCACCCGCCCAACCGCTCGGGCTCCCGGTGCAGGCTGCGCCGCCCCCGGCCGTGTTGCTGTAGCAGAAGATGTAGAAGTGCCCCCATACTCCATTCGCAGCAAAGAGCGACACATCGGGAATGTCACGCACGCCGTCAGACGGGTTGCCGACGATTCCGGTCTGCCAGGACGGCTTGGGTGCTCCCTTGCAGGTACCGCTCACCACTCCGGACGTAGCAGGTGTTCCTGTGGAGCAGCCGCTTGGTCCGCCGCTGCCCGACCCCGTTGTCAGAAAGCTCGCCTCGCCAGTGCTGCTGTTGCAGAATCCTGTGCGACCGAAGGTTGCACTGAACCCTTCGATCGTGCTGATGAGGACGCTGGCGCAGGAGTCGTTCCACGGAATTTCCGGAATGTAGGAAAGCGCGGAGCCGAATGTGGACGAGTTCGTGGTGCTCCAGAATGTCGCGTTGGTGCCGGCGAAGCTGTCTCCGAAATCCGTGCCACCGACTGCGACGTTGAAGGGAGTCGACGCGAACCCGCTCACACCAATGCCATGTGTCGCCCTTGTCGCGTTGGCATCGCAGCTCGCGGCGCCCTCGTCCCCGGCCGAGACAAACACCGAAACGCCCTCGGCTACTGCCTGCTGGTACGTGGAGGTATACGCCGCATTGGCCGTCGCGCCGTTGAATGCCTCACATTCACCGAAGCTGATGCTCATGATGGCGGGCGGTGTGCTGCTCGCATTCAGCAGATTCTGGATCGCGATCAGCCCGCCGAACGTGGTGGTCGTGTCTTTGCACGAGGCGAGCACGATCGCCGCACTGGGCGCGGCAGCGCTGGCCCACTCGGCATCCAGGGTCGCCTCACCGTCGTTGCCAACCACAACCCCAGGATCAGCGCAGTTGTTGGTGCCGCTCAGCGGCGCCGGGTGAGTCTGTGTGAATGATCCCGAAGGGAAGCTCGTCAGTCCGAAGGTGCTGCGGAATGTACTCACGTCGGCGGTGCTGAACACATCCGAATCTTCGATCACCACGATGGTCTGTCCCTGACCTGAGATGCCCGCGGCGAACAGCGGGTTCAGGTTGTAGATCGTGGCCAGGTCGGCGGGAACCAGCGCCTGAAAGGTACCGCCGCCGGAAGTGAAGGTGAATTCCTGACGCGCTTTGTGCATCACGCGTGGCTTGAAGTCATGCAACGAGACTACACCTACAACCGCCTGTTCAAGCGCGGCCGGGATCTGTGGCTCGCTCATGTTCGCGATGTGGTGCTCGCCATTGACTGACAGATGATGGATCTCGGTATGGAAGGCCTCGCGCACCTGCTTTGCGGTACCTGAGAAATCGATCACGATTCCGTTCGGGTAGACGCTGTTGATCCTGAGGCCGTGCGAGGTGAGCCACTGCTTGATGGTCGCCACATCGGACGGTGCCGCGCCGAATTGCGAGCCGAACTCCTGCGGTGTCAGCCAGCGGTGGAACTGCGGAGAGCCCCGATCGTGCATCTGATCGATGAGGGTATTGAGAGCCTGTTCGCGCTCGGATGAGCGTTTCAAAAGCAGCTGCATGTGCTCCATGGGCATGGTGTCCGCGACCCGCCCCTGGTCGTTGGAGCTGTTCGCCTCCGGGCGCAGATTGCCGCTGACGGCCACGAGCGAACGCTCATCGACCGGGTCCACAATCAAAGCTCGCGCACCTGGAGCGGCGGGGGCCGCGAAGCCCATCGTGCCCATGCTCAATCCAACGATGAGGCAGGCCGTGGAAAAGCCAGATCCTCTCGACATTCGCGTCATCATGTTAGAAACCTCCCTGTCAGTTGGTGCCCACGAGCGCACCATCGCAATCTACGCTGCGAAGCACGAGACCACAACAATGTAGCTTGGTGCGCAGCTTGCACGCTCCCGGGGCGTACTGACGCGGAGTCCACGGTGCGGTCCCTCCTGGTTGGACGCTTCGCCGCCGGTGCGCGCGAACTATCCTTGCGGATCAAAGATATGTTGACTGGCTCGCGTGTAACGAAATGTATGCCGGGCGCAATTCAACCATGACCGGCGGTCCAAAACCTATCCATTGGCACCAGGTTGGGGCCGGCAGGCGGTAGCTGGCGGACTGCCTCGGTGTTCCTGCGTGGCTCCGGAGACGATCGTCGCGTTTCCGTGCGTGTCAGGTCTGGAGTGTCAGCAACCCACCGCGGACAGCGGCATTGCTCGCCACGCTTGCCCGATTACGCGCCTATGATAGGCTCAGCGTGGACTACTGTATTGCGCCACTATTCCATTCCACCTTGATCCATTATCGGTAACCCCGACGGTCTCGCTCAAACGTGCCGAAGAAAGCGCAAACAGCTCATCTCGCGCTCCGATCCCGATCAAACGGCGCGACGTTGTTCCGCTGGCTGTACGATGAAATTCGAGATGCGATTGTCGACGGCAGACTTCCGCCGGGCTCGCGACTCCCTTCGACCCGCAGTATTGCGGGTGAGTACCACGTGGCACGTGGGACCGTCGTGGCAGCATTCGATCAACTGGCGGCCGAAGGTTACCTGGAGGGAAGTGTCGGTAGCGGAACGTTCGTGCGACGTGCGCTCCCGCAGGCGATTTCCAGTGCGACATCGGCGGGGCCGAACACGGGTGCCGATGCATCGCGTCCGGTGCTTTCGGCACGGGGCCGTCAGCTTGCAAACAATCGCTTCCCGCGGCTCGTCTCAAATCGCGAGGCGGAGACGTTCCGGCTGGATAGTCCCGCGCTGGACGCGTTTCCGATCAAGCTGTGGACGCGCATCGCCGCGCGGCGCTTGAGAAAAGCAGCCCCCACCTTGCTTTCCTGGGGCTCGACTCGCGGATTTCGCCCTTTGCGCGAGACAATTGCCCACTACGTCGGGTTGACCAGGGCGGTGAAATGCACGGCTGACGAAGTCGTGATTACGACCGGTACGCAGCAGTCCCTCGATCTGATCGCACGGTTGCTCCTCGATCCCGGTGATCGGGTGTGGGTGGAAGACCCGGGGTACGCAGCTGCGACGGCTCTGCTACGGGCCTCAGGGGCGGAGGTGATCGGAGTTCCGGTGGATGCGGAAGGGATTGACTCGAATGCGGGGCGACGAAGGTGCCGCTGCGCCCGGCTGGCCTACGTGACTCCGGGATGTCAATTTCCTCTGGGCGTGACGCTGTCGCTGCAGCGACGGCTGGCCCTGCTTGGCTGGGCGTATGAGGAGAATTCCTGGATATTCGAGGACGACTACGACAGTCAGCTGCGATTTTCCGGCCGGCCCTTGGCGGCTTTGAAAAGCCTCGACAGTCACGGCTGTGTGATCTATTCAAACAGCTTCAACAAGATGCTGTTCCAGTCCCTGCGCCTGGGATTTCTAGTCGTTCCTCCACGGCTCGTCGACGCGGTAGTAGGCGCGCGGTCGATCCTTGACCGCTTTCCCCCGGTGTTGGAGCAGGCAACCCTATGCGATTTCATCGCGGAAGGGCACATGGATCAGCACATGAGACGCATGCGGGAGCTTTACGCGACACGATTCGACGCCCTGGTCAACAAGGTGCGCTCCGATCTTGGCGATGTCATGGATGTGAGCGCAGTGCATGCGGGTTTGCAAGTCGTCGGCTGGCTGGCCAAGGACATTGCCGAGGACAGGGCCTGCCAGCACGCTGCCGATCATGGCATCGACTCGGTCCCATTGTCCAAGTTGGTCATCAATCGAACGATGCCTTCCGCTCTCGTCCTGGGTGTTGGATCCGCTGGAGTTCGGACTATCCGTCGTAGCGTCGAGCGGCTGGGGCAGGCTTTGCGGGAATCGCGCTGAGCGGGTGAGCTGCGGTGGGCGCGGATGGGCTCGCGACGGGTTATGCCGCACTTCGGCTGTTCGCGCGCGACCGCAGGATCAGAACGTCCAGGACAGCCCCAGAGACAGCAGGTCCGGGTCTCCTCGGCTCGCGGAGATCCGTTGATATTCGAGCCGGAACGCGAGAGAGGAGATCTTCAGTTGCGCGCCGCCGCCGTAAGAGAGGCGTCGGTCGGTTTCGCGGATTCCGGTCACCAGAGGCGGGTACGACGGGCATCTGGCGATGAATCCGCAGCCGATGTTCTCCGCGGCGGTACCCCTCGTGTCGAGCTGAGCCAAGCCTGCCCTGCCATAGATATCGAGGAACCGAACTGGGATAGGTGCGTAGAGGAGCCCGGACACCATGGTGGCACGCTGTTGCCAATCGATCGTCTCCAGGCGCGGGCCCGCGTCAGGGAGGCCAGACACCTGCGATTGCACCGTCGACTGGCCATAATCGATGTATTGGAGCTCTACTCCAGCAAGGGGGATGGGACGCAGTCCCGCGAATACTGTCCATCCGGTCGGGCGCGCAACCAGATCCAGCCCGCTGTAAGGGCCGGTCCTGCGAATGTCAGATCTACCGGCGGCCGCTCCGACGTAGAAACCCAGCGGATTATCCGGCGACGCGTGGGCGCTCATCGCTGCGAATATCAGCGCTACGCTGCCCGGGTATCCGATGCGTCTCATGATCCACTGCTCGTTGCCGCAGCGAATGCTAGCGGCAACGATTTCCACAAGCTGTTATGAATTTGTAGCTGGAAGTAGCGGCATCGTGCCACGTGCCGCCCTCCTGCATCAACCGAGTACCAGCTCGATCAGAAACGGTCCGTGGCGCTTGTTGCTTGCGATGAGCAAGTCCGCGAGCTGCTCGGTCGAAGTGGCTCGCGCAGCCTCCACGCCCAGGCTGCCGGCCAGAGCAACCCAATCGATGGTGGGGCGGGTCAGGTCGAAAAGGTCGAGCGCGGCGCGTCCGGGTGTGGCACCGACGTTGCGGAGCTCCGCCTCGAGGATCGCGTAACGCCCATTCGCACAGATGAGGGTCGTCACATCCAATTGCTCGCGCGCCTGCGTCCATAGAGCCTGGATCATGTATGAGGCGGACCCATCTCCTTCGATGTTGATTACCCGCCGGCCCGGCGCCGCGATGGCCGCGCCGGTGGCCAGCGGAGGCCCCTCTCCAACAGAGCCGCCGCACAGCTGCAGCCAGTCGTGGGGCGCGGCTGTATGTGTTGCCGGGTAGACAGCGAGTCCACAGGTGATACCTTCATCCACCACAATGGCTTCTTCCGGGATCAGCGCCGCCAGTGTCCGCGCCAGAGTGTCGGGAGTGAGGGGGCCACGTGCCGGCTGGGGAGGCTCTTGTCGCGTATAGGGGACGACAGGGGCGGAGAGCTCGCCAGCCAATGCCAGCAAGGCGTCCAACACGCTCTCTTCCGGCCGGGCCAACACGTGAACCGTCGAGTCACCGGGCTGCATGAGGCTGGGTTTGCCCGGATAGGCGAAGAACCCGACAGGTTGTCCGCACCCGACGAGGATGAGATGACGGATTCCCGCCAAGGCTGAAACAGCCCGATCCACGACATAGGGGACCAGTGGAATCGGGTAACGGCCCCTGCCTCGCTTCATGAGCCGATTGAAAGTGGGCGCGAACAGCCTGGCTCCGGTGGCCGCGGCAATGCGGTGCGCGATCGCGAGTCCCTCCTCTTCGAGCGCCGCGCCCGTCACCAGCAGCGCGGCGGGCTCTTTCCCACGAAGCACTCGCGCACATGTTGATACGGCGGCCGGGTTGACGGGCGACGGCGGCGCGATCGGCAGTGGCTCGGCGGGCATTCCGCCTTCGTTCCATGAAACATCGGAGGGCAGGATGAGGGTGCCGATATCGTAGCTGCTGCGCACCGCCTGAACCGCGGCTGCGGCGTCGGCGCCCACTGTCTCGACGTGGCGGGCGACCCGCGTCCATGCTGACACTGAGCGTGCCAGGCCTTCGATATCCGATGTCAGAGGAGGGTCGAAAGGCCGATGGTAGGTCGCCTGATCGCCCACAATGTTCAGGATGGGTACACGGGCGCGCCGGGCGTTATGGAGGTTGGACAGCCCGTTGGCCAGGCCGGGTCCGCAGTGGAGCAATGTTGCAGCGGGTTTCCTGGCCATTCGCGCATAGCCATCGGCCGCGCCCGTGGCCACGCCTTCGAACAAAGCCAGGACACACCGGATTCCCGGGACGCGATCGAGTGCCCCCACGAAATGCATTTCACTCGTGCCGGGATTGGCAAAGCAAGTATCCACCCCGTTGGCCACCAGAGTGCGTATCAGACTTTCAGCACCATTCATAAAACGTACCTTGTGCGACGGGGCGCGCTCTCGTTGCACCACCTGATGGTGGCAGACACTGGAAGCACGATCTGGACGCTGGCGCTCCCCTGTGATGACTCTTCGGGAACGCAGCGCTGCCGCCAGTGCACCAGCGGGCGGACCGTCTTACAGCAACCGGGGTCCTTTTGCGAGGGGCAGGCGCAAAGGTCAACTATCCGTCCATCCGTTTTCAGATCCGCCACTGTGGACAAGCTGCAGGCCAGCATGATTGATACGGACGATCGAAAACAGTCACCCTCCGGCGTATTCTTCCCGGGTGGCGCACGTTTTTGAAACAGCTCCCACCGGTCGCTCCAGGTGCCGCGGTTGTGCGCGGCTCATCGAGCGTGGTGAGCTGCGCTTCGGCGAACGCGTACCCAACCTGTTTGCCGAAGGCGAGACCACCCTGTGGTTTCATCCGCTCTGCGCGGCTTACAAGCGCCCGCAACCGCTGCTTGACACCTTGGAGCAGGCAAGCGAAGGCGTGCCCGATCGGGAAAATCTCGAGCGCACGGCGCTTGCCAGCGTTGCGCATCCGCGTGTGTCGCGTATCGACGGAGCGGAGCGGGCTCCGAGCAGCCAGGCCAAGTGCCGTCACTGCCGTGAGCTTATCGAGCGAGGGAGTTGGCGCATTCGCATCGTGTTTTACGAGGAGGGTCGTTTCCTTCCCGGCGGCTATATCCATCTTGGCTGTCGCAAGGGTTATTTCGAGACCGACGAGCTTGCGGATGCGATCCTTCAGCTCAGCCCCGCTCTGAGCGGCACGGATCGGCAGGAGTTGGAGCGCGCGCTGAGGCAATGACCCGCGTGACGCAGTATGATACCCAAGTCAACATTCAACTATGGGTGAGCCCGCGTGTCCCTGAGCCTTTACCTGCATCCGCTTTCGTCCTATTGCCATAAGGTATTGATTGCATTTTACGAGAACGACATTGCGTTCCAGCCGCGGATCACCGATGCCGAGGGGTTCGCGGAGCTCAAGAAGTCATGGCCGATGGGAAGGTTTCCGGTGCTGCGTGACGAGAGCCGCGGCCAGCTCATCCCTGAATCCAGCATCATCATCGAGTATCTGGCCCGGCACTATCCGGGCCCGGTGAAGCTCATCCCCGAGGACCCGGAGCTGGCGCTTCAGGTCCGACTACATGACCGGATCTTCGACTGCTATCTCCATACGCCCATGCAGAGGTTCGCCGAGGATCGGCTCCGGCCGGCCGAAAAGCGCGATCCGTTCGGCCTCGATGCGGCCCGGGCCGCGTACGTGACGGCGCTCGACATGGTCGAGGCGGACATTAGCCGCAAGACCTGGGCAGTAGGTGATGAGTTCACCATGGCGGACTGCGCGGCGGCACCGGCATTATTCTATGGCGAGCGATTCTACGGATCTTTCCGCAAGACGCACCCAAACACCCTGGCGTACCTGGATCGCCTGATGGCGCGTCCTTCGTATGCACGCGCCCTGAAGGAAGCCCAGCCATATATGCACCTGCTTCCCAAGTAATCTGGTGCTTAGCTATTTAAACGAAAATATCGATTCAGTC
>CAZBTV010000018.1:0-66773 GCA_964494895.1 uncultured Steroidobacteraceae bacterium | reverse complement strand
GTCGCGATTGGGCGGCTTTGGCGTTGAGTGTCTTTTCCATAGGGGCGCTGCTTTCCAATGGCATTTCCGATATCGCTGCGCACCCGCCGGCCAACTTGTGGTTGCGTGAGGCCTACAAAACAATCCAAAACCTCGTGCAACTGCCGGCGCTGTATATCATGGCGGAGAGCTTGTCCAAAGGAGGGTTGTCTCCGCGCTGGCGTGTCAAGATACGCGTTGCCCTCGTCGCTTTTATCCTGCCTCCATTCTGCATTTCTCTGATCAGAGACGTGGGAGTGGTCTATTACGGGTTTCTGGCGCTGCCCTGGCTCTTCGGCACGCACAGCGCGATCAACATCGCTGCTATCCCCGCATTCGCGCTCCCCGCGTTTGTCCTCTTCATCGGCTATCGCCGGGCAGGACACGAAAACCGGCTGCGCATCCGCTGGGTCTTCTGGAGCACAGTGCTTCTTTTCGGTTGCGGCTTGGCGTACTCGACTCTCTCACCACAGAGAAACCCCAGTTGGTATCTATTGATCAATGTAGTGGAAGGCCTGTGTGTGATCGGCTATCTCTACGCCGTCCTGCGCACGCGGCTCGTGGATGTCTCCTTCATCATCGACCGGGCACTGATTTTCGGGGTGATCACGGCCGTGCTGGTGGGCTGCTTTTCGCTGCTCGAGCACGGACTGAATCAACTCGCGGTTGGCGACGGAGTCAGCTCGGCGCTGCAAGCTTTCGCTGCACTGTTGGTGGCCGTGGCGCTCAATCCGGTGCATCGCCGGCTCGAGCACTGGGTCGAGCACCTTTTCTTTCGTCGGCAGCGACTCGCAGTGACGACTCTCAGGCGCTTTGCCAAGGAGTGCGCCTTCGTCGAAAGCGATGAGCGTCTGCTGCGGATCGCTGTTGAGCGCCTGGTGCCTCATTGCGCGGCGGTCGCCATCTACGAGCGCATCCAGTCCGGATATCGGCTGCGCGAGGGGCGGGGTGCTGCCTGGCCCGATGAGGTCGACGCGGATGATCCACTGTTCATTTCCCTGCGTGCACATCTCCAGGAGCAGGACCTCAAGGGCCTAGCGACCGTGGTTGGCCTCGAGGGACTGGCTGTCCCCATGGCTGTCGCTAACGTCATGACCGGTGCGCTCGTTTGCGTTCCGCACGGTGGCGAGCAGTTCGCGCCTGACGTGCGTGGTGCTCTCGTCGAAGCTGCGCGCAACCTCGGCACCTCGCTGTATGTTTTGCGATATCGAGAACAGGCGCGATTGGTAGCCGATATCGCGGGCAACCGCATCGATGGAGCGGTCGCCCGCACGCGTGCGATTGCGTTGATAGACTCTGCTGCCTGACGACCCCGGCCCACAGCCTGATGGGCTGAATGACTTTACCTTTGTCGCCGTTGCCGATTAGTCCGTCGAGGCCTGTGCGCCCTTGGCGACACGTCTCGATGCCCTGCCCGGGAACACCGGACAGTGTTGTCGAACGCGTCCCGGTGTGTTCTTCTCACCAGAATATGTGACGTAGCTATGGCTTGGGACGCCCGGACATTGCAAACACCCAAAAACCCGGAATACTTCGCTCCAGCCAAGGAGGCTTAGATGGACTTGCAACGACGAATCCCGATCACCCGGCCATTCAACCCGTGGGCGCTAGTCAGGCTGCTGGCGGTCCTTTCCTCCATCGCACTCTGTTCGTGTGGTGGTGGAAGTGGAAGCTCCGGCGGAGGCTTCCTTGGAAGCGGCACGGGTGGCGGGGGCTCCACGACGAGTGGCGGCGGTTCCACCACGGGTGGCGGCGGCTCCACAACGGGCGGGAGCGGAAATACCTGGACGCCGGGGGTATTCCAACCGTCCGCGAATTTCCAGGCGCGGTGCGCGTCACCGCGTACTGGCAACGATCCGCTCAGCGGAAAGCCCTATCCGGACATACAGGGCACTGCTGTCGATGAGAACAACTGGTTGCGTTCGTGGACGAACGAGCTCTACCTCTGGTACGACCAGGTCACGGACGTGAATCCTTCCCTGTATACGACCCCGAACTACTTCGACCAGGAGAAGACCTTCCAGAAGGATGCCGCGGGTCAGCCGGAAGACAAGTTTCACTTCACCTACGCCACCTCGACCTGGGAGACCCTGTCGACGTCGGATATCCAGCCCGGGTATGGAGCTCAATGGGTGATCGTCGCGGCTGCGCCGCCACGGGAGCTCGTTGTCGCTTTCACGACTCCCAACACACCCGCAGCGGCCGCCAATCTCACTCGCGGTACACAGGTCCTCACGGTCGATGGAGTGGATCTCGTCAACGCCAGCGATCAAGCGAGCGTGAATACCATCAACGCCGGAATTTCACCCGCCAAGCTCGGAGAAACGCATACCTTCACGGTGCTCGATCCGGCTCCGGGCAGCACCCCACGCACCATTACGCTCACGTCGCAGAATGTGACCGAGATTTCCGTGCCGACGGTGAAGACCCTTGCCACGGGGAGCGAGACCGTCGGCTATATCCTCTTCGATGATCACCAGCAACCGGCCGAAGCCGGCCTGATCAACGCAGTCAATCAGCTCAAGACCGCCGGGATCAGCGACCTCGTCCTCGACATACGCTATAACGGCGGCGGCTTTCTGGACATCGCAAGTGAGCTGGCCTACATGATCGCCGGCCCCGGCCCGACCACCGGCCAGACCTTCGACAATCAGCAATTCAACAATAAACATCCAACGACCAATCCAGTGACGGGCTCGCCCCTCGCGCCTACGCCTTTTCACACGCAGACGCAAGGCTTCTCCGCCGCCCCGGGGCAGGCGCTACCCACACTGAACCTGTCGCGTGTGTTCGTTCTGACCGGACCTTCCACATGCTCGGCGAGCGAGGCCGTGATAAACGGCTTGCAGGGTGTCAACGTCAAGGTCATTCAAATCGGCACGACCACTTGCGGCAAGCCCTACGGGTTCTATCCGCAGGACAACTGCGGCACCACGTACTTCTCCATCGAGTTCCGCGGTATCAATGCACAGGGATTCGGCAATTACCCCGATGGCTTTACCGCGTCGAACAGCGATGCTCCCGCCAACGGAGCCAGCCTTCCGGGCTGTCAGGTAGCCGATGACTTCACTCATGACCTCGGCGATCCTGCGGAAGCCAGATTATCGGCAGCTTTGAGCTACACGTCGAACCCGGTTTGCCCGGCACCGAGCGCGGGCGGTCTGAAGCATGCGCGAGGGCCCTTGTCATCCGTGGACGGCCGGGTTGTCAGGCCACCCGCTCGTGAAATCATGATCCTGCGCCAATGAGAGCCACCTGACTGAGCGCGGGCGGCGCGCAAGCGCCGCCCAGTCTCGACCCGCCCAGATCATTGCTCTTCCGGCCAGCTCTCCAGCGACGCCGCGCAACGAAAGCCGGCGTCCAACACCCCGCCGGGTGCGGCGAGGCGCCGTAACGCAAGTCGCTGAAAGTACGGCTGCGGCAAAATCCAGGATGCGCCTCGCAGCACGCGCTGTCCTTCGATGCGTGTTTCGGTCCACTCGGCGACGTTACCACCCAACATCCGATATCCGCTTTTCCCCGCTGACGCGGGTTCAGTAACCGCCAACGCCCGCGTTGGCAGCGGTGCTGGAGGGTCGGGCTGGTCTCCCCACGGAAACACGCGTCCGGTGGGGCGGCGGGCGCTGTATTCCCATTCATCCTCCGTGGGCAAGCGTTTACCTTTCCATTTGCAGTAGGCGCGCGCTGACTCGATATCCATGCCTAGAACCGGTAGCGCGTCGGCCGCTTCACCTCGTGCCATGGCATCCTCGCGCAGGGTGCGCCAGTTCTGCCCACGCAGGACGGTGTCCCAGCCGCGAGCAGGGTCCGGCGCGTACAGCGTGCCGTTGGTTTCAGCCGCCGTGTGCCGTCCAGTAGCCTGTACGAACTTGGCGAACTCGCCATTGGTAACAGGCACCGGGTCCAACTCGAAGGGCCTCAGGCTTGCCGATCGGGGAGACTCATCCTCCAGGTCCTTGGCGGAGCAGCGCTGGCTCTTGAGCTGCAACTGGCGACAAAGTTGGAGCGCTTGCTGCAACTGAGGCTCGGTAGTGCCGAGCCGCGCAATGCGCGGCGAGTGTGCGAGCACAGAAGTGAGCGCCGCCGTGGCTGCTTGGGCCTGTTTGACCGCGATTTCGGGATCGCTGGCGATGTGCACCGAATCCAACAGAGCGAGCGCACCACGTAGTTTGTCGTCCTGCTCGTCAACCCCGAGTTGGCTAGCCCGGGCCGCGAGAGCTTTCGCGCTGTCAAGGTCGGCTGCAGCCCGGGCCGTGAGGCTCTGCTGCTGTTGGGTTGGAGGTGATCGCACGAACCACCAAGCCAGTGCCACGCAGGTGAGGGCGCCTAGAATACCCGCAGCCAAGGGCAACGGCGGCAGCGGTAGGACGTCCCGCACCCCTTTGCCGCCCCCGCCAAAGGCACTGTTCAGCTCCTCCACGCTCGCGAGCCGTCCCTCACGGTCGAACTTCAGTGCTCTTGAAAGCGCCAGGTTTTCGCGCCGCCGGAGGCCGGGCAGAGGCTTGACCTGTATGCCCTTTTCACGAGCCTCCCAGGCGCTCGAGCCGCCAAACGGATGGGTTCCGCTCAGCATCTCGTAGATCACGCAAGCCAACGCATAGACGTCGTCACGTGGGTCGGGTTTTTCACCCTGTGCCATCTCGATGCTGGAGTAAGCGCGCGTAATCGCACCGACCTGGCTTGCATCAAAGTACCCGACCGGTCCACGCAGGACCCGGGCGATATCGAAATCAAACAGCTTCGCGCGGCCCGAAGGGGTCACGAAGATGTTGGATGGCTTGATGTCGCTATGGATGACGCTGTGATCGTGCGCATAGGCCAACGCCGAGCACAAGTCGGCAATGAGCGTTCGGGCCATCGCCACCGGCAAGCCACGCGCATATTCGCCATCGAGCAGTGCCTGCAAGGTCTGGCCCTGCAGGAGCTCCATGATCACAAAGTCATTCTGGCCGTCGGAGTCGAGCGAGTAGACGCTGGCGATGTTTGGATGCGGCAGAGACCGGACCTTGCGCACCGACTCCCGAAGAATGTTCAGCAGCTCTGGCTGCGTACGAAACTCGGGCTTCAGCAGCTTGATCGCGACGTGCACGCCGGGCATCTGCAGGTCAGTCGCGCGGTAGACCACTCCCATGCCACCTTGGCCCAGGAGCTCATCGAGCCGGTATCGTCCGGAAAGAGTAGCTCCTCGGGTTGGTCCGGCCGCCGCATCAGACAACAACAGCTCAGGCTGAGAGGCGGCCGGCATGTCAGGTGAAGACCCGCCAGGCGAAGTCCCGGGGTCCGTCGAATGTCGGGACGGTCGAATCTTTGTGCCATCACCCCCGCTCGGCCGCGAGCGAGGAGTAGCTCGCGGAGAAACCAGGGTCGCTCCAAGCTCTGCCGGTGCGACTGCAGGAGCATCTGGACCGTCGTGAGATGAAGTCCCCTCGCTGCTCGACTTTCCGGGCGGCGCTCCCCGCCCAACCGTGCTCATTTCTCTCCTGACTGAATGCTCTGCCGGCGCGGCGTCCTACGGAAGCCGGCTCAGCTTTATGTCGCTCAACTGCAGCTGTTCGACGTCAAATACCTTCAGCCGTCCGGTAAGAATCCCCTCTCGCTGTCCGGCGAAGCGCTTCGCCTCGGTACGCGGAGTCGGCAGGGTCAGGTTTACATCGCCAATGCGCACCGTATAGGTCTCGGCGTCCGCGTTGTACTCAACGAGCGACACGAGCGCGGTGTATGGGGATGTCCACTCGGACACCCGACGGGTGTAGTCACTGGATGACTCGAATTCATCGCGCTTCAGCTTCTCCAGATCCTGCACCTCCGGCAGACCCCATAGTTTCGCGGTGCGGCCTTTCCCGAAGCTGACCAGGCGCTTGCCGCCTGGCGAGAATACGACCTGCTCGATCGTATCGATGTGGCCTTTGAGCTGGGCGACGGGGTCTCCATGCTCGAACTCCCAAAGGCTGACGTTGCCGTCCGAAGCAGTGGTGGCAAATACGCCTCCAGCGTTCGCCTGAACAAACACGCCGGTCTGGCTCGGCATGCGGGCTATCGGTGTGAACGTGCGAGCGTCGTATAACCGAATGCCATCACCTTCGCGGGCGAGTACGCGCTGGCCGTCGGCCGAGAACCCGGCGAGCGTAGCGTCGGTCAATACTGTGCGCTTGGTCTTGGTGTTGAGCTCAAACACGTTGATCGTGTTGTCCGACATGGAGAAATAGATCCGCTGCGAGTCGGCCGAATAGCGCAGGTCGGTGACAGCGGCACCTTGTGCGACCGTCGACGTCAGTTTGCCGTTGCTGGTATCCCAGACCGCCAGGCGATGCAGCACGCCGAGCTTGGGATCCGACAACGCTACGTAGCCGAGGAGCTCCTTGCCCCCGTCTCCCAGGAACTCCGCCTTGGATAGCGTCGCGTTGCTGCCACCAAGGGCGAGCTTCGCCAACGAATTACCATCTGAGGTGCGGTAGACAGTGGCGTTCCCGCCGTCGAACGAGGTCAACAGCAGATTGCCGTCACGGCTGAAGCGGACAACCGCTGGCTCCTTCTCGTGCGCGGAAAAGCGGCCGACCCGCTTGCCCGTCTGCAAGTCCACGAGAAGCATGTCGCTTTCCGCTCCGCCCCATACCAGAGCGCGGGTGCCGCCCGGGGCAAACTCGATGTGGGCGTCACCCACGATCTTGCCGGGGCTCGGACCAACAGCACGGCCGCTGTCAAAGTCGAAGAGGCTTACCGCGCCTGTGCGACCTACGACCAGCAGGCGCTGTGCTTTGGTGGCGACAACAGCTCGCTGTGCGTCCATCGCACGGAAGGTCCGGACCGCGGGTGGATTCGCATTTAGATCGAGCACGTTCACCGAATGGTCGTCGGCAATACCGGCGATATAGCGGTTGTCGGAAGATGCGGCCGGGCCGTCGAAGCCATCTTGATTCACGAGCACGTTGCCGGTGACGATGTCCCAGACACGTAGCTGCCGGTCTTGTGTCACTAGTGCGAACCGGGCGTCGTTGGCCGAGAAGAGTGCCAGAGCCATCGGGGCAGGCATCGACAGATTCGAGGCCAGCTGGTAGCTGTCGAGCAGTCTGCGCGGGACCAGCACCGGGTTGCTGTTGGTCATCAGCTCTCGAGCCTGGCCCGCCTGCCGCGGTTCGGTGACGGTCGCCACCTGGAGGGGCGCAGGTGCTTCCGCAGGCACTGCCTGGCCTCCGGCCCCACGGTTGAAGTAGAACTCGCCAATCAATGAGGAGTTCTCCCAAGGCGTCTGTGCGCCACCGGAACGGCGGTACACCTCCATTCGGACTTGCTTGAAGACGTCCTCGACACGCAACCCCGGTTGCGACAACGCCAACAACAACTGCTGCGTATACAGGCTGTTGCCGCCGACCGGGCCGTCGGCCGCGGTAGCTCCCGGCTGCGTCGCGTAGGCAACGATGGTACCGGTACCCTGTTGCATCGTGGCCAGTCCATGCAGGTCAGAGCGCGTAGCGCGCACCAACGGATTGTTGCGACACGCATCCAGTATGACGATATTCAGGCGATTCTTCGCCGAGTCCATCTTGTTGAGCATTTCGTTGATGTCGTACGCGCGGGTCTGCAGCTCGGTCTCGTCCTGTATGTCCGAATCGACCGGCAGCAGGTAGTTGACTCCGTTCAGCTGCACTCCGTGTCCCGCATAATAGAAGACACCCACCCCCCCGAGCTTCAGTCGATTCCCGAACTCTCGGGACATGCGCACCATGTCTTCCCGTGTCGCGTTCTCCTTCTCCATCACTTCGAAGCCGAGCTGACGGAGCTTGGTGGACATCGCCCGGGCGTCGTTGGAGGGGTTTGCCAACGGAGCGTTGTTGTAAGTGGAGTTGCCGATTACGAGAGCAAGGCGCCGCTCGCTGACCTGCTCTGGATCATGGACCTGGAACGACAGCGCGCGCGGTGGACCATTGGCATCGTCGCTGGCGCCATACACGGTGCCAATGGCGCCAACCATCACGCACGCCCAGATCTGCACGCATAAGGCGACGCAATGCGAAGGTGACATCCGCCAGGTTTTCCGTCCGCTAGACCGCTTGTGCATCTGAAGATCCCCGAGAAGACCACGCCTTCATAAGGCGTTGTGTTTGTTCACGTTTTCCACGTGCCAGCTTTCGCAAGGGGAACACTCCGCATGCTCAGCCGAGACGCGAACTTATGCTAGCAGGGCATTGAGTAACGTGCAGCTTCACGCGATGCTCGGATCCCAAGTGACATAATGGATAACGGCATCCCGACCCGCTACCGTGGTGGGTCGGAGGGCGGCTATAGTTTCGAAACCCCGCCGACGGGACCGGAGAATTATAAGTGAACGGCCGCCGCCCTCGTTTGTACCTCGGTTTTGTGCTCGTCTGTGTAAGCCCCGCGCTTTCCACCCTGGCGTCCGTTCCCGCACCCGCCTCCCCACCGGAGCAGGAGCCGGAAGGTGTGGTGTTCAACGCCACAACCAGCACCTATACCGTGCATCGAGTGCCGAAACGATCGCTCGAGGCCGTGATGAAATCATTGGCGGACTGGCACCACCAGGTTCTGGCCGATGGCTCGAGTGCCGACTACTCAGCCGAGGACGGCATTCTTTCGATGGAGTGCTCCGCCTGCGGACTCACCCGTCCGACTGCGATTGATATCGGTACGATCGACCTCGAGTCGATCGTTGCGTATGAGGCCGGTCCGTGGCACATAGGGATCCGGTCCAAAGATGGTACCCAGGATTTTTTCGGAGTCCTGCGTGGAGAGATCGGTCCACAACCCCATGACCCCACGCGCGTCAACGACGATCGACGCAACGCCCTGGCCGCCTTGGCTGATCTGTTTGACCTCGCTTACCTGACTCAAAACCCGCCGGCTGCGCAGACTCCCGCCAAAGGCGAGCAGAGTCCTCCAGCAGCAAGTACCGTGGCGCCGAAACCGACGCCGACGCCGAAACTGGCGGCGGCGTCAAAATCGCTTCCGGCGCCAAAATCGACGTCAGCTTCACTCGCAATGCTTGCTGACAGTGGGGACATCGAGGGCATTCAGGCGCAACAGCGGGGCAAGGCGAATGCGCATGAGGTAGCCCATGCGCTGGAGACGGCCTACGGCACGCGCGCACGCGCGCAGATGCTCGATGGCAAGGTCGATGCAGCGCTGCAGACACTGGGCGCTGGACGCCAAAGCTTCGGCAAGTCCGTGGCGCTGCGAGACCGCGAAGCCCACTATGTAGTGATCGGCGATACCTACGACCGACTCCGAATGGCCGTCAAGCTGGATGTCACGGAAATGCGGGGATACCTGGAGCGGATCCGGTCGCTCGAGCCCGATGATGCGACTTCGATCGAGGGGATGTTGGTCCAGACTCTCTCCAACCGCATCGCTGATCAACGCGCAGCGGGACGTGCAACCGTTGCGGACGAGCTGTTGAATTCCGGCCGGGACTTGTTTCCTGCGTGGACAGAGCAGCTCGCCCGAGGCAAGTCAGGGGTGCTGCCCGCAGCGGGCGTCGAAATCGGTACAGAGGAGGCGCCCTCCCTTCATTCGACTCGCTAGCGCGTCCGCCCAGAATCGATTGGACCCCCGTAAGAGCACCCAAGAGATTGGCTGACGAGCATGCGTCAGGAGTCGAAAGGGAGATCCTCGTACGATGCCCAGACACCGTGTACCTGCACACTGATGCGGAAAGGCAGGATTACGCGTGCGAGCTCCTCCATGCGCTGCGCATCGACGACGATGAGCTCTGACCGGGATTTGACCAGATTGTCGTACACGCCTACCAGGTAGCCTTCACCTTCCGCGGCTTTGCGGCTCTTCGGCACGAAGCATGCTTCCTGCAAGGTGCCGTCGCCTCCTACGAAGAGAGTATCGAGCTTACCGGCGTTCACGTCGTAGCGGCCGAGGCAATTCGTGATCGGAAAGGCGCGGCCACTCGCGAGCTTCGCATCCGACGGCCGAGTTGGATCAGAGTAGCCCATGTAGCCGTATCGGTATGGCATGGTCGTGAGCCGATCGTCGATACGCGGCAGTCCGCCTGGCGCCATCGGGAAAGGATTCTGCTCGTCCCAACCTTCGTGTTTCGAGTTGAGATCCAGAGTCCAGCGGCGGATGGTGGAGGCTCCGGTTTGCGGGCTCCAGGGCGCACCGTTGCGGTTGGGGAAGAACGGAAAGGGGTTGGCGTCGGACACCGTGCCGTCCACGATCAGGCGATCCCCCTCCGTGGTGGCATTGAGAGTGTGGACCATGGCATGCGGCGGACCCTTGATCCAACGCGCATCCTTCGCATCGCCGTCGCGCGGCAGGACGCA
The DNA here is from genome assembly GCA_964494895.1 of uncultured Steroidobacteraceae bacterium. Taxonomy (GTDB): domain Bacteria; phylum Pseudomonadota; class Gammaproteobacteria; order Steroidobacterales; family Steroidobacteraceae; genus 13-2-20CM-66-19. Next base: position 56,466 of record CAZBTV010000018.1, on the reverse strand, counting down.
GAGGTAACCCGGGAGTCTTTCATCCCAGTACCAATGGATATTGCCGGCAGCCAGCCATTCCTTGTCAGTGGTCAGCGGGTACACCGGAATCACGACGTGGCTGCGGCTGATCGCCATATCGTGCATTTCGCTCACGTAGGGCGCCTGCAGGCGCACCTCGCGCGTCACGTGTCCCGAGCGGTCGATGAAATAGACAAACACATCCTTGGAAGCTTCGCCGGTCGCCTCGTAGCCGAAGCAGATCAGCTCCCCCGTGGCGGGATCGATCTTCGGGTGGGCGGTGAATGTCAGGCTCGTGTACTTCCCATGGAAATCCCACTCGCCACGGGTTTCCAGTGTATGTGGGTCGATCTCGTAAGGCCGCGCGTCTTCTTTCGTTGCGAACAAACGGCCGGCGTGGACTACCGGAGTGGTGTTGGCAACCGTACTGCTCAATGACCGCACGGTAGGATCGTCCGCTGCACGGTTGCGGTAGATGCCGAAGAGCTGCCGGCCCGCTTTGCGATTGGCCAGGTAGCGCGGCGTGCGGACGAACCGCCCCTTGTAATCCACTCGTCCGTTCGAGAACCGGAACATCGAGATATAGCCGTCGGCGTTGAAAGGGGCGTCCTGCGGAGACTTCGGCGGGTACAGCCAGTCGCCTCCGAGGCGGTAGAATGTGCCATGAATGTCGCTTGGGATCGCACCCTGCGTCTCGCAGTCGAAGATCTCGCCTTCAAAGCGCAGCGTGGTGAAGAAATCACCCGAAAAGTGCTGATCGCCGAATCGCTGGACCATGACTTATGCTCTCCACGACGTTGCCGCTGCGGCCGCCACTGATACGCTCTGATCGCGTTCCCGAATGATCGGGCAGCATTGTTGTCCCATAGGGCGCCGTCAATAGTGAAAACATCGGCCGGTGACCGCGAAGTGGCCGCGCGACAGCACGACCTCGCTATTGGAGAGCTCGCGAACGGGTGTCCAGCCGCGGCTGTCGCTGCCTTGAAGAAGGCGTTGTCGTTGGATCCAGGACGGATTTGTGCTCACAAAGACCTCGGCGTTGCTTTGCGGGATCTTGGGCGGCTTGACGAGGCTGAGGCAGCGCTTCGTGAGGCGTTGCGTCTTGATGACATGTACGCCTCCGCGCATCAGAGTCTCGGAGAGTTGCTGCACGACCGAGGTCGGCTACAAGAGGCGCGCCTCTCATTCGAGAGTGCATTGTGTGCCGATCCCGCGCTGAATCAGAGCCGCATCAGGCTGGCGGACACCCTGGTCGAGCTGGGAGAGCTCAACCAGGCGGCAAGCTGTTATAGAGACGCCATCCCTCGGAGTCCGGCTCCCGCGGCTATCTATACGCGCCTGGGAATAGCCCTGTGGAAAGCCGGGGATGCAGCGGGAGCTCTCGATGCGTTCGAGCGCTCTACCTCAGGCAATCCGCCTTCGGCCGAAGCGCACTACAACATCGGGAGCGCTCTGTTGGAGTTGAGGAGGTTCGATGAGGCGGTCAAAAGCGCGCATGAAGCGCTGCGGCTGAGGCCGGGATTTTCGGAAGCCGCGTCCCTGTGCGCTGCTGGATTGGCTGCGATGGGGGCAGTGGAGAAGGGCGTCGAGTTGCTGCGGGAATCGGGTGCTGTGCGCGCATTGTCGGGACACCAGCGTCCTGTCATGACTCTGGCGCTCAGGCTCATGGGCTCGAGGCTGTTCGAGCCGGCACACCGATGCCTCGAGAAGGCGCTGCAGGAGGAGCCAGGCGACGCTATGGCGCGTCATCTCCTGGCCGCCGTGAGCGGTGAGAACCCCGAGCGCCCTGTCGATGGCTATGTACGGCATCTGTTCGATGCCAGCGCGGCAAGCTTCGACGCGGATCTGGTCACCAGATTGGGCTATGGCATTCCACGCGAGATGGTCGACGCCTTACGTGCTGTCGAGAGCGCGCCGGCTGTTCCTTGGAGAGTCCTCGATCTGGGCTGCGGCACCGGCCTGGTCGGAGTGGAAATCGGTCCATACACGCGGAGTCTGGTGGGCGTCGACCTTGCTCCCAACATGATCGAACGCGCCCACCATCGCAACCTCTACACTGGCCTGCATTGCATGGATCTCATGGCTGCGCTGTCTCTGGAGCAAGGACAGGGTGCTCGCTACGATGTGGTTACTGCCGCCGACGTCTTCATCTACGTTGGCAAGCTGGACAGGGTGATTCCAGCAATCCGCCGCGTGTTGAGTCCGGGCGGCCTTTTCGCATTCAGTGCCGAGGCTGCGGACGTCGTGGTGGAGGACGTTCCAGACGGTTATCGCCTCGGAGTCATGGGAAGGTACGCCCACACCGCTGATTACCTGCAGCGGCTGGCTGGGCAGAATGGGTTCGGCATCGAGCTGCTGCACAGAACGTGCATCCGATTCGAGCATCGGCGCCCGGTGGACGGTTGGCTCACCATCTGGCGCGCAGCGGATATCCCGCCGGCACCCGCTGCGGCCGGCGATGCGATCATCGCCGGCCGCAATCAGATCATCAAAGCGAGTTCAAGAAAGTAAACAACTGTTGCTTCTGAGCGGGCGAGAGCTCTTTGAACTCGTGGGTCACATGCTCAGCCTCGCCGTGATGGCGCAGAATCGCATCCTCGAGTGTCAACGAGTGCAGGTCGTGCATGTAGCGCGGCCGCATGCGCAGACCCCACAGAGGCATCGTCCTGAACTTGTTGGCGGTGTCCGGGGCTGTCGCTGTCTGCACGATGCCGCCAGCGGTCCCGATGTCATGCATGAGGTAGTCGCCAAACGGGTGGATGATCTTGTTCCCAAGGGCGTCGGGAACGGTGAACTGGCCACCGTTGACCACAGTACCGGCCGGCGCCGTAATCAAGGTCGGGACGTGACACACTGCGCAACCGGTCTCTATGAACAGCTTCTCTCCCTCGATGGCGTCGGGGGTGGATTTCAGGTTGGCATCACGCGGCGGGACCTTGGTGCCGCGAAGGAACTGCGTGAAGTGATCGATGTTGGCCAGGCCAAGGGCGTCCGGCACGTCTTCCGGATCCGTGGTGACTTTGCCGATGGTGGTTGTGTCCTTGAGGTGGAATCGGTTGGTGACTCCCATCTCATTCAAGTAGGCATCGGCGACGAACGACAGCAAGCTGCCGTGCTGGTCCTTCCAACCGAAGCGGCCGACGCGCGTCTGCCCGGGCGCTTCGGAGACTGCAACCTCGACCGCCTCGCCGTGAATCCGGCCATCGCTGAGCAGAGGCTGTAGCTTTGCTATTTCCTGAAGGGTCGAGTCGGCGACCGATTCGACGAAGCCGTCACCCAGGGCGGGAAGCACTGCCCGCAATTCCCGGAGATTTTCCGTGGCGGGTATCTTTTCCTGGGCTTCGGGTACCAGAGCACGATCGTTCACAATGGAGCGTCCGCCGATCGTGGCCGCGCCGTCATTGATGGGAATCGTAGGATTGACGAAGTTGCCGTTCTGGTCGTTGTGTCCGGCACGCAGCTCGGTGAACTGGCTCGCGGCGCCGCTGACGGGGTTTTGATGACACTCCGCGCACGCCCTGGCATTGAATACAGGTCCAAGCCCGTTGTTCAGGTCGTGAATCTCCTCGAAGATCTGCTGGTCGAGCTGGAAACTGTCGCCTGGGGGCTCCGCAATACCGTTGCTCACGCTCTTGGAGCCAGGGTTGGTCGCGAGGCTCGGGGTGTCAAAGCCCGCAGGTGCTTCGGTTGGAAGCGGCGCGCTTTGCGCCATCAGTGGCACGAGCAGGCCAGTCGCAAAGAAAAAGGCAGGCAATCTGCGAGTCATGGGGGTCTCCCTGGAAATGTGAATGCATCCCGGATATCGCGTCGCGTTCCGACAATCCATGGCGCGATCGGTACACGGGCTAGATCCGTCTGTGTGGACGTTTTATTCCCTGCGCGCCGTGAATCTTTGTTGACACGCGGGAACACCTCATTCAACAGCTACAACTTCAACTCTGCTGCGAGCACGGAACGCGCCTTGTGCGGCGCGTTCCGGCACGCGGTCCAATCGAGCGGGTCAGCTCAATTCAGTGGCGTACAGTCTTTGGTCGGTGGCAGAGCCTGTCCAACGCGAGTGTTACTGGAAGGCGCGCTGTCGAAATCGAACAGATCCTCCAGGGTGTTTGCGTGTTGGTCTCGGCGTGTCAGATGGGCGTGAGTGTCGTCGCGGTCGCCATCACCATCGCCGGTGCTCATGAACCGCTTCTCGATGAAAGCCAGCAGCGAGGTGTGGTCGCCGACCGTGTGCGAGACATAATGTGGCTTGGAGAAGGGTGAGATGGCCAGAAGAGGCACACGGAAGCCGAGTTGATCGAAGCTGGCACACTCCTCCGGATACGGACCCGTCGGATTTTTGGCGAATGCCGGACAGAGTCCTTCGGCGTCCAACACCGTCGTATCGGTCTTGCTGAAAGGGTTGGACGCGCACTCGGCGCCGCCTCCCGGCTGCAAGCTGGACGGAGGATTGGAAAGATCCGCGCACTGGCCGGGTGAGATTCCGTCCGGTGTGCGCGCGAATCCTTGCCGCGCTCGCGGAGGCGCGACGTGATCGTAAAAGCCGCCATGCTCGTCATAGGTAATGAAGATGACGGTGTCCTTCCAATAAGGTCCATTGCGGACGGCGTTGATCACTCGAGAGACGAAGGCTTGTCCACGCTGTATATCGGTCGGTGGGTGCTCGTCGTTTTCGCTCGCCGGGCCCGTCAGGCCGAAGTTCGGGTCGACGAAGGAGACCTGAGGAAGTGGAGCCGCACCCGGCGCTCCGGCGGCTTGCGCCAGGAACACGGGTACCGGGAAGAAATGTGGATCGATTGGCCCCGTCGCGCCGAAGGCGCGGAAGCTGCCGCCCTGTGGCGCATCCTGAAAGTAGTCCGCCCAGGTGATCTTGTTGCTATCCAGCAGATCGAAGATCGTGCCGGTGATGGGCTTGTAGCCCCCCGGGGGCGGAAAGGTGTCGTTGGTCGTGAGATGGCCGAAGGAGGTCGCGGCCATGAAGTAGGAGCGATTTGGGAATGTCGGGCCCAGCACGGACGAGAAGTACCGGTCGCCGATGGAGAACTTCTCGGCGAGGTCATAGTAGAAAGGAATGTCGTCCTGAGTGTAGTAGCCCATCGTCTCGTCTTCCGTCGGGCTCTCCACTCCATTGTCCAACTGCTCGGTCGCATCGTTGACTCGCACGAAGCCGTCGCTGAATGTGGCGAACAACGTTGCGTTGGGGTTGTTGAAATTCGCCTCCATATGCACCGGCAGCCAGGAATGGTTGAGGTCCGGCACCACGCAACGGCTCGGGTCATGGAATGACTTGACGCGCCGCTTGTTGTCGTCATCGGCGTTGGAATTCAGGCAGTCGAGATTGCCGCTGCTGTCCACGCGGCAGGTGAGCCCGTCCACACAATGGTGATCCTCCTCCCTGCAGCCGGAGATTCCGGGGTGATAGGGGCTTCCCGGGGTATACGGGAGGACGCCAAAGTAGTTGTCGAACGAGTGATTCTCTTGCATCACCACTATCACGTGGTTGACCTTGTGCAAGTCACCATCCGCAAGGGCAATGGCAGGCACGGCCAGTGTCAGGGCGAGCTTCATGAGCAAGTTGGAAGTACGCGATCGGCTCGAGTACATATAGGGCTCCTCCTCGATGTTGTCTTTGGTCTTGCGCAGCCGCCATGCGCCTTGGCCGACTGCCGGCGGCAGCGTGGCGGAACTCTTACGGATGGAGTTGAAGATTCTTTGAATCTTTCATGACGTTCCCGTTCGGGCACCGAGGTGCCGGCGCTGGTGGCGTCCTGCCGGGAACGAAGAGAGGTGGCGGATGTAGGGGGCGACAAGCTGTCGCCCCCCGCAACCTGCGTCAGCGGGCCCCGATTGCGGGGTCGCTCATGCTGGCTTTGCCGGATTCCAGGTGGCCGGCATAGTGCTGCAGGAAACCCGGATCGGAGGCGGACGTGACGCTAAGGTCATACCACCCGAAGGAGTGCTGCAATCGCCAGGACCGCTGTGCTCTCTCCCCGGCCCGTAACCTGACGGAGGTGACTTTTCCGCTGTATCCCTCCAGCACATGAGCAGTCGTCGTCGACCTGCCGGTGTTTTCGATCTCCAGCGACACGAATCCCTCGTCAGCGTCATAGGTGAGCCGGGAGTTGATCGCGGACGGGTGGCTGACGAGGCTGCCGCGGAATTCCCGGAAGAAGCCGTTCGGGCCATGCACAAACAGATCGTATGTACTCTGTCCGAGTGTCGCCAGGGAGAGGGTATCGGAAGTTTGCGCGCCCGATCCAATGGTGTAGGTCCACGGTCCCGCAAGGCCGTCTCCTGAGCGCACCTGGATCACTGCAGCGGCCTTGCCGGAATTGGCCAAGTGCAATTGCACCGTTCCGGAATCGACGTCGACGTGGGCGTGCGCGTGTAGTTCGTAGGGCAACGCGCGTGCCGGACGCAGTCCCGCCTCCTGAGCGGGTAGGGCCTGATTCACGGGTACGGAGGGCACGTAGTCAGGATGTCTGGTGTGGTCCGGAGGAACGTAAGCGGCGGTGCTCGGCAGCGGCACATGCTCGGTATTGGCTCTGGCGAAGTCGAACGCGGATGTCAGATCACCGCAGATCGCACGGCGCCAAGGAGTAATGTTGGACTCGACCAGGCCCGGATAGTCAGGTCCGAACCGGCGCTCGATGAAGCGTATGAGAGAGGTATGATCGAAGAGCTCGGAGTTCACCCAGCCGCCCTTGCTCCAGGGCGAGATGACGATCATCGGCACGCGCATCCCCAATCCGTATGGTCCTGTCGCGTACCGGGAGCTTCCCGGGAATATCTCGTTGATGGTTGGGATGGTCGACACGCCTTCCGCACGTGACTGCGGTGGGGTCGGCGGGACTATGTGGTCGAAGAAGCCGTCATTCTCGTCATACGTGAGGAAAAGGGCGGTCTTGGACCAGACTTCCGGATTGGCAGTCAGAGCGTCCAGCACCTGCGAGATGTACCAGGCGCCGTAGTTCGCAGGCCAGTTCGGGTGCTCCGAATACGCCTCCGGAGCTACGATCCAGGAAACCTGGGGCAGCTTGCCTGCGAGGACGTCGGCACGGAAGATATCGAAGAGGGTGCCGCCGGCCGAAATGTTGGTCCCGGTTCGGGCGTTCTGGTATAGCGGGCTGCCGGGCAGCGCATTCTGGTATTGATGGAAGTAGAGCAGGGAGTTGTCGCCGAAGTTGCCGATGTATGCGTCGCTCGTCCAACCCCACGCGCCCTGTGCATCCAGCCCGATGCCGATGTCCTGGTAGATCTTCCAGGACAGCCCGGCCGCTTGCAGACGCTCCGGGTAGGTTGACCAGTCGTAGCCGGCTTCCGCGTTGTCGATGACGGGACCGCCGCCCTTTCCGTCGTTGCCGACCCAACCGGTCCACATGTGATAACGGTTGGGATCCGTCGATCCCAACAACGAGCAGTGGTAAGCGTCGCAGACGGTGAATGCGTCTGCCAACGCATAGTGATATGGGATGTCATCGCGTGTGAAGTACGCCATGGCGGGCGTACCTTTGCTCGGCACCCATGCGTCGTATTTGCCTCCGTTCCACGCCTGGTGCGTAGTCGTCCAGCCGTGGTCGAGATCCTTGAGAAACTGCAGACCGAGATTCGCCGCGGTCGGGTGGAATGGCAGCACGTAACCGGCGCCGTTCGGCTGGTACCAGACCGGGTTTCCTGAAGGGAGCCTGGCGGCACGCGGATCGCCAAACCCACGAACTCCGCGCAGAGTGCCGAAGTAATGATCGAATGAGCGATTTTCCTGCATCAGGATGACGATGTGCTCGACATCGGCAATCGTCCCGGTGCGGTTGTTCGCAGGAATCTCCAATGCCCGGGCGATGCTGGGGGGCACTGCGGCACCCAGCGCTCCGGTACCTAACAACTGAAGGAATGTGCGGCGGTCGACACTCATCACGGACTCCTGTATCGCGGACTGTGCTTGGCTTACCTTCGGCCGTCCGGGCTGCGCTCGTCGGGGTGACGCGAGCGCAGCCCGGCGCGCTTTTAAGCGCGTTAGCCTTCCTCTACAGAAGCCAGCAGCAGCTCTGCCTCAAATATCAGCTTCTCAGCTTTCCACGCTTCGACTGGCGTGCCGTCGAACTCCGCGCCTTCCAGAATCGCCAGCATCTCCGAGGCGATCTCGTTGCGCTTCGCGGTGATAGCGCTGATTCGCGCATCCAGCAGAGCGTAGGTGAGATCGGAAGACTCGGCTGCCCGGGTCGCTATTCCGGTGAGCGTCTTGCGTCCCAACAGGCCGCGTGGAGCGTTGATCTGCTTGTAGGCTGCCGCCAGGCGGGACAGCAGGAATTCCTGATCCCGCACGGCGTCCGGCGTGGCCTTGCGATCGAAGATCTCGAAGATCGCGCGCCCATCGTGCACGTAGTCGTCGTGCAGATGAGCCAGGCTGATGAGGGTGGGGCGAATGTCGGAGTGATCGGTGAACACCTCACCGAATTCACCCTTGTGCTGCACGCCGGGGCCTGCGATCGCAAGCCAGGTATGCGTGATCTGGTTCTGGAAGTCGCCATGGTTCCAGGCGAAGCCGGTTTCTTCCTGGAAGCAGCTCGCCGCATTCGTAACGGGGCTGCACAGCGGGCTGGTTTTGCCGGAAGCCGTCAGGAAGTAGTCGTCGTTCGCGAACAGTATGAAGTTGGGTGTGCGGTTCGGGTCGAAGGTGACCATGTGCAGCAGGTCCTGCTCGGCATGGTCGGCGATCGCCTGCGTGACGTGATTCGTCGAGCCGTTCGGCCCGGCGACGGGATCGAAACCCAACAGCTTCCCGGCTTCCTGCTCGAGAGTGCGCGTGGCGGGATCCATCTGGCTGGGGTTGCCGTTGATGTAGACCGTCGGCGCATCGTCGGAATGCACTTTGAACGGGGTCGTATCGCCAAATTCGGTGGCGAACAGCAGGCTCAGGTCGGCATCGACCTCACCCTTCTTCGCATAGGTGCACGGAACATGGATGCCGTCGCAATTGGCAGGCGAGGGCGGCCCGCCGACGAAGTGATCGTTTTCGTCTGCGGTGACTACGAACAAGGTGTTTTCCGCGGTGATGCCATCCTTCTCCAGCCGCGCGAAGAATTTACCGAATGCGGTGTTGTAGGACGCGAGCTGGTTGACGTAGCCCTGCTCGCCGGGGCCGAAGGTTCCCTCGCCCGGTCCGTGATTGTCGTGAGCGTCCGCGATGTACAGGTAGACCACCTGAACGCCGGCTTCGAGCATGGTCGCGGCATAGCCGAGAGTCTGCGAGGCCGAGGGGTCGAATCCGGGGAAGCCCGGGTTGCCGTTATCGTCTCCGATGACGTTGCCGTCCAGATCCAGGACCGGACCCGAGGGGGATATCTGCGGCTGCACGTTCGCGTTGCCGTAGAGTGCGCTGAAGCCGGTGTATCCACCCGGCTCATCATTGAGAATGTCGGGAGCGCCATTCCTGGTGCACAGCGCGCTGTTTTTCGCGCAATGTACGGCGATGCCCTCGAAATCCGCGATGGCCTTGTTCCGATTGCTTTTCGCTTCCGCCGCCTGGGGCGAATTCGGGCCGAATACATTGTTGATATCGCTGGTCACGTTCTCGAACTCGATGTTGGCGAGTGAGAACGCGCCCACGTCGCACCCGGCGCGGGTGAACGGAACCCAGGGGGCGGGATGCACCTTGCCGCGCCGATCGACCATCTGCGGCATGCCATCCGCCGCAACATCGGTCCAGTAAGAGAATGAGCTAGTGAATGAGGGTACGCCGTTGGTACCGAAGAAGCCGTAGCTGTTGCCGATCGAGAAGCCAAACTTGTCACCGTAGACGCCGGTCAGGGCAGTCACGATGTCCACCGCGGTGTGGGAGATGAGTGGCGTATGGTGGTTCGTGAGCACCGTCCCTTGCTGCTTGAGGAAGTTCAGCAGGTTGGGCATCTGCTCGAGATCCGAGGGTACGTTAGGGTTGTCTCGCGCCAAATGGACATTGTCGAATTGCAGGTAGACGATGTGCTTTATTGGCTGCTCCCTCGTTCCAAGCTGGCACCTGGCGGTATCGGCTTGGTCGGCCGCGTGTGCTTGTGGTTGGCCCAGCAAAAGTCCTCCAAACGCAAGCACGAGCGCGGACGACGCCGCGCCTAGATGCCGTCTCGACATGGACATACGATTTCTCCCGCATCTGGTTGTTGAGATAAGGCGGTCGGAGCCGCTTCACCGCGTGATTGGCAGAGGCTGACAACACGCTGCTACAGGGTACGGTCGCTGCCATGACAAATCGGTGACCGGGAACGGCCGGTCCGAGGGAAATAGAAGTGAATTTACGTTGAAAATCCGAGCACTGAACCGGAGGGTTGAAATGACATCCGAGCTTCCCAGGTATGTGGTTGTGATGACGACCTGCGCCAACGATGAGCAGGCCGGCCAGCTTGCAGCTGCGCTGGTCGAGAAGAAGCTCGCCGCCTGTGTACAGGCGAGCGGGATCACGAGCACCTATCGATGGAAAGGCGCGCTCGAGACGAGCAAGGAAGTCAGGTTGATGATCAAGGCCACGGCGGCTGACTACGCGGCGATCGAGACCCTCATCCGGGCGCTACACTCATACGAGCTCCCCGAGGTGCTCGCGATACCAGTGGTCGCGGGCTCCAGCGACTATCTCGATTGGATCGCTTCCGAGACAGCGCGCCAGGAGCCTGTCCGGCAGGAAAACGATCGGCGGTGACAAACTTCTGACCTCCGTCATGCATTTGCAATCATGGCGGCGTCTGTTTGTCCAGAGGCTCCTAGGCCTTGTTCAGCTCGACCGGCTTGCCGGTTCTCGCCGATTCGTAGATCGCCATCATGATCCTGACATCGCGCAAGCCTTCCTCTCCGGACACTTTGGTGGGCTTGCCTTCCAGAATGCACTGTGCGAAGTCATCCATCTCGACTGCGAAGTGGTCCGTCGGGGCAAACTCGAGCGGTTTGCCGTCGCTGCGCGTGCCGCGGATGCCGCCGTAGTTGAAAGCGGGATCCAGTCCGAACCAACCATGCTCGGCCAGGGCACGGAAATAACCGTTCGACGCGGCGTTGTAACTGGCGCCGCAGTGGCTGACCGTTCCACCGGGGAATTTCGCCTGCCATAGTACCGACGCTTCCACTTCCGAGAATCGCGCCGGGTCTCCCTGGGTGGTCAGGCCGGATACCCATACGGGCTCCTCGCCAGTCAGGTAGCGAGTGGCTTGCAGAGCGTAGATGCCCACGTCCATCAAGGGGCCACCGCCTGCCAGCTTGCGGTTCAGACGCCATACGGACGGCTCGATGTCGAACCCAAAGTAGGCGTCGATCACCTTCAGCGAGCCGAATTGCTTTTCGCGGGCGAGGCGGATGCATTCGAGGTGATGCGGCTCGAACTGGCAGCGGTAGGCGATGCCCAGCAGGCGGTTCGCGGCCTTGAGGGCGTCGATCATTTTCTGGCAACGCTCGACGGAGACTTCCATCGGCTTCTCGCAGAACACGTGCTTGCCGGCTTTTGCGGCGGCCAAGGCATTGTCGAGATGGATCGAGTTCGGCGTCACGATGTAGACCACGTCGATGTCCGGGTTATCGGCCATGCGATGCATGGTGTCGTACGTGTAAACGCTCCGGTCCGGGATGTTGTATTGGGCCTTCCAGCTCGCGGCTTTCGCCGGAGTGCCGGTAATGACGCCCGCCAGGCGGCAGTATTGAGTCTTCTGCAGAGCCGGTGCGATCTGGTGGGTGCTGAGGCTTCCCAGCCCACAGAGCGCGAACCCGAGTTTCTTTTTGGAAGCGGCGGCCAGCGCGCGCGTTACGCTCGTGCTGATGAAGGGGACCGCGGTCGCGGCGGCAGCCTGCGCAAGGAACTTGCGGCGTCCAGTCATGCTCTTGGATGTCCTTTCAGCGGAAACAGCGCAGTCTGCGGCGAGTCGCTCGGGAGTTCAAGGACGCGAGCGCTAAGTGCCCTTAGCTCGCGCTACGGGGGATAGGGATTGCGCCTGTTGAGCTTATCGTCTGCGCACGCCGCTGGGTGCGCGCTCTCAGCGCCCCGGCGGAGCTCCCCGCGTGGGGGGAGCTCCGCCGGCATAGACGCGCGCTCAATCACTTCGATTGAGGCGCCTTCACTACTATCGTTCCAACCATCTGCGGATGGATGGAGCATACATAGCGGTACGTACCGGGCTTGTCGAACTTGAAATCAAAGCTGTCGTTCTGATCCAGGGCCTCGGATTTGAAGCTGCCGTCGACAGCGCGGACCGTATGCGGCTCGCCGTCGAGGTTCTTCCATTTCACCGTGGTACCCGCCGCCACGGTCACCGATGTGGGGGCAAAAGCGAAATCTTTGATCGAGATCGCTGAATCCTGAGCAGCCGTGGCAGCAGCGGTCTTCTGTGCTGCCGGCGGTGTTCCGGAGTTCGCGTCAAAGCACGCAGCCAGGAGCAGCGGCAAAAGCAGAGGAGCGCTTTTCTTCATGGAGATCATGCCAGGGTCGTGTCCGCGAGGGCCAGAGAGTGGTGCTTGAGGGTCACGTTGCTCACCCCGAGCATCTTGGGCAGCTCATCGCTCGGAACCTTCAGCGGTCCGGGTCCCGATCCCTGGCCCGGGCTCGGCTGCGGATAGGCGGTGGAGCGGGCCGTATGGAACGTGATGTTGCCTTCGACCTTCTGAACGATCTGGTGAATGTGGCCGTTGAGGACCGTCACCGAGCCGAAGCGCTTCAGGTAGCTCGTCGCCTGATCGGCATCTCCCGTCCCCCAGCCCCACGGAGCGTAGACGGTCCACAGTGGCATGTGGGAGTAGACGACAATCGGGGTGCTGGCCGATTTGCCCTTCAGATCCTTCTCGAGCCACTCGAGCTGCTCGTTGCCGAGGTTGCCGAGGCCGTTTTGCTTGAAATTCAGCACGTTGATCAGGCTGACGAAGTGCACGCCATTATGATCGAAGCTGTAGTAGCCCTTGTTATTGGACGCCTTTCCGTAGCGGTTGAAGTATTCCGTGACGGACGCGTCCGCGACGTCGTGCTCACCGGGCGTGGTATGGAGCTCGGTCACCTTGAGTTGCGACAGCAGCTGTGCGGCTGTGTCGAACTCGGCAGGTTTAGAAAGGTGCGTGATGTCGCCCGTGTGAATGACCAGCGCCGGCTTTTGCGGCATTGCGTTCACCATTTCAATCGTCTTGGTGAGTGTGCCAGCCACGTCCGGATTGGCTTCCTTGTTGAAGCCGATATGCGTATCGCTGATCTGCAGGAATAGCGGGCTACCACCCGACGCGCCATCCTTGGCCAAAGCCAGATCCACGGGGGTGAGCACGCCCGCGGAGAGCACGAACACAGTTCCCGCACCTCCATATGCGAGACATTTCAGTGCCCGGCGGCGGTCCTGGTTGAACGTATCTTGGGTTGACATGCCGATCTCCTATGCCTGGAAGCCCGTTGTGACAGCTACGGGGTTGATCGGCGCTCACGGTGTTCTATTCCGACGCGGTAAGCTGTATGCGGAACATTCGTGTTCCGGTCTGCGGAACAGACGTGTTCCGGGAATAAAAGGACCTCCCGCAGCGATCGACCTATGAATGGGCAATACCGTGAATAACCGTGCGCAGCGATTCCGGGACCTTATCGAGCCCCTACTGAACGATGCCTATACCTTCGCTCGCTATCTCTCGCGTGATGCGTCGGCGGCCGAAGACATCGTGCAGGACGCCTGTTTGCGGGCGTTTCGCCACGTTGATTCACTACGTGGTCGCGAAGCGCGCGCTTGGCTTTTGAAAATAGTGCGTAACTGCTTCTATGCCTGGCGAGAAAAATTTGTGCAAGCGAACTTGCAGTTCCTTGAGACAGACTCACCTGGCGATGATCCTTCCGGTGTAGCGGAGGAGGCCGATGAAGCGCAGCTGGATCTCGATCCACAGCGCATTCTCGAGCGGGCAATGAAGCGCGAGGCCGTGCGCGAAATGATCGAGGCACTGCCTGTGCAGTTCCGTGAGGCGCTGGTTCTGCGCGAGCTGAACGATCTGTCGTATAGAGAGATCGCGGAACTGACCGGAATGCCGATCGGCACGGTGATGTCACGCCTGGCGCGGGCTCGCGAGATGCTTCGCAAAATGTGGCTCGAGCGCGCCGCGGAAGGAGTCTTGTTGTGAAATGTGATGAGGTCGGGCGTTGGATCGGGCCGTTGCTGGATGGTGAGCTCGATGTCAGGAACAGCACGGAAGTTCAAGCGCATCTTGCGGCATGCTCTGCATGCCAACGGCGGTATGAAATGCAAAACATACTTTCATCCACAATGCGGCGTCTGGATCTGGCCTATGCCGCACCGGACTCGCTGCGGTTGAGGATTTCCACCGCGCTCGATGAGTCGAAACCGGAGCCGGTAGGTCCCGGTCGAGTGAAACGTACGGCACGGTCTCCGAGTCCCTGGTGGGCGTGGGCGGGTTGGCCCGTAGCGCTCGCGGCGAGCGCATTGCTCGCGACCGTCCTGCTACAGCAGCGCTCACTCGACGCGAACGAAGTAGTGGCCGCGCATGTCCGATCCTTACTGGCCAATCACCTCAGTGATGTAGTCTCGACCGATCATCACACAGTGAAGCCCTGGTTCGCCGGCAAGCTCGATTTTTCGCCCCCGGTACCGGATCTCTCCTCCCGGGGCTTCGAGCTGCTCGGCGGACGCCTGGATTATCTGCGACAGCAGCCTATCGCCGCAGTCATCTATCGCAAGCACGGCCACATCATCAACGTGCTGGCGAGCCTGTCGGGACGTGACCTCGGGAGTCTGCCGCACACCGGCCGCATGCAGGGTTACTCGCTGCGGGCCTGGCAACAGGGAGGCCTGGAGCTCGTGGCGGTCTCCGATATCGATCCCCTGGAGCTTGCCAATCTGGAGGAGGGCTACGAGAGCGCTCCAAAGCCCACCGGCGAGCCGGTGGATCGGCACTGAGGGTCTGTCACGCGGGCTGTTGCCGCCTCGCACCAGACGAGCTAAGGACTGCAGCACGTCACGGTGCACGGCCGTGACGAGGTTGTTGTGATCCCAGCGGAGGAGAGAGCATCTCCGCACCGCGAAGCCGAGCCGGCGACCTGACGACTTCGCTCGCCGTGCGATAATGCACCCCTATGGGTGTTCCTGCGGTATTGGCCTACGCGGCGTTCGCGTATGTGTTGTTCCTAGGCACACGTTACCTGTTGGGTGCGCGCCTTTACCTGACCTGCGCGTTGCGTGAAGTGAAGGGCGAGCCCCTGGGGCTGCAGCAGGTCGATCCGGGAGAGTTGCGGCTGTTGAGCTTGCTCGATGAGGAGCTGGCCGCCACGGGTTTCCGGCACCTTGGATTCGGGTATGTCACCCCACTGATTACCTATTATGGCCAGCCTTTGACGGTCAGCATTTTCGTCAATGAGCAGTTGCCGGCCTACGCGTTGGTGCGTCGGCATCTCGCGCCGGAGTACGGCAGGCTGGTGGAGTTGGAAATCAGAACTGAAGTCTCTTCGGGGCTTCAGATAGTCACGGTGAACACGCCGTTTGCGGGCTCCTTCTTACCCCCTGGCTTGAGCGTGGAAGCCTATCCCGGGCTGAGCGTGGAGACGGTCGTCGCGCGGCATGCGGAGCGAGTCGCGGAAGCCAAAGTGCAGGTGGCCAGCAACATCGCTGCTGGTGACCCCGCTGACAGCGTGGTTGCCGCGCGCGCCCTTGGCGGCCAACAGCCAGGCGTCGAGAGTGCTCTCGCTCTGATCACCGCGGATATGAGCGAAGTGCGTGCCGTTTTCCGGATGCGCAAATGGGTGGTCCCAACGGCTGACCGCTCTCTGGACCGATTCACCTTGCGAGGTGCTCTCACCCTCACGCACAACGCGCGCCGACGGCCAACAGCGCAAGCGCCGATTGCGAGCCAGCGGCGTTTCTTTGCTCCACCGCTGGCGCATAGCGGAGCCACCGGACCCACCGGACCCACCGGACCCCGAACTGCTATTCGCGCGGTCCCGGCCCCGGCCGCATCGGCCGCGCCCTCCGAGGATCAGCGCTATCTGCGCGTCGAAGCGGATTTGCAAGCCGTCCTGCACGTGGCCGACAACCCGGAAATCGCGCCAGGCACCCCTTGGCCACTTCTGATGGCCGTGGGGATGACTGCGTTGTTTTCCTTCGTTGCCATGGCGTTGCTATGGAACGTCTACGTCGCGGCGCTGATTCTGGTCGCCGTAGCTTTCCACGAAGCCGGACACGCCGTGGCAATGCGAGTGTTTGGGTATCGCGACGTTCACGTTTTTTTCGTGCCTCTGCTGGGCGCGATGACGATCGGCCGGCCGGCGGTCACAACCGTACGCGACAGGTTGGTCGTGCTCCTGGCTGGGGCGCTGCCTGGATTGTGGTTGGCGGTGGTGTTGCTGGTGATTGACCAGGCTTGGTGGCCGAGCCGTCTGTTGCGGATAGCGGCAGTCACGCTGCTGATCCTGAATGGTATGAATCTTCTGCCGTTCACGCCTCTGGATGGGGGACGCGCCCTGGAGACTCTCAGCCGGCCTGAGAGCCTGTGGCGGGTCATGGTGCATGGGGCGAGCGCAGCGGGTCTTCTCATACTGGCCGCTTTGTTGCGCGACCCTGTCATCGCGGTGTTGGGGTTTGGTTGGACTGTAATGTTGCCCGGCCAATTCATGGCTTATCGTCTGCGGCGCGCCGTGGCCGCGCGGGTCGAGGACAGAGCAGATTTCCGCGGTGTTGCGCGCACTGCGCTGGAAGTCATGACGACTCCACCCTATGCGCGTTGGCGTGCGGCAAGCCGCCAGGTCACCGCGCGCGCGATCGGGCGTCTATTCGCAGAATCACCCGCCACCCCCGGCGATCGCAGGTGGGGCGCGCTCGCGTACGCCTCCGCATGGATTCCGGTGATCGCGGCGCTACTGTTGTGGACGCGATGATCGGCGCATCGTCCACGCGCCTGCGCGAGCGAGTGTCCAGGCGCAGGGGCGTGCCCCGCCGCTTGACCCCGTAACTGTCCCTCTTGTCCCGAACAGATTGTACCGCTTGGCAGAGAGCGCCCATGCTGTGCCTGGTCCCCTCGCGGGAAGCAGTATTGAGAGCCAATCCATGTCCAAAGGGAGTCTGGGCGCGCCGATCTTGACTGGACGCTCATCCACCTTGCTCTCGAGGCAGGCACGATCAGTGGCGGCAGACCGACTATGGGAGAGGCTGCTGGCTGCGCCACCGGACATCAACTAGCATGGGATCGATTATGGTCAGCAACCCGCCAATCATGGATGGCGCCGCAGACGCCGACAGCTCCCTCCACGCGCGCAGCGTATTCGATGTGATTGGCTCGAGCTCGAAGGCGATGCCGCGCGTGTTCTGGCTCGTCTACGCCGCCTTGTGGCTGATATTTGGCCTGTACCTGGGGCTGAACCACTTCATCGAGTCGACCGGGATCGCGCCGTGGAAGCCGTTCGTCTGGGAATTGAGCAGCGTGGTCATCGTCGGGCCGCTCGTTCCATTCATCTTTCGGCTCGAAAGTCAGTTCAGGCTCGATTCCCGGCCACGGCGGCGGGTTATCCTCACACATATAGCCGCGGCACTCGTCTTCTCCGTCGTTCACACTACGGGAATGGTCCTGTTGCGCAAGGCGGCCTACCTGTTGGCCGGACAGCACTACGACTTCGGCAATGTGCTCGTGAAGGGCTTCTACGAGCTCCAGAAGGACGTCATTACCTACTTCGTATTCGCGATGATCAACTTCGCATACCGTGAATTCCATACCCGGCGAGCCAGAGAGCTGCGAGCCAGAGAGCTCGCGGCGGAATTGAGCGAGGCGCGGCTGCGCCACCTGACCGCGCAGATCGAGCCGCATTTTTTGTTCAACTCCCTGAACGCGATCTCCAACCGCATGCACGAGGACGTCCATGCCGCGGATCGCATGATCAGTCAACTTGGCGACCTGCTCCGGGCGGCTTATGAGTCCGATCGTCATGTTCTCGTCCCGCTCGAGCGGGAGCTGGAATGGCTCAGGGGGTATGCTGCCATGATGGCGGAGCGTTTCCGCGGCCAGCTCGCATTCGAAGTCGAGGTCGAGGCTGGCCTGGCCGGTATCCAGGTCCCTCGTTTGCTGTTGCAACCCATCGTGGAGAATGCGATACGGCACGGGCTCGCGGACAGTCACGGGTGGTTGCGAGTGGACGTCTGTCGCCAGGAAAACCGCTTGAGTTACTCTGTCAGTGACGACGGGGCGGGCTTTCCCAACACGCCGTTCTCGCGTGGAACCGGGATCTCCAACATCTCACGCCGGCTCGAGCTGTTGTTTCCCGGGAATCACTCTCTCGAATTCCGCACTCGCGCTCCCCGGGGCGCCGTCGTGACGGTCAGCTTTCCGATCGTGACGTGAGCTACACGGTCGTCATCGTCGAGGACGAGCCCCCGGCGCGCGCGAAACTCGCGCGCTTCATCGCCGAGCTGGAGGACTTCCGGGTGGCCGCCGAAGCCGGCACCGTGGAAGAGGGCATCGCGGCGGTAATGGCCGCGGTGCCCGACGTGATCTATCTGGACATTCAGCTCGGTACACGCACAGGTTTCGACGTGATCGACGGACTGCGCGACGTGCAGTCTCCACTGATCGTATTCACGACGGCGTATTCGGAATACGCCGTGCGCGCGTTCGAAGTCCAGGCGATTGACTACCTGCTGAAGCCTTTTGACAGGGAGCGCTTCATACGCAGTATCGATCGCGTTCGTGCAGCGCTCGCCGAGCCGGATCGGACCGACCTGGAGGAGCGGGTGCGTCGCCTGCTGGCCACGATGCCTGGGCGTCCGGCGGTGGCGAGACAGATTCTCGTGCGTGATGCCGAGCGAGCTTTCTTTCTCCCGGTTGAGGACATCCAAAGGATTTCCGCCGCGGGAAACTATGTGGAGGTCCACACCGGCGGCAAAGTCCACCTGATTCGCGATTCGCTCACCAGCTTCCTCTCCCAGCTCGATCCCGACGAGTTTCTCCGAGTCCATCGCTCTCATGCCGTTCGGGTGAGTTTCATCGCCGAGCTGCGCCCGATGTTTCACGGCGATTACGAGCTTCTCCTTCGCGATGGCCAGACCCTCGCCCTGAGCCGGCGCTATAAAGCACTTTTGCCGGCGAGCATCCGGGACCGTCTCTGAATAGCTTGCTGCTGGCGCTGCTGTAGGAACCGGCGCACGGCAGGATCGCGTTCCAGTCCGATAGCGACTTCATACGCCTGCTGTGCTTCGTCGCATGCGTTCGTTCTGGCGAGTAGCTCGGCACGTGCTGCCCAGTACGGTTGGTATTCAGTGAGCCGCGCATCACCGGACAGCTTCTGCAGGATTTCCAGAGCAACCGCGGGACCGTCGACTTCGGCCACGGCCAGAGCGCGATTGATGGCGACCACGGGAGAGCCTGAAATCTCCAACAGCGCATCATACAACTGCACCACCGCAGGCCAGTTGGCATGGCCCTCGAGCCGGCGATGGACGTGTGCCGATTGCAGCGCGGCCTCCAATTGATAGCGATCGATGGAATTCAAAGGGCTCGCTCGCAACAGCAATGTCTCGGCCGCTCGGATCATGTCGGAATTCCATAAGGCCACATCCTGATCGGCGAGCGGCACATACTCTCCCTCGCGGCTGCGCCGTGCGGGGCGCCTTGCTTCCACGTAGAGCATGAGGGAGAGCAGGCCGAGTGCCTCGGGCTGATCCGGCAGCAGTTGTGTCACGAGCTGGCCGAGGAACAAAGCTTCCTCCGCCAGGTCGCGTCGGGCAACGTCCGTGCCGCCCGAATCTGTCCAGCCTTCCGAGAAGGCAGCATAGATGGCATCGAGCACCGCGCCGAGCCTTGCGGGAAGCTCGTCCCGCTCGGGCACGCGGAAGGGAATGCCCGCCCGACGGATCTTTTCCTTGGCCCGGACCAGCCGCTGGCTCATCGCCGCAGGAGAGGTCAGAAAGGCGGAGGCAATCATTCCCGCATCGAGACCGAGCAGGACCTGAAGAATCAAAGGGGCACGAACACTTGCCTCGATGGCCGGGTGGGCGCAGGCAAACATCAACGCGAGCCGTTGGTCAGGAATTGCCACCTCCGTCGCGTCGTTGAGCGCTGCGGTCTCGAGCTCCTCGGCCAGCCGCTGTAACTCACCGCTGGCGGCCTCGCCAGTCTGGCGCCGGCGGGCAAAGTCGATGAGCTTGCGCCGGGCGGCGGTCAACAACCACCCTTCTGGATTCGATGGACAGCCGTTTCGGGGCCAGTCCGCCAGTGCCGAGGCAAACGCTTCCGACAAAGCGTCTTCCACCGATGCGACATCGCGCGTGCGTGCCGCGAGAAAGGCGACGAGCTTGCCGTAACTCCGGCGCGCAACCGCGTCCGCTATGTCACGTGCCTGCTCGCCGCCAATTCCCGCGCTCATAGGATGAACGAGCCGCCCGATCTTACGATTGCATCACCCAGAGAGGTCTTATCTCTACCGTCCCATGGCTCGAGGCCGGGCAACGCGCCGACCATGAGATGGCTGCGTCCAGGTCGGGTACGTCGATGAGGAAGTAACCTCCGAGCTGCTCCTTGGTCTCCATGTACGGTCCGTTGAGCACTTGCGTCTTCCCGTTCGCCACCCGCACCGAGGTCGCGGTCGAGGTCGGCTGAAGCCGCCCCGAAGCCTGATAGGCGCCCGCTTTCTTCAGGGCTTCAATGAACGATTGGTAAGCTCCGTACATCTGTTTTTGTTCGTCAGGCGACAGGTTCAGGAAGGTATTGATGTCCGCGTAAGCCAGCAACATGTATTGCATGTGAACTCTCCGTTTGCGATTTCGAGGCGAGCACCATGCTCCGCCAGCACAGTGACGCGCGAGGTCCGGCCATTTCGACAGCCTGTGACTTCAGGCGCTGCCGCCGGTCAAGACGCGCCGCTAGCGAATGGGAATTCCGTCGCGGCCGTCAGAGCCTCGGATTCGCGAACAGATAATACAAACCTCCGGCGGTCAGGATGGTAACCGGCAGGGTCAACAGCCAGGCGGTGACGATGCGAGAGAGCATCTGATAGCGCAGGCCCGCCCCGGCCGTCACCATGGTTCCACCGATACCCGACGTGACAATATGAGTAGTGCTGACCGGCAATCCGGTAAAGCCCGCGCTGCCTATCAATACCGTCGCGACCACCTCGGCAGCCGCTCCCTGTGCCGGAGTCAGTTGGACGTGGCCCAGCCGCTCGCCCAGGGTCGTGACGATGCGCCGGTAACCGATCATCGTACCAATACCCAGGCACAGGGCGCTCAGGATGCGCACCCAGGTCGGGGCGTATTCGACCGACTTGCCAAGCTGTTTGGCGAGCTTCCCAGCCTGCTCCTTTTCCTGCTTCGACGCAGTGGTTACTTCCTTCACGTGCTCGAGCTGCGAGATTACGCGGTATACGTCGTCGCGGACTGTGGCGCGCTGTTTCGCGGCAGGCGCGTTCGGCCCGAACTCCAGTGGCGGACGCCGCTGCCCTTCGCTGCTCAGCGAGACGGGCAGCGCGGTGCTCGGAACGTTGGCGGCTTGCGCGGTGATGCCGCTTTCCTCGATCGATTTTGCCGCCGCCAGGGCTGTTTCCTTCTCATCGTCGCCGTACTTGCGCACGAGCGGCTCCACCTGCCGCATGATGTTGGGCAGATCGGCCAGCGAACGGCCCGCTTCCGGGTTGAGCGCGTAGGTAGCGGGGAAGAGCCCGATGATGGTGAGCATGATGAGTCCGATGCTCTTCTGTCCATCGTTCGTACCGTGCGCGAAGCTGACACCAGTGCACGTAAAGATGAGGATGGCACGCATCCACCAGACCGGCGGCTTGTTGTGAGTAGGCTCGTAAAGGTGCCTGTCGTGGATCGTCCTGCGGATGAGTAGAAAAAGCCCTCCCGCCAGCACGAAGCCGAGCAAAGGCGACAGGGCCAGAGCCTTCAGCACGGTCCAGAGTTGGTGCCAGTGAACCCCGTCAACCAGGCTACGCGGGCGTGCCAGGGCATTGCCGAGAGCGACCCCGATCAGTGCTCCGATCAGGCAATGCGAGCTCGAATTCGGCAGTGCGAACCACCAGGTGCCGATATTCCACACGAGCGCCGCTACAAAGAGCGCGATCAACATACCGACGGCCGGGCCGCCATCCGGAGGCGATAGAACTTCAGCGGGCAGCAGCTCTACGAGGGCGTACGCCACCGTAATGCCACCGAGCAGCACGCCGAGGAAATTCATGAGCCCGGACCACACTACTGCCTGGGTGGGGCTTAGCGAGTGGGTGTAGATCACAGTGGCTACGGCATTGGCAGCGTCGTGGAAACCATTGGTCGCCTCAAAGATCACAACCATGATCAAGGCGAAGATCAGCAGCCCGACCGCGAGGGCCGAGGCGGGGTCCAGGTGCGTAAGCATCGTATTTCCCTGCAGCTATACTCAACCAAGACAATCCGTGCGTAACCGTTCCGTCTGTAACAAATTCTTCACCATGGATATGACCCGAGCCAGGCGCTCCGTGCTGGTGGCTTTATCGCTTTTGAGCTTCCTGAGCGGTTGTTCCTCGACGGAGCCGGGCAGGCAGCGTGGCTACGTCGCGCAGCCGCCAAGCACCCAGGGGCCACTTTGCGGTCGTGCCGCCTTCGGCGACCACAAGCGCGGCGAGGTCGAGAAAGCTGTCGCGGCCAAGTCGAGCGAGCCGATGGCCATCGCGTTGGACGATCGCCCCGTCGTCGCGGGAAAGCTGGTGGCTGTGAGCCATCCTCTGGATCCGCTTCCGCCAGAGATCGCCCGGATTCGCAGAGGGCTGGTGAATCGCTTCACCGGAAAATTCGTCAAGGACGGCTTGTATACGTGGTCGGGAGTGGATCTGGATCGGCTGGTTGCGGTCTCCGTGGAGCGCCGCGTGTTCGATCTCCGGGCGCATCAATCGCGAGCGGTGGCCGATCCGGTCTTTACCCAGACCGAGCAGCTCAGCTTCGCGCGCAAATGGACCGATGGGCAGCGGACCGAGGTGGAGGTGATCAGGGTCTTCCCCATCTCGCTGGCCGATGCGCAGGCATTCGTTTGCGAGGCCAATCATCTCTGGGACAACAAGAGACCTCTGCCCGAGGAGGAAGACCCGAGCGGTGAGATGTCCGATGGTGCCACGGACGTGTTTTTGCTGGATTATCGGCAACAGCAGGATGTTGCCTACAAGTTCGACAAGCCTGTCGATATGAGCCAGAGCATGGCGGGCATTCTGGCTGTCATGTGGCAGCACGCTCCCCAAGGCCCGTCCTGGTGATCGGCTCCTCCGGCAGCGAGGGGCGTCGGGCGCAACGGTGTCTGGCTCACGCTTCGTGCCTGTAAACAGCATTGCGGCGACGTGGCCCTTGCTACTGGGCATGGGCGTGTTGATGTTGGGAGCCGGCCTGCAGGGCACGCTGCTCGGCTTGCGAGCCACGCTCGAAGGTTTTCCGGCGCAAGTGACCGGCATCATCATGTCGTGCTACTACGTAGGATACCTCGCTGGCACGGCGGCCGCGCGGAGCATGTTGCGGCGGATCGGGCATATCCGGGTGTTCGCTGCCCTGGCGGCCGGGGCCTCTGCCACCATTCTGGTCCAGGCCGCCTTCGTGGAGCCCTTTACGTGGGCCGCGATGCGGCTCATCTCCGGCGTGTGCTTCGCGGGCATCTACGTGGTTGCCGAAAGCTGGCTGAACGATCGCGCGAGCCATGCGAACCGCGGGCAGCTCCTGGCGGTCTACATGGTCGTGTTGTATGTTGGCCTGGGCGTTGCGCAGTTCCTGCTGGTCGTGGCGAATCCCCGCACGACGAACCCTTTCATGCTGGTGTCGGTGCTGATTTCGCTCTCCATGGTGCCGATCGTGGTCTCCGCCAAGCAGGCGCCCGAGCTGGCGGTGCCGCGGAAAGTACGTTATCGCGAGCTTTATCGGAACTCACCGCTCGGCGTCGTCGCGGTGTCGGTATCCGGAATGATTTCGGCTATCGTGTTCTCGATGGGCCCCGTGTATGGCCGGCTGAGTGGCCTCGGCAACACCGGCATTGCCTTGTTCATGGCGGTCAGCATTCTCGCCGCGGTGGTGACGCAGTACCCGGTGGGAAGGTTGTCTGATCGCATGGACCGACGCACGGTCATGGCTGCGGTTTGCGCCCTGGCCACTGTTGTGGCCAGCATTATCGCGGCGTTCGGCGGGTTGCCTCGGCCGGTGTTCCTGTTGTTGACCGCGCTCTTCAGCGGCTCGGCGCTGACGCTCTATTCGCTAGCAGTCTCACACGTCAACGACAAGCTCGAGCCCACACAGATGATTGCGGCAAGCAGTGCTCTTCTGCGTCTGAACGGAGGCGCCGCCGCGATCGGTCCCGTGTTGGCTGGCAGTTTGATTGCTTCGTTCGGCCCCTCTGCTTACTTCGCGACACTGGGCACGCTCACCGGCGCGCTTACCGTCTACGACCTGTGGCGTAAGGCGCGCCGCAAACCGGTGCCGCCCGAGCAGAAAGGTCCATTCATAAGCGCGCAACCCCAGGGGCTGACGGGCCAGATCGTAACCGTCGGCGAACAAGGCCTGGACTCGAAAGCAATCCAGGACCCGTTATGAGCGTGGAATGAGGGCACGGCCCTACGCGGCCACCTCAACATATTCGACCTGACTCGACGGTTTTGGACGGGGGGTCAACTACAGGAATCGTGTGCTATTGAGAATGGCAGCCCGGGAAGGCGCAGGTGCAAAATCCTCGAGTTGTGCGAGCAGGCGGCACCACGAGTCGAAGACCGCATCGACTGGTATCTGGTCCACGCGTACCGAGTGAGGTGGGCCGCCTACTCCGATGACCGGCGAGCCTGAGTGGCTTCGTGGCAGCCAGCATCGCTGCTCCTCCGCTCCATACATGACAACCAACGGCAATCCCAGTGCTGCGGCGGCATGCGCCGGACCGGTATCGACGGAGATCATGCTGTGAGCCATCTCGCACAGCGCGAACAGGCGACGCAGTCCCACGCCGGCCACCACTACAGCGTCCAGTTTCGAGGCTGCCTTGACCCACTGCAACATCTCGACCTCTTCCTGAGATCCGCGCAGCATGATCAAAGCATTGGGCATGCGCGCGTGCACCTTGTGCAACAGGGCGACCCATCTTTCGATGGGCCACGCCTTGTCGTCGGTGTTCAGCCGCCGCCATCGGCCGCGGCGCCAGCTCATGCTGCGATGATTGCCCGGTTGCACCATGATGATCGGACGGCCGGTCCAACCCTGGGCGCGCAGCCACGCATTCAACTCGGCACGATCATCGCTGAACACCCGCAAGCGCGGCGCCCACTGCACCCCCGGCTCCGGCAGCGGATAGTCTTCGATCTTCAGGGCTCGCGGCGTTTGTTCTCCGAAGCGGATGAGCCGGTCGACCGAATGGATCGTCCCGGGCTTGTCCGCTATGAAAAGGCAGCGGGCCGGGTCGACGCCGCTGAACGCCAACATGCGGCGTACTCTCGGGAGCTGCCGATGATGGTGCTCGCAGACGTAGATCGGTCCGGG
Organism: uncultured Steroidobacteraceae bacterium; assembly: GCA_964494895.1. Lineage (GTDB taxonomy): Bacteria > Pseudomonadota > Gammaproteobacteria > Steroidobacterales > Steroidobacteraceae > 13-2-20CM-66-19. The sequence continues at coordinate 31,030 of CAZBTV010000018.1, read as the reverse complement.
ATGACTGTCGCGCAGGGCACGGGCTACCTGGGGCCATTGCCGGGTCAGTGGGAACGGGAAGTGCCGGTCAAACGACCAGACCTTCGAGAGGTCCGGATTTCCTTCAAAGACAGCGCTCGTCCACGAGCCAGCCCCAATGACCTGGCAGGGACGGTGATAGCGCTTGTGAAGGAAGCCCAAGAGCGCGGTCAGCATGACCATGTCACCGAGCCGGGCAAAATACAGCACGGTCGGTTGCAGGGGCGGCGCTGACCAGGGGGGCGTGGCAGTCTCGGGGTTCAAGCGGCAGCGCAGCGGTAGCAGGGGGCGGACAATGGAAACTGCGGCGTACTCTAGCAGCGCCCGGCAACCCAAGACCAGCGCGGCGGGTTCCGTGGCAGAATTCGCGCCCAAAGTCGCTCCCAACCGGGGGCAGGTGAGCCCAACAGATGTCCACTGAAACACCCCCGCGCCCCGAGGCGTCCAAGAGGCGCAAAGTAACGACGGCACGCCTCGCCGAGATGAAGTCTCGTGGTGAGAAGATCGCGATGCTGACGGCCTATGACTTCTCGTTCGCCCGGATCATGGATCGGGCAGGTATCGACGTGGTGCTGGTCGGAGATAGCGCGGCCAACGTCGTCCACGGCTTCGAGACCACCGTGCCGATCACCTTGGACCAGATGATCGCTCATGCCGCTTCCGTCGTACGTGGCGTGGAAAGAGCCTTGGTGGTCGTCGACATGCCGTTCGGCTCTTACCAGGGTAATAGCACCATCGCCCTGGAAAGCGCCGTGCGCATCATGAAAGAGTCCGGAGCCCACTGTGTGAAGATGGAGGGCGGCGAGTTCATCATTGAAAGTGTCAAGCGAATCGTCTCCGCCGGCATTCCTGTGATGGGACACCTCGGCCTGACGCCGCAATCGATCTACAAATTCGGCACCTATGTGGTCCGCGCGACGTCCGAAGGCGAGGCGGGGCAGCTCTTGCGCGACGCGCAGCTTCTGGAGGAGGCGGGTTGTTTCGCCATCGTGTTGGAAAAGATCCCGGCGCAACTCGCGGAGCGAGTCACGAAAATGGTGGCCATTCCGACCATCGGGATCGGTGCGGGTGCCGCGGTCGATGGCCAGGTGCTCGTGGTACATGACATGCTCGGCATCAACAAGGAATTTTCGCCCCGGTTCGTTCGCCACTACGCCAGCCTCCAGGAAATCATGAACGACGCTTTCGAGCATTACATCGCGGACGTCAAGTCGTCCTCCTTCCCGACCAACGACGAAAGCTACTGACTGGCGGGAGTCACGTCGCCGTGTCGTTCGAATAACGCCAGGCCCGCTCGAACGGCAAACGCCAGGCGCGCGGCGCGATGAGCTGATGAATGGCATTGGGCCCCCAGGATCCGGGGGCGTAGAGCCGCACCGGCGGCGGGCTCTCCTGCAAGGGCGTCGAGGCGTCCCACAGGCGCTCGATGCCCTCGGCCGTGTTGAAGAGGGTGTGATCGCCGCGCATGGCGTCGAGTATCAGCCGTTCGTACGCCTCCAGCACCTCGCCCTCGAATCCCGTATCGCGCATGGCGAATTGCATGCTCAGCTTGTCGAGCCTCATTCCCGGGCCTGGGCGCTTGCCGTAGAAAGAAAGTGACATCTTCGACGAGTCGGCGAGGTCGAAAGTCAGGTGGTCCGGCCCCTGTGTTCCGATGCCCGAGCCCGGCGGAAACATGCTGCGCGGTGGCTCGCGGAAGGCGATGGAGATGATCCGCTGACCTTCCGCCAGCCGTTTTCCGGTGCGCAGAAAAAAGGGCACACCGGCCCAGCGCCAATTGTCGATCGAGCATTTCAGCGCGATGAAAGTCTCGGTGTCAGATTCCCGATCGATGCCTTCCTCCTTGCGATAGCCCTGGTATTGTCCGCGTACCACATCGGTGGGCTGGATCGGTACCAGGCTGCGGAAGACCTTGTTTTTTTCCTCGCTGATGGGCTTGGGCTCCAGCGAGGTCGGCGCCTCCATGGCCGTGAACGCCAGAATCTGGAAGAGATGCGTTACCACCATGTCGCGATACGCGCCGGTGGCTTCGTAGAAGGCGGCGCGCTTGCCGAGGCCGATTGCCTCGGGCACATCGATCTGGATGTGATCGATGAAGTTGCGGTTCCAGATCGGCTCGAACAGGCCGTTGGCAAAGCGGAATGCCAGGATGTTCTGTGCCGCTTCCTTGCCGAGGAAGTGGTCGATGCGGAAGATCTGGTCCTCCGCGAAAACCTCGTGCAGTTTCGCGTTCAGCTCCACCGCGCTCTTCAGGTCTGTGCCAAAGGGCTTTTCCATGACGATGCGCGATCCCCCCACCAGTCCGGCTTCCGCCAGCAGCCTGACAGCGGACAGTGCCGCGCTCGGTGGCACACTGAGGTAGTGAAGCCGCCGGCTCTCGGCGCCAATGGCTTTTTCCGCTCTCTCGACAGCGGCCTTCAGCGCGGGGGCGCCCGCTTTCAGCGGCACGTATTCGAGGCTTTGCGCGAAGGATTCCCAGTCGGAGTCGATGACCTTATGGCTGGCGAACTCATCGAGCGCGGTATGCGCGATCTTGCGGAAGGCTTCGGTGTCGATGTCCTCGAGGGAGACGCCGACGATGCGGCAACCGGGAATGAATCCGATGGAAGTCAGACGGAACAGACCCGGAAGCAACTTCCGGTGTGCGAGATCACCGGTCGCACCGAACAGAACGACGATCTGCGGGAAGCGCGGGCCTACCCCTGGAGGAACCTTTGTCATGACGATCCTCTATGTGACTTGCCGTGGCCGGTGGCAATACCCGCTCCGTCCTGTTGCTTTCACCCCTCGATCCCTTGCGACTTCAGGTACTCATCATAGGTGCCGCTGAAGTCGGCGATGGTGCCGCCCGGCCGGAGCTCGATGATACGCGTCGCCAGAGCGTTGACGAACTCCCGGTCGTGCGAGACGAAGACGAGGGTTCCGGGATACTTCTCCAGGCCAATCTGCAGCGACTCGATGGTCTCCATGTCCATATGGTTGGTTGGCTCGTCCATCAGCAGCACGTTCGGCCGCATGAGCATCAGTTTTCCATAGATCATCCGGCCCTTCTCGCCGCCGGAGAGCACGTGGACCGATTTGCGGGTCTCATCCCCCGAAAACAACAGCCGGCCCAGGGTTGCGCGCACGATCTGGTCATCGTCGGCCTTGCCGGTCCATTCGGACATCCAGCTGAACAGGTCCGTCTTCTTCGCGAACTCCGCCTGCGGGTCCTGCGGCATGTAGCCACGCTCGGCATTCTCGACCCAGTTGATGCTGCCTGACGTTGGTGTCAGCTCGCCGGCCAGGCAGCGCATCAACGTCGTCTTGCCTATGCCGTTCGCGCCGATGATGGCGATGCGCTCGCCCGCTTCGACGTTGAAGTTGATGTTGTCGAGCACGTCGACCGTGGAGTTGGGGTAACGGAAGCGCAACTTCTCGACACCGAAGGCCGAGCGGTACAGCTTCTTGCTCTGCTCGAAACGGATGTAAGGATTTTGCCGGGAGGACGGCCGAACTTCCTCGATCTTGATCTTCTCGATGGCTCTGCGTCGTGAGGTCGCCTGGCGCGCCTTGGAGGCATTGGCCGAGAAGCGGCGGACGAACTCCTGCAGATCGGCGATCCGTTCCTTTGCCTTCGCGTTGGCGGCTTCCACCCGCGCGCGCGCCTGCGTGGAGGCGAGCATGAAGTCGTCGTAGTTGCCCGGGTAGATTTTCAGCTGCTGGTAGTCCAGATCGGCGATATGGGTGCAGACCTGGTTCAAGAAATGGCGATCGTGGCTGATGATGATCATGGTCGCGTCATAATCGTTCAGCACGCCTTCGAGCCAGCGGATCGAGTTGATGTCGAGGTTGTTGGTCGGCTCATCCAGCAGCAGCACGTCAGGCTTGGAAAAAAGCGCCTGCGCGAGCAACACGCGGAGCTTCAGGCCCGGAGCTACTTCGCGCATGGGGCCGTTGTGCAGCGACTCGGGAATTCCCGCGCCGATGAGGATGCTGGCGGCGCGCGCCTCGGCATCGTAGCCGCCGTACTCGGCGAATTTCCCCTCGAGCTCCGCGGCCTTCATGTAATCGTCATCGGTCGCTTCGGGGTTGGCGTAGATGCGGTCACGCTCTTTCATGGCCCGCCACATCTCCACGTGGCCTTGCATGACCACGTCGAGTACCCGCTGGTCCTCGTAGCCGAACTGGTTCTGGTTGAGTTTGCCGAGGCGCAGGCCTGCCTGCAGCATGACGTCCCCGGCGCTCTGCTCGAGCTCGCCGCCCAGCACCTTCATCAGGGTCGACTTGCCGCAACCGTTCGCGCCGATCAGGCCATAGCGATTGCCATCGGAGAATTTGACGGTGACTTGTTCAAAAAGCGGCTTTGCACCGAATTGGACCGCAACGTTGGAAGTAGAGAGCATGTCTGTCCGTTCAATTGGATAGCGCGCCAGATCGAGAGACGCGCACACCCCACGGCCACGCTTGCGTCGCCGCAAGGCAGCTCGAGGTGTTTTGAGAGCTGTGGAGGCGGCTAGTCTATCAAAAATGAACGGGGCGATGGAGCGACTCGCGGCGGGGTCTAGGGGCAGCGGGAAACCTAGCGAAAATCACTAAAGTGATGGGGGCGCCTTCCGGGCGGCAGGTTTTTTTCCCATCATAGCCGCTGTGGTGCGAAACGCAGATCCGGACAACCATTGCCCGGCCCAGCGTGCATCGAGGCTGAAGGGCCGGCCGCCGGCCCTTCGGTAACCAAATCAAGAAGACCTGAGGATGGCGCGAGATTGTTTTCGTCCGCCAACGCTTATTGCTGTGAAGGTTCCTGAAATTCCTGCCAGCGGCGGCCGTGGCTCACGGCTGGCCGGCGCGCTTGTTGGAGCACTGGGCTTGATTGCGGCGGCGTCGGCGGCGGAGGGCGATGCCGGTGCCCCAGCCAGCGCAAATGCAATTGCAGCCAAGGCAGACCCACGTCTGGAGACCGTCACGGTCACCGCGACCCGGGTGGGAGTGCCTTCGTTCAACATCCCAGCGGCGATCAGCGCGGTTCCCGGCACCCAGTTGCACGACGACGCACTCGGCGTGAATCTCGCGGACGACATCGCCACGGTGCCAGGCTTGCTCGCCCGGAATCGAAACAATTACGCACAGGACCAGCAGGTCTCCATCCGAGGCTTCGGTGCCAATTCGGCGTTCGGCATTCGCGGCGTGCGCGTGTATCAGGATGGCATTCCGGCGACCGGGCCGGACGGGCAGGGGCAGATCTCGCAATTCAACCTTGATTCCGCCGAGCGGGTGGAGGTTTTGCGGGGACCCTTTTCCGCGCTGTACGGCAACTCCTCGGGCGGCGTCATCCAGATCTTCACGGCCGATGGCAGCGGCCCGCCGCAACTGCGCGCCGGCGTGGTTTATGGCAGCTTCGATACCTTGCGCGCCAGCGCTGATTTCTCCGGCTCGGAAGGCCCGCTTGCCTACAACCTCGATTTCACGCACTTCTCTATCGATGGGTTTCGTCCGCACAGCAGCGCCAAAAACGAATCCTTCAATGCCAAAGTCGGCTATGCGCTCGATGATGCGAACAAGCTGACCCTGGTCGCCAATGTCATCGGGCGGCCGGATGCCATGGATCCTCTCGGCCTCACTGCTGCCGAGTTTCACGCCGACCCGGACTCGACCGACCCTGCGGCCGCGAAATTCAACACGCGCAAAAGCCTCCAACAGCAGCAGGGCGGGCTCATCTACGATCTCGCAATCAGCGATACGCAGTCGCTGCGCGTGTTGGGGTATGCGGGTCACCGGGTCGTGGAGCAATACCTCGCAATCCCGCAGGCCGCTCAGGCCCCGCCGACGAGCTCGGGCGGTGTAGTCGGCCTGAACCGCGACTTCGGAGGCGTGGATGCGCGTTGGTCCTGGCAGGGCATGCTCGGCGATCAGCCGGCCACCTGGGTGATGGGGGCCACCTATGATTGGCAGAACGAGCTGCGCCGAGGTTATAACGACTTCGCCGCCGGAGCTCTCGGCGTGAAAGGCGCCTTGCGACGTAACGAGAACGATATTGCCGATAACATCGACGAGTACGCACAGGGCACGTGGGATTTCGTACCCCTCTGGTCCCTCATGTTGGGAGTGCGCCATAGTGAGGTGCGGTTCCGGGCGGACGACCACTTCATTACAGCCACCAATCCTGACGACAGCGGCTCGGTGACGTACGAGGCCACCTCGCCCGTGGCAGGATTGATGTTCAAGGCCCAGCCTTGGCTGCACCTGTATGCTTCGTATGGACAGGGTTTTCAGACGCCGATCGGGGCCGAGCTCGCCTACAAGCCGGACGGCGGTAGTGGCTTGAATTTCGGCTTGCGACCTGCCCGCAACAACTCGACGGAGGTCGGCGCAAAGCTGGCGGCGAGCTCGAGCGTGAATCTCGAAGCCGCGGTGTTTCATGCGCTGACTCATGATGAGATCGTCGTGGATACCAACATCGGCGGGCGCTCTACCTACCAGAACAGCAACCGTACGCGCCGCCAGGGCGCTGAAGCTTCGCTCGACTACCGATTCGCCGAAAAATGGCATGCGCAGCTTGCGTATACCTATCTGGAGGCGAACTATGTCGACGCCTATCTGACCTGCGCGACCGCGCCGTGCGCGCGGCCAACAGCCCCGGTCGCCGCGGGAAATCGGCTCCCCGGCGTTCCGAAAAACGACGCGTATGCGGCCGTGAGGTGGGGCGAGGACCTCGGCCTGCACGCGTCGGTCAACGGACAGTATCTGAGCAATGTTGCCGCAAACGACCAGAACACCGCCGTAGCGCCTTCGTACACCATCTTCGGCGCCGATGCCGGATATGGCACGGAGCTGAAGCACTACCGCGTGAGTGGGTTCCTCCGGATCAACAACCTTTTCAACCGGCGCTACGTTGGGTCGGTCATCGTGGACGACGGCAATGGCCGTTACTTTGAGCCAGGTCCGGGCTTCTATGTGCTGGGCGGCGTCAGCGTCGTATTGAAGTAGCTGTCGCAGTTAGCCGACCGCGTTCTCACCATCCCGTGGGCTGGGGTAGTATGCCCGGCATCCAAGTGAGGACCGCGATGAGAGTTTCACTGTGCGCGCTAGCGCTCTGCGGTGTGCTGGCCACCGCCTCTGTATTGGCACCTGCGTTTGCACAGGGTGAGGGCCTTTCGCAAGCCGTTCCCGCTGCCAGGAGCGATGACGGTGCCGCACGGAACGATGGTGCCGAGCAAAGGGACAGCGCTGCGAAAAGCGATGGCAGTGCGAACGGTGGAACCGCAGGGGAGGCGGAGGCTAGCGGCTTTGCAAAAGGCGAGAGCGCTGCGAAGGGCGAGAGCTCTGCGAAGGGCGAGAGCTCTGCTAAGAGCGACACGCCGACGTCTGCCGATACGCCCTCAAAGACCGGTAGCGTTGGGAGTGGCGGGAGCGCCTCGAAGGCTGGAGAGACCGCTCCGCCGGAGCGCGATGTGAAGACCGCCCTGTCTGAAATCATTTCCGCGTGGCATAGCTTCGGGCAGTGCGACCGCCCAACGCTCTGTTCGGCGTACTTTGAATCGTATGGTGTGGCGCTCACTTTCAACGATGGAACAATCGTACCTTTCTCTCACACGCAGAGGCTTACTGCCTCCGCTCACGATTGCATCGTCAACGCTCGCCTGGCACTGGCGGCTGGCGATCGAGCGCTGGCTGTCCAATGGGTGATGGCCTCTTATCTGCATGACGCGCTCTTTCGGAACTGGCTCGCGGATCATCCGGACGCGGTCATAGCGGCGCTCAACCATTGCTGCCATTGAGCCGCTGAGTGCCCCTGTAGCGTGGTGCGGAGCCGGGCGGGCGTCAGGCGACTTGGTTCACCAACCGAGGGAACGGACAGGCGTAAGATTCAGGCTGGTTCGCCAGACCTGTGTTAGCTGCATTGACCGGTATGCCCTCCGCCATTGGACCGCGACCTGAGCGCCTGAAGCTGGGTGGGCTCGAGCGAGCGAAATACTTCGCCCCTGTGGCGGTCTGCGGCTATCTGGCGCTGCTGTGCCTGGCGCTGATCATCACATCCGCGTTCTTGCGCAACATGGGGGATGCCGTTGCGGTCACGGTGGCAGGTGTGTTTGGTCTGTTGGCCTCTGGAGCCTTAGGCGCGGCGATTCTGCGCATGCAGCTCAGCGAGCTGCGTTACGTAGTGGTCCCTACCGCGTCTGATGAGCTTGCAAATTTCGAAGCCGTGGGACGGCTGGCCCGCAGCTCGGGATGGCGTATCACCCACCAGGTCCCGGGGCAGTGCCTCGAAGCGCGGACATCCGGATCCGTTCTCAACGAAGGTGAGATTGTTGCGGTCAAGTTCCGCCAGCATGACGTCCTGGTCGCCAGCATCTGTGACCCTGGCGTCGGCTTTTCACTGATCGGGCGCCGTCGCTGCGTCCAGAATCGTGAGCGCGTACGTCTGGCGGTGATCGCGGCCAAGTAGCCCAACCTCCGCACAGACGACCAATGTGCGGTCCATAGGCTGTATCGCTGAGTCACTCTTTCGAGAGACTCCGCCCAAAATCCTTTCAAAAATCAGCGTGTTGCTGTCAGTGGGGGCGGCGCTGGCCAAAGGATTCTTCACTTGCCGCGCCGATGGAATTATCGATAATCGAGACTATATCGGCTCGGGGGCGTCGTGACCACCGAGTCTCCCCAGTAAATCGCTGTCGAAGGCTGGATTATGTGGATTGTCGAGGTGGCGCTGAAGCGCCCCTATACCTTCATCGTCCTTGCGTTGCTCATCCCGTTGATCGGCGCTTTGACCATCATGGGCACGCCGCTGCGGGCCGGTATGCCGACAGATATCTTCCCGGATATCAAGATCCCGATCATCGCGGTCACCTTTCAATACACGGGCATGCCGCCGGACGAGATGTCGGGCCGCATCACGGCGCAGATCGAGCGCTATGCGACCACGATCATCAACGACATCGAGCACGTCGAGTCGACCACCTATCCGGGTGTCGCGGTCATCAAGCTGTTCTTCCAGCCCGGCGTGGACATCAGTCTCGCCATGGCACAGGTCACAGCGTTCGGTCAGCAGGGGCTGAAGAACATGCCCCCTGGCGTGCAGCCGCCCCTCATTCTCAAATACAACGCCGCCACGGTCCCGATCATCCAGCTCGCGCTCTCCAGCAACAAACAAACCGAGTCGCAGCTGTTCGACTTCGGCAATCAGGTCATCCGCGCCCAGGTGGCGACCATCTACGGTGCCGCGGTTCCTTATCCCTTTGGTGGTGCAACCCGTCAGGTTCAGGTCGACCTGAAGCCCGACGCGCTTCGAGCGCAGGGGCTGACAGCGAATGACGTGAACAACGCCATCGACAATCAGAACCTGATCGTGCCGGCCGGCACGCAGAAGATCGGCGATACCGAGTACAACATCAAGCTGAACTCCAGCCCGCTGAAGATCCAGGAGATCAACGATCTGCCCATCCGGGGGAGCGTCGGCGGCAACGTCACTTACATTCGCGATGTCGCTTTCGTACACGACGGGCATCCGCCGCAGACGAACATCGTGCGCGTGAACGGCCGCCGCGCCGTCTTGATGTCGATCCAGAAGACCGGTGCCGCCTCCACTCTGAACATTGTCAATGAAATCCAGGCGCGCCTCCCACGCGTGCGCGAGCTCCTTCCGGACGGAGCATCCGTCAGTACGACTGGCGACCAGTCGCTGTTCGTGCGTGCGGCCGTCAAAGGCGTCGTCTTGGAAGCAATCATTGCGGCGTGCCTCACCGCCTTGATGGTGCTTCTGTTCCTGGGGAGCTGGCGCAGCACCCTGATCATCGCTATCTCGATTCCGCTGTCGATCCTCACCTCGATCATCATCCTCGACGCGCTGGGCGAGACGATCAACCTGATGACGCTCGGAGGCCTTGCGCTTGCGGTCGGTATTCTCGTCGATGACGCAACGGTCACGATCGAGAACATCAACAGGCACCTCGAGGAGGGACAGGACGTCGAGCCGGCTATTCTCAAAGGCTCCTTCGAGATCACCATCCCGGCCCTCGTCTCGACTCTCTCCATCTGCATCGTGTTCGTGCCGATGTTCCTGCTGTCGGGTGTGGCACGTTATTTGTTCGTGCCGCTTGCGGAAGCGGTCGTTTTCGCGATGCTGACCTCTTATGTTCTATCGCGCACGCTGGTGCCGACGCTGGCCAAATACTGGCTGCGTACCGCGGCGGTGGAACACGAGGCAGCGGCGAAGGACCCCAACTTCCTGAGGCGTTTCCAGCGTGCCTTCGAAGCTCGTTTCGAGATCGTTCGCGATCGCTATCAGGCGTTTCTGACTACTGTTCTGGAGCATCGATCGGCATTCATCTCCATGTTTCTCGGGGCTGCGGTTGCCTCGATGCTGATCTATCCGTTCCTGGGCCGGAACTTCTTCCCGGAGGTCGATGGCGGCCAGATCAAGCTCCACCTGCGGGGCCCGACCGGTTTGCGCGTGGAGGATACCGCCGTGCTCGTCGATCACGTCGAAGCGGCCATGCGTCAGGTGATCCCTTCGAGTCAGATCGCCAGCATGGTGGACAACATCGGACTGCCGGTCTCGAGTATCAATCTCACCTACGGCAACTCCGGCACGATCGGCACCATGGATGCGGATATCCTGGTCTCGCTTACGCCGGATCACGCGCCCACGGCCGACTACGTCCGCAGGTTGCGAGAGCGTCTGCCGCGTGAGTTCCCCGGGACGGTGTTCGGTTTCCTGCCCGCCGATATCGTGAGCCAGATCCTCAACTTCGGGGTACCCGCGCCTATCGACGTCCAGGTGTCGGGACCGAGCCCGAAGAACCATGAGATCGCCAACACGTTGATGGCCGCGCTGCGCCACGTGCCCGGACTGGTCGACCTGCGCCTCGCGCAGGTCTTCAACCAGCCGGAGTTGCGTGTCGCGACCGACCGCAGCCGCGCGCAACAGCTCGGCATCAGCCAACACGACGTTGCCAACAACCTGCTGTTGACTCTGTCCGGCAGCGGGCAGATCGCTCCGACATTCTGGCTGAATCCGGAAACGGGCTTGCAATATCCGCTGGTGTCGCAGGCTCCGCAGTACCGCATGACCTCGCTGCAGGATCTCGAGAACATGCCGGTGACCACGCTCGGCCAACAACAGATCCTCGGCGGGCTCGCCACGATCACCCGGGGCTTCGGGCCGGCGGTCATCATGCATCGGGACGCCCAGAACATCATCGACATCTACGGTGCCGCGCAGGACCGTGACCTCGGCTCGATCAACAAGGACATCGCCACTGAGATCGCGAAGCTGGAAGGCAAGCTCCCCAAGGGCACTCACATCACCGTCCGCGGACAGGTGCAGACCATGACCGCTTCGTACACCGGGCTTGCGATCGGCTTCATCGGCGCGATCGTGCTCGTGTATCTGTTGATCGTGATCAACTTCCAGTCCTGGACCGATCCCTTCATCATCATCACGGCCTTGCCGGCCGCGGTGGCGGGCATCGCCTGGATGTTGTTGATCACCGGCACGACACTGAGTGTGCCTGCGCTGACCGGCGCCATCATGTGCATGGGTGTCGCTACCGCGAACAGTATTCTGGTGGTGAGCTTTGCGCGCGACCGGATGGAGCAAGGCGCCACGGCTCTGCAGGCGGCGCACGATGCGGGCTTTACCCGCTTCAGGCCGGTACTCATGACCGCGCTAGCCATGATCATCGGCATGTTGCCGATGTCGCTCGGCCTGGGCGAGGGCGGTGAGCAGAATGCGCCGCTCGGACGCGCTGTCATTGGCGGCCTGCTGTTTGCAACCGTCGCGACGCTGGTATTCGTGCCGACCGTGTTCGCGGCGATACATGGGCGGCGCGGCGACAAGTTGCATAAAGGCCCGGCGCCGAGCGCGGCGACCTGAACGCCACCCTCATTTCGAGTATTGACTGTATCAAGCGAGACGGAAGAAGACGATCATGGACCAACTGACAAGGTCGACCGAACTGGGGGTTGCAAGCCCTCTGGCACCTTCCGCGGCCCGCAGCGGCGTGCGGCACCTGGGCCGCATGGGAGCGATGCTGGGAATTGCGGCCCTGGTCACCCTGGTGTGGGCCGGGCTTTCCGCACACCGCGCGGCGGCGAAGCTCAAAGAGTCCACGGAGGCGGCTGCCGTCGTGACGGTCGCGACCACCAAGCCACTTGCGCAATCGGAGCTCGGCGAGCTCGTCCTGCCCGGTAATATCCAAGCCAACTACGAGGCGCCTATCTATGCGCGCACCAGCGGCTATCTGAAGCGATGGCTGGTGGACATCGGCACTCCGGTGAAGGCGGGCCAGTTGCTGGCTGAAATCGAGTCGCCGGAGGTCGATTCACAGTTGCGGCAGGCACAGGCCGACCTGGCCACTGCCGAAGCCAACCAGAAGATCGCGGATCTGACCGCCGAGCGGTGGCGCAATCTGCGCGCCACCGACTCCGTCTCCAAGCAGGAAGCCGATGAGAAGATCAGCCAGGCCGCCTCGAACGATGCGCAGGTACAGGCCGCGCGCGCCAACGTGCAGCGGCTCCGGGAGTTGTCCGGTTTCGAGAAGATCGTTGCTCCCTTCGACGGCGTGGTGACGGCGAGGACTACCGATATTGGTCAGCTCATCTCAGCCGGGGGGAATACCGGGCCAGCGCTCTTCCGGGTGGCGGACATGCGGCGCTTGCGCCTGTATGTCAGTGTGCCGCAGACCTATGCGGCCGCCATGAAACCCGGTATCCAGGCGGAGTTGCTATTTCCAGACCGTCCCGGAAAAACGTATACCGCAACACTGGACAGCACCTCCAACGCCATCGATACCTCCACACGCACGTTGCTGGCGCAACTCGTCATCGACAACAAAAGTGGCGAGCTGCTGCCCGGTGCTTACGCCGAGGTGCATTTCAAGCTGCCTCCCGGAGCAGGGGGAGAGTCTTACAAGCTACCCGCGAACGTGTTGCTGTTCCGGGGTGATGGCATGCACGTCGGTGTCGTAGGGCCCGGCAACAAGGTGGTGTTGAAGCCCGTGACGGTCGGCCGCGACTATGGCTCGGACATCGAGATCATCCGGGGATTGAGCCCGGACGATGACGTCATCCTGTCGCCCCCGGACTCGCTGACCGATGGTCTGGCCGTTCGTGTGATCACGCCGAAAGCCGATCAGGTCGCCAGATCGTGAGGCGCTTTTTTGTGATCGTCTCCATGGGGGGATTGGCCGCGAGCTGGCTGTGCGCTTGCTCGCTGGCACCTCCGTACAAGCCTCCCGCAACCGAGGCAGTCGCCACCTACAAGGAGGCCGGTGATTGGGCGCCCGCGCGGCCTGCTGATGCGGGTAGCCGCGGCCCGTGGTGGGAAGTTTTCGGAGATGCGACCCTGAGCGCTCTCGAGAAACAGCTCGATGCCGCCAATCCCGATTTGCAGGCCGCCGTGGCTCGGTTCGAACAGGCGCGCGCCATCGCACGCGAGAATTTCTCAAACGAGTTTCCTACAGTCAGTTTGAGCGCGTCGGCCACACGCGGGCGAAGCTCTGGCACCGGCCCATTCTCGGTCTACGTCGCCAGCGCTCCTGTGACGTCCAATGACTTTATTACCTCCCTGGACCTGAACTGGGAGATCGACCTGTTTGGCCGGCTGCGCAACACCACCAAGGCCGCGCGTGCGCAGGCGCAAAGCAGTGAGGCGGATGTTGCCGCCGTCGCGCTTTCCCTGCAGGCCGACCTGGCGACCGACTATTTCAGCTTGCGCGGCGATGACACGACCATCGTGCTACTCGAGGACACGATCAAAGTCTACGACCGCGCCTACGAGTTGACGAAGAACCGCTATCAAGAGGGCATTGCCGCCGCAACGGATGTCGACCAGGCCGACACCCAGCGGCAGAACGCACGCGCGCAGCTGGCAGCCGTTCGGCGCGACCGCGCGCAGCTCGAACATGCAATCGCGGTCATTCTGGGTGTAGTACCTTCGACATTCACGCTCGGTTCCGAGCAACTCGCCAGCTCGGTGCCGGCGATCGACAGCGGACTGCCGTCCACGCTCTTGCAGCGTCGTCCCGACGTTGCGCGTGCCGAACGTGCGATGGCGGCCGCCAACGCACAGATCGGGGTCGCGCGCGCGGCGTGGTTTCCGGTGTTCAACCTGACGGGTGTTGCCACTGGTTACCAGAGCGTCATCGGCTCTCAATGGCTCAAGGCGCCGAGCCGTATCTGGTCGGTGGGTCCGTCCGCTACGGTGCCGCTGCTCGACTTCGGTGCGCGCTCGGCGGTAAACAAACAGGCGCGTGCCGCCTTCGACGAAGCGGTGGACACCTACCGTAAGACCACTCTCACGGCCTATCAGGAGGTTGAGGACAGTCTTGCAGCCTTGCATCACCTTGCCGACGAAGTGGCCGCCGACGAGGCCGCCGCGAAAGCCGCGCAGAGCGCAGCGAATCACTCGGACAAGCGTTATGACGCCGGCGTAGCGGACTATGTAGAAGTGACAACGACTCACACGGCAGCATTGCAAGAAGAGCGTGATGCGATCTCGGCGCGCGTGTTGGAGCTCAACGCGGCTGTCGCGCTCGTGCGCGCTACGGGTGGAGGCTGGACGAGAGACCAGATCGGCCAACTATGAGCACAATCAGCGAGGGGGTGCTGAAACGGACGTGCATGCGGGATCGTATCCGCGATGTGCTGGTTTCACGCATTTTGGATGGTACGTACGCGGCGGGGACCCAGCTCAAGGAGCTCTCTCTGGCACGCGAGTTCAATGTCAGCCAGACCCCGATCAGGGAGGCTTTACGCGAGCTCGAAGCTTCGGGGCTGGTCACGAATGAGCGCTTCCGGGGCACGCGGGTTCGAGGTGCCGATTCCGCGGAAATGCGCGAATCCTATGAGCTGCGCATGATGTTGGAAGAGCGCTCGGTGAGGCTGGCGGCGCCTTACTCGCAGCAGCTGCTGGAGCATCTCGAGGAGTATATGCTCGAGATGGAGGCCGGCGTGGCGGCCGACGATTCGGAGCGCTATATCGAAGCGGCGCTGCGATTTCATCGGCGGCTGGTGGAGGGAAGCGGCAATCGCACCTTTCTGAATGTCTGGGACTCATTGCTATGGGATATTCGTGGCCGGATTGCCTTGCGCAAGCTTGCCGAAAGAGGGCGGAGCCTGGGCTCACTTGCCGGCTTACATCGCGAGTTGATCACACGGCTGCGCGCGCAGGACACCGAAGGGGCCGCCGAGCAAGTTACCAGTGTCCTCGAGCGAGTGGTTTCCGCATTCGATCCGTGATATGAAAACGCCACCTGCGGCGGCGGGGCACATCCCTGTGCCTGGACGCGCGCTCGGGCCTGCACAGGGCTCGCAGCTTGGACCGGCTGTGCGATCATGGCGGCTTCGGGCTTCGGGTGCCCAATCGAGAAGTCACCAGGCGTGTCTGTTTCAGTAGAGTACTCCCGCCGGTTGAGCGCGCGCGAAGAGGCTGTTACCCGGCTGAATCGGCTTCACGAGCGGATCGGCAATGCTCGATTGGCCATTGGCGCCGTCGCCCTGCTGTTGGCCTGGGAGGCTTTCCTGCAGCGGGCTATCGCACCGGTGTGGCTGTTGGTCCCGGTGGTGGCGTTTATTGTCCTGGTCGCCTCACATGCATCTATCAGACGTTCTCGCGCCCGTGCCGAGCGCGCCGTGAGCTACTACCGGCACGGGATCGCCCGCATCGAGGATCGTTGGGCGGGGCAGGGGGAGACCGGTGAGCGTTTCCTCCGGACGGCCCATATCTATGCCGCGGATCTCGATCTGTTCGGCAACGACAGTCTGTTCCAACTGCTCTCAGTGGCGCGTACACGCATGGGCGAGGAGACGCTCGCGCAATGGCTGCTTTTTCCAGGCACGCTGGCACAGATCAAGGCGAGGCAGGAAAGCGTAGCGGACTTGCGAGAGCGGCTCGACTTGAGGGAGGAGATGGCCGTGCTCGGGGAGGATGGCCAGGTCGGAGTCCGCCCGGATGCATTATTGGCCTGGGCGCAAGCGCCCAACGAGCTGCCTCATGGCTGGCTGTTGTGGGTGGCCTTCCTGCTCCCCGCGCTTGCGATTGCTGCGGCTGTGGTCTGGAGCATCTATGGCTTCATGGCCCCGTTCATCCTCGTCGTGCTCGTAGAGGCGAGTGTCGCCTACTTCATACGGCGCGCCATGACGACAGCGATCCAAGGTACCGATAACGCTTTCCGCGATATGAAGCTGTTCGCGGGTCTGCTCGTCCGCATGGAGCGAAACCGATTCTCCGCGCCAATGCTGGTCGATCTCGTGCGGCGCCTGGCGTCAAATTCGCTCACGGCATCCGCCGCCATAGGGCGCCTCGCCCGGGTGGTTGATTTCGCTGATGCGCGCAGCAACCCGTTTTTGCGAGCGCTGGACGTGCCGCTTCTGTACTCCGTGCACGTCGCTTTGGCCGCGGAGCGCTGGCGCCGTGATCACGGCAAGGTCGTCCGGGAGTGGGTCGCCGCACTGGGCGAGCTCGAAGCACTCTCGTCGCTGGCGGGTTATAGCTACGAGCATCCGGAAGACCCTTTTCCGGAGCTCGTCGACGGCCCGGCCCTGCTTGTTGGTAAAGAGCTGGGGCATCCGCTCATCCCCGCGGGCAAGTGTGTTCGCAACAGTGTGACCCTGGAGGGGGTGACTCGCGTCTTGCTCGTCAGCGGCTCGAACATGTCCGGCAAGAGCACTTTGCTGCGAACCGTTGGAATCAACACGGTACTGGCCATGGCCGGCGCGCCGGTGCGCGCCCGAAGCCTGCGGCTCACACCTCTACAGGTCGGCGCCAGCATCCGGGTGAACGATTCCCTGCACGAAGGCAGCTCACGGTTTTACGCGGAGATCACCCGATTGCGCGAGATCTACGGCTTGTTGGCCGGAAGCCCGCCGGTGCTCTTCCTGTTGGACGAGCTTCTGCAAGGAACCAACTCGAAAGACAGGCTCGTAGGCGCCGAGGGCATCGTGCGGGCGTTCGTGGCGGCGGGAGCCATCGGGCTGGTGAGCACCCACGACCTTGCGCTGGCCGACATCGGTGGGCTCACCCCTGGAACGCTGCGCAACGTGCATTTTCAGGACGAGCTCGCGCGGGGAGTGATGCGCTTCGATTTCATCCTGCGCGACGGCGTGGTTACCCGGAGCAATGGCATCGAATTGATGCGCGCGATCGGACTGAAAGTCTGATTGGAGCCGGTCCGTCACGCAATCAGGGCTGCCGTTGCCTGGACAAGCTCTCCTGCCTCGGCGGGCACGCCGCGCGGGCGGTAATCTGGTCACGGGTATCTGTAAGGAGTACTCTCTAGGCGGTTTGGATACGCGACGGACATCGTCATCATACCCAGTGCGGTCAGGCCGCGAGTTGAATGTGAGTGGCTAATTCATTGGGTGATGAATTTCCCAAGGCGCGTTCCTCAAAACCGGAACCCTCCAAGCTTGGCAGACGTTACACTGAGCGTCTCGACCTGAAGAAAGAACGCTTTGACAGTGTCTACTGCGCGATCCACGGTTGAACGTGTCGCTTGTCCGGATTGCGGTCTGATGCAGGTTCTGCCGATGCTCGGCGGCCGGCAGGTCGCTGTGTGCCGGCGTTGCGATGGCACCCTGGCAGGGCCGGCGAGAGGCAGGGTGGATGCGCCGCTCGCTCTTGCCGGCGGTGCATTGATACTGTTGCTGCCCGCATTGATCTGGCCGCTCATGACGGTCTCGAGCCTCGGGGCAATGCGCCAAAGCTGGCTCGAGACTTGCGTCAGCGCTCTATGGGATCAGGGCTTCGCCTCGCTGGCCGCCGTCGTGGCCGCCTTCGGCATAGTACTGCCCTACGTGTACCTCGCTGCTCTTCTATGTGTGTTATTGGCGCTCCGCTTGCGTTCGGCGATCCGGGTTGGACGCTTGTTTCGCTGGGTGCAGTACTTGCGCCCCTGGATGATGATCGAGGTCTTTCTGGTCGGCGGGTTTGTTGCCTACAGCCGTATCAAAGTGGTCTCGACCATCGACATCGACATCGGGGGTTGGTCCCTGCTCGCGGCCTCGCTCCTGTTTTTGTTGGCTGTCACGCAGCTCGATGCGCGCACCGTCTGGGAGGCGTTGCCACTGCGCGCCAGCGCTCATGAAGGAAACAAGACCATTGCCTGTACCGTCTGCGATCTGATCGTCACCGAAACAGAGGAGGGCGGGGCTTGCCCCCGCTGCTCCGCCAGGCTCCACATTCGCAAGCCTTACGCGATGGCCCGTACTACGGCCCTCGTCATCGCGGGTTTCCTGCTTTACGTTCCGGCCAACATCATCCCGGTGCTGACGACGGTTCGTCTGGGGCGCGCGGACGAGAACACGATCATGAGCGGTGTGCTCGAGCTCGTCAGCAATGATCTGTGGCCGCTCGCCATCATCGTGTTTTCGGCGAGTATCATTTTGCCCCTTCTGAAGCTTTGTGGGCTCACATGGATGCTGGTGGCTACCAGGATGCGCTCGCGCCGCCTTCTGGTGACGCGCACGCGCTTCTATCGGATGATCGACTTGGTCGGCCGCTGGTCGAATATTGACGTGTTCGCGGTATCGGTTCTCGTCGCAGCGCTACGCTTTGGAGCGCTCACCGAAGTGCACGCCGGCAGTGGTCTGGTTGCGTTTGCGGCTGTGGTTATCACTACGATGTTCGCGACGAGCGCTTTTGATACACGGCTGATGTGGGACGCCGCATGAGCGAACCTCACGAGACGGATGGCGAGGCCCGTGTGCGCCCGCGTCGCTGGTTTGCCTGGGTCTGGGTGGTCCCCACCGTGGCCGCAGGGCTCGTCGTCTGGCTTGCCTGGCGCTCGCTGGCGGACCGCGGTCCCAGTATCACCATCGCGTTCAAAGGGGCTGAAGGACTGCAGGCCGGGCAGACGAAAATACAGCATCGCGATGTCGACGTGGGCACGGTCGAATCGCTCGAGCTGACTCCCGACATGTCGCGCGTCATCGTGCATGCGCGCATGACTCGTCAGGCCGTGCCGTATCTCACCGAGAAAACCCGTTTCTACATCGTGGCGCCCCATGTAGGATTCGGCGGTATTTCCGGGCTTTCGACCATCGTCTCGGGTACCTACATCGAGATGTATCCGGGAAAAGGTGGTGAGCCGCAGCGGCATTTCGTCGCACTGGACGAGCCACCCATCCTGCCTCCCGATACGCGCGGGCGGCAATTTACGTTGGAATCGCCCGACCTGGGATCCCTGACGCGAGGCTCGCCGATTTCTTACAAAGGAGTGTCCGTGGGCGAGGTCGAAGGGTATACGCTCGCGCAGGACGGTACGCATGTGACCGTCACGGCTTTTATCCGCGCGCCATGGGATGATTTCGTGCACCCGGAGACACGATTCTGGAACGCGGGTGGGGTGGACCTGACATTCGGCGCGCACGGCTTCCGGGTGAGAGCCAACTCCTGGGAGCAATTGCTCTCAGGCGGTATTGCCTTCGAGACCCCCGAGTCGGTTCTCACCGCGGCGCCGAGCCCGGCCGGCGCGGACTTCAAGCTGTATGAGAACAGGGCCTTTGCTCTGCGTACACCGCGCGGCCAGGAGGTCGTCTATGTAGCGCAATTCCAGGGTAACCAGCGCGGCGTCATGCCCGGAGTGCCGGTCGAGCTCGAAGGCAACGAGGTCGGGGAGGTGAAGGAGGCTCATCTGAAGTATGACGAGCGACGCCATACCCTCCTCACCTATGTCAGCCTCGGCGTCGATCCAGAGCGTGTGAAGATCGAGGGTATGAAGCGGCCTGTGGGGGCCGACGTGCGGGCAACGCTGGACACATGGATCAAGACCCTCGTCGACCACGGGCTGCGCGCCCAGGTGAGCTCACTCAGCTTCCTGACAGGACAGAAATTCATAGCGCTGGACATGGCGCCGGATGCACCGCCGGCACACGTTCGGAAGCTGGACGATGCTGAGGAGCTTCCCACGACCTCCTCGGGTGACCTGCTGGAGATCATGCAGAGCATGCGTGGGATATTGAGCAATCTCAATCATGCCACGTCCGGACCGCAACTCGGACATGCATTGCGATCCCTGGACGATACTCTGACCCGGCTCGACGATATCACCCGGGATGTTGAGCCGGACGTCAAAACTCTGGTCAAGAGCCTGCGCGACACTGCGAATGCGGCTCAAGGCACGTTGTCTGCCGTGCAGTCGATGATCGGCAACAACGCGAACAATCCCGCCAACACAGACCTGCCGAAGGTCATGCGGGAGCTGGCGGAGGCCGCCCGCTCCGTGCGGGTGTTGGCCGATTACCTCGACCGCCATCCGGAATCATTACTGCGCGGCCGGAAAGGAGATCAGTAATGGGCGGCTGCATGTTGGGGTATCGCACTGACATCCCTGTCCTTCTGATGCTGGCGCTGCTCGCTGGCTGCGCCTCCAGTCCGTCGACCCGATTCTATACGCTCAGTGAAACCGCGCCGGCGGGGTCTCCACCAGCGGGCGCGGGGTTGGTTACCCTCACTGGCGTGACCATTCCCGGAGAGATCGATCGACCGCAGATGGTGCGCAGAATCGGCCCCAATCAGCTCAGCATCTCGGAGTTGGACCGTTGGGCGGCTCCGCTCGATGAGATCATCCGGCGTGTACTGACCGAAGATATCGCGCGTCGTGTGGCCTCGCCGGTGCCCGGGCGACAGTATTCCGTATCCGTGGATATTCGCGAGCTCTATGGCGACGGAAGTTGTAACGTGACCCTGCGAGCCGCTTGGAGGACTCTGAAGCCGGCCGAGGCGCAAGCCCCTGGCGCAACCGAGCCGGTTACGGAGGATATCAGGGTACCTTCCGCCGGAGGCGCCTGTCCCGGTACGCTGCCAGCAACCATGAGCATCGCTCTGGGAGAGCTGAGCGATCGCATCATTGCGGCTGCCGCTCACTGAGCCGGCCGCGCGCGACCCTGTACGAGAAGTCCGTATACGAGGTGGCCGTCCGGCTGCGGTAGCCCGTTACAATTGGTTACGTATACGATTGCATGCCCAGCCCAAAGTCAGGCATCGCGAACGGAGAGGCCAATGTGTTGACGCGCACTGTCAGACGTTACCTGATAGCGCTCTCCGTGGTGGTTTTGCTGCTGGCGTTGTATTCGTTGGCGGGCTTTTGGGCCGTGCCACACTTTCTACGCTCGGGGCTCAGCGACTTCGTGCGCTCTCACTATGGGCGCACGCTCTCCCTCGGCGACATTCGGTTCAATCCATTCAGTTTCACGCTCGATATCAGCGATTTTTCCCTGCCGGACCGCGATGGCGAGCCGATGCTCGCCTTTTCCAGACTACACGTCGATGCACAGCTGAAGAGCCTCTTCAAGCTGGGACCCAGTTTTCGCGAGATCGTGCTCGAGCGCCCGGCTGTGCGCGCGGTCGTCCGGCCGGACGGGACATTGAATCTGGCGGACCTTGGAAAAGGCTTCGCGACCAAGCCGCCGCCAGCGCCCAGTGCGAAGTCCACCGAGCCCATGCGGCTTTTCATCGATCGGCTCGCCGTTACGTTCGGCGGCGCAACCTTCGAGGACCTCAGCCACGCGAAGCCGTTCCGGGCCGACTTCAAGCCGATCACATTCGAGTTGCGCAACTTCAACACGCGCGCGAAGGCAAGTCCCAACGACAACAACGAGTACTCGCTGACCGCGGCTTCTCCGCAGGGTGAGCGGATCGAATGGAACGGCAGGATCCTCCTGGAGCCGGTCTCGTCGCACGGAACGTTCTCGGTCACGGATCTCCTCGCGAGCACCATCTGGAACTATCTGCAGCAACCGCTGCCGCTGGACGTTCCCTCAGGGGTCGTGGCCCTCAAGGGCGAGTACAACTTCGATGTGGCCGGTGAGGCTCCGGCCGTGAAGTTGAGCCTCCACGAGACGACGGTTTCGGACCTGAAGCTGCGTCCGCGAGGGGGAACGACGGACTATGTGGTCCTGGGCAAGCTCGATGTTCGGGAAACGGAGGTCGACCTCGTCAGGCGGGCCTTGGAGATTGGCAAGGTGAGCCTCACCGGTGGCGAGGTGAAGGCGTGGCTGAGCCCTCAGGGGGAGTTGAATCTGTTGGAGCTGATGCCACCGCATGCTGCCTCACCTGCAGCCGTTCCTGCGCCGGCTCAGACGACCACCCCGGGAGCATCGAACGCAAGCGGTTTGCCATCCGGTCCCGGCGCGGCCACACCGCCCCCGGTGTGGACCGTTTCCGCGCCTGACGTCAACGTCAATGGTTTCAGGATCTCCGCCGAGGATCGCCAACTTACCCCCTCCTTTACGCTCGCGCTCAGCCAGCTCAGCCTCCACGTAGCCGGATTCAACACAACACCGGCGGCCCGCCTGGACGTTACCGCGCGGGCATCGATCAACAGTGGCGGCACGCTGAGTGCTACCGCTCAGCTTGCACCCAAGGGCGGTGACATCACGGCACACGTCGAGATTGCGGACCTCGATCTCTCCATGTTTCAACCTTTCATCGCACAGCGGACCGCCATGACCCTGACGGCAGGGCGTTTGGGAAGCCGGCTGGACGTGACGAGAGGCGGCGCCGACGGCGCCCTCGCCGTCAAGGGTGATGTCGACGTGACCGATTTGCGATCCGTGGACGAGCTGCAAAAGACCTTCATCAAGTGGAAGGATGTCCGTATTGCCGGCCTACAATACAACCTACAGCCTGCCTCATTGCACATCGACAGCATCACCGCGCGCGATCCCTACGCTCGGGTCATCATTGCGCCGGATCGCACCGTGAACGTGCAGGAGGTGTTGGCCGGCCCCAGCAAGGGGACCCCCAGCCTGGCCACGCAGCTTGGAGCGGCCAATGCGCGAGGGGCTACAGGTATCAGCCCTGCAGCGAGCTCCAAGGCGGAAAGTGCGAGAGAGAATGCGAAGGCCAGCGCCGGACAGGCCAACACGAAATCGGCTGGTACCGCCGCGCCTCCGTCCGCGCCAGCCGCGAAGGAGAACCGCCGCTCTCGCGGTTCTCGTGCCGAGGTCGCTGGTGCCCCTGCGGCCGCGCCGCCATCCCCGCCCATGATGCCGGTCTCGATCGGCACGGTGCGTATCATCGATGGCTCGGCGAACTATGCCGACTTCTGGATCCAACCGAACTTTGCCGTCGGCATCCAGACATTGAACGGCAGTATCGACGGCCTGTCGTCCGATCCGAGATCACGCGCCAGACTCAAGCTGGATGGCAAAGTCGATCGCTACGCGCCCGTGGACATCAGCGGTGAGATGAATCTCCTGGCCGCTTCTGTCTACTCGAACATCAAAATGAGCTTCAAGGGCCTGGAGCTCACGACCATGACGCCGTATTCCGGGCGCTTCGCCGGCTACAAGATCGACAAAGGCAAATTATCCGTCGACGTCAACTACAAGATCGATCATCGAGTGCTCACTGCCGATCAGCGCTTCGTGATCGACCAACTTCAGCTCGGCGAGCGCGTCGAGAGTCCGGATGCCGTCCACCTGCCGCTGAAGCTTGCGGTGGCCCTGCTCAAGGACCGCAATGGCGTCATCAACGTCCCCTTGCCCATCAGCGGCAGCCTGGATGATCCTCAGTTCAAGGTCGGTCCTATCATCTGGCACGCGGTGGTCAACTTGCTGGAGCGAGTCGCTACGGCGCCTTTCGCAGCGCTGGGGCGGCTGTTTGGAGGACGCCACGGCGAGGACATGAAGTTCATTGATTTCCCGGCCGGCAGCGCCGAGCTCGATGACGACTCCAGGGAGAAGCTCAGCGGATTGTCGAAAGCCCTGCAGGAGCACACTCAGCTGCAACTCGACGTGCCGCTCGCGTTTTCCGAAGATCTCGACCGTCCGGCGCTCGCGAAGAGGCGTCTCGAGCAGAGGTTGCTGGCACGCGCCCATGGCGAGACGAGCCCGTCCGGCCCAGCTCGATCCTCCCAGGGGGCAGCACCGGCGAGCGCCCCGGACCCCGCGCTCGCTGATCCTCTGCGTCACTACCGTCTGCTGCTCGCCGAGTACGAGGCTGAACTGGGCAAGGACGCGCAGTTGCCGGCGTCCGCGCAGGCCGTACAGAAGTCGAAGAACAAACAGGACGCTTCATCCGTGCAGAGCGCGATTCCCGATCTGGAGCAGGCTCTCCTCGATCACATCGAAGTTTCTGACATCATGCTGCAGGATCTGGGAAAGAAACGCGCGCAGGCGATCGAGGACGCTTTGCTGGCCGACGGCGGAATCGACGCCTCACGGGTCTTCGTCATCAATGGCGCGGCCAGAACCGACGACGACAAGGTGCGGGTGGAGATGTCCCTCAAGTAATAATAGGAGCCGATGTTTGATGGATTGGACCACAATGCCGACCCAAGAAGACGCTCAACAAGACCATTCCGGAGCCTCGCCCGCAGGCTCGACCGATCGCAGAGAGTTTTTGCAAGGAGCCGCGGCCGCGTTGGCTGCCGCGGGTCCTTTGTCATTGCTGGGTGGAAGCGCCGTGGCCGCCGCGCGCTCCCCTACGCCCCCTCCGCGCCAGCCTTTCGATTACGCGCGCTTGAAGGGGATGGCTCGCGCGCTCGCGGGAGCACCTTACCAGGCCCCCTCAGAGAAGCTGCCGCCAGCCGTCGAGCGGCTCGATTGGGATCATTGGCAGGCGATACGCTTCCGTGACGAGCGGTCGCTTTGGGCCGGTGAAGGACTGCGCTTCCAGGTGCGCTTCTTCCATCTGGGCTTCCGGATCCGCAAGCCGGTGCGTATGTATCAAGTCGATGGCGGCTTCGCGCAGGAGATCCTGTACGACCCGGCGATGTTCGACTATGGCAGCAGTGGCCTGCATGGAAACGAGGTACCGAGCAATCTCGGCTTCGCGGGATTCCGCCTCCTGTTCCACACGGACTGGGTGCGCGATTTCGCCGCCTTCCAGGGCGCTTCCTATTTTCGCGCCGTGGATGTCGATCGCCAGTATGGGATGTCACAACGCGGACTGGCGATCGACACGGGTGCTTCCACACCCGAGGAGTTCCCGGACTTTGTGGCGTACTACCTGGAGAAGCCCGCGAAAGACTCCAGCCTGCTGACGATCTACGGCTTGCTCGATTCCCCAAGCGTCGCGGGAGCCTATCGCTTCGTCATCGATGCCAGTGAGCCGCTGACCATGGATATCGATGCCGCGTTGTATCCGCGCAAGCAGATCGAGAGGCTCGGCATCGCACCCTGCACGAGTATGTTCCTGGTGGGCAAGAACGACCGCCGGGTCGACAACGACTGGCGCCCGGAGATTCACGACTCGGACGGGCTGCAGATCTGGAGCGGCGGCGGCGAGTGGATCTGGCGGCCATTGATGAATCCCGCCGGTCTGCGCGTGAATTCCTATACCGACGAGCACCCGCGCGGCTTCGGGTTGATGCAACGGGAGCGGCGCTTCGAGCAATACCAGGATGATGGTGTGTTCTACGAGAAGCGCCCCGACTGCTGGGTCGAGCCGAAGGGAAATTGGGGCAAGGGCGCGGTGATGCTGGTCGAGATCCCCACCGAGGACGAGACTTCCGACAACATCGTCGCGTTCTGGAATCCGGCGGACAAGCCGCAGCGTGGGCAGGAGCTGTTGTATGCCTACCGGCTGAACTGGTGCCGGGAAAACCCGGTGGTGGTGGATCTCGCCAGAGTGTATGCCACACGCACCGGAATCGGCGGCATCATCGGGCGCAAGCGCACGTATTTCTCCTGGCGTTTCGTGGTGGATTTCATCGGCGGCGAGCTTCCCACGATCGGCGACAACGCCAAGCTGGTTCCGGTCATCTCCGCTTCGCGCGGACGTGTCGAAATCACTTCCGTGCGTCCGTTACGCTCCATCAACGGATATCGCGCCATGTTCGATGTGGCGCTTATGGACGATAGCGTCGAGCCCATCAACCTGCGCTTGTATCTGTCGTATGACGGCCAGGCATTGTCGGAAACCTGGCTCTATCAGTACACGCCACCGCCGCCGGCTCTACGGAAGTTGTAGATCTGTCTGACTGATGATCGCCCGCCGCAGGCGATCATCAGTCAGGCTCCTAGAGCACGTATGCATAGAGCGTAACGATCAGCCCGATCAGACACGCCAGCAGAATGCTGTGTTTGAGCGTGAACAGGAACAACTTGGACTCTTCCGAGGGGGGCATTCCCGTCGCCGCTGCTGCAACGGAGATGCTTTGCAGGCTGATCATCTTGCCCATGACACCACCGCTCGAGTTGGCTGATGCCATGAGGGCGGGTGAGAGTCCGAGCTTGTTGGCTGTGACCACTTGAAGGTTGCCGAACAGCGCGTTCGCGGATGTGTCGCTACCGGTCAGGAACACCGCCAGCCAGCCCAAGGGTCCACTGAAGAAGGGAAAGAATACGCCGGTCGCCGCGAACGCCAATCCCAGGGTGGCGGTGCATCCGGAGTAGTTCATGAGGTACGCCAGCGCGAGCACGACCGCCATGGTCAGAATCGACCACGACAGATCGCGCGCAGTGCGGCCGATCGTGCCGAGGAATTGCGGCAACGGAATTCTCAAAAACAGCGCGCTGGCGAGGCAGGCGAACAGGACGGCAGTCCCTCCGGTGGAGAGGATGTTGAAGGTGAACTTCGCTGCGTAGGGGGCCGCGTGCGGCACTACGGGTGGCAATCTGCGGATTACGCCGTCCAGACCCGGCCATCCGAACACGGTAGTTGCTTTATCGAGCAGCGCCTTTACCGGTGTGGCGCCCCACAGCAATACAAAGATCACCAGCAGGATATAGGGTGACCACGCTTTCAACAGCACCCCGGTGGGAATGCCCGACTCGCTGCGCGCAGTGAGGTCATCGCGTGGTTTCCAAACGCGCAACAATGCAATCAGGCAGAGGATGGCCGCGATAGAGGCCAGGATGTCGGTCAGATACGGTCCAATGAAGTTGGAAACCAGAAACTGGGTCACCGCGAAGGAGAGGCCGCAGACCAGGCTGGCCGGCCAGACGGCGCGCACGCCTTTTACGCCAGACATCACGAGCACGACATAAGTAGGAACGATGAACGACAACGGTGCGCAGATACGGCCGACCCAGGCACTGAGCGTCAGCAGGGGTAGATTCGTCACTCCGGCCAGGGTGATGAGCGGAGTACCGATGGCCCCGAATGCTACTGGCGACGTGTTCGCGAGGAGGCAGATGCCGGCGGCGTAGAACGGGCTGAAGCCCAGCCCGGCAAGCATGGCGGAGGCTACCGCGACCGGCGTGCCGAACCCCGAGGCGCCTTCGACGAACGCGCCGAAAGCGAACGCGACAAACAAGGCCTGCAGTCGCCGGTCGGGCGTGAGATGGCCGACGGAATCCTTGATGATTTCAAACTGTCCGGTCTCGACCGTCAGGCGATACAGGGCCACCGCCCAGAACACAACCCAGGCGATCGGGAACAGCCCGAAAGACGCGCCGTAGACGATGGCGGTTCCCAGCAGGGGAAGCGGCATTCCATATGCGGTCGCCGAAATGATGATCACGGTGGCCAGTCCCAGCAGTGCGGCTTTCCACGCGGCAATGCGCATCACTCCCAGCGCAATCAGCATGACTACGATCGGTAGTGATGCCACCAGCGCTGATGCCCCCAAGCTGCCCGCCACGGGCGTGTAGACCTGATCCCACATTCGGCATTCCCCCTTTTTTGTTTCCCGCCCAGGAATCTGCCCGAGTAATGATCGCCATCACAAGGGGCGACCCCGGCTGTCCTGCCCAGCTTTCCTCACAGCATAGCGCAGCCGCCGTTGCTCTTAGCATGGGCCGCTTGTACCAGTGACGTTGCAATGATAGGGTGCGGTCATGGTCTCCCTTCGGAACTCCCGCTCCATTCCGCTCAACAGCGCTCTCTCGCCGCTGTTGCTTGCGCTCGCGCTTCTGCGCCGCCAGGCGCACTGAATCCACGCGCCAACGGTCGGCGCCAACAAGACCGGACTCAAAAGTGATCGAGCCGGGCCCGAACCGGTGGCCGGAAGGCCCGATCTGCGCGACCGTCCCCTTGCGAGATTTCCATTATGTTACGTACACCGTCCCAGAAGTATCGGCCGTTTGCTCCCGTCGATCTGCCCGACCGCACCTGGCCCAACCGGACGCTCACCGCGCCACCGGTCTGGTGCAGCGTAGACCTGCGTGATGGTAATCAGGCGCTCATCGAGCCCATGGACGCGGCGCGCAAGCTGCGGATGTTCACGCAGCTTCTGAAGATCGGATTCAAGGAGATCGAGATCGGTTTTCCGGCCGCCTCACAGACCGACTATGACTTTGTCCGCGAGTTGATCGAAGGAGGGCTGATTCCTGAGGACATCACCGTGCAGGTGCTTACCCAGGCGCGAGCCGATCTCATCACGCGCACGTTCGAGAGCTTGCGCGGCGCACGTCGCGCGATCGTGCACCTGTATAACTCAACATCCGCCCTGCAACGGCGCGTTGTTTTCAAGCAGGATCGCGCCGGCATCGTCGAGATCGCCGTAAGGGGTGCGGAGCTCATCAGGAAGCTGGCGGACGAGCGGCCCGAAACCGAATGGGTGTTTCAATACAGCCCGGAGAGCTTTACCGGCACGGAGCTCGAGTTCGCGGTGGAGATTTGTGACGCGGTGACCGGAGTCTGGTGCCCGACACCGTCGCGGAAGACGATCCTGAACCTTCCCGCGACCGTCGAGATGGCCACCCCCAACGTCTACGCGGACCAGATCGAATGGTTTTCGCGCCACGTCGCCCGACGGGACAGTGTCATCATCAGCGTTCACCCGCATAACGACCGTGGGACGGGTGTGGCTGCGGCTGAGCTCGCCATGATGGCGGGTGCGGAGCGAGTGGAAGGTACTTTGTTCGGCAACGGCGAGCGCACCGGCAATGTCGATGTCGTGACGCTCGCAATGAACCTCTACACCCAGGGGGTCGACCCGCGGCTCGACTTTTCCAACATCAACGCTATCGCCCACTGTGCGGAAGCCTGCACGCAGTTGCCCATCCACCCGCGACATCCTTATGTGGGAGATCTTGTGTTCACGGCGTTTTCCGGCTCGCATCAGGATGCGATCAAGAAGGGGCTTGCCGCGATGGACCCGAGCGGCACATGGGAAGTGCCTTACCTGCCGATCGATCCTTCCGATCTCGGACGGTCATATGAGTCGATCATCCGGGTGAACAGTCAGTCGGGTAAAGGCGGTGTCGCCTATCTGCTCGAGCGTGACTACCAACTGGTGCTGCCGCGGCGGCTGCAGATCGAGTTCAGCCGGGTGGTGCAGGCAGCCGCCGACGCTACGGGCAAGGAGCTCACTTCGCGTGAGCTGTGGGAGTTGTTCGAAGCGGAATATTTGTGCGCACGGGGTCCTTTGATCTATCGCTCACATCAGTTGGCGACGTCGGGAGACGGCGCTGATCGGGAGCGAATGACTCTTCAAATCACGGATGGGGGGGCGCCGGTCATCCTCCACGGAAACGGGACGGGGCCGATCGATGCCGCTGTGCGGGCGCTTGGGTTGCCTATTGACGTTGTGGGGTATGACGAGCACTCGTGCGGAACGGGGAGTGGTGCGCAGGCGGTGGCTTATGTGGAGGTTTCTTCGCCGGGGGGGAGGGCCTTCTTTGGTGTTGGGCGGCATCCGAACATCATTACGGCGTCGTTGCTGGCGTTGCTTTCGGGGGTGAATCGGGCGTTTCGGGTGGGGGCGGTGGAGCGGGGGCTGCAGGCTAGTATGGGTGCCTAAGGGCAAGTATCGGGACCTGAAAGGCAAGTACCGGGACCTGAAGAATGGCTGCCCGGTGAAGGCTTCCGTGGGGATGCGCGTGAGGGTCGGGCTGGCTCCTGGGAAAATGCGCATCGGAAAAAATCACGGGGACCGTGATTTTTTCCGGCGTACCCTCGCAATCGCACAGCGTCGCGTCCCGGTTGGCCGTGCCAAGATTGCAGTTGGTCACGCGCGACGCAATGCGATTACTCAGCATTTTCCAAGGAGCCAAGCCGACCCATCTTGTCGCTCGCGGCTGCGCGCCTATACGCGTGTGCCTGCCGGGGAAGCGCTCGACCTATGTCCCTTACCTCAGCGGCGCATTAGCGCCGCGTGGGTACGGTCGTCGACCTGTCTGCGTTCGTCGAGAGTCGCGGTGTGAAACCTCAGAAACCTCAAGCTGCTGGCTTTTGGGAGGCTAGCTGGCGTAGGACGTATTGGAGGATTCCGCCGTGGCGGTAGTAGTCGCGCTCCTTGGGGGTGTCGATGCGGACGCGGGCGGTGAATTCGATGGGCTTGCCGCCGGTCGGGGGTTGGGCTGTGACTTTCACCTCTCGAGCCTCGCCGCTGCCGAGGCCGGTGATCGAGAAGATCTCCTGGCCGGTGAGGCCGAGGGATTGGGCGTTTTGGCCAGGGAGGAATTGCAGGGGGGCTACGCCCATGCCGATCAGGTTGGAGCGGTGGATGCGTTCGAAGCTTTCGGCGATGACGGCTTTTACGCCGAGTAGCATCGTGCCTTTCGCTGCCCAGTCGCGGGAGGAGCCGGTGCCGTATTCGCGGCCGGCGAGGATGACGAGGGGGGTGCCTTCCTTTTTGTAGCGCATCGCGGCGTCGTAGATCGATTGCTGCTCGCCGGTCGGTAGGTGGATGGTTACGCCGCCTTCGACGCCGGGGACGAGGAGATTCCGGAGGCGGATGTTCGCGAACGTGCCACGCATCATGACTTCGTGATTGCCACGGCGTGCGCCGTAGGAGTTGAAGTCGGCGGGTTGGACGCCTTGCTCGATGAGATAGCGGGCGGCGGGGCTTGTCTTGGAGATGTTACCGGCCGGGGAGATATGGTCTGTTGTGACGGAGTCGCCCAGGACGGCTAGCGCGCGAGCGTTGGTGATGTCTCCGCGCGGCGGTGGGGTCATCGTCATGCCCTCGAAGTAGGGCGGGTTTTTGACGTAGGTCGATTTTTCGTCCCAGGTGTAGCGCTTGCCGGCTGGGACCTTGATGCTGCTCCAGTTGGTGTCGCCCGCGAAGACGCTCTCGTAGCTCTTGCGGAACATGTCTGAGTCGATGGCTTTGAGCAGACTGTCATGGACCTCCTTGTCGGAGGGCCAGATGTCGGCCAGATACACCGGCTGGCCTTCGCGGTTTTTACCCAAGGG
>CAZBTV010000017.1:0-66894 GCA_964494895.1 uncultured Steroidobacteraceae bacterium | reverse complement strand
TGAAAACAGGAGTAAGTCGCTGTTTTGACATTGTTATGGAGTATGTCGTCAATCAGAGACAGATAATCCTCCCAACCGCGGGAATCCTTCGCGGTGTATCGGTTTGAGCCAGTAAAAACCTGCATCCGAAGCCGTGCTTTGCGAGTGTCTGCAACTGGCTACACTGACAGGCATGGCGCCTTGCACCATGCTATCTGCCAGGAGCCGCGTTCGCACCGACCCCGGCCTTTGGCAACACCGCTTCGAGAAGCGCCACAGTTGCCGCGCGGCTTGCGTCGGCCGCCGGCCCACCACCGCCGGCTGATCCCCCTCCCGGGCCGATCCGGGGTGGTGAACGGGCGTAGTCCAGGGCGGTTTTCTGGGTGTCATCGCGGACTGTCGGGTCAGCGCCCCGATCGAGCAGATGCTTGACCACTTTGTCCCATCCCTGTTCGGCAGCAGCGAAGAGTACTGTCTGCCCTTCGTGGTCGCGGCCCTGAACATAGGCGACGAGCTTGGCCGTGTGGGTATGGCTGTTGGTAACCCGCGCGTTGATGTTTGCTCCGGCATCCAGAAGGAGATCGATCGTCCTGATCACCCGGTCCTGAATATCGTCGTGCTGAGTGCCGCGAACGAGAGCACTCCCGACGCCGCCGCGACTCGACCCACTCATGCCTGCAGCAGCCATCAGGGGGGTGATCTGGAACACGTTGGGCAGATCTACTTCGGCGCCGTGGGCCAACAGTGCCTTGATCGCTACATCGTCATAGCTCAGCGCCGCAATCATCAGCGGGCCGGTTCCGCCGCGCATCATGTAATCCGCGAAGCGTCCTCTACCGTTGCCATTGGGCCTCATGCGCGTGAGCTCATGGTTGGGATCGACGCCCATCCCGAGCAACCGGTTGACGACATCCATGGCGTGGGCCTTGTTCGGCGGCCGAGGCGCCCTGGGCGGCTCTCCAAAGCCCTGGAAGGCGCCGTTGCCGGAGCCACTCGATCCGCTGTAGGAGTTCATGTCCACCGCGACATAAAGCGGAGTACGGCCTGTCATATCCCATGCACTCGGGTTCGCGCCCCGATCGAGCAGGAACATCGCGATGTCGTAGCTGCGGTTGTCGATCGCGTTGATCAGCGGGGTGATGCCGTCCGGGTTGGGTTGATTGACATCGGCCCCCGCCTTGACGATGGAGACCGCGCAGCGATAGCAGCCCGATCGGGTTGCGTAGAGCAGGGCGGTGAGGCCCCCCGTCTGGCGGAACTGTGCGCGCGGCTCCGAGGTCATCTGGCGCGGCCAGTCGTCATACTTCGCGCGTCTTTTGACATCTGCGCGGTGAGCAATCAGCAGATCGACCACATCTGGCTGGTTTTCCGCCGCCGCCCACATCAGCGCGGTCTGGCCACGGAAGTTTTCCACCGCATTCACGTCCGCGCCGCGTGCCAGCAGTAGCTTCGCAATTTCCACAGAACCGATGCTGGAGGCCAGCATGAGCGCGGTCTGACCGTCCTGGTTGGGTGAGTTGGGGTCCGCATGAGCCTTCAGCAGCATGCGGACGAGCTCGACATCCCCCAGCTTGACTGCCTCGGCGAGCGGAGTCGAGCCGTAGTTGTTGGTGACGTTGGCCTTCGCGCCTGCTTTGAGCAGAGCGCGCACCAGCTCGTGATCGACCTTGTACGTGGCCCACAGCAGTGCGGTGGATCCGTCCGACTCTGCCGCATTCACATCGATATCCGGCGAGGTGATCGCGGCGAGCACTGCCTCGCGATTACCGGAGCGGATGAGGCTGGCAAGCGTTTCCTGTCCGGATGCTGCATAGGAAAATGACATCATCGCCGCAAGCGACAGCAAACCGACTGCAGCGAGCGTTCCGATCGTCGCGCTGCTTGCTTTGGCACGACCCCGGCGGATGGTCAACTCAAACAATGTTGCCTCCGAAATTGGTGTAGTGGGCCCAGAGCCCTTTGCTGACGTCGTAGAGGAAGCGGTACGGGTCTTTGAACTCCCGGGTCACCTCTTTGAGGACGCCGGCTTCGAGCATATCTTTCGCGCTACGCCCGTGATCGGTCAGCTCCGTCGTCCGGTCGTAGAGATGCCGCATCATGTCGCGCTCGGCCTGCAGTTCGGCACGCGTCATCACCGGCCCATAGGCGGGGACGATTCTGGTCTCGGCATTGGCCAATGCGAGCAGATCATCCATGGCATCGACCCGGCCTCCGAGCCAGCCGCCCGCGTACCAGTCGAGCACCGGATCGCGCAAGGGCGAGGCTACATCGCCCACGGCGAGTACGTTGGAGTCACGGAAGAACACATAGATGTCGCCGCGCGTATGCGCTTCGAGCAGGTAGCCGTATTCCACGTGTTCATGTCCCACCGTCATCGTGCCTCGTTCACGAAAAGTCGAGGTGGGCCATGCGGCCTTCGGAAGCGCTTTCACCCACCGGTCTTCCGATGGCACGTAGTAGTCGGTGGACAACCATTGACGCGTTATCACGTGGGCGTGGATGGCCGCGCCCTCTGTCCCGAACAGCGCATTCCCACCCGTCTGGTCGGCGTGATAGTGCGTGTTGAACAGGGTGCGCACCTTGGCGCCCGCGAGACTTGCTTTGACGGCGCGTGCTGAATCTGCGGCACCACTGTCGACAAGCAACAGGCCGCCGTCCGAGGCCAGTGCCACGAGGTTGCCGGGCGCGCCGCTGATGAGTGTCATGCGCTCGGCAAGTTTTTCTCTCGTCAGCGCACTTGCCCGCCGCTCGGTCTGCGGACGGGAGGGGTGGTGTTGGCAACCCCCGAGGCTGCCAAGGAAGGGCACCGCCGCCACCCCTGCGAGCCCGCCCAGTCCTGCTTGCAAAAAGCTTCTGCGGTCACCCGTCTTCATGTCCTGTTCCTGTGCGTGCTCGTTTTCAAACGTCGGCCAGGAGGCCGGTGCTATTGCCAAACTTGTCCTGCTTGATCCCGAGCTTGTTCAGGATCGTCAGGTGCAGATTGGCCAGCGGTGTGCGTGCGGGCAGCACGACGTTCTTGCCGCCGACGTGCGCACCGTTGGCACCGCCAACCAGAATTTCCGGCAAGGGATAGTTGTCATGCTGGTTGCTGTTGCTCATGTTCGAGCCGTAGAGGAACAGCGAATGATCGAGGATGCTGCCGTCGCCCTCCTTGGCGTTGGCCAGCTTTTTCAGGAAGTCAGCGAATCGCTCCATGTGATAGCGCTGGATGACGGTCAGCCGGCGGATGCGCTCGCGGTCGTTGGAGTGGTGGCTCACCGGGTGGAAAGAGTCCGGCACGCCGACAAAGTTATAGGTGCGGTTGGTGCCTTCGGACACCATCACGTACGAGGCGACGCGTGTCAGATCCGCTTGATAGGCCAGCGCAAGCAGATCGAACATCAGTCGGACCTGCTTGTCGAAGTCCTCGAGCTCGCCCACCGGCGCATCCGGCACGTTGATGCCTTTGAGGTCGCGCGCACCAGCCATGTTCACCCGCCTTTCGATCTCGCGAACGGTGTCGAGATAATCCGAAAGTCTCGCCTGGTCGCCCGGGCCGAGCTCGTTGCGCAACGAGCTCGCGCGCTCGGTGATCATATCGAGGATGCTGGCGTTCTTACGCAACAGCGCCTCGCGCTCGGCTGCCGTGTCGCCCTCGCCCATGAGCTGGATGAACACCTTGCGCGGGTTGTACTCCATCGGCAGTGGTGTGTTGGGGCCTGCATAGGACGTGGTGGAGGCGTAGTAACAACCGGCACCCCCGCATGCGGCCACCTGGATGGTGGTTTCCGAGCTGATCTCGAGTGAGGGCAGCGCGGTTTTCTGCCCGAGCTGCTGGGCGATCACCTGATCGAGTGTGATCGACATGCTGGCGCCTTTGGCTGCGGTGTCCGGTCGCACGCATGACAGCCAGGTCGCCGGATTCAGCGTGTGCACGGAGCCGCCCGCGGCAGTGTTCTCCAGATTCTCGAATGTCGTGACGTATTTCTTGAACGGCTCGAGTGGGGCAACGGTAGCCCCAAGCTTGAAGTCCGCGCCCTTGCCGCTGCAGGTCCATGCGTCGACCTCCTTGCCGAAGGGCGTGTTGTTCATGATCGCGCCGTGAGGAATGTAGAAAAAGCCCGCTCGGGTTTTCGGCACGGCGGCTGTCTGGGCCAGTGCGGTGGCCGCCGGAACCATGGCATCCAGGAATGGCAGACCCAATGCCACGCCGCTGCCGCGCAGGAACGTGCGCCGGGACAGATGCTTCTTTGTCAGGATGTTCGCCATGATCCAACTAACTCCCCGATCTCTGCTTCGCTGCCCCAGTGGCGCTGGAGGCCACCTTCGTCCCCGGCGCGGGCTTTTTGGCCGGCTCGGGCCCCTGGCGACGGAAGGCGTCGCTATTGACGATGCCCCTGATGATCGAGCCAAACGTGTAGTTGCTCGTGGCAGCCTCGTGCACGATCTTCCGGACCTCGGGCATATCGTAGTATTCGATCTCGCGGTTGAGCGCGTACATCATCAAACGCTTGGCAACGGTTGTTGGGAACTGGTCAGGATGACGCGATGTCACGTAGCGACGCAAGTCCGCAGGGCCATGTAGCACGGTTCCATCCTTCAGCATCGATGTTGGATCTATTGGGGCTTTCGCGGCTGGATCGACGTCTCGCCAGCGTCCCGTCACATCGAAGTTTTCCAGCGCCAGGCCCGGCGGATCGATCACGCCGTGACACGCCTGACAGGTAGGATTCGTGCGGTGTAACTCCAGCCGGGCGCGCACCGTTTTTGGTGCATCACCCAGGTGCACGGACAGATCTGTGTTCACGCCGGGTGGCGGTGGAGCGGGTGGGGTGCCCATGATCCGGTCAAGCACCCAGGCGCCACGAAGCACTGGCGAGGTGCGGTCGCCGTAGGAGGTTCGCAGCTGCATAGCCCCTTTTCCCAGCAATCCCCAGCGATTCTCATTCGTGAGCGTTACGCGCCGGAATTGCGGGCCGTGCACGCCCGGGATGTCGTACTGCCGGGCGAGCGATTCGTTCACAAAGGTCCAATCCGCGTTGAGCAGGTCGAGCACGCTGCGATTCTCGAGCAGCACGCTGGCCAGGAAGAGCCGGATCTCGGTTGCGAAATTCTGCCGCATCTCGGCAGTGAATGCCTTGTCGTCGGGCTCCACCTGTTCCAGTGTGTTGAGGTTCAGCCAGGAAAGGGCGAAATTCTCGACCAGCGCCTGGGCGCGTGGATCCTTGAGCATCCGCTCCACCTGAGCGGTCATCACCGTGGGATCGGAAAGCCGTTTCTGGGTAGCCAGATCGATCAACTGCTCGTCCGGCCCCTCGCTCCATAGAAAGAACGACAGTCGCGAAGCAAGCTCCAGATCATTCAGCGGGCGTGATTCACTGGGAGTTGGAGCCGTCGCAATGGCGCGATAGAGGAAGTCGGGGCTCGACAGGATCGCCGTGATCAGCTCGGTCACCCCGGACTCGAAGCCGCCTGGCTCCGCGCGACCGGTGTCGTAGAACCTCATCAGCAAGCGCACATCGGCATCGCTCACGGGACGGCGGAATGCTTCTGTCGCCAGGTGTCGCGTGATGCGCTCTGCACACGGCCGCTCCTCTGCTTCGTTCTTGGGCTGGCAGATGAAGATCTTGGCCCGGCTCTCGTTCGAGGACCGCCCGTGCGGCGAGTAGGGTCCCACTACCTGGATGCCGTCCCGGATGATCGGCATGCCGATGCCGAAGGCCCTGCCGCTGCCGGTCGGGTCGTTGCTTTCGGCCCAGGATCGTTCGATGAAGGTGGCCGTCACCGTGTGTGGGCCCGCTGTGATCTGGGCCGGGATGCCCGACACTTTGGCGACGATTGCCGAGCGGCCCTTGGGTCCGTCGCGGTCGGCAAGGGTGAGGTCTTCCGGTCCCCCGATTTCCCTGCGAGCCACTTCCGTGCCATCAACGAGGATGACAAGCGTCGCCGTGGTCTCCATACCGCGCGGATACAGACCGGCATCGATACTGTCTCCGTCCTGGAAGTTGAAGCGATATTCCCCATCTGCAGGGAACACGTGCGTAAAACTCACGCCTCCGCGCGTGCCCAGGGGGTACCCATCCTTATGGTTGAGCTGATTGGGCGAGCCCGGCCCGGCTTGCCCGCCGCCGCCCCCTCCGCCTCCGGAGAAGACGCTGGCCACTTTCGGCGCTGGCTCGCCGACCGCAAGCCGGGCTACCCGGCGTGCCGCAGAGAGATACTGTTCCATGAAGGACGGTGAGATCCCGAGGGCACCGGCGATGTTGGTGAATCCCTCGACCGCGATGTCTGTCGGCAGAACCTGCTTGGGATCGACCTCGACCCCGACCAGCTGTTTCACTGATGCCGCGAATTCGGCTCGGTTGAGACGCTGGATCGGGACATGGCCGACCAGTTGGCTTTTGGCCGCTCCATCGATCGAGCTCTCCAGATACCCGATGAAGGCGTCGACATTGGCCTGGGCCGGCTGTTTCTGTCCCGCGGGTGGCATGAGCCCGCCGCGGAGCTTGTTGATCGCCTTTTCCCACAGCTCTGGTTCTTCGCTGGGACGACTCAGATCCACGGTATCCAGAGCCCAGCCTCCCGCCCAGTCGGTGCTGTTGTGACACTTCACACAGTAGGCTTGGGTCAGCTCGTCGAACTGCTTGCTGGCGCTCGCGTTCTCCACCTGCTGGCCGTGCGCGACCTCGGGAGAGACCGCCAGCCAGGCCAACGGCCAGGCGCTGGCCAGCATCAGCGCATGTCTGAACAATGCTCCGCTCTTGCGCATTCCCCCTACCTCGGCTCGGGCGTGAGCCTTCATTGTGCAGCCGCTCAATGGAGTCAACCAATGTATTGAAGGCGAGCGTCCATTTCGCTTGCCCAGGCGGCGAAATGAGACAAGAAGGTGCGCCGCGCCAGCGGGCAGCGGCTGCTGGCCTGGGAGGCGCGGGCGACTCGCCCTTGCCATGTCTGCAATCAATGCTTAAAATAAAATCATTGATTGATGAGGTGTGCCGTGGCCAGCATGACTATCCGAAACCTCGACGAGGGCCTCAAGGCGCGCCTGCGGGTGCGAGCAGCCAAGCATGGCCGCTCCATGGAAGATGAGGCGCGCGACATTCTTCGAGTGGCGCTTTCGACAGCATCATCCCGCACCACAGGGCTGGTGAAATCGATACGCAGGCGGATCGAGCCGCTCGGAGGCCTCGAGCTGGAGATCGCGCCTCGGGAAGCGATGCGCGAGTTGACAGCTTTCGAGGGATGATAATCCTCGACACCAACGTGGTGTCTGAGGTCCTTCGGCCTGAGCCGGAGTCTCGCGTATTGGCCTGGTTGGAAAAGCAGCCGGGAAATTCGGTTTTCACGACCGCCGTAACACAGGGTGAGGTTCTCTACGGAATCCGCCTGCTGCCGGACGGACAGCGCCGCCGCAAGCTATGGGACGCGGCGAGCGCAATCTTCGAAGAGGACTTTCAGGGACGGGTGTTGAGTTTCGACCCCGAGGCTGCTGCCTGGTATGCGGAGATTGGCGCGTCCCGCCGGTCGGCTGGCCGCCCGATCAGCCAGTTCGATGCCAGCATCGCCGCGATCACCCGTTCTCACGGTGCGACTCTAGCCACTCGCAACACGAAGGATTTCGAAGGTTGCGGAATCGACGTGGTCGATCCATGGGATGAGAGTTCCGATTGAGGGCATCCGGCACCTCAGGGAACTCGCTGATCAGCTGAAGCCCGCGAAAGGCCAATCGAAATGGAATAGGATTGGTCAACCGCGCAAGGAAGCGCCTTCCTGTACGTCCTGGCGCGTCGATCCGGAGTATTCATCCATGACGAACGACCGCCCAGTGGTAACCAAACTTTCGGTCAACGGGAAGCTTGTCGAGGTCGAAGCCGCACCCGATACGCCGCTTTTGTGGGTGCTGCGTGACCACCTCAGCATGACCGGCACCAAATTCGGTTGTGGCATGGGACTGTGCGGTGCCTGTACGGTGCACCTCGACGGCGAGCCGGCGCGCTCATGTGTGATTCCTGTCGCGAGTCTCGGCGGTAAGAAGATCACGACGATTGAAGGTATCTCTGGCACGAAGGCAGGCGCAGCGGTGCAGGCCGCGTGGGACAAGCTCGATGTGCCACAGTGCGGCTACTGCCAGTCGGGCCAGGTGTTGGCTGCAACAGCCTTGGTGACCAGAAATCCCACACCAACTGACGCCGACATCGACAGTGCGATGAGCGGCAATATCTGCCGCTGCGGCACCTACGCGCGCATCCGCGCGGCAATCCATGACGCGGCTGATAGCCTGAAGGCGTAAAGTCATGAGCTCAAATCCCCTGTCCACCTCACGCCGCCAGTTTCTGAAGACCTCCGCTGCCGCTGGCACGGGCCTGGTCGTCGGCTTGTATCTGCCGGCCGGAAATTTCGCCGCCGATCTCAAGCCGGTCTCTGCGAATGCCTGGGTACGTATTTCGCCGGACAACCAGATCACGCTGATCTGCCACCGCAACGAGATGGGCCAGGACGTACACACTTCGCTCGCGTTGCTCGTTGCCGAAGAGTTGAACGTCGATGTCGCGAAAGTGGCAATCCAGCAGGCGCCCGTCGATCCGGTTTATATCAACGCCATGCTGGGGGGCCAGATCACAGGTGGCAGCACCAGCATCCGCGACGCATGGACCAAGTTGCGTGAGGCGGGTGCGACTGCTCGCGTATTGCTGACTAGCGCGGCCGCGAGCCGTTGGAAAGTCCCGGTGACCGAATGTACCGCGAAGGACGGCTTCGTCAGCCATGAAAGCGGCAAGCGCTTGAGCTACGGCGAGCTTGCCGACGCGGCAGCGAGGTTGCCCGCGCCGACGGCAGTCGCACTCAAGGAGTCGACAGAGTTCACTCAGATTGGCAAACACCGGCACCGGTTGGACGCGCCAGCCAAAGCGCGCGGACAGGCTACCTTCGGGCTCGATATATCGCAGCCCGGGATGGTGTACGCCTCCCTCGAACAGTGTCCTGTACTGGGAGGCAAGGTCGCGGCCGTCGACGACGGCAACGCCAAAGCAATGAAGGGCGTGCTCGCTGTCGTCAATATCGGCGAAGGTGTTGCTGTTGTTGCTGATCACTATTGGACCGCGAAAAAAGCGCGCGAAGCGCTCCACATTACCTGGGATTACGGACCTGGCGCGGCGTTGACGACGGAAAAGATCTACGCCACGCTCAGAGAAGGTGCAAAGAAGGAGGGCGCTGTCGTCAAGCAGGCGGGCGATGCCGCCACGGCACTCAAGACGGCTACGAAAAGCCTGCGAGCGGAATATCAGCTGCAGCTACTCGCGCACGCAACCTTGGAGCCGATGAACTGCCTGGCGTTGGTCAGCGAGAAGGGCTGCGATATCTGGGCCAGTACGCAATTCCCACAAGGTGCGCAGGCCGAAGCCGCCGCACGCAGCGGCGTAGAGGCGGCCAGGGTACGCATCTGGCCGCAATTCATCGGCGGGGGATTTGGCCGTCGCCTCGATATAGATTTCATCGGCCAGGCCGCGGCAATCGCCAAGGCCGTGCCCGGCAAACCGGTGAAGTTGATCTGGACTCGCGAGGACGACACGCGCAACGACTTTTACCGCCCCGCGAGCTACCACACGCTTGCGGGTGGACTGGATGCCAACGGCAATCTCGTCGGGTTCGACTACAAGATGGTCTCCTCATCGATCACCAACCGTATGTTTCCGGGCGTTGTCAAGAACGGTCTGGATGCTTACATGACCGAAGGCTCGGTCAACCTCACGTACGACATACCTAACGCGATGCAGCGGGTGGTCATTCAGGAGTATGGCCTTCGCTCAGGCTATTGGCGTTCAGTCAGTCATGCGCTCAACGCATTCGCCATTGAAGGTTTCATGGATGAGCTCGCGCACGAGGCGGGCAAGGATCCGCTCGCGTTCCGGCTCGCCTTGCTGGGGAAGCAGCCGCGTCAGAAAGCCGTACTCGAGCGCATCGCGACCGAGTCTGGCTGGGGCAGCAAGCTGCCGGTCGGCACGGCGCGCGGTCTGGCGATGATGGAGAGCTACGAGACCTATCAGGCACTGGTGGCGCAGGTGAGCAAGTCCCCCAAGGGTCTGAAGTTGGAAAAGCTGATCTACGTCGTCGACCCTGGCGTTGTGGTTCATCCCGACCAGGTCATCGCGCAGATTCATTCGGGTGCGGTGTCCGGCCTGATCAACACCTTGCGCAGCAAGATCACGCTCAAGGACGGCCGGGTCGAGCAGAGCAACTTCCACCAGTTCCAGTTGCTGCGCATAAACCAGATGCCGGAAATCAAGGTGGTCGTCCTGCAGGGCGGCGACAAGCCGGGCGGCATGGGCGAAGTCGGTGTGCCGCTGGTTGCGCCGGCGATCGCGAACGCGGTATTCGCGCTCACCGGCAAGCGTGTGCGCTCGCTGCCGCTGTCGGATTCAAACATCGAGTTCGTATAGCGGGCACGCACGGAGCTACCCGCTCGGCACGAGCTGGCGGGGTTCGCCCGCGCCGAAGTGCCCAAAAGAGTCCGTCCGGTGATCGCCCGCCCCGCGCGGCGAGGCCAGTCGTGATCTGGAGTACACTACCGTTCGCCGAGCCACGGGGGACGGGAATGGCCTTTCAACTATACGACCAGAAACTCAAAACAACGCGATCCGTAAACGGTGTGCCGTACACCGCGATGCCTTGGGCGCTCAACTCGGTCGGCCAGATTGTGTTCATTGATTGTGCTGACGACAAGACCGCGGCGAAACAGCCAGTCCCAATCGGGATGACGCCTTGCACCGCGGCGGTCAGCAAGACTCGGCGGCTTCACTGTCAATCCGCACTCGGCGACCTGGTGCTTCACCACCCCGGCTTTACCTCGCCCGCGGTGACGAAGGTGAGTCTCGGCGTGCTCAACTACATCACGAGCAGCCTGCGTGCCAACAAGCCGATTGTTGCCGAGATCGCCGCTTGCACGGGCAAATACATGTACTCGAAAGCCGGCTTCGGCCGCCTGGGGCAGCCCGAGGACAAGCCAGCACTCGAC
Organism: uncultured Steroidobacteraceae bacterium; assembly: GCA_964494895.1. GTDB lineage: Bacteria > Pseudomonadota > Gammaproteobacteria > Steroidobacterales > Steroidobacteraceae > 13-2-20CM-66-19. Next base: position 55,925 of record CAZBTV010000017.1, on the reverse strand, counting down.
TCGGCTCTGTACACGACGTTCGTGAAGACACTGACCACCGGCTCGCTGCCTTCCGTGCTGGCGCTTCATGACTTCATGGGCCGGGTCATCTTTGCCAAGCTCAAAGGCACCGACTCGCAAGTAGCAACGTTCAATCTCGTCGGCAACCAGGTGCGCCCGGCATATATGTTCGGAACGGCGCCCAAGGAAAGCGACTCCCCCGAGCAGAAGAAGAAATTGGCTGACGAGGCCGAGAGGTTGCGCGGCCGTACCACGCGCCCGAACGCGCCGGGTCCGACCAAGGCACCCGGTTTGCTTCCCGGCGGCGATCCAAGCAGAGACACCTACCAGGAGAGAGAGCGAGGCGTCGACCGTTGGATGCCCACGTCCGCGAATATTCCCCAGAGCACCCTCGACATCCAGCAACGCAACCTCATTTTCGGAGCAGGACCGTCCGGCTCGACCGGTACGCTGCTACAGGCGGCGCAGCTGTTCGGCAACCTGGACACACAGTTGCTACAGCAGTACGTGCTCGCCATCGTGGGCTACCTCGTTGGTGGCGGCATGCATAGCTACCACGAAGTGATGGTGATCGCGCGCATGGCCGGTTGTCCGTACAAGGATGGGGCTTATGTCCCATCCCTTCCTGAGTCATTTCTTCGGACGAAAGAATTCACCGACTGGCGTGACCAGTATTGGGACATCGTCGTGCTCGGCGGCAAGCTATGGAACCTTGATGACCCGGCACCCGTTGTCCGGCGTCTCGATGCGGAGCGAGTCAGCGCGTTCGCTGATATTTTCAAGCCGCGTCAGCTCGTTTAGTTCGCGGCGTGTCCGGTCGCCTGACCCGGAGCGGAGGTCCCCGGAGGGGCGGCCGCCGTGGCTTTGAGCATGTTGGCGCGCGAGATCAGGTATTCACGCACGGCGACCGCGTCTTCTGGCTTCAAGTCCTTGCCGAAGGACCCCATCCCTTTGTCCGCCCGTCCTCCCTGCAGCACCACATGGTTGAAACCTTCCTGAGTCCATAGCAAGGGCGTGACGGTGAGGTTCGGGAAGCTCGTGCGCGCCTGAATACCGTTCGCTCCGTGGCACACTGAGCAGTATTGCGAGTACAACTCGCCGCCGTGCGCGATGACGTCGGCCGAGGCTGTCGAGGGAGGAGGATTGAGCGGAGGGGGCGTGTAGGGCTCTGGTTCGGGCAGCACACGTTTGCCACCCAGCGCGAATACCAACATACGCGCATGGGTGGGAGCGAAGTAACCGCCTTGTGCCACACCACCGACACTCGCCGCTACGTACTGCACGCCATCAAGCATGTAAGTGATAGGTGCGGCAAACACTGCCGTCTTCGCATCGAAACTCCAGAGCTTTTTGCCGGTCTTCGCCTCGTAGGCGCTCAGCACCTTCCCAACACCATTTCCCATGAAGACGAGGTTGCCCCCGGTGGCGAGCACGCCGCTGGTCGAGAGTGGGTATGCATACGGCTCGCTTTCCCAAACCGCCCGGCGCGCGACCGGGTCCCATGCCTTCAGCCGGCCAATGACTCCGTTTCGATCGTACGGCTGGAGCTTGCCCGGATCCACCTTGGCGCCCATGTCGATGCCTAGGGTAAATCCGCTGGCGGCTGCGGGCGGGCTGCCGGCCTCGGGGCTGGCCATCATGAAATAAGCCTCCCAGGTGGGGATGTAGATCAACCCGGTTTCCGGGCTGAAGGCATTCGGATGCCAGCTATGGCCGCCTTGCACGCCTGGGGCGAGATTCCAGGGCTCCTTCTCGTAACGAGCGGCCGGCACGACGTCCGGCCGTCCAGTCTCCATGTTTACGCCAGTGGCCCAGTTCACTTCGGTGAACGGATCGGCGCTCAGCAGCTTGCCAGTCGCCGCCTCGAGCACATAGAAAAACCCGTTTTTCGACGGTTGCAGGATGACGTGCTTCTTCTGGCCACGGATGGTGAGATCGGCAGTCATCATCGGACTGACTGCGTCGTAATCCCAGGCGTCACCTGGAGTCTCCTGATAATGCCATACGTACTCGCCGGTGTCGGGTCTCACCGCGACAATCGACGCGGCAAACAAGTCGTCATCGAGCTTGGGCTCACGCACGCGCGCATTCCACGGTGTAGCATTACCGGTACCGAAATAGAGCAGATCAGTGGCTGGATCGTAGACGGCTGCATCCCAGACTGTGCCGCCGCCACCGGAGACCTTCCACCACTCACCGCTCCAGGTCTTCGCGGCCATTGCCAGCGCCTTGCTCTCGAAGCCTTTTGCGGGGTCGCCTGGCACAGTCCAGAACCGCCAGGCCTCCTTGCCCGTTGCGGCGTCGAAGGCCGCGATCCAACCGCGAACACCGAATTCGCCGCCAGAGGCGCCAATGAACACCTTGCCCTTCGCAACGCGCGGGGCCATGGTGATTGCGTAATGTTTGCCCATCTCGCCCAGGCCGAGGCTTTCTGGAACCGTGTCGGTCGACCAGGCCTCCTTGCCGGTCTTCGCGTCGATCGCAACCAGGCGGGCATCGAGCGTCCCCATGATGATCTTGCCCTGCCACGCTGCGATGCCTCGGTTCACGAGGCCCACGTTGTAGCGCAGCCGCTCTCCATGGATCATCGGATTGTACTTCCAGAGCTGCTTGCCGCTCTTCGCGTCGAAGGCATATACGACGTTGCGCGCCGTCGAGACATAGATGACGCCGTCGATGTACAAGGGGGAGCCATGTTGGTTCTGGTTGGTTTCATAGTCGGCGAACCAGGCGAGGCCGAGCTTGCCCACGTTGTTGGAGTCAATCTTTTTCAGCGGACTGAAGCGTTGTTCAGAGTAGGTGCCTCCGTACGTCATCCATTGGCCCGGCTCGTTGGCGGCTTTCAACAGACGCTGGGTGCTGACGTCGGCGGCGGAACCGGAGCCATCCGAGGCTATGGCTCTTTTCTGCACGATGCAGCAGGCGATGATTGTAGAGAACAGCAGCAAGCCCATACCCAGGTCGCGGATGCGCGTCATCGGAGATCCCCCTGACCGTCGCCGTCGTTGTTCCACGTGGATTGACCCATCTTACGCCTGGCGATGGCGGACGAACGCCCGCCTGTTGGTCAGTGCCACAAATGGTGGGCACCAGGGTGGACTCCGGCGGTGGACATAAACTCGAAGCGCCGGTTCAAATGATCCATTGTCAACAGGGGGAGCATTCTATGTTGCGCATCAGTTTCGCAGGACTTTGTTTCGCGCTCGGCGTGTTGCTCGCGCCTGGTCTCAGCGAGGCGGAGGTGTCATGCACGCGAGGAGGGTTGCAGCAGGCGGTCGATCTCTACATCGCCGCTCAGAGCAAGGGTGATATCGCCAACCTGCCCTTGGCCAAGGGCGTCGGCTATTGGGAGAACGTGGCCGCCGCTGACATGCAAACGGGCTTCATCAGCAAGCCTCTGAAGATAGACCATCATCGAAGCATCTTCGATACTGACAGCTGTCAAACCTTTACCGAGGTCATTGTCACCGACAAGGCGGCGCCGTATGTCTTCGGCACGCGACTGCGCGTGAATCACGACAAGATCGCCGAGATTGAGATTCTCTGGACGACGACCGGCTATTGGCTGTTCAACGCCGACGCGTACCTGAAGTATTCCTCGACGGAAAAGTGGGACCCGATTCCCGCGGACAAGCGGGATTCGCGCGGCACGCTGGTGGCTGCGGCAAACGCATACCTGGACGCTTTCCTCGAGAAGAGGATTGACCTGGTGCCGTGGGGTTTTCCTTGTGTGCGCCTGGAGGGCGGGGCCTATACGGGCAAGGGTTCCCCATCGGATAGCTGTGAAGTTGGAGTTCCGGGCGGGGTCAACATCGCCAACCGTCGGTTCATCGTGGACGAGGTGCTCGGTACGGTCCAGGTGTACTGTACGTTCGGCGCTGGAGGTCCTGGCGGCGGAAGCGGGGCGCCGGACAGCCATCTATTCCGCGTGGAGAACGGCAAGCTGCGGTATGTGCATACATTGACGCACCTGCTGCAGTCCAACTTCCGGGGTGGCGGATCGACGCCTTAGGTCATGCGACTTTGCTGACGGGTACCGCGGCCGTCAGCCTGATCGCTTGAGAGTGCGCGGCTTCGTAGAGCCGTTCAAAACATATCTCCCGACGCGCGGATCTTCGGCAATCGATCCGCGCGTCGTGTCACTCGGACAAGTCGTTATTGCGCGGGTTTGAACGCGGCTACAAATTCATCCTTCGTCAGGACACCATCGTGGTTCGTGTCGGCTGCATCGAAATTCGCGGCGACGGTCGGATGTGCTTGTGCTTCAGCCTTGGTCATTTTGCCGGTATGACTCACGTTCAGCTTGTCGAATATGGCCCCGAGCTGAGCTGCCTGGGCCGCTGACGGTTGTGTTTGTTGCATGTCCGCGTTGGCCGGAGGCTGCTGAGTGTTGGCTGGAGCCTGAGTGCCGGTCGGCGGTGGAGTGTAAGTTGGGGATCGTTGCTGGGCAAATGCACCGCTGGAGAGCACGGCGGCGAGCGTGAACGTGAACGCGATCGACGGCTTCATGAGTGATCTCCTCTGTTCGAATCCACAGGATCGGGTGAGGACTCGTATTTCCAGGCCCTTCCGTCAGAGCAAACAGAGTGCCGGACCTTCCAGAGCCGGATGTTCCGGATGGCAGGTCGCGTCCCGAACCCAAACGGTCTGCGGATCGCGCTTGCCTCGAACGTCTGGACTCCAGAAGGTTCGAGCTCTGACTGTGTGACGGCGATGACGAGCTGGAGGAACGTTTCTACCATCGACTGCCAAGCTTGGGCCTGATAGCGAGGTGCGCAGGCAACTGCTCGGCCAGACTTTCAAAGTGGTCGTCATATAGGCAAAACAATGCCGTACCGTGATGACCGCCTCCCAATAGACGGACTCCGGGTGCGCGCGTGCGTTCGTGGGTCACGCCTTGAGTTCCCGTGTTTTCGAGCACATTATTCTGCCGAGAGCGCATAGTATCCACTCAGCATTCTGCAACAGGAACAGTACGCGAGTGCACGAGTTTCGCCTCGAGCGTCATATCGACGCGCCAGTCGACCATGTCTGGGCCGTGCTGGCCGACGTTCAGCGTTGGCCCGAATGGACGAGCTCGATCGAGCGCATTGACGTCCTCACGGCGCCCCCTCTCGGAGTAGGAAGGCGCGCACTCATCCGCCAGCCGCGGTTGCGACCCGCGGTCTGGGAGATCACGGTCTGGGAGCCGCGGCGGCGCTTCGAATGGCAGTCGGTGAACGTCGGTGTCAGAGTGATCGCCGACCATCTGCTCGAGCCGTCGGACAAGGGCTGCCTGGCGACACATAGTGTCAGGTTTGAAGGCGCCTTGAGTGGCCTGGTCCGACTTCTCGCTGGCCGCCTGACCGAGCGTTATGCTCAGATGGAAGCTGACGGCCTCAAGAGCCGAGCCGAACGAGCCCGGTAGATGCTGGTCTCGGCGGTCGCGCGCCCGACGGGATTCAGGCCTCGGCGGGCTCGACGGCCCGAACGTTGCGGGTAAGGTTCTCCCGTACAAATCCGATATGTTGCCGCAGGAGATAGAGCTGTTCCGCGTGTGAGCCCGGGATCCTGCGCTTGATGACGGCCTTCTCGATTTCCTGGAGCCGCTCGAGGAGCTCGCTGCGCCGGCTTTCGGACAGCGGCCGCAAGGTCTCGCGCTCCAGCGCCATGAGCTCTCCGTAACGCTTGTAGATCTGCGAGCTGATCCGCCAGCGGTACAACAGCGGCAAATACTTCAAGCTGGGAATCACGACCACCAGTATCGGCACGAGCACGACGATGGCCCGGTTGAGCAGGCTTGCGAGCCAGAAAGGCAGATAGCGGTAAGTGAAGCTTCTGTCGCCTGACTTATAGTAGCGCGCGGCCTCGGCGCTGAGGGGAAACGTATGCATCTGGGGTGTTGGGAATTGACCGGCCTGCTGTAGCACCGAGGCGTGGTTGTGCACTTCGTAAGCAGCCTCGATGAGCAGATCGCAGATTGCAGGGTGCAGGTTGGAACGTGCCACCAGCTCAACGCTTGGCGCCATGAGGCTGATGTCCGTTGGCGGCAGATTCTCACCCAGGTCGAATGCGCCGGCGGGCACCTGGAGCTTGTTGAGATACGGGAAGCGGCGCACATAGGCGTTCGCCTGCTCGAAGTCGAACAGACGGATGCCCTCAGCGTGCAGCATCTCCCGGATCGTGGCCGGCGGGGATGAATCGCCGCTCAGGAAGATCGCATCGGCCTGCCTGTGCAGCAGCGCATTGCGGGCTGGCTCACCCTCGAGGTCGAGAAACTTTGTCGGGCCGCCCGGCTCGATCTCGTTCGCCTTCAGCATCGCCAGCGCAATGAATCGCGTGGCGGTGCCCTCCGGCCCGATGGAAATCGTGTGTCCCTGCAGCTCCGACAGGCGTGTGATCGGCTTCGGGCTGCGGTAGAAGATCGTGAGAGGCTGATAGAACATGCTCCCGAGCGACTCGAGGTGGCTCGTATCGTCACTGATCGAAAGGCCTGAGACCACCAATGCAACATCCACTTTCGACTTGGGGTCCGCCATCCGGTGCAGGTTGTCGATGGAGCCCTGGGACTGGAGGATCTTGAGGGTGACTCCGTTGCGCGCCAGTATCTTGCGATAGCGCTCGGCATTGGCCTCGAAGGTGCTGCCCTCGGGACCTGCACTGATGGTGATTGTTCGAGGCGGAGCGGAGTTGACGAAGTGCAACGCTCCCCAGACAAGAGCCACGCACAACAGCACGGCGGGTCCGACGGTCTGGGCGAGCTCCCGCCAGGACACTCCGGTGATCTTCAATGGGATGCGCAATGAATGATGGCGCTTGTGGCGGTCAGGGGTGTCGGGTGATTGTGAATCCATCGTTTTATGCCACTCGCAAAGTCAGGTGCCGCGGCGTGCGCGGCCGACAAGATAACCCGCCGTAAACGGCAATCCGAGTACGACTATTGCCAACACGATGATGAGCGACAGTGCTTCACGCATGAGGCGCCGTACCTGGGTGCCGGTATCGCTGATCACTTGACTGGAAATCCGAGCTGCGTCGGCTGCAAGGGCCTGCCGTTGCGCGTCCACGTCCTTCATGGCCGCCACCCGTTCCTCGTTCACGGCGGCGGCAAGTGCGATCCTTTCGCTCCGGATTGTCTCCAGCGTTTGCACCCAGGAGCTATCGAGTCGGCTGCGGACATCCCGCACTACGCCGTTGATCACCTCGGGTGTCGCGTCTGCCATCGCAGTCAGTCGGGCCAGACGCTCATCCAATCGCTGCAGGGCTGCTTGGACTTCCTTGCTGCCGATGCCGGACTTTTGCGCAGCGAGCTGCGCCCGCCACAGCATTTGCGAAGGCACCGTATCCCCGTACATCCGCATGAGGTCACTCGTCTGCGCCATGGCCTCGGGCACCGTACCCAACGTGTCGATCAGCTTGGTCTCCGTACCGGTCTCCTGTGCCCACAGATCCACGACCGAGGCGCGCGCGAAATCGAGGCTTTCGATGGGGTGCGCGATGGCATAGCCGTGGACGAATCGTAGCTCACGCTGGAATTCCCGTGGTGGGCCGAGAGTCCGAGCGATCCCTTCCGCCTCGTTGGCCAGATCCGTCGCCACCTTCACGGCTCTTGGCTGCTGCAGACCGAATAGCGAGCTTCCCTGGCCGCTGTCGAGATATTCGCGCATCTGCATCGCCAGTGCCCAGGTGTCCAACAGTCCCAACACAGGCGCCATCTGACTCGCAGCCCGATCGCTGGCGCTCGCCGCCGCGATCTTCCATCGGAGCGTATTCAACTCTATGCGCGGGTCGTCGGTATGGGCGGCAATCTCATCCGCGGTCTGTTCCACCGCAAAGATGAACCGCGCGGCGAACTCATGTGTGAGGATGCGTGCATTCAGGTCCCGTGCCGAGAGAGGTTTCTCGGGGCTCTTCACAGTGACCAACGAGCAGCCGGCCAGGCTCAGCAACGCATAGACAAGCACGAGCACGCCTGCGGGCTGGAAAACCGACCTGCCGGTCGCGGAGACCAGCATCCAGCCTCGCAAGCTCGCGCTCTTCCGCTTACCACGTCCCATCACCCCGTCCCCGCATTGTGCGCTCTTGCTGAGATGGAGCGCCGAGGGCGCATGCTACCAGAGCCCGTTTTTCCTTCCGTGACGTAGCCGCCTGCCGCCAGCTGTAATATTGACTTACTCGTCAGTCAGTGTACATTTATTAGTCATGGCGAGCGGTCGTCTCGCTTACTTCGCGCAAACAGCGTCAGGAAGACGCGGCAGCGAAAGGGGGAGGGGGATGAATTGCTTTGCTTACACGTTGGCGCTCGTTGCGCTGAATGTCGCGGCGGCTTCAGCTGCAGCGGATACCGCTCCCGCGCCGACTGCCGCTACCAGTTCATCGGTTGCGGCGGGCCGAGAAGACGCTGCTATCGCGACCGACGGTCCGGCTGTTCTCAACGAGGTCGTGGTCACGGCAACCCGCCGTAGCGAACGCCTCCAGGACGTACCGCTGAGCGTTACCGTCATTTCGCAGGACGAGCTGACGCAGAAAGGCATCGTCGGTTTCGAGGGGATTGCGCGCGAGACCCCGGGTGCCGTACTCAATGATGGCAGCGACAACAATTTCCGCCTCACCGCCCGTGGTATCTCGACCAATGGCTATAGTGCCGGGTTGCAGACCACGACCACCATTTATCTCGATGATTTGCCGATCAGCACCATCGGCAACACGGTAACGCTCAATCCGAATCTGTACGACGTCGAGCGGGTCGAATTCCTGCGCGGTCCGCAGGGTACGCTGTTTGGATCGGGCTCGCTGTCGGGCGCTCTGCGCATCCTGACACACAGTCCCGACCTTGTGCGCTACGACGCCTCCGCTCTCGCCGATGTCGGAGAAACGCCGGACGGTGGCGGCATCCGCCAGCGCTACGACGGCATGGTCAACATTCCGCTGGTCACGCACGAGCTCGGGCTGCGCGTGATCGGCTTTTACCGGAACGAAGATGGCTATATCGATAACGTCGGCACGGGTGTCAAGAACGCCAACTCGCTGTTGGACCAGGGTGGACGAGCAGTCCTGCTATGGGAGCCGACCGATCGGTTCAGCATGCGGCTGCTGGGCTCGTACGAGGACAGCGATCCCAAGGACGCTTCGCTGATAAATCCCCGGCTCGGGGACCGCAAGCGTTACTCCACCACCCCCGATCTCTATACCTCGATAACGCAGATCTACAATGCGACCCTGGCTTACAAGTTTGATGGCGCAGACCTGACCAGCTCGTCGACCTACTCGGTTTCCGACAATCGCTTCGACGTGGATCTCGCCGGTACGTTCGCCGATGCCATTCCGTTCTACCTGCTCGACTGGTTCCAGACGAGAACGTTCGTCCAGGAGACCCGGCTCGTCTCCAACCCGGGCACCCGGTTCGATTGGGTGGTGGGGAGCTTCTATCTGCACCGTGACTCCAACTTGAGGGGCTCGGAACAATCGAGTCCGCAATTCCTCGCCGCTCGTGGCATTACCGGGCTGCCGGCCGATGCCACATTCAGCACCTTCCCGAGCGATACGCGCACTTACGAGCTCGCCGGCTTCGGCGACCTTACCTATCATCTCACCGGCAAGCTCTCTGTCACCGGTGGCCTCCGCTACGGTAGATATGGTGGAACGCAGGATAGCTTTGCGGGCACCAACTCGAGATATTTCGTGTATGCGCTGTCCGGTATTGCCGGTCCGCTCGTGCTCGCTCCGGTCGCTGCAACGACGGCGCACTTTCCATCGGCGGGGAAGGCGTCGTGGAAAGCGAGTATCACCTACGAGCCAACACGGAGCCTCACGGAATACGTCACCGTGTCTACCGGCTACCGTACGCCGGTCTACAACTCGTTCGCAGGCAGCGTCAGCACGGTCAACCCCAAGGACATCGTCATTCCTGCCGGGGCAGGCTCTGACAATCTCACCAACTACGAGATCGGCCTGAAGGGGGGCTGGCTCGATGGGAGGCTCACGGCAAATCTTGCCGTGTACTATATCGATTGGCGAAACATCCAGGTTCAGGCGAACCGTTCTTCCGACTCGATACAGTTCGCGACCAATGTCGGGCGTGCACTCAGCAAGGGACTGGAGGCCGAGATCACCGTCAGGCCGGCCCGCGGCCTCGAGCTGGGGCTCAATGGCTCGCTGAACGATGCCAGGGTAACCGAGCTCTCCGCGGAGGAAGCTGTGATTTCCGGGGCGGTAAAGGGCGCGCGGCTGGCATCGCCGCACCTGCAGGGGTCGTTTTACGGCATATACGAGTACCCTCTGTCCCATGACATCAGCGGCTTCAGCAGCTTCCAGCTGGAGCATGTGGGCTCATTTCCTGACGGCTTTCCAAACATACCCGGCACGCTCGGAACGCCCAGCCCGCTATACGCTCACACTGACACGTATACGGACGTCAACCTGCAAACTGGATTAGGAATTGGCAAAACGACGACAACCTTATACGTCGAGAATGTTGGTAATAGCCGAGCCGTCGTGTACGTCCATCCTGAAGCGTTCGTTGACAGTCGCTACGCGATCCTGCGGCCGAGGACGTTTGGCGTGCGGATCGGCTACCAATTTTAGAGATCTCACCCATGAGGCCCGCTCTCGCATCCTTGTGCCTGGCCGTTGCGATGGCGCCGGGGCATGCCTTCGGCGTGAGTAACTCCGGCGCGAATGAGCCGCGGCCGCAGGTCCGTGTCACGACAGGCATACTGCAGGGGACCGACGACGCGAACACGCGAGTGGCTGCCTACAAAGGCATTCCCTATGCCAAGCCACCGACAGGCGAGCTCCGCTGGAGGCCGCCGGTTCCCGCGTCCGCTTGGGACGGTGTGCGCGATGCGCGGGAGTTCGGGCACGCCTGTCTGCAGCCTCCTCAACAGCCTGCTGGCCTCTACTCAGGGGGCATGGCATCGCTTGGCGAGGATTGTCTGACCCTGAATGTCTGGACGCCGGCCGGCGCGCGAAAGCTGCCAGTCATGGTTTGGATCCACGGTGGCGCGTTGTTGGGAGGCAGCAGCTCCGAGCCTATGTACGATGGAGTCAAGATCGCTCAGAAGGGCATCGTTTTTGTCTCGATCAACTACCGGCTCGGACTCCTGGGATACCTCGCACATCCGGCGCTGAGTGCCGAATCGCCGCAGCGCTTGTCAGGCAACTACGGACTCCTCGACCAGATTGAAGCGCTGCGCTGGGTACGCGACAACATCGCCGCGTTCGGGGGTGATCCCAGGCAGGTCACGATCGCAGGCGAGTCGGCCGGCGGTCTGAGCGTCATCGAGCTGCTTGCGAGCCCGGTCGCGCGCGGACTCTTCATCAGAGCGATCGTGCAAAGCGGGTACATGCCGTCCTATCGCGCGCTACACGAGGATGCGCTCGGCCTGCCTTCCGCTGAGGCTGCGGGGGCGGCTTTGGCAAAGGCCGCCGGTGCATCGAACGCTGCGGCTCTGCGTGCGGCCGATCTAGCGGCTTTGTTCCAGGCCGGCCTCGCAACCGGGTGGTTGCCTGAGCCGGTGATCGACGGCGTCGTGCTGAAGCGGCAGCTCGCTGAGACGTTCGCTCGCGGGGAACAGGCGAAAGTGCCAGTGCTTGCCGGCTTCAACGAGGGCGAGGTCCGATCGCTCCCGTTCCTGATGCCGAAGGTGCCTGACAGCCAGCGCGCTTACGAAGCGGCCGTGCAGCGGTGCTTTGGGGCCAGAGCGTCCGATTTCCTTTCGGTGTACCCGGGAGTTGATCCGAAAGCTGACATGAGGGCTGCGATTCGAGACGGAGTGTATGGCTGGACGGCTCAGTATCTGGTGCGCCGAGAGGCAGCGGCGGGACAGCCGGCCTATCTCTATTACTTCCGGCACAGCACGCCAGCGGAGCGCGCGCGCGATCTGGCGGCGTTCCACGCCAGCGAGCTACCGTATGTCTTCGGCCAGGTAGGCGCATCCGCCGCGCTCGGGCCGAACTGGCCACGTCCTCCGCCCACAAGCATGGAATCACAGCTTTCTGAAGCGATGATGAGCTACTGGACGTCTTTCGTACGGGACGGTATCCCGAAGGCGCCGGGCGCGCCGCGATGGCCGCGCTTCATGGAGGAGCGACGCGGATATCTCGACATCGACGATCGTCCGTCGGCCGAGCACGATCTCGAGTCCGGCGCATTTGCCTTTGCTGACGGACTGATTTCCGGACTGCGACAGCAGGGGCGCGGTTGGCGGCTGGACATCGGTTGCCCGGCAGAGGGGCGTTGACGCGCATGTTGTGGGTCGGCAGCCTAGGCCGCATGAGCAACAGCAATAAAGCAACTCCGGTACCCGCGCGCCCGCGCGCCCGAAATCACAAAGCTCGCCTCCGCGAAGCCTCGATCACGCGCATCCTGGATGCCGCTGAACAGCTTTTTGCGGAGTTCGGCTATCACGGCGTCACGTTGAAGGACGTGGCCGCGCGCGTTGGCGTCAGCTCGACGCTGATTCACTACCACTTCAAAGGCAAGGAAAGCATCTATGAGGCGGTCTGGGCGCGGCGTGCGCCACTCTCCGCGCGCAATCGGCTCGAAGCGATGCGACGCTACGCCGAGGAGGTGGGCGATAACGTCACCGTCGAAGGTGCCTTGCGGGCGTGGATCGATACCGACCTGAACACGCAGATAGAGGACGAGGAGCATTGGGTAGCGTTCGGCAAGATCGCCGCACAAGCAAACAGCGCCGCCGGCTGGGGCGCTGAGAAGATGACCAAGTACTTCAACCCGGTCGTGCTCGCACTGATCGAGCTGCTCAAGAAGGCTATGCCGGATTGCGACGAAGAGACCATCTTCTGGGGCTATCACTTCGTTTCAGGCGCGATGACGCATAACATGGCGCGCACCGGCCGACTCGATGACCTGTCGCATGGGCTCTGCTCGTCATCGGACTTCGTTTCGATCAAACAGCATATGGCACCGTTCATGGCCGCTGGCTTTCGAGCTATCTGCCAACGTGCGGCTGCTCAGAAGAAGAGAAAGGCCTGATGGACCTGGAGGGCGCCGTGCGGTCGTGGCATCGGCAGAGGCGCCCGTCGTTGCTATGGAGGTGCACGGCGAGATGGCAACCGATCCGCAATTGATAGAGAAATCCGGCTCGCGCGACCGACGCTATGCCTTCCTGATACTGGCGCTGTTGTGTCTGGCCTATGTGCTGAACTTCCTCGACCGGCAGCTACTGTCAATTCTGGCAAAGCCGATCCAGGACGATCTGCGCATCAGCGACGGCCAGCTCGGGCGTCTGGGCGGACTCTATTTCGCAATCTTCTACTGCATTCTCGGCGTGCCCGTTGCGTGGCTTGCCGATCGCAGCAACCGAGTCCGCGTACTGACGGTCGCGTGTGCGCTGTGGAGCGCGGCGACCGCCGCTTGCGGTGTGGCGCAGAATTATCCGCAACTCGCCATTGCGCGCATGAGTGTCGGCATTGGCGAAGCAGGCGGGGTGCCGCCATCGTATTCGATCATCTCGGACTACTTCCCTGCCAGTCGCCGCGGCACGGCCTTGGGAATTTTCAATCTTGGCCCTCCCATCGGCCAGGCATTGGGGGTGGCCTTCGGCGCGAAAATTGCCGCGGCGTACGATTGGCGGCTGGCGTTCGTGATACTCGGTGCCGGAGGGATCATTGCCGCCGGGGCTGTATGGGGTGTCATAAAGGAGCCGGCGCGGGGTGCGACGGATGGGCAGTTGGATCGGATTGATCCCGCGACGATCCTTGCGGAGGAGGCGGCGAGCTTCTGGGCAACACTGCGGATGTTCACTTCCCGACCGACGCTTACTCTGGTCGCGCTCTCAGCGGGCGCAACGCAGTTCGTCACTTATGCAACTCTGGGCTTCACCACGCTCTTCCTCATGCGCGAGAAAGGCATGACGCTGCAGCAGATAGCCGTCTGGTATGCGCTCGTCATCGGCGTATGCGTGAGTGCGGGGATCTTCCTGTCGGGAAAGTTGATCGATCGCTTCGCCCAGCAGTCACCTCAGGCTTACGGCCTCCTCCCCGGAATCGCACTCGCAGTGGCTATGCCATTCTTCGTCGGCTTCGTCCGGGAGCCGGCGTGGCCGGTCGCGCTCGCCTTCCTTGCGGTGCCGACCTTCCTCAACTACTTCTATCTGACACCGACGGTGACCTTGGTACAGAACTCGGTGTCCGCGCGGCAGCGCACGTTGGCGGGCGCGGTGTTGCTGCTGATCATGAACCTGATCGGGCTGGGCCTGGGCCCTACATGGGTCGGCGCTGTGAGCGACTGGCTTCGTCCCACCCACCCCGCCAACTCGCTGCAACTGGCCCTCTATAGCCTGGTTCCCTTTTACCTGGTCGCGATTGGCCTTGATCTCGCGCTGGCACGCCGGCTTGCTCGTGATCGCAATCTGCTTCCTGCCCAAGCATGCCAGAGCGATCCGGTACAATGATGACCGCTTCGCGTGTTGGTGGGATGCAGCCGTATGCGCTTACGCTGGATCGGTTCATCGAGCATGCGGCCAAATGGCACGGTCGCACCGAAGTCGTGACGGCCAGCAGCCGCGGAGTCAGTGCCCGCATAGGGTATTCCGCTCTACGGGATCGTAGCCAACGGCTGTCGGGCGCGCTCCTGTCGCTCGGCCTCGCACAGGGCGACAATCTCGGCGTGTTGGCTTGGAATACCCAGGAGCACATGGAATGTTGGTACGGTGCCATGGGGGTCGGGATCGTCTGCCACACGCTCAACCCTCGGCTGTCGCACACGCATCTCGCTGGCATGATCCAACAGGCGGCCAACCGGGTGCTCGTCCTGAGCTCCGATTTGACGTCGTTGCTTGAAAAGCTGATTCCTGTCTGTCCTACTCTCGAACACGTCGTGGTACTCGAGGAGCCCGGGGCACGAGCATCCCTGCCAGGCTGGGGCCGGGTCCGCCTCTGGCGATACGACGAGCTCCTGGAGGAGCGCGGCGTGACGACAACCTGGGGGGGATTCGACGAGAACGCTCCAGCGGGACTTTGCTTCACGTCCGGCACGACGGGCGCGCCCAAGGGCGTCACATACACCCACCGCTCGAACTATCTGCATACCGTTCACCAGCTTCAGGCGGACGTGAGCGGCCTGACCGCACGCGATTCGGTGTTGGTCGCCGTGCCCATGTTTCATGCCAACGGATGGGGCTTACCCTTCGCAGGGCCGGCAGCAGGGGCGAAGCTGGTATTGCCAGGCCGTCATCAGGATGGAGCCAGTCTCGCAAGCTTGATCAATGCCGAGCATGTCACTGTGGCCGCTGGTGTGGCGACGGTTTGGTTGGGGCTGGTCGATCATCTTGACCAGACAGGTGCGGAGGTCCCCTCGTTGGGGCGGATCATGGTCGGCGGAGCGCCAATGCCACAGGCATTGATGGATCGCCTGGAGAGGCGTCTGGGGGCTGTTGTCCAGACCAGCTGGGGAATGACCGAGTTGTCTCCGATAGGCACTGTCACGCCTGCGACGGCGGCGGTGCGTAGATCCTCTCAGTCGGGCCGCCCACCGATGGGCGTGGACCTGCTGGTCACCGATGCCGAAGGGGTGCCGTTGCCGCGCGGACGAGAAGGAAGGCTCGGCGTGCGCGGGGCAAGCGTGCTCGAGCGATACTTCGGCCATGATCATTCTGCCGTCAATGCGGACGGTTGGTTCGACACGGGAGACCTCGCCGTCATCGATGAGGAGGGTAATTTGAGCATTACCGGACGGGTGAAGGATCTCATCAAGTCCGGCGGAGAATGGATCAATCCTGCTGAAATCGAGGCCATTGTTGGCGCGTTGCCCGAGGTAGCGCTGGTAGCCGTGGTGGGGCGGGCGCACCCCAGGTGGGGTGAGCGCCCCGTACTGGTCATCGAACCGCGAAGAGGCGCCCACATCACCGATGAAGCCCTGTTGGATGCGATTCGAGCGAGAGTCGCGAGCTGGTGGCTGCCCGATGCCATCGTGCGCGTGCCTGCCATGCCACTTGCGATGACCGGAAAGATCGACAAGGCGCGCTTGCGCGCCGAGCTTGGGTGATTTTCGACGAACCGGGGAGAGTGTTGGAATGATGACGACGCGCCGGGACGTGTTGGGGACACTGGCGGCGGCAATGTGCATTTCGCCAGGATGCGCAGTGTCACCTCGTACGATACCGAAAGGCTTTCTGTGGGGCGCAGCGATCTCGGCACACCAGAGCGAGGGCAATGACGTCAACTCCGACAGTTGGCTGCTCGAGAA
Source organism: uncultured Steroidobacteraceae bacterium (assembly GCA_964494895.1). Classification (GTDB taxonomy): domain Bacteria; phylum Pseudomonadota; class Gammaproteobacteria; order Steroidobacterales; family Steroidobacteraceae; genus 13-2-20CM-66-19. The sequence continues at coordinate 39,736 of CAZBTV010000017.1, read as the reverse complement.
TCTGCCGGAGACCGTCTACAAGGAGCCATCGGGTGACGCCTGTGACAGCTATCACCGCTACGAGCAGGACTTTTCGATCGCACGATCGCTCGGGCTGAGCTGTTACCGGTTCGGCATCGAGTGGGCGAGGATAGAGCCAGAGCCGGGCAGGTTCTCGCAGGCCGAGCTGGACCACTATGTCAAGGTGCTTGCCTCATGCCGTGCACATGGCCTTTTGCCGATCGTTACGTACAACCACTTCACCGTGCCGCGCTGGTTTGCCATGCGTGGCGGTTGGGAAGTGCCGGACAGCCCCGACCTGTTCGCGCGCTACTGTGAGCGCGCTACGCGCTCACTGGGTGACCAGATTGGCATGGCCTCTCCGTTCAATGAAGCAAACATACACCTGCTCGTCAAAATTCTGCGGACGATCGCCACGCCCGAGTACGTGGCCAGACGGAGGGCGATGATCGCCGCCGCCGCGCGCGTGACCAGCGCGTCGAAGTTTTCCTCCATTCTGTTTACTGATCCGGACCTCATCGATGCTCACCTGCTCGAGGCACAGGCGAAGGCATACCAGGCGATCAAGGCGGGCCCTGGCGATTTTCCCGTCGGCGTCACCCTGACGACGCAAGCCATCGAAGCGGTCGGCGACGAAAGCATCGCACCACAGATGGAGGCCGTGCTCTATGGCGACTGGTGGAACGCGGTGAATGCAAGCGACTTTGTCGGCGTGCAGGCCTACACCCGCTTTCGGTTCGACTCGAAAGGTCTCGTGTTGCCACCGCCAGGCGCGGAATTGACCGCCGCGGGATACGAATACTATCCCCAGGTTCTGGGAAAGGTGATCCGTCTGGCTGCGCGCAAGACCAGCAAGCCCATTTTCGTGACCGAAAGTGGGATCGGCACCGACGATGACACGCGTCGCATCGCCTGGCTGGATGCCAGTGTTGCCGAGGTCGAACGGTGCCTGGAGGAAGGCATCAACGTCAGAAGTTATATCTACTGGTCGCTGCTCGACAATTTCGAATGGACACAGGGGTATGGCCAGCATTTCGGGCTGGTGGCCGTCAACCACGATACGTTCGTCCGGACGCTGAAGCCCAGTGCTCGGCATTTCGCGCGCCTCGTACGCCGCATCTGAAGCATTGGAGGGAAAAATCGATGGCATCTACCGGCGTTCTCACCAGCTTGTTCGATCTCACCGGGCGCGAGGTCGCTCATCAACAGCGATTTTCTTCGATCCCCAAATGGTCGCATCGGATCTATTGAATAGGTACCATTGCCCGCGTCCGAACCGTTGCACACCAATCCATGCACGGAGCCCTCATGGCGCGACAAATCACGCTCGACGGCGTTGTCCATCGCTCATACGCCGAGTTATTGGGATGGGTTCGCAGGGAGATCGAGCATTTCCCCCAAGAGGAGCAGGCCGCGATCTCCGCTTGCGCGGATGAGCTTCGGCGCGTGCTGCGCAGGTATCAGCACGTCGAGGATATGGTGCTCCTGGTACTCCATTATGAATACATGGTGCGTATGGAGCAGTATGGTCAGGGTAGTTGTCCTGACAGCGCTCCCGTCCTGAGCTGACAGCGTGTCACTCGCACAGCCGCTGCCGGGCGTGACGTGCGACGAAGAACAGCGCAATCAGACCCACGATTCCGCTGCCGATCATCAGGTAAGTCGCAAGACTCTCATGACCCACTGCACCGTAGATGCGTTGCAGGCCGAATCCGAAAGCAAACCAGGCACCCAGTACGATGGCTGAGAGAGCCAGGGATTCGAGCAGGAAAGGTGTGAACGGCACGTCGGCCATTCCCGCTGTGACCAGAATGGGGCCGTAGAGACCATAGGCCAGTTTTGAGGTGGCGAGCGTGGCAAACAGGTTGCTTCGCCACGCCTCCTCGAGTGGCCGCACCGTGCTCCGCAATAGACGGGCGCGCTCCGCTAGCGCCCGGATCCGCGGTCGGCTCTGCGCCCAACGGCCGATCCAATAAAAGACCGTATCCTGGAATGCGGCGCCCGCAGCAATGATCAGCCCGACAAACAGTGGGTCGAGGCGGCCAGCGGCGACACCCGCGCCACCTGCCAACGCCACGATCGGTCCCTCGATGAAAGACAGGGGGAGCATGATCGCGTAAGCATGCGTCAACAGTATGTGCAGCATTCATAGAATGAAACTACCGGGACGACAGGACGCTCCCAACGCCTAGCTCGCAGGATCAGCGGAACACTCGTCGCCTTAGCCCTGGCAGGCGCGCGGAAGCAGGGCGCAAGCTTGCGGACCGACACGCTCTCGCTGAGGGCCAGGTGGTGCCCCTTCTGTCCGATTTGCAAACCTTCGCCCCCCAGTGCCGGCACGTACTGGCAGGAGGGATCGCCGGCGAGCGCAAACGGACTGTCTGAGTGCCCGCCTTTGAATTCGAGCAGGTGTTGCTCTCGGCATCATCCTGGGTATTCCCCATCGGGCACCTTGCGATTCTCCGTGAGGGACTGACAGAACGGATAGAGGGGTTTCATGCGGTCCTCGGGAGGCGCGCTCGGTGACGTTCTGATGCTCGAGCGGACCAGCACGGGCGCATAGGGCCGCCACGGCTCGAGCTGACAGTGTTTTGCCATAGGAGATATCGTATGGAGTTGAAATCCGGCATTGCTGATGTGATGTCGCGAGTAGATCGGCCCGTCGAGCCATCGCCGCGAGAGGAGGCCAAGGATACGAACGGACCGTCCAGCACGCGGGCGTCCGAAAGGGCTTCGATCGGGCTCATGCTGCGGCAAGCCACCCTCAGAAGGCAGCGATTCGCTCCAGAGCTGCGCGACCTGGATTTGAATCCTGTGCGCTATCTGTTGAGACGCCAACATCGTTGGCCGCTGGAGAGAATCCTGCTCGCGGAAGATGAATTTCTCGAATTTCTGGCTGCCATTCGCCGCGATCCGGCGCAGCCGCGGGTGCCGACCGCCGAAGCTGACCTCTTCTGGCATTGCTTGCTGTTGATCGGTCCGCTGTATGTGTCGGTGTGCGACCGGGTATTCGATGGCAAGTTGCTTCTGCACGACCCGTTCCATGGATTCGCCCGCGCATCGGAGAACGGCTCATGAATTTCCCGGCAGGCCCCGGGAATGTCGATCGGGACTCGAAACCCGGTCATTGAGAAGACCCAACGGAGATTTCATATGTGCGATCCAACCCTGTCCTACCCAACTGAAGACGATTTCGTCGACCTGCTGACCGACAGCGCGCCGGTTGGCGTGCTGTCCGACTCTCACATTCCCTGCGCACACTGGTTCTCGTGGCGCAGATTCTGTTGAGGAAACCAGGATCGGGGGGGCTGGGCTCCCCCGATCCCATTCACCGGCTTGAATCGTGCCCTCAGGCGGGCTTGTTCGCTCGATCCAGAGCCTTGCGCAGGGGAGAAGTCACCCATTCCGCTCCTTGAGTCCTCGCCAGATGTGACAGGGCGTCTCTCAAAAGCCCACGCGCCTGTTCGCGATGGCCCTGCGCGAGCAGAATCTGGCCTTTCAGGCCGGCCAGCCTGTCAGCCCAGTCGCCTCCGGCATCTCCCGCTGACAATTTCTCCGGTATCAAGGTGCGCGCGATGTCATCGGCCTCTGCGGTCTTGCCGGTGTCCAGCAAGGCGCACGCCAGATAAAAGCCCGCATCCTGCGCGAAGGGGTCGTTCTTGTCATACGACTTGACCAATTCCGCATACGTCCGTTGGAGAATCGGCAGCGCTTCATTGACTCTCCCCGACAGATATTCGAGCGAGCCAACGACACCTCGCACGTCGAGCGTCGCCTGCGAATGCTCGCCAACAGCGTGTTGCATGATCGAATAGGCTCGTTGGGCTGCTTCGGCAGCAGGCTGCCAGCGTCCTTCGTTCCAGTATGCCGCGGCCACGTGGTCCCACGCCAGGCCGGTCAGGAAGTGATCTTTTCCCAACACGCGCTCGATGTGTTGCAACGTATCCTCCATGAATGGAATGGAATCTTCGCTGCGCAGATTTCGCAGCGCCAATCCATATTGGAAGTGCGCGCGTGCCCAATCCAATATGCCGAGACGCTCCGGTGTGTAGACGGGCGCCATCAGGCCCTGGAGCAGGCGGATGGCTTGCAGGCTGCGCTGAGTACGAACGTAACACCAGGCGAGATTGGAGCTCGTTCGGACATACCAGACCTCATCGTCGGCGGCTATCTGCCGGCGTATGGAATCGGCCTGCTCGGCGGCGACCAGCGCCTCCGCTGGCCGCATTTGCAGGATCGCCTGCCTGCTGCGCGTCCACTTTGCAAGCAATGACAGCTCTGACGGCTTTTGCAGCCGATCTCCCGCGGCACGATCCAAGGCATCGAGCGTAGAGCGGGCGAGGTCGTGCTGCCTCTCCATTCCGAGTGTTCGAACCAGCGCGTAGCCGCTCGTGAGGGTCTTGATATCCCCTGGTCCGCGCGTCTTCGCAAACATCTCCAGGGACTCACGCTGCAGCTCTGCGGCCTTTGCGTAGTCTCCGATACCGAAATAGACGTTGCTGAGCGACAAGTCGATGGATGCCTTGGACTCCTGGCTGTTGCCGAAATATCGATCGCGTTGCTGGGTAAGCTGTGCCAACCGGCTGCGGCTGAACTCGTTCGGAGTTGGACCGGGATTGATTGGATTGATAGACGCCAGCACCCGTTCGTTGAAGTCGATGACACTGTCGGCGAGCTCGTGCGCCAGTCGCTCGCGGTGATATTGCCAGACGCTGATCAGCAGCCCTGCCAGCAGGCTCAGAAAAACCATGCCCACCCAGGGGCGCCGCATGCGAACTTGCGCCAGGCGTTGTTCGGCGACCAGCGCGCGCTGCTCGCTTGCCCGACGTCGTTGATGTTCAAGGTTTCGCGCCTGGCGGTTGCGCAGACGATCGGCGAGCTCCGCGCCAGTAGGAATTCGGCGGCTCGGACTGCTCTCCATGGCTGCTGCGATGTCCTCGCGCAGCAAGCTGTCGGCAATGTCCTGCTCCCAGCCGGGCGCGAGTGGACGCCGAAAATCCGCGATAGCAACTTGATAAAGCATCAAGCCCAGCGCGAAGACATCGCTTTGTGTCGTCGGCGGACTTCCGGCGACGACCTCGGGCGCAAAGTAGATCAATGTGCCTGCCGTCAGCTCCGTTGCGGCAAGATCAGCCGGAGCCATTCCCAGGTGGCTGATACCTAACGTGTCCAGCCGCGTGGTGTCCAGCAGTCCCCCGCTTCCGAAATCCGCGACGCGCAGTCGCCAGGAGCCATCGTCACGTGCTTCTATCAGAATGTTGGCTGGCTTGAGGTCCTTATGCAGAACGCCAGCACTATGCGCTGCGGCTACCGCATCCACCACCTGCTGGAACAGTAGCAGGCGGTCCTCCAGCGACATCCGCCGCAGGCGATCCTCCTGCCCGGCCCAGTGCGCCAGGTCATCGCCTCCGTATTGACACTCGAGGAAGAAGGGTGGCGCCTTGAAGTCCCAGTCGAGAATCTTGACGAAATGATCATTGGGTCCCAGCGTCGCGGACAGTGTTCGCCACAGTGCCACCTCACGTTTCAGGATCTTGAGGTCATTTCCGCGTGCAGCGAACTTGAAGACGCGCAGCTCATCTGTTTTGGCGTGCCGCGCCAGCCATACATTGCCGTTTTGCGAAGCGCCGAAGCGCGACTGCAGGACGAAGTTATCCCGCTGGGGTACTGGCATTCCGGCTGTGAGGACCGGCGCGTCGTCCTCGCAAGCGCTCGCTGCGGAGATGGTTATGGGGCCATCGAGTCGATAGCCGACACCGCGCACACTGACGACCTTGACCACCTCTACTTCGCGTAGTGCCTTTCTCAGCTTACCTATGGCATTCGTCAGCATTTGCTCCGAGACGCCATCGCGGGAGCTCCAGAGTGCCTTGCTCAGAGCCTCCTTGGTAAGCATTTCGCCGTTTCGCCGCAGCAACAGTTGCAGAATGCGGCGGGGTTTGGCCTCCAGCCGTACTTCCGTATTGTTGATCAGGAGCGAATTTCTGGCTTCGTCAAATTCCGCGCCGCCAAATCGATAGCAGTATCTTGGCTCTGTCATGTCCCGAAACGCTCTGTCCTGAGCTCGCAACCCGTCGTTGCTTGATGTTCAAGGGGTCTCGTGGGCGCGCTCCGTTCCGTTTTCGCTGGCTCCGGAGGGATGGGAACATGTCACAGCGGAATTGCGCGTGCAAGCCGTCCGCGCATTGTTCCAGGACGGTCAAAAAAGGGCGTAAATGGGCGGCTTGCCGCGATCGTTTGCAATCCGTTTGGCTGAATTGTTGATCCGTTTGTGTCTGCCGGAGTTTCCTCCCGGTCGAGCCCGAATCATTTTGGGCCTCGAGACTGGGCGACAGCGAGGAATGGCCGTGAAGCGACCACCACCGACTCAAAATCTGGTCCCCGAGAATGGGCTATTCGCTGCTTGCGGGGTGCCAGACTGTACCGCAGTGGGCGAGGGGGGCGCACCCCGAAGGTGCAAATGCTTCCATCTTGAGGGAGGTAAGTGAGGTGTATCCCATAACGAGCCGCAGACGCTCCCTACGACGGTCGAAATGTGCTGGGATGAATTGCCGGATGAAGTGTGTGATGACTTCATCCGCGGCCAGAAATCGCAGCTCGTGGTTCGCTATGCGCAGATACCGGCAGGGGTCCCTGCCTGCCGCGGACCTGAAAGGCTGTTGTCATGACGTGAGATGCCGTTCGGGAGCCTGTTTGCCGCATTTCCCGGAATCGTAATTCAAAGAAGACCTTCTCACCGGCGGTGTATGAGCGCGCCGGGAAGACGACCTGTTTCCGCTCTGCGCGGCTCTGTCCGCACGTGCATTGCGTGAGCTCGACGCGGCTGGCCGGATAACGAATCCAGCGTTGCGCCGAAACTTGCGCTGACCGGACTCTACTTCGATGCAACGCGCAGAGGGAGCACATCCTGTAGCAATTTCGCGTTGCTACGATGCGGATTGTGGATATCACCCGCCAGGATCTGCTCCGAGCTGACGTGCGGATCGCCGTAGTAGGCCCGGTCTGCATCCTCATCTCGGCCGATGTTACGAACACCGACCGAAGCCCCACCGAACAGCCCCTTGGTGTCCGACCAGACGACGACGTCTCCCTCACCTGGAACCTTGGCCGCCCCGGCCGAGTAGTCCACGATCGTCAGTCCCACACTGCCATCGAGTGACCAATTGCTCGAATGCTCTTTGAATGCGTCGACGGCTTTGTCATTCATCAACAGCAGAGCCATGGATCCGGCCTGCCCGCCGATCTGCGCGCCGATGCTGGCCCCGCCAATGTGATAGAACGCAGGGTCGCTCCATCCATGATCGCGCCTTACCAACAGCACGGCCTCTCCACCTTGTCCGCCGACGATTGCCGCGGCTTTGACGAAGTGCGGGACTATCAGAACTCCGTTCGCGCGAGTGAGTAGCTTGGATATTTCCGGATCCTGCTTCATCTTGCCGACCGTCACGACTGCGCGGTTCACCCGCTCTTCAGCCGAATAGGCTGCCTTGTCTCGTGTCTCGCTCGTAGAAGCTGACGCTTCCTGTTTTGCGGCATCGCGAGCCTCTGCGGCGACGCTCAGCCCCACGAGGGCCGCCCCAACCACGAGCACCGAAGTCGATAGCCGATATGCGCTCATACTGCATTACTCCTGAAAAAATCGAGAGCTCTAGACTCGTCTCTCGATACGGCTATCGGGGAGCAAGATTCATGCGGTCCACCAGGGCCGGGAGGTGGCGACGGCGATCTCTCCAGTGCTGCAGGTACCTGGTGTGGAACCGGCACCGGCGCGGTGGATTCATTTCCAATGGATGGACGTCGATAGTGCCTTCAAACACAGCCTCCCTTCCCGGATCTGACGGCGATCGCTTGCGTGATGACTGCGCTCGTGCCCAAGCCTGGCTGCAGGCGCTCGCGTGAGCGCATGAGCCGGCATGCGATGCCCTTTGGGGCCGAGATGACTGACAGCGGCGCCGTACGCTTCCGGCTCTGGGCACCCTCCTACCCGAGCCTCCTGGTCGAGCTCGATCGCGGCTCCGCTGTGTTGGCGATGCAGCCGCTCGCTGGAGGATGGCACGAGCTCGTAACCGATCGTGCCCGGTCCGGGACCTTGTATCAATTCGTTCTGCCCGACGGGTCGAGAGTCCCCGACCCTGCCTCCCGCTTCCAGCCGGACGATGTACATGGCCCGAGTGAGGTCATCGATCCCACCACTTACCAGTGGCAGGCAGCCAGCTGGCGCGGCCGAGGCTGGGAGGAAGCAGTTCTCTATGAGCTGCATGTAGGTGCTTTCACGCCGGAAGGTACATTCGCCGCAATCATCGCCAAGCTCGATCACCTGGTGAGCCTTGGAGTAACGGCGATCGAGCTCATGCCGGTGGCTGACTTCGCGGGGAAGCGAAACTGGGGCTACGACGGAGTCGCGCTATACGCACCTGATGCCGCCTATGGACGCCCGGATAGTCTACGAGCGCTGATCGACGCTGCTCACACCCGGGGCGTGATGGTGTTACTGGATGTGGTGTACAACCACTTCGGCCCGGAAGGAGCCTACATCCATACAGTCGCCCCACAGACCTTCACCGATCGTCACAAGACTCCGTGGGGAGCCGCGATCAACACGGACGGGGCGGAGGCGGTCCCGGTGCGGGAGTTTTTCATTCACAATGCGCTCTATTGGCTGGAGGAATTTTGCCTCGATGGACTGAGGTTGGATGCGGTGCATGCCATTCTCGACGACAGTCCTCGGCACCTCCTGGAGGAGCTCGCCGAGCGTGTCAGGTCCGCGTTTCCCCACCGTCACGTTCATCTGGTGCTCGAGAACGAAGAGAACGAAGCCCACCTGCTCGTGCGCGGTGATGATGACCGGCCTCGATGGTACTCCGCGCAGTGGAACGATGATGTGCATCATGTCCTTCACGTTGCGGCCACGCGCGAAACCCACGGTTATTACCAGGACTATCATGACACTACAAAGCTAGGGCGGGCGCTGGCCGAAGGATTCGCATTTCAGGGCGAGCTCATGCCTTATCGCGGCGAGCCTCGGGGTGAGCCGAGTGTCCAACTTCCGCCGACGGCTTTTGTGGCATTCATTCAGAACCACGATCAGGTCGGCAACCGGGCCTTTGGAGAGCGGCTCACCAGCCTCGCATCTGCTGAAGCCGTGCGTGCTGTGGCCGCCGTATATCTGCTTTTGCCGCAGATCCCAATGTTGTTCATGGGTGAGGAGTGGGCGGCCGAGCAACCATTTCCGTTCTTCTGTGATTTCGAGCCCGAGCTGGCCGAGGCCGTACGTACGGGGCGACGAGCTGAATTCGCGCGTTTCCCCGAATTCCAGGACCCCGAAACGCGCGAGCGGATTCCGGACCCGACGGCAGCACAGACGTTCGCAGCCGCGAAGCTCAGATGGGAGGACATGGAACGCGAACCACATGCGGCGTGGTTCGAGTGGTACCGCGGGGTTCTCGCGTTGCGTCGGAAGGAGATTGTTCCTCGGCTACACCGGCTATGCCATGGCGGCACCTTCACGGTTCTCGCCCCTGGAGCAGTTATAGTACGTTGGCCGTTGAGCGACGTCGCGGACGAGGAGCTGGTGCTCGAAGCCAACCTTTCGGCAGGCCCCGTGCAAGGCTCGTTTGCGCAGGTCGGGCGCGTTCTGTGGCAGGAGGGTGACATCCAGGCTGACGGTCTTCTGGGGGCCAACTCTGTTCGTTGGTCAATTGGACCGGCCCGCGATGCGCAACGATTTGGCTCCAGGTCGCAGCTCGGCCGGTTGGCCGAAAGAATGGGCATTCTCCCCGAGTACCGCGATGCTCGCGGAAACCTGGTTGCAACCAGCCAACAGACTCAGAGCGGCTTGCTGGCTGTGATGGGATTGCGGGTCACCGATGATTCACAAGCGGCTGAGGTGCTCGAGAGGCTGGACGTTGAGAGTTGGCGAGAGTCCTTGCCCCCGGTACGGGTCGTCAGGGCTGGGGAGGAGGCGCCCACGGTAGACATGGTGTTACCCGCGGAGCTGAAGACAGTTGAGTGGCGTCTGCGCCTGGAGGGTGGGACTGAGCTGAGCGCAAACGTGGATCTCCTTGCCCTCGAGCTGCTGGCCGAGCGCGAGTTGGACGGCGTCCGGTTGCAGCGACGGCGGCTGGTCCTGGATCGAGACCTTCCCTGGGGGTATCACCAGTTGACCGTAGCGCCAGGCAGCAGTGCAACGACTCTGATCGTTACCCCGGGTAGTTGTTGGTTGCCGCCGGAATTTCGTGACCGCGAGCGTTTCTGGGGACTGGCGGTGCAGCTCTATCTGCTGCGCTCCTCCCAGAATTGGGGCATCGGGGACTTCGGGGACCTCTCCCGGCTGGTCAGCCTCGGCGCTTCCAAGGGTGCTGATCTGATCGGCTTGAATCCGCTGCATGCGATGTTCGAAGACGCTCCCGAGCAGGCCAGTCCCTACTCGCCCGCGAGCAGGCTACTTCTGAACGTCTTGAATATAGACGTCAACGCTGTGCCAGAGCTGCGGATCTCGCCTGAGGCCCGGCGGCTGATCGAGTCCGGCACCTTTCAGAAGAGGCTCGATGCTTGCCGGGCCAGGGGTATGGTGGACTACGGTACCGTCACGGACCTCAAGTTGGAAGCGCTCGCGCTGCTCTTTGCCTCATGCCGTCGAGCCGATGACCGCAGCCGTTGGGAGGCGTTTCAGTCCTTCCGCCGCGAGCGCGGCGCGGAGTTGGAGCAGAACTGTCTGTTTCTGGCGTTGCGCGAAAGCTTTGCTCGCATGGACCGGGCGCGCGCGGACTGGCACGCGTGGCCGTCAGAATACCAGTCCATTGGTTCGCCCGAGGTGGCCCGGTTCGCGCGCGAGCAGGGTGAACGGATCGAGTTCCTGGCATGGCTTCAGTGGATTGCCGAACAGCAACTCAGTGCGGCAGCGCGAACGGCCCGGGACCGTGACATGCGGATCGGTCTTTACCGCGACCTGGCGGTCGGTGCGGATAGTGCTGGTGCTGAGAGCTGGGTGAGCCCGGAAATCACCGTGTCGGGAGCGCAGATCGGCGCGCCACCCGACATTCTCAACCCGGCTGGCCAGAACTGGGGGTTGCCGCCATTCAACCCCCATGCCTTGCGCGCGGAAGCCTATCGAAGCTTCATCCAGCTCATTCGTGCAAACATGCGCTTTGCCGGAGCCTTGCGCATCGACCACGCGATGGGTCTCGAGCAACTCTACTGGGTTCCTCGTGGCGGCACACCGAAGGAGGGGGCCTACGTGCGCTATCCGATGGACGATCTGGTGGGCATCCTGGCGTTGGAAAGTCACCGGCAGCAGTGCCTGGTGGTAGGGGAGGATCTGGGTACCGTGCCAGAGGGCTTTCGGGAAGCCATGGCGGCCGCCAACATCCACTCGTACCGTGTGTTGTTCTTCGAGCAGGACTCCGCGACCGGCGAGTTTGCCTCTCCCGGAGACTATCCATTTCTCTCGCTCGCCGTTGTCGGCAGTCACGACCTGCCCACGCTCCGAGGTTGGTGGTCGGCGTACGACATCGACCTCAAAGAGCGGCTCAACCTCTATCCCGACCCGACGGAAGCTGCTCGTCAGCGGGAAACCCGCGAACGCGACAAGCGCGAGCTGCTCGAGGCGCTCCGACGCGAGGGTTTGTTGGAGCCTGACGGCGAGCCGGAATTTCGCCTGTTGGTGCGGGCCGTACACGCGTTTCTGGCGAGAAGCGGCAGTGTCCTGGTGATGGCGCAGTTGGACGACATCACCGGCGAGATCGAGCCGGTGAACGTACCGGCTACGTCCTGCGAGTATCCAAACTGGCGTCGGCGGCTGTCGCTCACGCTCGATGAGCTGGCCGGCAGTACACGGTTTGCCGACCTGGCGGCGATCTTTGCCGCGCGGCCTGGGGGAGCGCTCACTGCCCGGCAGCCGTAGCTCTTGCGGCGCACTGGACGGGCCAGGTCAGGCTTGGAGTCGTGTGGGACCGCGGCTCTCGCCGGGATAGACCTGGCCGGCAAGCTCACGTAGTGTGCTCAACATGAGCTCGGCCGCTTGAGATAGCTTGTGATTGCGGCGCGTGATGAGTCCGAACGCCCCGGCGCCCAACGGCAGATCGCCAATGAGCACTGTCAGGTATCCTGCCTCACAGGAGGAGTGCACTGACTCCTCAGGCAGGGCAACAACCATGTTGCTTTGTTGTAGAAGCGCGGTAATCACGGGCAGCGAAGCGGTCTCGACGATGTTGGTCGGTAGCGGCAGCCCCCGCTCCAGCAACTTCGCGGTTACCTTGTCCCTGAGCTGGCTGCCTGCTGGAGGCAGAATCCAGGGTTGTTCGATGAGATCCTCGAGCTGCAGGTTCTTGCGCCCGGCGAGCGGGTGCTGTGCGCTCGCAATGATGGCGTGTGGCTCGTCCCCGGCAAGCGGCTCGTAGACCACTTCGCGCGCCCCTTGCAGGTCGAGCTCCTGCCCGACGACTATGTCCAGAGCTCCCTGCAGAAGCCTTTGTACCAGCTGTTTGTTGGAATCGACATCCACGTTGATGACGATACCCGCGTGACGCTGCTTCATCTTTGCAACTGCCATGGGTATCAGGCTGGTTCCAGGGTGCGTGACCGTTCCCACGGCGGCTTTGCCCGACAGTCCCGATTTGAGCGCGAGGATTTCCTCGTGCGCCAACCCAAGTTCCGCCAGCGCGAGGCGGGCATGCCGGAGGAGGATTTCACCGTAGCGGGTGGGCTCCACCCCCCGCGCATGCCTTTCGAATAGCTTCACATCTAGAGCCGTTTCGACCTGGCGCAGGAGCTTGGAGGCGGCGGACTGCGTCAGCCCCGCCGCGCTGGCGGCCATCGAGAGGCGAGGGTCCTGGTCGAGATGGACGAGCAATGCGAGTTGACGGGTGTTCAGGTGCGGGCGAAGGGATGTCTTTTTGCGCGTCACGTTGTAAACCCTGACCGGGCGTGTCCCACAATGGAACGCCGGTTCCTCAACTGGTGCAATTGATTCGGCCTTACACGTGCATTACATTCCTCTCACCACCTATGTCATTGGTGGCGCTGATAATTGAGCCCGCTCACCCGGCTGGGCCATCGTCTCAACCGCAACACTCCAATGACCGCGCCGCCTCCTGGTCCCGAGCGAATCTGCTTCAATGGCTTTGAAGCTGATTTGCATACGGGGGAGTTGTATAGATCGGGGAGGAGGGTGCGGCTCCCCAATCAGTCCTTCAGTGTACTGGCCATGTTGCTGGGCCGGGCCGGGGAGCTCGTAACTCGCGAAGAGCTGCGCGCGAGGCTGTGGCCGAGTGGCACATTCGTTGAGTATGACCAGAGCCTGAACGCGGCTGTCAATCGCCTCCGGGAAGCTCTACGAGACTCGGCGGAGAAGCCTCGGTTCATTGAAACGCTCCCGAAGCGGGGTTATCGCTTCATCGGCGCGATCGAGCGGAAGCACAGGGAACGCTTGCCAGCGGAGGTTGATAGTTCCTGCAGCCCGGACCGCGGCAACAGGGGAACTACGGCGGGTGCAAGTGCGGACACCAGCCCGAGCGGCACACCGCCGGCACGGGAAGCCTGGTCCAAGACGCTGTCCATTTGCGCTCCGGCCCCCGAAGTCACCTCTACGGCGGTCCAGCCAACAAGGGCAAGATCTCACCGAATTGCGTTGATTTCCGCCGCATCGGGTGCGTTGCTGCTCGTCGTCGCCGCGCTCTTCATGGTGGACCATCGTCCGGAAGCGGAGCTTACCGGGCCGCACGAGGTGGTTCCGTTCACTACCTTGCCTGGACAGGAGGTGGCACCAACATTCTCTCCTGACGGCAGCCACATTGCATTTGGCTGGAACGGCGAAACCGGTGGCGAGGACCAATTCGACCTGTACGTCAAGGAATTCGGGTCGGAGCGGCTGTTGCGTCTGACGAGGCATCCTGTCAAGGGAATCGTTCCGGCATGGTCTCCGGATGGAGGCTCCATCGCATTTGTCAGGATTACGGACGATAGCGCCGAGATCTATCTGATTCCCGCGCTCGGCGGAGCCGAGCGCCGGCTGGTCAGCGGTGGCGTCGCGGTTGGACACCTGGTCCGGATCAGTTGGTCACCGGATGGCAAGCGGATCGCGTACCCGGCGTACGCAAGCGACGGCTCGCAGCAAGTCTATGTGCTCTCTCTGGATACCTTGCAGACACAGAGACTGTCTCCTGCGCCCGAATGTTGGAATGCGCTGGAACCGGCCTTCTCGCCGGATGGCAGCCAGCTCGCGTTGGTTTGTACTTCGAGCTGGGGTGTGTACGAGATTTACGCCGTCGGCGTTGCGGATGGCTCGCTGAGACGCGTCACCTCGATGATGGGAGATCCGCAGGGGCTTGCCTGGATGCCGGATGCGGCTCGGATCGTCTTTTCCAATGACAGCGGGCGCGGCGGCGAGTTGTGGGAGGTGACTCTGGGCGGACGCCTGAGCCAGCTTCCCTTCGGGGAAGACGGTACCGCGCCGGCTGTCGCCGCAAAAGGCTCGCGTATTGCCTATGTGCGCGGCCGAAACATCACTGATATCTGGCGCGTAGATCTGACCGCACCGCATCCGGAAGCGTCTGCCACCAGGCTGATCTACTCCACGAGGGCACAGCGGAACGCTCGTTACTCGGACGACGGGACGCACATCGCATTCCAGTCGAACCGTTCCGGCAGCACGGAAATCTGGCTCACGGCGGCCGATGGCACAGACCCGGTCAGGTTGACTTCGTTCAACGGGGCGTTCACCGATACGCCGAGCTGGTGTTCCGACGGACGACGCATCGCGTTTGATTCCAACGCGTCGGGCGCCCCTGCCATTTATATCGAGGATATCAGTGAGCGGTTGCCACGCAAGGTGGCTACTTCGCGCCTCGATTTGTCGCGGCCTGTCTGGTCGCAGGATTGCCGCTGGCTTTTTGCGAGCGACGGCAAGCCCACACTGTATCGATTCCCATCCTCCGGTGGGCAGGCGGAACCCTTTACCAACCAGCCCTCCTACAATGCGGTGGCGCTCGCGGACCGGGTCATCTTCAGCGTTTTGGAGCCCAAGGGTATCGTGCTCTGGTCGAAGCGTTCCGGCGATGGCTCGGAGATGCCTGTCCCAGGGATGCCGCGGCTCAGCTACTCAGATGCCTGGTCGGCAAACGCATCCGGCATCTATTACACCGACGGCTCCGTCAGGCCTCCTACCGTGAGTTTCTACGACTTTGCCAGCCGGACCACCCGCCGGATCATGACGTTGAAGGCGCTTCCGGTTCCCGGCGGCGGCTTTGGGATTTCTGTCTCGTCGGACGGCCGTTGGCTCCTCTACTCGCAGGTCGATGATCTGCAGAGCGACATCATGCTGGGCCCGGCCTCATAGCACCATGACTGCCATGCGCGCAGCGAATGGGATCAGGTCACGTCAACCGCACACGCCGACAGCAGCCCAGCCTCATTGGCCGGCGATCTCTACCAACTCAACACCTTGCAGCGGAAGGTGGCGGATCAACTCGATGGTGTCTCCCCGCGCTGACAGTCTCAGGGGCACCGATCGAGCTGACATCCGGGACGCCCGAATGAGCTTCGCAACCTGCTCTTTGCCTGGGTTGAGGGGGGAGCCCATGGTGGTCCAGGCGGTGAAGGCGTTGCCGTTGTGGCTGTCGATTCTCCAGACGCGGGCGCCGTAGTGCAGGCCGGGGTTGAATCCGGTAACGGAAAGATGAATCTCAGCATCCGGCCCGGCTATGTCGTCATCACGATAGTGCCAAAGTAGGATTTCGAGCGTGCCATTCTGTGCGCGCGTCGCCAGCACACCCACGTCGGGCGTCTCGCGGACACCCTCTGAGACGATTTTTGCCAACGGCACTTCACTGCTGCTGGTTGCGTCCACCTGCTCCGGACCCAGCCGCGCGAACAGGCGGAAGGCGTTCAGCACCGGCAGGTCGACGCCGTTGGTCGCAAGCTGCCGATAGCCTGCGAACCATGGTTGGCCGACAAACGTAAACGCCCAGGTGAGGGCGCCTTCGAGATTCACGCTGTGTTGGCGTGCCAGCTCCCATAGCCGCGCGTAGCTGGCGACCGTGTAGCTCGAATACATTGTGCCGTTGCGATATGCATTCTGTGGACCCGGGCAGGCCGCACAACCTTCGGGATCGTTCTCACCAATGACTATTGGCTTGTGGGCGAGCTGTGGGATGGCGGTGATCCTGGCGAAGGCCTCGTCGATGGTCCTGAGTTGATTGGAGATGCCCATGCGCACATGGCCGTCCACCACTGCAGGCTGCCCCTTGGCGTGAAAGGAGACGAAGTCGGTGGGAGTGCCGATTTTGCCCGTCGCATAGTTGGTGCCGGTAGTCACGTGTTGCAGGAACCCATCCATGAAAGCTCCGCCCGACCCCGCGACATCCGGTCCGCCCACTCGCGCCGTGGGTAACGCACGGCGCACAGCATCTATGGCGTAGTCATGCAGTCGATAAAAATCCTCGGGCGTGCCCTGCCAGTAGAAGTCGAGGTTCGGCTCGTTCCAGACTTCAAAAAACCAGCGCTCCGTTTCGGCGCGACCGTAACGCTCGACATTATGGCGCGTCCATTGGTAAATCAACTCGGCCCACTTCATGTAGTCGCGCGGCGGATAGGACCAACCTGCGGTGATGCCTTTGTAGCTCACCCCGGGTTTCCATGGCCGGCGATAGGGGACGTCGGCTGGCGCGGCAGTGATCGCCTCCGGCATGAAACCGAGCTCGAGGTAGGGATGGATGCCGCGAGCGAGGTAGCTATCGATAATGCGGTCGACGATCGTAAAATCGTACACGGGCTTGCCGTCTTTCTCCGTGTAGATGTTGGTGCTGCCCCATTTGAAATCGGGGGTGCCGTCGCCGGTGGTCATGAGGTTATGGGCACGGAAGTAAACCAGCCCCGGGCGCAGGCTGCCCAGCTCCATCAGAAGCCGCTCTCCTTCAGGGAGGGTCGCGTAGTTGGGCTCGTCCGCGCCGAAGAAACGCCAGACAGGCGGCAAAGGGGCGACGGGTTTTGCAGCATCCACGCGCACAGCTACGGGAAACGCGGACGCAGGCGCCGGTGTCGCCGCAGGGGAAGCCGGGGCGCCTACGAGCCACGAAAGCAACAGCAACTTGCTCGCCAATCCCATGGGTGCCCGCCACCGCGCATTCATGATTCGAACCAGAGCCGGTGTGGCGCGCGCCCGAGCGTCGCCGGTCAGCGGCAACCCGCCTTGAAACACAGATTCTGGCTGAAGAACCTCATCAGATGGTTCTGGAAGCGATCAGCCACCGCGCTGGTGTGCGTGCCGGAGTAGATCTCGAAGCTGTTCGCGATTCCATATCTGTCGAGAGCCTCGTGCAGCTTGCCGGTGTCCACGCGCAAGCCGTCCTGGTCGCCCACGTCCAGGGCAATGGCGCGATATTGACGCAGATTGCCTATGTATTGATCGATGAACGCCAACGGCGCATTGGCTGCCCACTTCGCCAGGATATCCGGCCGAGGCGCGCCATCCTTGGTCGGCAGATCGAAAAACAGTGGTGGATTGGCAGGATCCGGCGACCACGCCGCTGCAGTGGCCAACTGTGGCCAGGTCATGAACGGCAGATTTGCCGCATCTGCAGGTGCCTTCATGGCCGCGACAGTCTTTTCGAGATCCGCGGCATTGGGTCCCGGCTCCCGCGCAGACAGACAACAGGGACTCATGATGTACAAGCTGCCGAACACCTCGGGGTGTTTGAAGCCGATGCGGGTTGTGCCGTAGCCTCCCATGGAGTGACCGGCCAGGCCGCGGCTCAGGCGCTCGGGAATCGTGCGGTAATGAGCATCGATGTACGTCACGACGTCGTGTGCAACGAAGCGCTCGAAATCACCGGTCGTTACCGAGCTCGAATACATCGAGCCCTTGTACAGGGTCTTCGAATCGGGCAGCACGACGATCATTTCCCTGGCGCCTTCGGCAAAAGCGCCTTCGATCGTCTGCGGGACATGGATCTCGTGGCTCCATTCCTCGGCACCGATGAAAAAGCCGTGCAAGGCATAGACTACCGGGTACCGTCGCGATTTTTCACTGGCATAGCTGGGCGGCAGAAATACGATCACGTCCCGGTCGACCGCCTCGCCCTCCAGGTTACCCTCCAGGGCGGTGCCGTGAACCCTGATGTGCTCCACGGTGACTGGCTTCGCGCCAGGGACGACGGGAGGCGCCGGAGTTTCCACCTGCGCGGACGCTGGAGGGCTACCCAGTGCGATAGCCAACGACAAGAGACCCGCAGACAGGAGAACGCGCACTCCCGGATTTCGCATCACTCGACCCCCCTTTTATCAGACAAAACGCCCTGGTGATTGTGTACCCGTGGAGGGCTATTCTCCAATTCGCGCGGCAGAAAAGTCCACCGTTGCGCAGCCAGGCTGGTTGGGCTTTAATATTGTCTGAGTTTTCGATGTTCGAGAGCCCGTCAAAGACGTGAGAAATCGGATGGCGGGAGATCTTCGATGGGAACCTCCCGCCCATGGCAACACAGGAACGAACCCGCGCCAACGGTCTTCGCGTTGAGCGGTGGAGCGGGTATTACTTTGCCGAGGCCACCTTGCCGTCGGCACCATTGACTTTGATGGTCTCTGTCGTGCCGTCGGCCCTGACGACCTTCACGGTGTACCGCACAGTGTCGCCATGCCGGTCCGTATCCGCCATCACGGCCTTGCCACCGGTCTGCGCTTCGGCTGTCTTGATCGCGCCCTTCAGAGGAGTCTGGGCGTTTTGCAGGTCCGCTGGCTTGATGCGCGTAAAAACCTTCTGGACGCGCTCACGAGTCGCCTTCAATACCCGACCGTTCTCTGGGTTGACATTGAAGTCGAGCAGCTTCTTGCCGTCCATGCTCAAGACCTTCACGTCGTATATTCCCATGGCGCCGCTCTTGGGAATGTAACGCGCGTCGATGGCCTGGCCACTGCCTTGCTCCTCGGCCACCGTGATGGCTTGATTCATCGACACCCTGGCATTGTTGAGCATCGCGTCCTCGCGAGCCGGGTCGGCAGCGTAGCTTGCCGTAACCGCACAGCCCACGGCAATGGCCGTCCACAGCGCACTAGTCTTGCATTTCATGACCGCTCTCCTTCCAACCTTGAACCGGACATGGCATTAGAACGGCCGCGTCAGACCGGGGTTCCGCACGCACAGTTGGAAGTGTGAACGTTCAGCAGCCGTTAAGAGTTCGATCGATGGGTTGCTCTACTGCAAAGGCTATTTCGCAATCAGCAGCAGCAGCCCCCGTCCACACAGGTTGTAGGTGCTCCCCGCAGGGCCGATGTTGGTTTCGTTGCCCGGTGTCGCCCAGGTATCCGGACCGTCATTCCAGTTGCAGGTATCCGTGACGCGGTACCAGTTCGTGCCCGTTGGAGGAGGAGGCAGCGTGAAGGCGACCTGCCCCGACCAGCCGTTGAACGCGATATACATCGAATTGGAATCGCCCAACGCCGGGCCATTGATGGTATAGGCGAGCGCGTAGTTGGTCGTGCTGCTCCAGTAGGTCGATGAGACCTGCCCGCCGCCCGGTTCCCACCAGAGCACCTGGCCCGTGGTGTACCACGTGCTTGGGCGCAATGCTGGGTGCGCCTTGCGGAAGGCAATCGCGCGCTGGGCGAAGTTGAAAAAGTTCGACTGGTCCGAGCTCCAGGTGTAATTCAGCCAGTTGCCTGGAGAATCGAGATTGTAGGCGTTGTTGTTGCATTGGATCGTGCGTAAGAATTCATCGCCACCCGCGATGAGGGGAGTGCCTGCCGAGAGCAGGTCGAACGCGAGCCCGGTGCGCGCCGCGCGCCTCTGATCGGCGGCCGCGCCACCCTGGTTCCAGCTGAAATTGCTCGACGTGCCACCGTCCGAGGGCCCCCACGGCCACCCCTGGGAGTTGTTGGCCCCGTTGCATGAATAAACGTCATTGAGCGTCAGGCCGTCGTGCACGTCGATGAAATTGGTGGAGTTCCAGGGCTGACGGTTCCACTGGAAGAGATTGGAGGAGCCCGTCCAGTCCGTAGCGTCCTGTTCCACGAACGTCGCGGATCCCGAAACGCTGCTCGGGTACGTCATGACACCGAGCTCATTCTGTGCCTGACGCAGGCTATCACGGTAGACGCCGTTCCACTCCGAATAGCTGGCTGGGAAAGATCCCTGCTGATAAGTGCCCGCGCCTACCCCCCACGGCTCGGCGTACAAATCGATGCCGCTGCCACCGCCGGCCGGCCGCACGGTAAATTCCCTGGAGATGCGGTTGATTGCGACATTCGGATCGTTGGCGTCGAAAGCGAAGCCGCCCTGCGGACAGTTCGGCGCTCCGGAGACGGCCGCGCCGTTCAAGCAGGCGTTGCCCAGCACAACCCCGACATCGAACCGGAATCCGTCCACGCCAAGGGTATTGATCCAATAGGCCATGGAATCGATGATCAGGTTCTGAGCGACCGTGTTGTAGGTGTTGAAGTTTCCGCCCGTACCGGTATTGTCGTAAAAAAATTGATTGCCGGCCGTCAGCTCGTAATAGGTTGCGTTGTCGAGGCCGCGCCAGGAGTAAACCGTCGCGATCGTGGGGTCAGAGGCGCTCCAGGTTCCACCCTCGTTGGTATGGTTGTAAACCACATCGATATACACCTTGAGGCCGGCGTCATGGAAAGCGCGGACCATACCCTGGAATTCCGCTGTCGGCCCTCCGGGCGCCTTGTTGTAGGCATAACGCCGGTCAGGAGCAAAGTAGTTCTCAGTCGAGTAGCCCCAGTAGTTCTGGCCCGAGTTGCTGTTGGGCGTCACGTCGTTGGCATCATTCTGGGTCTCCTGGACCGGCAGGAATTCGACCGCCGTCACTCCGAGGCGCGCCAGGTACGACGCCTTGAGGCCTGCGCCGAGATAGGTCCCTTGATACTGGGAAGGAGTGCTGGGATCCTGTCTGGTCAGCCCTCTGACGTCGACTTCATAGATGACGTCGTCCTTTTGTGCCCGCGTCGGTTTCGTACCCGTGCTGTTCGTGATGGGAGCAAGGACGACCCCCTTCGGAGCATAGGGGCCACTGTCGATGTTCCGGTTGCTCACGCCCGAGGCGAAGATTGCGGCGTTCTGATTGCTCGCGTTGAGCGGATCCTGGCTGACTTCCAGTGCATAGGGATCGAGCAGCAGCTTATTGGGATTGAAACGGTTGCCTGCAGCATCGACGTCCGAAATGAACCCCGTCGAGCTCCCCTTGGTCCAGCTCGCACTGTAAGTCCAATTGGGTCCCCAGGCGCGGAAGCCATAGTAGATCACGCCATTGATCCCGGCGGCTTTGATGGACGACACGGGAACGGTCACCTGCCAGACTCCGCCACCCGCGCTGGCAAGCGGATAGGTCGCCGATTCCTGCACGCCATAGCCGGCGGAATACAGGTACAGCACAATGTTCGTTGCCCTGGAGGAGTAGACACGGAAGGTGACCTGCGTCTGGGCCGAATCGTAGGCTGCCCCGAGGCCCATGCTGTTGATCGATGCAACAGCCGTCGAGAGATGAGCCGCAAACCCGGCAAGCACTGCCGCCCGCAGCAGCATGAGTCTCAGCATTTTCATAACGAGTGTCCTCCTGACTCCAGCCGGCTCACTGACGGGACGCTTGCAGTTATACCGCTTCGCCGACGGGAACGCGATGTATGTCCCCAATCCCATGAGCTGAGTTTCAATCTCCGCGCGTGAACACAACAGAGCGCTCGGCTCTGCAACCATCGGACCATCGGACCTCTCCAGGTATTCTGATCACCCATCGCAATCTAACCCGACGCGGCGATCAGGCCGGACAACGGTGGCAGGTATCCCAGTCGCGCACCACCAACTGCCTGCACTGCACGCCATGTTCCCTCTGACCGCGAGTGGAAGTGAGTGGCGGTTGTGCTCAAATTGAAAGCGCATAGCAGGCGCTCATCGTTGAAGGCGCGCTCGAATATCAGCAAGGCTGACGTTGTTTCAAGCACACGTATAGAGCCGAATCGGAGCGCCGGTTGCTCTTTACGGAAACGGATGAGCTGGCGGGCCAGCGACAAGGTTGAGGACTCATCCAGCTCCTGAGCGTCCACGGCCAGCATCGCATGTGAGTCGGGTACCGGAAGCCACGGTCGCACCGACGAGAAGCCCGCATGAGGCGCGTGCTGTTTCCAAGGCATGGGTGTGCGGGCACCGTCTCTGCCCAGAGTCAACGGCCAGTTGGCGATCGCTTCTGGGTCTTTGAGGTCTGCGAATCCAACCTCCACCTGGGGCAATCCGAGCTCCTCGCCCTGATACAAAAAGAGATTGCCGCGTAAGCTTACGAGTAGGAGCAACGCCACGCGCGCTCCGGCGGTCCAGTCAGTGGGTGCCGACCAGCGTGACACCGCGCGCGGGGCGTCATGATTCGAGAACGCCCAGCTCGGCCATAGGGCGTCGGTGTCGTCGGACCAAGTATCGACGGCAGACTGCACCAGGGATGGAGTCAGAGCGTCGGCATATAGGAAGTTGAAGCCATAAGAGGTATGCAGGCGGCGATCACCGGCGGTTACGAGCTTCATGATGGCCTCCGCTCCCTCGCCACCCACCTCGGCCACGGTGAAGCGGTCGTCATAAGCATCTGTCAGCGCGCGAACACGCTCGATGAACGTGATCAGATCGGCATGCCCTTTGTTGTATATGGGCTGCTGGAAGTCCACTGGCCGGGTCCGTGGCCGGCCATCCGCGGGCCTTGCAGGGTTGTCGCTCAATGCGGGGTCATGCATCGTGTAGTCGATGGCGTCGAGCCGAAATCCATCGACACCTCTGTCGAGCCAGAATCGCGCCGCTTCGAGAAGAGCGTTCTGCACGTCGGAATGATGGACATTCAGATCGGGTTGTTCCGTCAGGAAGTTGTGAAGGTAATACTGCTGACGGCGTGCGTCCCAGGTCCATGCCGGACCACCGAACACCGACTGCCAGTTCGAGGGCGGCGAGCCATCGGGCTTCGGGTCAGCCCATACATACCAGTCTGCTCGGGCATTGGTGCGATCGGCACGGCTTTCCACGAACCACGGATGTTGATCCGATGTGTGCGAGAAGACCTGGTCGATGATGACTCGGAGGCCGAGCGAATGCGCCCGCCCCACGAGCTGATCGAAATCGGCGAGAGTGCCGAAAATCGGGTCTACGTTGCAGTAGTCGGCGACGTCATATCCAAAGTCCTTCATAGGGGAAGAGTAGAACGGTGAGAGCCAGATGGCATCGACCCCAAGGGAGGCAATGTATCCGAGACGCGCGGTAATCCCGGGCAGGTCGCCAATTCCGTCATGGTTGGAATCAGCGAAGCTGCGTGGGTAGATGTGATAGATCATCGCCCCGCGCCACCAGGGCGGCATCTTTTGAACAGTTCGACGCGGATGGGTCCCGCTCACTTGCCTGGCTCCGCTGCGCAAACCACGTAGTCAAGCGCAGGTATCTCCACCCTATAGCTGCCTGGCGCCGTGGGTGCGACGTCGCAGTGACCGTGCTGAGAGTCGAAGTGCCGTGATCCCACCAGTATGGAAACCTGTGCAGTGATGGGACTGACCGACGTGTTGAATGCGACGATCGTTTCAGCGCCAGTGTTGGGATCGATCCGGGACGCGGCAAACAGGCCTGGCTTCGGACCGTAGCTGCGCACGATCTGGCGACCGCGGCGCAAGGCCGTGCTCTCGCGGCGAAGCCGTGCGAGCTCGGCAATCGCTCGGTACAAAGGATGCTTCATGTCGAAATGGCTGCCCTGCGCGCTGGTGTTGCCGAGGACTCGATCCGCCAGGTATGACGGAACCTGGGTCGCGAACATGTCCTGGCGAGCATCCTTGTCACCCCCAGTCCCAGCGAATCCTTGCTCGTCTCCATAGTAGACAACAGGCACGCCACGGAGCGTGAACAGCATTGCGTGGGCGAGCAGCACCCGTTGTAAGGTTTCCTCGTCCGAGATCCCGGGCCGCAGCTTGCGTACAAAATATGCGAAGCGCCCGTCGTCGTGGTTGCTGACAAAGGTCGGAAGCTGGCGCGCTGTTTCTGTTCCACCCTCGTACAGCACGTCGTCCTCAAATATTCTCGCCAGCACCTCAGTTCCGGAGTTACCGGCCAAGGTTTCCCTGACAGCGGCCGCGAATGCGAAATCGAGCACTGCGGGCAGATGGTCCACTCGAGTGTGGATCGCGAGGGCCGCCGGATCTACCCCGGCACTCACTTCGCCGAAGATGTGGAAATTGGATATCTTGGCCGCGTGAGCTCGCTCCAGCATGGCCGGCACGAAGCGTTGCCAGAATTCGGGGTTCACGTGCTTGGCGGAATCGATGCGGAACCCGTCTACCCGATAGCGGTCGATCCAGGCACCGTAGATATCGATGAATCCCTGGACCACCCGTGGGTTCTCGGTCATCAGGTCATCGAGTCCGTCGAAATCGCCGAGAGTCGAGCTCTCGCCCTTGAAGTCGGTGTTGCCCCTGTTGTGGTAGAAAATGGGGTTGTTGAGCCATTCGGGAACCTTGACGTGTTCTTCGCCAGCGGGCACGTAAGGTGTGTAGGCATAGTCAGCGCGAGTCAGCTTCGCGAAGCTCGCTGCCGTCTGGTAGGGTGCCTCGTCACCCATAAAGCCGTAGTTGATAGGTTGACCGTGGATACCACCGCGGCGCGTGTATGGGAAATCGGCACGTGACCTGTAGGGACAAGCGCTCGCAGGGCACTCTTTGTATCCGATGACGTCAGCGGTGTGATTGGTGACGATGTCCAGGTACACCTTGATGCCGCGCTCATGCGCCTCCTTGATGAGTTGATGTAACTCGGCCTCGGTACCGAAGTGTGGGTCCGGTCGTGTGAAGTCGGTAATCCAGTAGCCGTGATAGCCGGCGGACTCCTTGCCAGGCGCACCTTGTACCGGCTTGTTCTTGAATATGGGTGCCAGCCAGACCGCGGTCGCGCCGAGTGACTGGATGTAGTCGAGCCTCGAGGTCAGGCCTTTCAGGTCACCACCATGATAGAAGCCCTTGTCGGTCGGGTCGAACCCGGTGACCAGGCGCCCGCCGCTCGAGCCACCGCGGTCATTCGACCGATCGCCATTCTCGTATCGGTCGGTCAGCAGGAAGTAGATGATCTCATCCTGAGGCAGGCGTTCACGAAATGGCTCCGGCGACGCCGCTTCGGCCGCCGCCTTTACAACGGCCGTGGTGCCTGCGGCGGACCACGATGGATTCGAGGAATACGCGATGAGGGCGGCGCAAATGAGCGGCGATCGCAAAATTAGCTGTTGCATCGTGATCTTCTTGCGGTAGCGGCTCGAGCGCGCCAGCTCCCAGGCAGGCCGGTGCACCCTTTGCACCGGTCTCGTATGCTTCCTTCGCTCGAGCTAAAACCTGTAATTCGCTCCGAAAAAGATATCGCGCCCGAAAGTCTCGTAGTCACGCACCCGGACCGGATCCGCGGAGTAGTCGATGAACGGCGTGTTGGTAAGATTGTTGATCTGGAGCAGGAACATGAGGCCTTTGGCAAGTCCGCTCTGAAGCTCATAGCTCGTCTGGAAGTCGGTGATCAGCTCATGCCGGACGTACTCCAGCGCGCGGTCGCCGGCAAAATCGGTGATCTCGCCGATGTAGTTCGAGCGGTAGCGTGAAGCTATGCGCGCTGCGAAACCGTGTTTCTCGTAGTACAGCGTGGCGCTCGCAACCGTCTTCGACAAGCCCGGCAGGGTGATATTGCTGGAGGTCGGCAGGCCGGATACCTGACCGACGATTCTGATCGAGCTCTCGGTCTGTGAAACACTGACGCTGGCGCCGAACCCGCTGAGCCAGGGAGCCAGCAATTCGCCCGGTGCGGACGCTGTCAGCTCGATGCCGTCCAGGCGACCGCCGTTGCCATTCAGCGGGATGGTCAGAAAACCCTGGTCTACATATGCATGCTGGCCGTTCGCGGGTGGAGGCAGCCCGTTGAGGTATTGTGCGAAGTTGGCATCGACGGTCTGGCTGTAGATGTAAGTCTTCAGTCTTTTGTAGAATAAGGCCGCCGACAGGTAGGCCTTGTTGTCAAAGTACTTTTCATAGGAAAGATCGAGCGCGTCCGCGCGCCACGGGTCCAACCGCGGATTACCCACCGTGTCCGAGGGGATGCCAGTGGACTGTGCGACGTTGAAGTCATGGCCGGCGTTGAGTTGATCGATGCGGGGACGTGCCATCTCACGCGCTGCGCTGAGCCGCAACAGTTGCTCCGCTGGGAGCGTGAATACCAGATTGGCCGCGGGCAACACGTCGTTGAAGGTCTTGCCGTCGTGGATCGGGGTGGGCGTGCCAGTGACCTCGTTGAAGAATGTGGAGCTGGAGCTCTGGTCGGTGTGCAGGACCTGGAGCCCGATGTTGCCGCGGAGGCCAATGTTATCAGTCAACGGCTGCTTCAAGTCGCCTTTGATGAACAGTGTCGAGATCTTTTCGAACACCTGCCAGTTCTTTGCCACCAGAAATCCCGCGTTGCTGACCGGCTGGATCGGCTGGAAGTACGTCGCCAGCACGCCCGGCACGTTCCACGCAAGTGAGCTCGGCGTCCCTGAGAAGCTGAGGTTCGCGGGCGGCAGCAGAAAACCACCAGAGATCGGGTCGAACGTGTTGCCGACGGTGTTCAGGCTGGTTTCCGGCTGGCGCTTGTCCTTCGAGCGGTCATCGTAGTTGACTCCCACAACGACATCACTGAACCACCAGCCAGCCTCATGCGTGCCCTCGAGGCGGAATGCCTTGAGCTGGTCGACCACGTGTGGAAAGCGGCTGTAGCCGCCGCCGTAGATCGTCGGACCGAGCAGCACCTGAGCGGGATCTGTGTACGTCTTCTGCAGTGTGAAGGTCGGTTGCGAGCTGCTCGGCAGCAAGTATGTCGCCGTGTCGGTCACACCGCCGATGTACTGGGCTTGAGTCTCGTAGTCGTGCTCATCACGCGTCGCGCGCGAATAGGCGATATCAGCCATCATGCTCCATGTGTCGCCCTTCCATTTATTGTTCCAGCCTCCCTGAAAGATCTGATCCTTGGTGACGTACAGGAAGTTGCGGGCAAGTGGCACGACGTTGCCGACGGTCGCCCCGACGACGGTGCCGTTCACGATATCGAGATTGGAATAGCTAGCTGCGCTGGTGCAGGTTGGGCAGGAGGACGACGGATAGCCGTTGTAGTTGTTCAGATTGACCTCCATGCTGCGCCGATTGTTGTTCTGCGTCGACTTGGTGAGGTAGACGTCCAGAGTGCTGGTCAGTGGATCTATCGGGCGCCATTCCAGAGTTGCGATGAGACCGTCGCGAACATTGTGGCCAGAGCTTGCGAGCGACTTGATTCCGTCGGTCACCCAGGCATTGGCGGGGACGCCGGCGTGGTCGAGAGTGCCGTCCGGGTTCTGGTTCTGGTGCCACGGATCATAGGTGCCGAGCTCCTTGCCAACCACCGGCGTCGAGAGCCGGGCGTAACCCACGGACAGCCCCAGCTTGTCGTCCAGGAATTGCCCGATGAACGAAAAGCTCCCCCGGTAACCGTCATTGTGGGAGTCGCTGCCGAGATTGGCATCCGAGTTGTTCTCACCGCGAAAGTCGATGACGGTTGCGCGCTTTCCGAACTCGAGCGGGCGGATCGTCTGCAGGGCAATGGTGCCGGAGAGTCCCTGGCCGATGAGAGCGGCGTCCGGGGTCTTGTAAACCACGACACCGCTGATCAGCTCCGACGGATACTGGTCATACTCGATGCTGCGATTGTCGCCCGTGCTGACCTGCTCGCGACCATTCAACAGGCCATTGGCGAATTGGGGATCCGTGCCGCGGATGCTGATATCGGAAGCACGTCCGTCGGAACGCTGCGAAGTCAAACCCGGCAGTCGCGAGATGGACTCTGCGATGCTCGTATCGGGTAACTTGCCGATGTCCTCGGCGGAGATGGCCTCCACGATGGAATCTGAGGTCAGCTTGACATCGATTGCCTTTTCAACAGCTGCGCGCACGCCGGTCACCGTCACGGTCTCGAGCGCTCCTTCGGGCGCGGTCGGGCCAGTGGGTGCTGCCACCTGTTGTCCGTACGCTACCCCACCGACACTGGCCAACAGGAGCATCGCTGTCCGCTCCACCGTAAGCTTTCGGTGAGAACCCTTTAGATCGATTCGTACCCGACCGATGCGCGATTTGCGATTCACCATTCCCCCTTGTTTGAAAACGCTGGATCCGGGCGTCCTGCCCGGCCCAGCGTGGCATTGGGCAAAAAGCGTCGTTTTTGCCCAATGCCTCCGCCACCTGCGGCGGCGGGGCACATCCCTGTGCCTAGACGCGCGCTCGGGGCCTGCACATGGTTGGATCGCTGGATCGCTCGACCGCAGCCATGGATGTCGAAATCAGCTTAGCCAGCCGGATCGCCCGATCGAAGGCCTGGAATACGTATTCGCATACGTATTCATTGATCGGCGCCCCTCGGGGCGACCCCCCGAATGAGTCCGCACACGTTGCGCCGTCCATACGCTTCGCCGTTACGGTCGGTTTCGCCTTATACTGGTGGAGTAGGGAAGGGGGACGGATCAGTGGGTCAACCAAAAGCTCACGGACGCGCGCCTTGCAAGACGACGTCATTCGACATTGCGTATCGAGCAGGGGTATCCCAGCCAACGGTGTCGCGCGCCTTGCGCGGCAGCCCGCAGGTCAGTGAACAGACCCGCAGGCGGGTACTCGAAGTTGCGCAGCAACTCAACTACAAGGTCGACAAGAACGCCTCGAATCTGCGCTTCCAGCGCTCCAATACACTGGCGCTGCTGATATTCGAGGACCCGACCCCGGACGACTCGTACATCAACCCGTTCTTCTTTTCAATGCTTGGCTCGATCACCCGCGCCTGCGCCCAGCGCGGTTATGACCTGCTGGTCTCGTTCCAACAGCAGTCTGGCGACTGGCACAAGGAATACGAGGATAGTCGCAAGGCCGATGGACTGATACTGCTGGGTTATGGGGACTTCATACAGTATCGGCTGCGTCTGGAGCGCCTCATGGAGCGAGGAACGCACTTCGTGAGCTGGGGCGCGGTGCAGCCGGGCCAGCCTGGGCTGTCGATCGGCTCGGACAATTTTCAGGGCGCTTTCCAGGCAGCATCCCATCTGCTTGGCCTGGGCCGGCGGCAGCTTGCATTCATTGGAGGCGCCTCTCACAACTGTCCAGAATTCCTGGATCGGTACCGCGGGTTTGTCCATGCATTGGCTGAGGCCCAACTCGCAGCTTTGCCTGCCGTGCGGATTGATGCCATCAGCACTGAGATGGCCGGATATGAGGCAACCCACGAGCTCCTGAGCCAGGGTCTGAAGTTTGACGGCATCGTCGCTGCGAGTGACCTGATTGCCCTCGGCGCAATACGCGCACTACAGGAGCAGCACATTGCGGTCCCCAACGACGTGGCCGTGATTGGCTTCGACGATATAGCCGCGGCCGGGCTGGCCAATCCGTCGCTGACCACGATCGCGCAGAACACGCGGCTGGCGGGCGAGGTGTTGGTGGATACGTTGCTGCGGCTGATCAGGAATGAGGCGGCGCAGTCTCAAATGCTCCCTGTGCGCCTGGTGATCCGCCGCTCCTGCGGCGCCGTTCCCGGGCGCAGATAGCAACCGTCAATGGTCTGAAGGATGCGACGCATGCGTCGCACCGGCGATATCCAGGGCCGACCGGGAGCGCGGCAAGACGCGCAATCCGGGCGGCTCTGCGACTCGCAAGACAAGCAAACCCGCGCAGATGAGCGCGGCCCCGCCGAGCACGATCGCGTAAATCGGCGAGCCACCAAACAGCACCCGAAGCAGGAATCCCAGCAGGCTGGCCGCAACGAGCTGCGGGATGACGATGAAGAAGTTGAATACTCCCATGTACAGGCCCATTTTGGCCGCCGGAACACTGTCCGAGAGCAGGGCGTAGGGAATAGACACGATGGAAGCCCAGGCGAAACCCACACCGACCATGCTGAACAGCAGCCAGTCGGGGTTGTGGATCGGCACGAATGACAGCAATCCGGCACCCCCTGCCCACAGGTTGATCAGGTGTGTCATGCGCAATCCGAGGTGCCGTACCATCAGGGGAATCAGCATGGCAGCCACGGCTGCAAAGCCGCTATAAGCGGCAAACAGTACTCCTACCCAGTTTGCACCGCGGTTGAAGAGCTCCGATCGTGGATCGGTCGCGCCGAAATGCACCTGTGTGACTGCCGCGGTCGTGTAGATCCACATCGAGAACAGTGCGAGCCACGAGAAGAATTGAACGGGAGCCAGCTGGCGCATGGCCACTGGCATGTTGGCCAGATCTTCCATGATGGTGCCAAACATTCCGGCACGGACCCCGCGCGCGTGTACTGACTGAGTGATGCCCCAGAGGAGGGCTCCCGCTCCGATCAGATATAGCTGGGGATCGAGGTGCCAGGATGCCGTAACGGCAATGCTCGCCAGACCAGCGGCCGCCCATATATAGCCGCGTCGGCCCTCGTGCCGCGGGTTGGTGGGGCCGGCGGGTATCGCATCGTCGAACGAGAGTAGTTGCTCCGGTGGGTATTCCCGTGATCCCAGTGTGGTCCAGCCCATCGCCGCAACCAATACGGCGGCGCCGATGTCAAAGGAGTACCGCACGGTGTCAGGAATGCGGCTGGCACCCATTCCCGCACCAGTGGCTTGGTTGCTGATGCCGGCGTGTGTAAGCAACCAGGGCAGCAGGCTCGCTATCACTGCGCCCAGCCCGATGAAAAAACCCTGCATCGCGTAGCCAGCAGGCCGCTGAGCTGGAGGGAGCTGATCACCCACGAACGCGCGGAAAGGCTCCATCGAAATGTTGATCGCTCCATCGAGAAGCCACAAAAGCGCGGCTGCCACCCACAGGTTGTGAGCGCGCGGCATACACACCAGCGCCGCGGCTGCCAGCAATGCTCCGCCGATAAAGTAGGGGCGGCGGCGCCCGAGCCGGGTCCAGGTGCGATCCGAGAAGTAGCCGATGAGCGGCTGCACGACCAGGCCGGTGAAGGGTGCGGCGATCCACAGCAGCGGCACCTCCTCCATGCCCGCTCCGAGGGTCTGGAAGATCCGGCTGACATTCGCATTCTGCAGGGCGAAGCCAAACTGCAGCCCCAGGAAGCCGAAGCACATGCTCCAGATCTGCCAGAACCGGAGCTGCGGTTTCGCGTGTTGCATCTAACGGATACTATGGTTCGGATACCATGGCGGCCAGTGATTTCCAGACGCAAGGCACGCGATTTATGCACACAGTCCTGAGCCGGTCAATATTGTCCCTGTGCGGCCGTTGGAGCGCTGTCTTCTCGTTCGTGGGCCTCGGACTGATGTGCGGTGTGGAGGCACGCGCGCAGCCGGTCACTCCGGCCGCCACGGTGAAGACCGGGCATTATTCAACCACGAGCGTTCCTGCCGGACAGAAAGCTCCATGGTGGCAGAATGCGGTGGTCTACGAGATCTATCCCCGCAGCTTTCAGGATTCCGACGGGGATGGCATCGGCGATCTCAACGGCATCACGCAGCGGCTCGGTTATCTCGAGAGCCTCGGAGTGGATGCCATCTGGATCGCACCATTCTATCCTTCGCCGCAGATCGACTTCGGATATGACATCTCCGACTACGAGTCGATCGATCCCCAGTACGGCACCATGGCGGACTTCGACCGGCTGCTGAGCGAAGCACAGCGCCACCACATACGGCTCATTCTGGACATGGTGTTGAATCACACCTCAGACCAGCACCCTTGGTTCAGGGACGCTGCCAGCTCCCGCGAGTCCGAGCATCACGACTTCTACGTCTGGAGCAACGGCAAGCCTGTCAACGCCGGTAAACACCTGCCTCCCAACAACTGGATCAGCCTCTTTGGAGGATCGGCCTGGCAATATGTGCCGGCGGTCGATCAGTTCTATTACCACATGTTCTATCGTCAGCAGCCCGATCTGAACTGGCGCAACCCGAAAGTCGAGCGGGCGATGTTCGACGCCATGCGCTTCTGGCTCGACCGCGGCGTGGCCGGATTTCGCCTCGACGCGATCACCACGTTGTTCGAGGACCCCCAGCTGCGCGATGCGCCGCCGCTGGGGGGGACAAATCCTCAGGGAGATCCCGTCCTGAGCAGCGTATACACCAATAATCTGCCGGAAGTGCACGGTGTCATACGCAGAATGCGGTCCATGGTGGACAGCTACCCGGATGAGCGCCTGTTGATCGGGGAGACGTATGTACCGCGAACGGCAGACCTGGATCCCTGGTACGGTGGAGCCCGGCACGATGAGTTGCAGCTGCCGATGGATACACTCCTCGGTATGGGCAACAAGCTGGATGCCAACCTCTTCCGGCAGCATCTCGTGGAAGCCGGGACACAACTGCACCACTCGCAACCGTTGTTCGTATTCGACAATCACGACAATATCCGCAGCTGGGACCGCTATGGCGACGGCGCCCACAACGCCGAAATCTCTCGGATCATCGCCGCCATCCTGCTGACATCGCGTGCAGCAGCTTTGATCTATCAGGGTCAGGAGATCGGCCAGACAACCGCCACGCCCACACGGGTCGAGGATGTCCGCGATCCAATCGGCAAGACCGGCTGGCCGAAGGAGAAAGGCCGTGATGGCGAACGCACTCCGATGCAATGGGACACATCGAACGGGCAAGCAGGCTTCAGCTCGAACGAGCACACCTGGCTGCCGGTGACCGCGAACTATGCGACCATCAACGTAGGGACGGAATCTGCTGATCCGTCGTCTCTCCTGAGCTGGTATCGGAAGTTGATCGCGTTGCGCCGGAGCAATTCAGCCCTTCGGTCCGGGCACACGGTCATGCTCGATGCGGGCAATGCCAACGTGCTCAGTTATGCCCGTGTCACCGGAGAGGGCCAGGCTGTGTTGGTAATTCTGAATATGTCAGCCCAGGTCCAGTCAGTTGCGCCGGACCTGCGGCGCGTGACTGACATCGAGGGTGAGGTGATGCATATCCGCGGATCACGCATCAGGACCTTATTGTCGAGCCCGAGGGCTTTTCCGAGCGTCCAACTGCATGTTCCCGTGCGGTTGCCGCCATTCGCGGCGTGGGTGGCGGAAGTTGAATAGGATCGGCCGCCGGCGTAATGCCGGCGGCCATCCATTCTCGTGCTTACAGGTTTCCAGTCACGCGCGTCAGGCTATTCGCGCCATTCGAGGTGAGCACATACAGGTCACGAGTGGCCGGGTTGCCAGTGGAGAGCGGATTCACCGCTTCGAGAAAGCCACTATGCGAGCTCCAGCGGAAGGTTCCAGTGAGGCCTGTTGCCGTACTGGCCGGGAGTGTGCCGACAGTCGTCACCACCTGATTCGAGGCGGTGTCGATGGCAACGAGAGTTCCGCCACCGATCCCATCCTCCACGTAGTGATAGCCTGTCGTGGGATTCGTCACCGTCACCGTGGAAAGGCCGCGTATCTGAAAAACCGTCTCGAAAGGAGTGTTGAGCGTCGTATCGTCGGGCAACGGCTCTTGTTCCCCGCCACTGACAAACGTCGAGCTCGCCAGCGGTGCCTGAATGATGGTGCCATCCAGCCCAACGATGCCAGATTGGGTTCCGCTACGCGTCACGGTGAGCGTCGTCGAATCCGTCGATGCGGTCCATGTCTCGTAATAGACCGTGGTGGCTGTGGCAATGAAAGTTCCTGCATTCTGGCTGCTGGTGACCAACGTTGCCGGAGCCGTACTGCCGACAGGCAGAGCACGGATGCTATAAGTTTGATTCAACTCTCCCCAAAGGAGGCTCGAGCCCTGAATAGGGAAGGTCAGGCTCGTGACCCGCCCCGTTTCGGTGTCCAGTACGCTGGGCGCAGCCGAGCCATTGGCGGGCATCGAATAGAGGGTTGCCGAAGCGGGTGTCGAGCCGGACGCGGGGGCGTTGATGGCGAAATAGAGTGTGTCGGGTGAAGCCGCGAACAAAGCCCCGGGATTGGTCGCAGTCCAGTCGGGAATTGAAAACAGTGTCGCGGAGACCGAGCGGCCCACGTAGTCTACATAGACGATGTTCCCGTCCACTACGTAGAGCTGCCCCGTTGGGTAGCCCTGCGTCAGCCCGACCGGCAAGGCTTGCACGACGCCGATTGGCGCCGAGAATGTGCCCAGCACTATCGGATTGGCGAAGTTGCTGTCCACGAGCATGAGCGATGCTCCGCTTTTCACCACGAAACCGGCGATTCCACCTTGCGCCGTGCGTACGGTGGCGACGGGCATACCGGAAGCCGCTATGGGCGCATCCGTCGCTGCCATCCCTGTCTTGACCATGTGAAAGACATCGTCTGGTGTGTTACAGACGCCATCCGGCCCCGGCAGCCGATAGATATATGATGAGTTGGTGGGGACCTGGAGATCCCCCGTGAAGTAAACTCCGACGTAGTCGTAGTTGGCGCCTGGCACTGCCGTGCCCGAGAGCGTGCACGTGTCGTCGACGGTTGCGGCGAACTCGCTCGACAGTTGTTGCTGTGTCGGTGTGCTGGTGCTCGTCAAGTCGAGCGCGTATACGTGTCCATCGCTGCCTTTGTAGACCTCGACACCAGCCGGCTGGCCGAGGCTCTGGCCCGTTAGAAAATCCACCGTGCCTCGCAGGCTCTGTTTCTTGCCTGCGTAGCTGTTCACCGAGGCTGCGGAAAAAGTGCCGGTGGTGTCATCGGCCCATGCTGCAAACACTCCAGTGGTGCCAATATAACTCACCAGGGCCGGAGGAGGGGGCGGCGGCGGTGGTGGTGGTGGCCCACCTCCATTGTAACTGTTGGATGATCCGGATCCTCCACAGGCAGCCAGGCAGGTCGCTGTCACGGTTCCGAGTGCAAGAGCGGCGGAGAGACGAGGCATGTACGAGAACTCCCTTTGCAAAGCGCGGTTTGTCGGTGCGTGCGAGCCGAAACGCGCTGCAAAGGTGGCCGTTGACACCGCTCACCGCTCTTCGATGCGATGAACCGAGATATCCGGCCGCCGGTTCGGCCGCCACGATCGTTGCATTTTGGACTCGAATTGACGCTCGGACGTCTCGCCGGGAAAGGTACTCGTCCATTCAGTCAACGTTAATGTTACGACGAGCTCACCGGAGAGGAGCGGCAATACCTCTCGCGATTCAGCGGGGCCCGATCGCAGCACGCCTCGATCGGGGCGGGTGATCGATTGCGAATCTACCTGCCCGACTCGGCGTCGTCCTGGGCGCGAGCTCCAGGTACTTACATCGATACGGTGTTGAATCCCGACATGTGAAGCGCTCGCAGCCGCAGAAGCTGCGAGCGCGCCAGTGCCGGCCGGTACTGTGGTTGAATCAGTGGAGGCGGGATTTCATGGGCCTGTGTTGCTTGCTGCCGGATTCCAGGCAGATCTGCTGCTGGAATCGCCCGGGCGGGGATGCCCTGGCCCAAGGCACCGACCAAAACCGTGATGATGGTGATGATCGCTGTGATGACCATGAAGACGAGGGTCGCCGCGATCATCATGCTCATGATCGTGGTGTACTCTGCGGCCTGCTCACCGCTCCGCCACTGTCGTCACCACAACCGTCATCATGTCTCTCCGGCGGGCGGCTGGTCCCACCAGACAGATATCGGCGCATCCCACCACACCAGGTCCGCGTCGATCCACGGCACCTGCTCATTGGCCGCTGCCATGGACGGGAGGCACGACACCACCAGCGAATGCACAGCCCGCGTTGCCATTCCGGGGCCGCAGCCGAAATCCACCGCCGTTTCCACGTTTTCGTCGCACACCATGTTGGATCTCTTCGAGGCCGATGCCCCATGTCTCACATGCGGCTCGATCGGCGAACGACAGCGTAATGGCGAGATCTTTCCTCGATAAGAAGCCCAAAGTCTCGAAATCTGTCGCCAATTACCGACGAATCGTTGCCAACATTCAAACTGGTTTTGAAGTCTGTCAACAAACGCAGACAAGCCCGCTGAGCGCTGGCACTATCTGACGCGGCGCGTCCATTTTGAGCCTATGCCGGCGCTATTCGCGTGCTTCCATACCTGCGAAGTGGAGACGACTCTGTACGAGTCAAACCCCGGCGACCAGAACGTCCAAAGCACCAACGAGTGCCTGACCTGCGCCCGCGAACACGGGTGGCTTAGAGTATCTCGACACGTTCCACGAGGATGACCTCGCAGGCACCTGCGCCGGAGTCGTCGCGGGTGAGTGAGGTGTGGACGTATACTCCGTCGGCGCGCACCCCATCAACGAGGAGTCCGGTCAGGTGGACGACTTGCCCGACACGCACCCTGTCCAGTTGCGAGCGTACGAGCGAGTCCAACGGAATGACATGCGTGTTCGCACTGTGGCTGATGACTTGCTCGCGTGGAATGGGGAGGGCAGTCAATGGTCGCCAGCTATAGAAACGAGCGGACTGTTTGATGTCGAAAAAGCGCAAGATGCGATTGTCCGACATCGCGCCCCAACCGAGCGCGAGGTCTTCGGGAACGAGATCGGCCAGCGCGTCGAAGGAGTAGTCCTCGCGGCTCAGCACTCGAGCCGTGATGTCATACTGCGCTCGCGGCGTCAGCATCCAATGGCCATGCGAAATTGCTGACGCTTTCTCGAGGTTCGATTGCAGCGGCTCCGCGGGAGCCAGCAGCCCGTCGGGGGGATGAACGGGACGCAGCCGCCAGTCACGGCCCGCTTGCCATACGCCCAGCACGACGAACACAACGATTGCAGTCTTGTTCCAGTCCACACCTCATATATACCCGGGCCCCCTTCTGGTGTTGTGGCGCCAGTCGAGTGTTTGGAGATCGGCAGCGGACTCTGTGAGCTCCATCACATGAGCGCCGTCATGGCCCGCCGCTGAAATTGGGCGTAGACTTCGCCCGTGGCGAAACCGATCCTCCGGTTCAAAGAATCCTGCCTGCTGGCAGCAGCCCTCCTGATCGGCGCTGTGGTGGCCGCTCCCTGTTCAAGCCTGGCTGCCGGCACCGGCTCCGTTTCTGCCCGGCGGATCCTCGTAGATGTCGCCAGGAGCGCCGGTCCTATCGATCGCTTCTTTGATTTGTCCGTAGGCTCGGATTTCCCAGGCACCCTGATTCGTGATGACAGCCAGGCGCAACTGCAGCTGGCGGTGAACGAGCTCGGATTCCGCTACATCCGGTTCCACGCGATCTTTCACGACGTCATGGGCACCGTAAGGATCGAAAACGGCCAGCGGGTTTACAACTGGTCAAAAATCGACCAGCTCTACGACGACCTGCTGGCAAAGCCCATCAAGCCGTTCGTGGAGCTCGGTTTCACGCCGCAGGCACTGGCCACCTCGGCGAACAGCATCTTTTATTGGAACGGCAACACATCACACCCCGATCCTGCCGGTTGGCGCGATCTCGTCTCCGCGTTCGTCCGCCATGTCGAGGAGCGCTATGGCCCGGACGAGGTGCGCACCTGGCTGTTCGAAGTATGGAATGAGCCTAATCTCGGGGGCTTTTGGGAGGGAGCGGACCAGCCCGCCTATTTCGATCTGTATGATCTGACCTCCAGAGCGATCAAGTCGATTGATCCGGCATTGCGGGTCGGAGGCCCGGCTACTGCCGGGGCGGCGTGGATTCCCGAGTTTCTGGCACACGTCCGGCGAAGTGGCGCTGCTGTTGACTTCGTGACGACGCATACGTATGGCGTCGACGGCGGCTTCCTCGATGAGGAGGGTAAGAGCGATACGAAGCTCTCACCTTCCGCGGACGCAATTGTCGGGGATGTCCGCCGTGTTCGACAACAGATCTCGGATTCGGCTTTCCCACGGCTGCCGCTGTACTTCACCGAGTGGAGCACGAGTTACACGCCTCGGGACCCCGTACATGATTCCTACATCAGTGCGCCCTACATCCTGACTAAGCTCGAGCTCTCCCAAGGGCAATTGCAGGGAATGAGCTACTGGACCTACTCCGATCTGTTCGAGGAATCCGGGCCGCCCCCGTCAGCGTTTCACGGAGGATTCGGGCTGTTGAGCCGGGATGGCATCCGCAAGCCGGCCTTCTTCGCGTACAAGTACCTCCATGCCTTGCAGGGAGACCGCATCGCCACGGAGGATCCACAGGCAATGCTGGCTACCCGCGGAGGAAATGTCACAGCGCTGCTCTGGGATTTCCAGCAGCCCGCGCAGTCGGTCAGCGATCGACCCTTCTATACGAAAATAGTGCCGGCGCATCGGGCTGCACCGGTGAGGTTGGAAGTTGCGAGTCTCACTCCAGGCGGGGCCTATCGCGTCGAGGTCCATCGCACTGGATACCACGCCAACGACGCATATTCGGCTTATCTCGAGATGGGCTCCCCCAAAGATCTGAGCGCGCAGCAGCTTGCCCGCTTGACGGCTCTCACGCGCGATTTGCCCGAGAGAGTGCGTGTCGTGCGCGGCGGAGCCGATGGGAAGGTCGAGATCACGGTACCGATGAACAGCAACGACATCGTGCTTGTGAAGCTGACGCGCAGCGCGGATTGACTCGGCCGAACGGCGCGTAGAGACAGCGGCCGTCGCAACGAATTAATATCGACCTCTACGCTATCGGCGCCCTCCAGCGAGACGAGCACGGAATGAGCCACCTGAGATTCGCATTCCCACGTGTAAAAAGGCATGTCTTGATATGCTGTAGCACTCTTGTGGCAGCTCTCGCGATCGCGGCACTGCCGGTGGCTAACACGGCCGCTGCGCCTGCCGCCTCGTCCCCAACGGCAGTCGCCGTCCCTGTGAGCCCGAGCCTTTTTGGAGCCCTTCGATGGCGCAGTATCGGCCCCTATCGCGGTGGTCGCGCACTGGCCGTTACCGGCATCCCAGGGAATGCCCGTACTTTCTATTTCGGCGCCGTGGCCGGCGGAGTGTGGCAGACGACAGACGGGGGCGGCACCTGGAAGTCGCTGACCGATGATACGCAGATCTCTTCCGTGGGGGCGATTGCCGTCGCGCCCTCCAATCACGACGTCATCTATGTCGGCACGGGTGAAGCTGCACCTCGTGGTGACATGACGTATGGCGATGGTGTTTACAGATCGACCGATGGTGGGAAGACCTGGAGCCACCTCGGTCTCGAGGACACGCGTCAGATCGGTGCTCTCATAGTCGACCCGGACAATCCGGATATCGTCCTGGTAGCGGCACTCGGTCATGCCTTCGGACCGAGCACGGAGCGGGGTGTCTTCCGCACGACCAACGGCGGTAAGTCCTGGACGAAGGTGCTCTATCGGGATCAGCAGACAGGGGCGATCGACGTCAGTTTCGATCCTCACGATGCAAAAATCGTCTACGCGGCAATGTGGCAGGTACGCCGGCAGCCCTGGAATTTCTCGAGCGGCGGCCCCGGTAGCGGGCTGTTTCGGTCCACGGATGGCGGTGTGAGCTGGAAGCAGTTGGGGGGGAATGGACTGCCATCAGGCATCCTGGGGCGCATTCACGTGAGCGTTTCGGGGGCGAACCCCAAGCGCGTCTACGCGATGATCGAGGCCGCGCAAGGCGGTCTGTTCCGCTCGGATGATGGCGGCGAGCACTGGCAACTGATCAACGCTGACGGGCGGCTGAGCCAGAGGGCCTGGT
The DNA here is from genome assembly GCA_964494895.1 of uncultured Steroidobacteraceae bacterium. Taxonomy (GTDB): domain Bacteria; phylum Pseudomonadota; class Gammaproteobacteria; order Steroidobacterales; family Steroidobacteraceae; genus 13-2-20CM-66-19. The sequence goes on along the minus strand of CAZBTV010000017.1, from coordinate 262 downwards.
ATTTTTCGACCGTCCTGGCCGACCCGAAAGACGTGGACACAGTGTATGCGGAAAATACGGGGTTGTTCCGCTCCACGGATGGCGGCAAGAGTTTTGAGCTCCTGCCGGCGCGTCATGGCGATCATCACGGCATCTGGATCGACTCGGTGGATCCCGATCGGATGATAGAAGCGAGCGACGGCGGGGCCTCGATCTCCTTCGATAAAGGTAAGACCTGGAGCACGGTATACAACCAACCAACAGCCCAGTTCTACCATGTGTC
>CAZBTV010000016.1:63568-66937 GCA_964494895.1 uncultured Steroidobacteraceae bacterium | reverse complement strand
AAGTACTCGGGACAAAGTAGTCAGTTACGCCCTACAGAGAGACGGACGTAACACCGGTTGCCAGCATCTTCATAGGCCGTCGAAGAGTTTTGTCTATTGCATCGCAGCACGGCCTTCGTCGGAAATGCTCACTCGGTGCGCCAAAGGACATTGACCCTTCCGTCGCCCGAATCCGACAAATTGCGGACCACAAGGGTGGAGTACTCAGTCCTCCTGCCTGACCAACCACTTACCTTGAAAAGGGTCAAACAACCCAGGTAGCGGAAAATACTCGTGGATAGCGAGGAAGTCACCGCAGTTCCCCGTTGCAACCACAGCGTTGTGCGCGATGGCGATGGACGAGATAGCTAGGTCGGCGCCGGTCTTTGTCTTTTTTGTTACAGGGTCACCGACGAGGAAATTCCGGAGTGCCGGAGTTTCATTCATACGGCCCAACAGTAGGGCCGCGTCTACGTCCAAGGACAGAGTTTGGGGTTGGCCAGCCTGAAGTAGGCCAGCAAGCCACTTTTGCACGCTTTCTGCCACCTCGGGATTCGATCGACGTGCACGCTCGATGCCGATCTGAACTTCCATGATCGTTAGGACCGAGGTTGCTAACTCCTGCCAACCGATTTCGTCTATCCAACTGAGCAGACTAGGATGAGGCTTTTTCTTCCGGAGATTGCTCACCACATCCGTATCAAGGACGTACACCGTTCAGCCTTTCAATTCAACGTTTCGCGGCTGAAGCAAGGAACCGCTGTCGGACCTCACTCCCTGCATAGCCTCGTCGAAGGCGTCGTCCTGCTCATCCGCGTAACCCGCCCCCAATAAATAGCTCTTGAGGTTCGGCTTGGTCTGGTTGAAATACTCTCTGGAGACGACAACCACTTCCCGACCATCCCGGCGACGAACGAACTGGGGATGCCCATCGACGGCAGCATCGACCACTTCGGAGAAGCGATGGCGCGCCTCAGCAGCCTGCCAAACATCACCACTCATGGGAAACCCTCCTTAATGCCAGTCGGATTTCATCAAATGTAATTTGAATTGTCAATTAAAAATGACATTTTAGAAAGCCACTGAACTGACCCACGAAGGCCAGTACACAGAGATATCAGGAGATACCTGTCTTCAGGCCTTGGAGGTCCCTGTTCACACATCGTGCCGCTTCTCCATAAGGCGAGGATCGTCTATTCTGTATTTTTATACAGTATTAATTCACGAAAGACAGAGGCCCCGTCAAGTTGGTGAGGTGGTGAAGCACAGAGACTCTCATGGACACACGACCACGCTGGCCGCAACCGCATAAATCTGAACGAGGTACTCGCTATAAAGCTCGTAGCGGCCCCCCGCTACCAACCTATATACTGGACCGTCAACATTCCGGTTTCGCTGCTCGAACCGGAAAGCGCCCGCGGAAGCCTGAGCCCAGAAAAGGTTCATCACATCCGCACGAGCGGGCTCACTGACTCCCATCTCGCGCGGCAATATGATGTAAGCGTACCCACGATCCGTGATGCACGCGTAGGCAAGACGTGGGCCCACCATCCAACGCCGCCGGATACGACACCGCGTAGCAGCTGGGGACGGCGAGGAAGTGCTGAAGCACGCCCCAATAGAAAAGGTGGTCCGCCCCCATGAGCAAGGGCCCTTTGCTCGACATTTACGATCCCATTCCGCTTTCGTCGACCTTGCCCGCCCCTCGAGTATATGCTCCGCCGACGCACATCTGGATCGCTAATTCTACCCACATGTCGTCCACGGTTTTGCGAAGCAGTGCCGCGTCTACCGGTGCTCACTCGGCTGCCGAGCAGCATCCCTTCCGTGGGCACCGCACGTTGCCGAGAGCAAGACATCGCAACTGACGGGAGCTCAGACCTTCTGCACCGAGAGCGCCGGGCAATATGCCGCCCGATCCAACGTGGAATTGCCAACACTGGATGCGCCCGAACCCTAGCCGGGGTGGGATCGGTGTGCCTTACCGACTCGGCGTTTTCTCGCACTTGGAGGCGTGATTGGGGCGGCATCCGTGATCGTGCTAGATGCTGATGGACCGACCACACGCTGCCACAGCACACATACAACGAGCACATACAACGCGAGACAAGCCGCGAGGCAGATCAGTATTTGAAGCTCTCGTCGCGCCGTAATGTCCTGCTCCAGACAGACCCGTAGCGCCAAGTCAATTAGCCGGGCCGGGAAATACGAGAGGGAGATTACTGCAACAGGGCGTGCAGGAAGATTACTAACAAGTCGTAATAGCTCGGACACAACAAAGCCTCCTGCGACTCTGCGCTGGATAGCCCTTTGTGACAGCTAGCGAAATCATAGGGCAAAGCAGAAGGCCATTCCAGTTGCCAATTGGAGTTGGGCTATTGGCTGCGCGCGTCCTGACGCTCCGGTTCCGGACACTCCGTGGCAGCGCGCGTTACCGGCTAGGTGCTATAGTCGCCCCCGCAGAGATGATTGAAGCACAGCACTCGTGGTAACGGACGCAGATGGTGGTGGGTCGTTCCCTGCTGGTAATGTCTGGCTGCTTCTTCTGCAAGCCATTCGGCCGTGAGGCGGGCCAGTGGCCTCACATTCTTGCGCCCGATCACATAGAGTTTGAAGGTAAGAGCCCCTTCTCGCGTCTGCCTGATATAACCTGGGCCCTCGTAGACCTCGCCGCCGTCCTTGCGCTGGCGTAGTATTATCTTCTTGCAATCGAGATCGAGCACTCCGCGCCGAAACGCATCGATTGTGGCGTCGATATTCATGCTCCATCCCCGAAAAGAAGGACAGATTGCCCTGAATCTGTTCAGCGTATCATGATGTTCTAAATACCAGGATCTACACAACCTTCGCAATTCCTGACCTTTGGTGGACGGTCTGCGAATTGCGCAGCCTTTCGACGTACTACCGATTTTTGCCTATATTGACCTGAGCTCGGCGCACACACCGACTGATCCTCGAGAGCTTTCCTCGAGGAGCCGACCGGCAACGCTGGCTCACGTGGCTTGCCGAATTCTCCCACGTCGAAGGAACCTCTCAACTGCCTGAGCCATGGCGGTTGAGCTCGCGTCACAGACTGTACATCCGCCGACCGACGCGCAGCCGTTGCAGGTCTTGCTTTATGGAAGTCCGCCAACAGTCATACAGGTCTGCTCGACCCGCCGGATTCGCATGCGGTGTTGAGATCTCAGACTTCGGCTGACCTGCTTCGCGGTCCATCTGTCTGTTTGTCCAACTTCGCTTGGCAGTACGACATTCTCTTGAAGCACCACAGTCCGACCGATTCCCAGCGGATGGGCGGTTCCCGTATTGGCGACGACTTGTTTCCTCGTGAGCTCGCGACATGCTTTCCATAGCGCGCGGACGCTGGAACGAGCCGTGAGCGAAGCGAAC
>CAZBTV010000016.1:0-63558 GCA_964494895.1 uncultured Steroidobacteraceae bacterium | reverse complement strand
TCGTGCGACAGCCCGGCCGATAGATGATTGAGTCCGAGTCGAAACGACATTGTAATCCACCGACAGCGTAGTTGCGGCCGTCATGGTTGCGCCGACCTGGCTGCGAGCCAGAAGCTGCACGGGCACACGCGCTGTATGCAAACCGGGTAATCCGCGCAGCCCACCGAAGGCGGCGCGCTACCTCCGTGCAGGCGGTGTCGATGTCGAGATCTGTGCGACTTCGTTGATATTGCCGACCACGCTTACAATGGCCACGGTGACAACGTAAGCGTTTTCATCGACTTCACGGCGCCCTCGCACGACGTCGCTACTTGGAAGAGGCGGGCAAGGATTCCGCGAACCTGGCACCAATTTGGTGATCGGTTATACGTTGTTGTGCCTTGGTGGGCCGCAGTGAAGCGCACGGGCGCCCGGCAATGTTTTAACTCCAGGCGGCACTCGTCGACGGGCAGGAGTTTGCCCTCCTCGCTTTACGTTTCTGAGTTTCTGAATCAACTACCCAGAAATAGCGGAGTGAGAATCCACGCAACCCGTGGGATGGTGACGCATGGACAAAGTTGCCGGTATTTTTATCAGGATTCCTTATTAGGAAATGCGATGATGGGCCGGCCGGCCTCACGCGCACTAACTCGACACTCCAATTCGCAAAATGTGCGAATGTCACAAATGTCGGGGCATGCCGTCTTACCGAACAATGACGATCTTCGATGCGCCCAAAGAACTCGCCGATATGCTGACCACGGATTGTGGCAAAAGCTGGGGTTGGTTAGCGTTGTTTTTGCTGGCAACGGTATTAAAAATACCTTTTTCAGTGCGTTAAACGCACGCCGAATTTGACAGGTCGCCCGTTATGCGCAACTGACCTCTCGAGTTTTGATTAGGATCCTATATTTCAGAAGGTCAGAACGTGCGGACGGTTCGTGAGAGCAAGCGACCGGCGCATCAACACATCAACATGCGCCTACGCGTGACGAGCTACCCAGTCCAGGGCGACGAATAGAAGTAGTCCGTCTCGGGCAACACACAGGAATGGTGTGTCGTCCCGCCTGCCGTGTGCAGCCACTTTATCGATGGAACAATCTCCGTTAGCGATAACATAACCGGGCCGGTGCCGTATCGGAATCCTATTTATAGGCGACAACTACCTTGACACGCACCGGTACCTGAGCTACCTGTTCGAGCATCTGCCGAGCGCCGCGACCGTGGACGCGATCGAAGCGTTGCTCCCGCGGAACGTCAAGTCAACCTCGCCGAAAATGAGTTCGAAGTATCTGGAATATTCCTGAGGCTCCCATTCGTCAGGAAAGCCCCTTGATAACATATACGCTTGGATTTTTGCCCGAACCTGAGGGCTTTGAATGTCTTGTTTGGTTATGTCCTGATTTTCTTCGCGGCAGTAGTATCGCCGCTGCATGTACCAAAGCACATCCGTTGCCGTAGGTAACCCTGCAGATCGGGATGTGCCGCACCAAGAAGACACGGGAAATTCTGCGTGCTAACAAGGTAGTGGGTAAGCACTTACCCTTTTGTACCATCTGTCAGATCGGGGGCTCGAACATGGATCCTCAGATTTCAGAGGGCAATTTTTTCGATGCGGACTTGAACTCGCTCCGTCCCGCCCTTCTAGTCGGTTCGGACCGCGACCCAAATGGGATACGTAATCACAGTTTCAGCAGCCACGAATCGGGTGCCGCACGCCGCAAACGGCTCCCGGATCTATTTCACCACCGAGTTTGATCCGTGCGCTCGTTATGTCGAAAGCAGGCCGCACGAGTACTGCGCTGTCGATTCGAGCGAATCGACCACCCACTGATACAGTCTTGATGCGATGCTATGTAAGCGCATTGATGCAATGCAACAGAAAAACATATGCAGCCCATGCAGTTCGCAGGAGTGCTACGGACCCGAGTCGTCATACACTCCGACCATCTGCCCAAACAGTCGAACAGTCTCCTGAAGACTGGGCCGCCTTATTCCTACCGCGTATGATACGCGCAATGTTGCTTCCGGCTTCACAAACACTTCTCTCTGTGTTCCGGTTAGGTTAACTGGGACATGAGTCAACCTGAGCAGGTAAGAAACCCTATGCATCAAACCAACTATTCACGGATTTTTCACCTCGCTCTGCAAGCAATCTTACTTTGCACTCCCGCTTACTCATTTTGCGGCTTCTATGCAGGCAAGGCGGATGCCACGCTGCTCAATGCAGCCAGCCAGGTCGTGGTGGCGCGCGACGGCGACCGCACAGTCATTTCAATGTTGAATAACTATCGCGGCCCGCTCAGCGAATTTGCCCTTATCGTACCGACTCCAGTCGTACTGCGACGTGGCCAGGTGCGGGTTGCCGAGAGAGCGGTGTTTGAACATCTGGACGCGTACTCCAGCCCCCGCCTCGTGGAATACAATGATCGCGATCCGTGTCGGATCGAGTTCAGCTGGGGTGAGAATATCGATCGATGGTCTGAAAGGCTTCCCGACGTACCGTTGCCGGCAATGTCGATGTCCGAGGACCGAGCCCTTGGCGTTACCGTGAAGGATCGATACACGTTAGAGGAGTACGACATTGTCAGTCTTTCCGCGAAAAGATCCGATGGCCTCGAGATCTGGCTGCGTGAAAATGGCTACAAGATTCCCACGGGTGCGAGTGCGGTGTTAAAGCCCTACATCAACCAGGGTATGAAGTTCTTTATCGCCAAGGTCAATCTCAAGAGACAATCGGAGCCTGGCTATACGATGTTGCGACCGCTGCAATTTGCGTTCGAAAGTGAGAAGTTCATGCTGCCGATGCGCCTCGGCATGCTGAACGCACCGAGCGACGAGGCCCAGGATCTGATCATCTATATCCTGACCAGACAAGGTCGAGTCGAGAGCAGCAACTATCGCACGACGCGCTTGCCCGCTGACGTCAACTTACCGGTATTCATCAAGCCGAGATTTCAGGATTTTTACAGAGCAATGTTTGACGCGGTCAGCAAGAGAGAGGATTACCGCGTCGTGTTTACCGAATATTTCTGGGACATGTCGTGGTCGTGTGACCCGTGTGCCGCGGAACCGCTGAGTCGCGACGAATTGCTGAAGTCCGGCGTCTTTTGGCTCGATGGTGATGTTGAGGAACGCTTCAAGTGGCTACAAGATCCGACGAGGCGGGCTCCCTCTGGAGCGCCGGCTCTCGCTAATAGCGCTCTGCCAGTGCTGCTGACACGCCTCCACGTCCGATATACGCCGCGGACGTTTCCCGAGGATTTGATGTTTATTCAGACCGAAGATCGGGAAAACTGGCAGGCGCGTTACATTATTCAGAATCCTTATGAAGGATCGGTAGCGGAATGTAACGAGAAGGTCAGCGGGATAGCCTGCGCTACGATTTGCAACGAACGCGTGTCTCATGTCCGCGCTGTACTGGGACCGGAGGAGACGACAGAGGAACCACCGAAAGCGACCGGAGGCGGCATACCTTCGATCACGGTGCGGGGGTACCCCTACCGCCATATGGCGCCGTACACGGGAAAAAGTACGGACACCCTGCAAAACGAATGCGTCGCGGCCTGCCGCGCTTCAAAGGCACAAGGACTGGACGCGGCGACGCGCTATTACCTCAGGGCTTTGCCGGAGCGCATCGCGGCGGAAAAAAAGACACTGGCCGAACTGACAGGTTGGAGCGTGCAGGAAATCGAGGCCATGCCGGGAGCGCAGCGTTTTTCGACTGCCTCCCCTGAGCGTGACTCCACTTCGTATAGCGCGGGGGCACCCATGATGCATCCATGGTGGCGTAAGTTTTTTGCGAATTAGTGAGAATGGCCGTCCAACAGCAGGGTGCCATACGGCGCGTGGCGATGACGCGAGCACTGGCGAGCGCGGCGGGCGCATTCTTCTGTAGGCTAGACGCGCGTTGGTTTCAGATCGTGTTCCTTGCAAGTTTTCTGTTGCTGGGTGCACTGGCACGCGACTTCGCATTGAGCTCGACGCAGGTTGCAGCCTGTTTTGCCGCAGGGCTCACCACACAGGCGCTATGGCAATGCGGGCTACGCCTCCCGCAGCGTCAATCCTGGGGCGGCTATCTGAGTGCAATCATCAGTTGCTTCGGAATTTGCATCCTGGTGCGCTCCGAAAATCAATGGGCTCATCCCCTGTTGGCTTCGCTGGCGATCAGCAGCAAGTTCGTCTTGCGCGCCGGCCCTGTCGCTTGCAGAAGTCACGTTCTCAATCCCGCCAATTTTGCCGCGTTCGCCGCTTGGGCCTGGATGGGGGGATGCTGGCTGAGCCCCGGACAGTGGGGCAGTGACACCCTCACAGCCTTGTGGTTTTTGGCACTTGGCGGCCTGGTCACACAACGTATCGCGCGCTGGGATGTGAGCTTGACCTTTCTCTTGGTATGGGCCGCATTGTTGGCGATGCGGATCATCGTGTTGGAATACGCCTGGAACCCCGGCGCGGCCATGTGGGTGCAAGAGATCGGAAACGGATCGACTCTGCTCTTCGCTTTCTTTATGATTTCCGATCCGATGACGACGCCGCAACATCGTGGGGCGCGACTGGTGTACGTGGCGGCAGTGGCCTTGCTTGCCTTTATTAGGCAGTACATTTACTTCAAGCCACACGGCCTGATTGTGGCCTTGTTTGCTTGCAGTTGGGCCGTGCCCGTCATTAACCTCCTGTACCGCCATGATCGATTTACCTGGGACACACCGCGCGGTGCCTCAGTGTGATTGTGTTAATTTATCTCGGGTCTACTGGCGCACTGATAGTAGCGATGAAAGATCCCCATTCGCTGGGGTCGGCGTTTGATCCCCGGAGCATCGATCGCATGGCTTGGCTTAACGCTGCTGTCACCGACCTGTGATCTGCCAGGTAGGACCGGTAAAACGCGGTCATCAATTCAGAAGTAGCTTCGTCCGGTACTTCCCAGAGCGAAGCCACCACGGCACCGGCGCCGCGGGCGAGGACGACATAGCGTAGTTCTTGCAGGCTAGGATCGTGTGGCACCGTGGCCACCAGACAACGTGGTGCCGATCCGAAAGCGAATATTTAGGATCGCCGGCTTGAGCGCCGTGTCTGTGTAATACGCACTGTGCTGAAACGCGGGGCCGCCGCACACGTCCATCCGGCAGACACCTCTAAACACAAATTTCGCACAACAGACACAGACACAGAGATAGATTCACTCAACGCAAGCTGATATGTTGCCCGTATTGTCCAGATTCAGAGCCGAAGTGGATCACGCGGCTGCGCGATGATAGTAGCTCAGCATTCCGCCGAGTCGCTGGCGCCGTATGATCGGACCGTGAAGTTTGCCAATGCCAACAGGGAGCCTCAGCAGCTGGTTTCCGAGCCCCTGGTGGTTTCGCTCGCGGTGACAGTGGGTCCTATACTGGGTAATCGCGTGCCGAAGCGATGACTGCCCGAAGAAGATCATCCGGCTCAAACATTCTTCTTTGATGGACCGGACAAATCGCTCGGCGAGCGCGTTCAAATTCGGTGATCGTGGCGGAAGGCGGATTACCTCAATGCCCTCGCGGGTAAAAATCCCGCGGAACGCATCAGAGTACTTGGCATCGCGATCGAGAATCAAATACCGCGTGCGGCGAAGGAACCGATCGCTTATGTCGGTGATGTTGCGTGCAATCTGCGTCATCCACGAGCTGTCAGGATGAGGGGTGATGCCGGCGATGTGTACGGATCGGGAAGCGATGTCGATAAAGAACAGAACATACTGTGTGACGAGCCCCCTGAGTGTGAGCACCTCGACGCTCAGGAAGTCCGTCGCCGCCAGACACTCCCAATGAGCCTTCAGAAACGTCGACCATCGGGTATGCGTATCCCGCTCAGGAGCCGGATCGATGCCGTTCTCTTTGAGGATGTTGGCGATAGTGCCGCGCCCAACTTGATGTCCCAGATTGGCGAGCGCACCTCGGATCCGCGTGTAACCCCACGACGGATTCTCGATCGCCATCCGCAGAATGAGATCCACCATCGTCTTCTCGATGCGTGGCCTTCCTGGACCGCGTCGATGGCTGTAATCCCACTTGCGTGCCACCATTCCCGGTACCAGAGTAAGAGCGTGTCCGGCGTCACCAACGTCTCAAGCTCACTCAACACCTTACGCAAGTGCTTTCGCCTTTCGTGCGAGTCCACAACACTCGATGTCCGTAAAGCAAATGCGGCGACCACCCAATCGATCCTTGAGCACGCGGTTCTCTTCCTGCAGATACTCGATCACGTCCAGCTGATGCCGGTTGACCCAACTCGAGAACATCAGTAGAGCGAATTGAAAAGGTGGTGGCAGTCGTGACATTACCAGCGCAGTATAACCAGCCTACCCCTACCCCTGCATGATGCTGCACCGCGCAGAATTACTCCGCCCGAGTAGTTGGACAATACGGCGGACATCTAGTCCCTTAGCCAATTCTCGATGCGTAATCCAGGCACGCGCGCAAACTCCCTCTCGTTGTCCGACACCAGCGTAAGATCGAGGGTAATAGTGTGCGCTGCGATGATAAGGTCGTTGCCACCGATCGGCGTACCGGCCAACTCGAGCTGGGTGCGTATCGATCCGTAGATTTCGTCGGCAGGTAATTCGAGAGGCAGTATTTCTATCACGCCGAGCACTGCTTCAACTTGCTCGGTAAGCCGTGGAGATGCCTTCTTGGCAGCTCCATATCGCAATTCAGCGGCGACGACGATGCTGGTGCAAATCGCCTGTTCGCCGACGACCTTGATTCGTTCAGCTATCCGCCCCTGCGGGTCTCGGATCAGGCTCGACAAAATGTTGGTGTCGAGCAAGTAGCGCATCAGATGTTGACTTCGCCGGGTGGCTCGTCGGAGACCTCCGGAAAGTCCTCGCCGATCGGCTGGAGGGTTTGCAGCAGAGCGAGCAGCGAGCGCGGCGGGACCGCTTCGATGATCAGCTTGTTTCCGTCTTTGCGCATGATGGCATCATCACCGGGCAGTTCGAACTCCCGCGGAATCCGGACAGCCTGGTTGCGCCCATTCTTGAAAAGCTTGACGTGCCGCTCTGGTGTCATCGCCTCTCTCGGTTCAGGTTTCTAGACATATGCCCAAGCATATGCCATTTTCCACTTGGTAACAAGCAAGGCCGTAGCGGCCTTCGCAGGCTCACTTGCATTGATCTTTGCTATCCGGTGCTGCTTTTTGCCGCATATCCGGACGAGTTCACCAGGACGGACCGCGCTGGCCTACTTTTAGCCGCCCTACTGGTCGCAACGCTCGGGTACGGAGGTCGGCGAGCGGGGATGCGAGCGCCGCAAGTCACGTCGCGCAATCTGATCTTGGCGAAATTCGGCACTTTCGTTGGTCGCTTGCAACAGGAATGGCTCTGGTTGCGGCGGTAGGCTACACACTTCGGTTGATCATCGGGCTGCATTGACGCGCTCTACCGAACTCGGACTTCCTTCACCTTCAAGGACTTCCAACTCCGAATCGAGCCCCCGCTACCAGCAGCACATACGCAAAGGCCACCCATCCCAGTACGGTAAACGCGGTCATGGAAAGCCATTATCGCACCCATTGCCCGACGACGCTGTTGATCAGAGCGCCACCCGCGACGAGCCACACAAACAGCACGCCTCCCAGCAGGAGCGGCTTGTGGCCAGCCCGGCGAATGGCTGACAAATGGGTCGTCAGCCCCAGGGCTCCCATGGCCATCGCCAGCAGAAATGTGTCTAGATTCACGGCCATTGAGATGGCGGCTTTCGGCAGAAGGGACAGAGAGTTGAAGGTCACCAATCCTACAAAAGCAAACGCGAACCACGGGATGGTCACTCTGGAGGCGGCGGCATCTGTGCTGTCCCCACTGGCTTGCGGAGGCGACTCGTGACGTGGCTGCCGGGAGTCTTGTTGCGCCTGCGAGCGCTCGCGTGCCAGCCAGCCTGACAGGCCGATCAGAAATGGTGCCAACATCATGACACGCACCATCTTGGTAATGACCGCGACATTCGCGGTCTCCGCACTGATGGAACGGCCAGCGGCAAACACCTGCGCGACCTCGTGAATCGTCGAGCCCGCGTAGATGCCGAATGCCTTGAACCCCGCGGGCAGCCACTGCCAGTGCAGATTCAGGTCGTAGAGTGCCGGATACACAAAGATGGCGACGGTGCCGAAGACCACGACCGTGGAGACGGCGACAGTGACTTGCTCGGCTCTGGCCCTCAACAGAGGTTCCGTAGCCATGACGGCCGCGGCCCCGCAGATCGCGTTTCCTGCACCGATCAGCGTCGAGGTTGCGCGATCCAGTCCGAACACACGCGTACCGAGAGCCAGCGCCAACGCGAAAGTCGAGCCCAGCAGCAGCGCGTCCGTCAGGACGCCGGCGATGCCTACTTGTCCGACGTCATGAAGTGTCAGCCGCAGGCCGTAAAGGACCACACCGACACGCAACAGCGTCTGTTTGGAGAACGTCACCCCCGCGCCGCTGCTCGAGGCGATCCGGCCATAGACGGTGTTTCCCAGCACGATGCCTAACACAATCGCGACAGTAAGCGCGCTCATACCGCGCCCCTGAAGCCAATCGATTTTCCCGAGTCGAATCGCGAGCGCCGCCAGGAGTGCGCTCAGCGCGAGACCTGGCACCGAGCGCTTAGCGCTGGACCGAACCCCGCGGACCGCTGACGCGAGGTTTTTTCCCAATGCGACGGACTGATCCATGACATTCCTGCGTGGTGCTGTTGTCCGCCACTTTAGGAAGACCTTGTCAAGTAATCCAATAGATTATTATTGTATGATTAACCTGTTTTATCTCTTGATTGGATCCCATGAGCACCTTGCGACTCACCCTCCGCCAGCTGCAGATCTTCCGCATGGTTGCCGCAAGCGCGAGCACCGCCGCCGCCGCCGAGGCCATCTCGCTATCGCAATCAGCCACCAGCGCGGCCATCAATGAGCTGGAACGGATTCTCGATCTGGAACTGTTCGATCGGGTCGGCAAGCGTCTGCAGCTCAATGACAACGGGCGCGCCCTGCTGCCCCAGGCGTTGGATATTCTGGAGGGGGCCGCCCTGATAGAACGTTGGGCTCTCGATCGGGAGTCGCAGGTCGGAACCCTGCGCATCGGTGCCAGCACCACCATCGGCAACTATCTGCTGCCACGAGTCCTTGCGGGTTTTCGCGACACCCTGCCAGTGGCGGCGAGGCAGAGCTGGCATGTTCAGGTGACCATCGCCAACACAGCCGACATTGCCACGCGGGTGGCCGCCTTCGAGTTGGATCTGGGACTGATCGAGGGCCCCTGTCACGAGCCGGACCTGACTGTCCTGCCGTGGCTGGAGGATGAGCTGCTGGTCGTCGCCGGGGCCGGCGACCCGATCGTGCCTCGCGGAAGCCAACATCCGATCACGATCGAGACCCTGAGCAAGGCCACGTGGCTGTTGCGTGAGCCGGGCTCCGGCACGCGCGAGATCATCACTCAGCTTCTGATGCCTTACCTGCACCACCTGCGCGCTGGGATCGAATTCGGCAATCCAGAGGCAATCAAGCGCGCGGCGGCGAGTGGACTGGGCATTTCCTGCCTGTCACGTTACGTGGTTCAGGACCTGCTCGAGTCGGGTGTATTGGTCGCCCCACCCACCGAGCTGCCGCCCTTGATGCGCCATTTCTACTTGGTCATGCACCGGCAGAAAAAACATACGCGCGGACTCGATCTATTGATGCGATACCTGCAAGCCGTCAGCGCCCATTCGTGAGTAACCTCGCTTGCGATCCGCAGGCTCGCCGACAGGCAGACCCCGAGGGCGGCCCAGTCTCGAAACCCCCGGGAATAGAGCCGAAGCACCGACCGCAAGCGAGCGAGTCGGCGATAGCGCACCGGCGTCAGACCGACCTGCGCGACGAACCGTCGTTCGAAGGCACGCTCACTTAGACCGAGATCTCGTGTGAGTACCGAAATCGTAGGAGACTCTGACTGCTCGGCGTTGGTCCATCGGGTAAGCGCCTGATGGACGACTGGATTGGGCGGGTCGAGCGCGGCAACTCTCGCTCGGCAGGCATCTGTCAGGAGCCCGATTCGCGCGCGGGAATTCGCACTTTCGGCGAGTTCTGCGACGTTCTCATCGGCAGTAGCATTGCCGGCGTTTCATTGCCTCTTCGCGCGCTTTCGCGCTTTTACAGCCGCATTGTTCCCTTCGGGGGATCCTTTAGTCCGCGCGCGCGGACGAGGCTCCGCGCGGATACGGCGAACGAACGCCTCTACGATCTCGCTGAACTTGCCAGGATCATCGAAGGCCCGGGCCGCCAACATGGCACCATAGACCGCTGCCAGGAAGTTCTGCGCCTCGATTGCTGGTGTTTTCTCCAGCCGCATGGAGCCCTGCTTCACGCCGAGCTTCAGAACATGCTCGAGCCATCTACCAAGATCGCTGAAATGTCCGCGCACGGCAACGCCAACTTCCGGAGGAAGACCCGGAAGCTCTGCAGCCAGCACGCCAGCAACGCAGAACGGCGCGGTCTGATCCAGGATGCAGCGCTCCCAATAACCCGTGTAGGCGGCCAGCTGCTCCATGGCTACCGGCACGCCGGTCTCGACCGCGGCGATCTGCGCTTGAATCATGCGCCTCGCCTGCTCGACGACAGCAACCACCAGATCCACCTTCGCGGGGAAATGGTGGTGGATACTCGCCTTGCGAATCCCAAAACGCTGCGACAGGTCGGCATAGCTGAACCCGTGATAACCGCTGTTGACGATCAACTGGCGTGCCTCCTCGACGAGCTTCTCTGCGGTATCGCTCACTGAACCACCTCTCGGGCTACCTTCTGGTAGGTCGGTATAGGCCCGAAACCGGCTCGTTGCAAGTAAGAAGGTAGGGAGACCGGCAGACAGGCTTCTGAATTGCAAACTCGTGCGAGGGCGGCCCCTGTCTGCCGAAAGAGGGAGACGCATGCGTTGCGTCCCTACCTTCTGGTAGGTAGTCTATCTCCACCGATCGGCACTCGGTTGCCGCGGAAACATTCATCAGCGAAGGAGACAACCATGTCTGTAGACGTCAAATATCGAACGAGCGCCACTGCATCCGGTGGTCGTGACGGCAAAGCCCGCTCGGAGGACGGCCGCCTCGAGGTTCAGCTCGCCACGCCAAAAGAGCTCGGCGGGGCCGGCGGGGAAGGCACGAATCCCGAACAGCTCTTCGCAGCCGGCTACTCGGCCTGCTTTCTTGGCGCACTGAAGGTCGCGGGGCACCACTTGAAGGCGAAGATACCGAGCGATACGACGGTGACCGCGCGTGTCGGCATCGGCCCGCGGTCAGAAGGTGGCTTTGGCATTACTGCCGATCTGGTGGTCTGTTTGCCAGGATTTGCGCGTGAGGAGGCTTTGAAGCTCGTCGAAACCGCGCATCAGATCTGCCCCTACTCCAACGCCACGCGCAATAACATCAACGTGGGTCTCTCTGTCTCCTGAGCATCGTCCCGTTGCTCCAACCCGCAAGCCTGCTCACTCTTGCACTCCAAGGAATTCGACATGTTTGGAATCTCACCGCTCGGCTGGATACATACGCTCGGCAGCCTCCCTGCCATTCCGGTCGCCGTTTATATGTTTGCCCGCTACGGCCGGATCGTGCCGCGTTCAACGGCGGGAGCCATCTACTTTGTCTCGATGCTGGTCGGCGCAGTCAGCGTCATTTTCATCGCGCATGCGCCGGTAAGTTATGGCATTGCCGGCATAACGCTCTTGCTACTGCTTGTGGGCTATGGCACCGCGCGGTTTACCCGGAAAGGCAGCGCAAAGAATTACGTCGAGACCGTCAGCCTCACACTAACCGTATTTCTGCTGATGCTGCCGACCATCACCGAGACCTTGCGTCGTGTTCCGGATGGACATCCTCTGGTAACAGACCTGAAATCACCGATTCTTCTCGGATCTCAGGGCACCCTCTTGATCCTGCTCATCGTCGGCCTGGCGATCCAGATCGTTCACCTGCGCAGGCAGGGAAGCACCATCGACCTGGGCGCTGTTCCGACCGGAGCCTCGCATTGAATGCCCGAAGACTATGGCGTCTTCGGCAATGGACACGGGCTCATCTATGAGAAGAACTCGGACGCGACGCTCGCTCCGGTTCTAACCTGGTTGCCCGACGCCTGTCGGCCTGATGCTTTCCCAACCAAAGGATCCCATGCATGAATATCGGCTTTATCGGATTGGGCGCGATGGGACGCGCGATGGCGAAGAATCTGGCAGCCCGCGGCCATGACGTGCGGGCCTGGAACCGCTCTGGCGGTGCGCTCGAAGGCGTGACAGTGGTCGGATCGCCGCTGCGGAAGTCGGATACGAAAGCCCGTCCAGTTCAGCCGCGAGTTCAAGCGTCTGTTCGGCCGTACCCCGAGTCAGGAAGCGGAGCGCCTGAAACAGGCATACGCCCTTCCCCCTCGACTCGAGCGCTCACTGTACGTATCTTCGCATTGACATGGACGCCGGCGAGTCGCATAGGAGCGTTATTCGAGATCCGGATGCGGCCGCAACTTGCCGCTGCGAGTGTCGTCACAACAGCAAGCGGCCCCCACGCGCGCCTCCCCTACCCCTCCCGCCGCAAACACGAAACAATGATGCGCATCGTCGCGCGACGTTGCATTCCGTTGCCCTTGGGTACACTCCGTTTCGTGGACAGCGTTCAGGCCGGGGTCGGCAAGGCACCTGCAGCACGCGGTTCTTGGCGGTTTCGCAATTTGCGCGACTGGGCATGGGCACCCGTCTGGGGATGGTTTCGAGCATGGACCAGAATCTATGCCGCCGACTTATGCCGTGCACGGAATTTGATCGCCCGTGCCTGGCACAGCGGCGGCAGCGCCAGCGGCCTTCGACTTCGTCTACCCGAAGGTTGTCAGGCGTAAGCACATGGCCATTGCCGCAACCGTCGGGCATGGCGGTGCGCTCACGAACCCGCGATTGCCGGAAACGCACACCACATCAGTTTTGGTTGCTTCAAAGCACGCCGCGAATTTGAACCTGCGGGGCAGAAGCCGTAATCGATCTTGACTGGCCACAATCGATCCGAAGCGGACCTTGCCTCCATGCGCCGCGGAACAGTCTACGTCGGACCCTGAAAATGAAGGCGGCCTGTTTAGGAGGTATGATTTCATTCCGTCGAATCGAACAGAAACGCTGGTCTACCCTGAGGTCCATACATGAGAGCGCCAATCCTGCTGGTCAGTACCTTGCTCCTGACTTCTTCGCTGGCGCAAGCCGGTCAGCACCCCAGTGGAAGACTGGACGTCGTGACTGCGGGGCGCGGACTATCATTCGACGACAACCAGGAGCTTTCGATCAAGTTTTGGCTTCAGCAACTCATGCTGTCGGCGCTATACCGCGGTGTGATTCAGGATTCATCGCGCGAGGAATGGACGCGGCAACTCTCCTCTCAATCGCGCATTCACTACTCTTATCCAACCACGGTCACACTGGCGATTCCCGAGCGCAGGACGCTGACATTCGACGAGGCACTCGTGTCCGTGACTGACAGTTACCCCGACTTCGTGTTCATCAGGCATGGGGTGCACGTTCTGCGACTCGGAAAATATGATCCATGGGTATTTCACAAGTTGGTTTCCGAAGCCGGAATGTCGACTCCAGCGGAATCCGCCGTCGAGCGAGGCCTATTCTGAGTTCGAATGACCGGCCGCTCCTGGCCGGTTGCAGCCGAACGCCAGCCCGATGCTCTTCAGAAGACGCCGGCGGAGTTTGAACGTGAAGCTCGCCTGGCGATGGCGGTGAAACTGTTTGAAATGAGGCGCCTCTCCTCCGGGCAGGCGGCTCTGTTGGCAGGCATCGACCGAGCCACGTTTCTGATGCAGCCATCGGAACAGGGAGTGGCAATGATCGACTTGCCGCCTGAGGAACTGGCGGACGACTTGCGCCATGCCGGGTCAAAGTGACCTGGTAATCAACACCGGTCCGGTTCTCGCTCTCGCAGCCGCGGGACACCTGCAGATTCTCCGGGACCTCTTCCCGAAGGTAACCGTCCCGTACGAAGTCGTTCAGGAAACCGAGGCCGGCGGACGCACGCAGTTCGCTCGCGAGGAGTTTCGAGCCGCCTCCTGGTTGGATAAGCGCTCAGGAATGTCAGGAATGCTTGCGCATTGCGGGCGAGTAGACGACCGACGTTGATATCGCGTGCTCGCATCGGCTTGCAACCGGCCTGCCGTTTTGGAGGTGGCCCTTCGGGCCAGGACGCCGCGGCGGCTTGCTCGAGAACAGCTGCCGATATTTGTACCCGACCAGCGCGCGCTGCTCCCCGGCCTCCTCGTCCAGCTTGCCCAGCCTGGACCACGTGGACGGCTCCTGTTGACTCAACTTTGCAATACCGAAGGATGACAATACCGAAGGATGATCAAGTCCAGTGCCGCGCGTCGCCTCACGGTCGTTCAGACGAAAAGGCGCGCGGCGACGGTAGCATCAACGGGTCTCTCAACGTGATGATTTGCCGCACGCCGTCCGCATCGACGATCTGCAGGTGGATCTCGCCCGCGGATGCGTCGTCGACGTAGAACTCGCGAGGCCCCGGGATCAGATGATCAAGGTCGCCCATCAGTACGTCTAGAACGTCCCGTTCCGGATCGTAGCTCATGCCCCACAGCGGTACCCGCCGCGCTTGCACCTGAAACCCGATCTGAAGGGAGGCGACTTCGAGCTCGACCTGCTTGCCGATGAAGCCCCGACTCACGAAGATGCAGAAGCCACCCCACTCGCTGGGCTCAAGTCGACGAATACCCATACTCACCTCCTGCGTAGGTTCCTGTAATGATTGCTCCCGGATGTCCCGCGTATCAGATTTTCCGGTCCGAATGTTGAAGCGGATCACGTGCCGGATCGCGCGCCTCGCGCGAACGCAGCGCAACCGCCAGCGAACAGTTGGTGAGTCCGCTGAACAACAGGTTCACGCCCAGCAGTATGCCGATCGCCCACAAGCCGGCCAGTGGCCAGCCAAGCAGCAGCAGTGTCCCGACCAACAGGCTCGCGATACCGGCCGTGACAAACCAGCCCCAGCCCTCACGGGGCCTCAGACGATACGCCAACGCACACCGGACGACGCCATCCGCGACGAGCAGCACTCCGAGAATGATGCTCAGCGTCAACACGCCGGTGATCGGGAACGCGAGGACGATCAGTCCGGCTGCGGTATACAGGAGGCCGCCGAGCGCCTGCAGTACCATTCCCTTCCAGCCTCTCACGTTGAAGGCATGTATCAGTTGAGCGATGCCCGTTACGAGCAGCACGGCGCCGAAGACGATGGCAGCGGCGAGCGAGGCGGCGACGGGGATGGCCAGAGCGAACAGGCCGCCCACTACCTGCACGATGCCCAGAAACAACAGCCAGCCCCAATGACGCTGCAATGACGTTCCAAAAACGGCCGAGGTGTCGACTCCGCCGGCCGGAGTCATTGTGTCGTAAGTTGCCATGTCAGCCATTCCCCTCTGTGGAAATCCTCACGGGTTGACATCCTCCCCGAGCTGGAGGCCTCTGCGTTGATATGCGTCAATCAATGCCTCGCGCGTCTGAGTCGCTTCGCTGCGAGCGGGAGTAGGCTGAGAACAATTGACGCAGGTCAGCGCAAAGCCGATCGCACTTGTGTGTTGTTGAAGCTACCTCGATACCGCGCGATTCCGCGACGGAGGCCAGGCCATGCAGCTCTATTCCCCGACTTCGCTGATCGAGCGGCGGCGCGAGCAGTGGCTCAGGGCAGGCCAGCCCTGATTCGCTGCGAGAAATCGGGCGCATCGTTCGCAGCCCGAGCCGCGGGATTGATGTGACCGCGCCGCCTCAGCTCGGCGAAGGGAAGAGTTCGGTCAAGGCGTCCCATGTCGTAGGCGTACTCCGGCGTGTAGCCACTAAGGAGGATCTTCCATGAGAAGGGGATATGCCCGGGATTGATGATCGTACTGTGGGCGAAAATCATGGTGGTGCAGTTGGTCGTCAGCGTGTTGTAGAACCGTGGGTGCTCACGCAGCTCGTTGATTTCGCGCATGTACTCGAGGAAGACGCGACGGCCGTTTTCGGGTGGGGCCGCCACCCTGAACACGTAGACTTCCTCTGGCGGAGAGCGCCGATAATTCGTGCGCACCCGAATGACGTCGCGCTCGTCACCCACCACATAAAACAGCTCGTACTGACGAAAGAAGCCGGCCACCGAGGAGTACTGCTGCGCGCGCGTCTTGCGCGCCTCGATGGAGATGGGCAGATGCTCCTCGCCGAAGCCGAAGCTGATGAACAGGTGGGCAATCGCCGGGCCCATCCAATAGGCCGCGATGAGATCGACCCGGTCGAGGCGGCGCAGATCGAATGTGCGATCGTAATACGCTGGGACAAAGTCAGCGTCCGTCCGATAATCGAAGTTGCGGACGTTGTGAACTGTCACGAGATCGCCGCTGAGAGTGGCATATGGAAGGACGGCCACCTCCGGCGCCCAGTCGCGATCATTCGACGGACTTGCACTGCGCCACACCAACAGCACCAGCGCAAAGGCGATCGCAAGGAGGACGATAGCGCCATGCCTGATTGACCGCTGGCTGCCGAGTGTGCCAATGCTGGCCACACCAAGCGCCGCAAAGCTCCACGCCAGAACGGTGCGTACCTTTTCCGGCCCGGGTGCCAAATAGAACAGAACGAGCGCTCCCCAGCTCGTGGCTGAGGCGACGAGGAGGCTGGCGCAGAGCAGACCGAGGCACGCGGGAATACGGCGTCTCACGGGGGAACTCTCACCTGCATCGCCGCGTGCTGCAGCAGGATGCGCATGTGCAGCGTTGACGTGTTCAGGCGAACCAGGTTACTGCGCCCGTGCGTACGTCATGCATGGCCGGCACAACTTTCATTCTACCTTCGTGTACCAACGTCGCCAGCACGTCGCTGCGAGCTGTCAGCATCGTAGCGGCATCCTTGGCGTTCTGGGTGCTGACCCTGAGCACAAGCTTCTCGTTCTTCGAGCTGCGGGGGCCTTCAACGTCCGTGACCCGGTCGATTGCCGGTCGGATATTGGCGAGCGCGCCGGTCAGGTTTCCGAGCCTCACGTCGTCGATCGCTCCTTTAACCGCGCAACAGTCAGTATGGCCGAGCACAACGATGAGCTTCGCTCCGGCGACTTTGATTGCGTACTCGAGGCTGCCGATGATATCCGGATTCGCGAAGTTGCCAGCAATACGGACGGCAAAGATGTCGCCGATGCGCTGATCAAGCACGAGCTCAGGTGGAACCCGGCTATCCATGCAGCCGAGGACTGCGGCGAACGGGGCCTGCCCGGCGGCGGTCTCTTTCACCTGCGCCCGCAGGTCGCAATGAATCGTTCGACCTGCGACAAAACGGGCGTTGCCGTCCTTGAGTGCAGCGAGCGCTGCATCCGGCGTGATGGCAGATTGAGTGGACTTGGTAAATACGGCGCAGGCATCCCGCGCCCGCGCCGTGAGTGTGTCGCCGAGCACGAATCCCCCTGCTGCCAGAAAGCTTCGTCGTGTCGCCATGATGCGCCAAAAAGGTGAATTCGGAGTCTGTGCGCCTCCGGGCCGGTGCGATTCCCAGTCAATCTGAGCTGACCGCAAAAACAACCGCGGCGCTATCGACAAAACGCAAGAGACACGAACCGACGCAGCGAACACGGCGGAGCCGCCGAGCCGTCGCGAAGAAACGAGACAGCCCGGGCGCGGCGTCGCCCAGTGTCCCTGCGATTTATTGATATCGTTTTGCGCGAGTACGGGCGAGGATCTGCTGAAGCACTGGGGTCCGGATTTCGGCAGGGGATGACAATGAATGCGCGCACAGCGATTCTCGCGTCCGTGGCGCTCTCGGTTCCCCGCTCGCTGGCGTGGCAGAGAGTTCCGCGGGCGAATTTCTCCCCTGGACCGCCAGCCGCGGATCCCTCCGTACGAGCCAGGACTCCTCGAAGCCGGTGTCCTGGAAGGAACTCCACGATCTATTTTCTCTCGTAGGCAAGCGCCTGCGGTGTCGGCCGGACAACGCCAGGTTGCCGGAAGATCAATGGGCGAAGTGTGGCGAGATCGGCCTTGCATCCGCAGGGTATGAGCAGCAATCGCAGCCCCCGTACTGAGCTTTCGGGGCGCGCAGGACGGTGTTGGTTCAGTGCGCTTGCCATCCCGGGAAGAAGTGGGAGGATTGTCAAATGCAACTGATGAGTCGCGCGATCCGCATCACGAGCGGTGTCCTCGCATGCGCAATTGCCACCCTCGCGTTGGGACAAGACCAACCTGCTCCGGCATCTGCCCAGCCCGGACAGGCTCAAACAAAGCAGACATCACCTGGTGCGCAGCAGCCGCCAGCTCCCGCGCAGCAGCCGCCGGCTCCCATGCATGAAGCGATGGCGCCTACGCAACAGGCAGCACTCACAACTCAACAAGGAAAGTCGCTGGCAGCATCAGCAGGGCTTCTTGCGTATCCAACCAAGTCGCAGACGCCAGAGCGGCAGACGAAGGATGAGGCTGAGTGCTACAACTGGGCGAAACAGCAAAGTGGCTTCGATCCGATGGCTGCCTCCGGAATGCCTGTGCAGGCGCAAGCGACTCAACCAGAGCAAACGACCCACACCGGGCGGGTGAAAGGCACGGCGGGTGGAGCAGCCGCGGGTGCGGCCATCGGTGCGGTAGCAGGCAATGCCGGCAAGGGTGCGGCCATCGGCGCCACAGCTGGTTTGTTGGCCAGCGGTCGCGAAGCCCGCAGAAAGCAAGAACAGAGCACGCAGCAGGCTCAAGCGAATGCGGCACAAGCGGATGCGGCGCGGGCGGCACAGCAGCAACTCGCCGACAAATTCAAACGCGGAATGGCGGTGTGTCTCGAGTCGCGTGGCTATGCGGTAAAGTAAAGGCGGTCCACCGTGGTGGTCGAACGTGCCGTGAGCCAGATTGCGCATGTTTCGAATGCGGAGCGGGGAATGATCGCATTGATCATTGGGCCTGAACGCCTATCAGGCATCGCCCATGTATCGTTCCCTGCTGGGTGGACTATCGGTTCTCGGAGAGCTCGAGGATATCCGGATCGTGGCCGCGACTGATCCGGCGAGGCGTGATAGTCACAGGGTCGGGAAGGAAAGCCATGACTGAATCTCCGCTCATCAGCTTCCATCCCTGGATCGGCAGGCCCGCGTAGCCAAGACGATCAGGACCGCTACGGCCGTTATGCTCGGCAAGATGACGCGTACCGGCTGCCTGGAGGATCGATGCGTGTACCGGCAAAATCCCAAGTCCTGCTCCGCCTGGCTTGCGAACCCGGAAGGAGGGTTTGGGCAATCACGCTCGCCTATTCGGTGGGCGCCGTCGTGCTTGGGTTGACGCTTCCGAGAGTCGAGAGCCGGTGGCTGCCAGATGTGGCAAGTCCCATGAGTGCCGCCGCGGCGATCGCGATCGATTCCTCGGTCGCCTCCGGAATGATCACATTGACCGGCATCGTGTTTGCGCTGGCGTTTGTCGTGGTCCAGTTTGGTGCGGTAGCCTATTCGCCACGGCTCGTTACATGGATTGCGCGCGACCGTCTCTTCATGCATTCCATCGGGGTGTTTACCGCCACCTTCTTATACTCCGTAGCGGAACTCGCCTGGGTGGATCGGCTCAATTCCGGTCGTGTGCCAGTGCTAAGCACTCTGGCGGTTGGCATTCTCCTGCTGGCCAGCGTTGGCACGCTCGTAGGCCTCGTGTACCGAATAAGCCGATTGGACCTCCAGAGCGTGTTGGTCTCCACGGCGGAGCGCGGACGAGACGCAATCGACAGGCTTTATCCATCAATGGACACTGACGTGAGGCCGCCGCTCGACCGGGAGCTCATCAGGACACCAGCCACCCGGGCCCTCGTTCACACGGGACAACCGCGAACTCTCCAGGCTGTGGATACAGCCGCATTGGTCCGCTGCGCAAGCAACTCGGGTGCTGTGATTCAAGTGGTCTGCTCTGTGGGTGATTCCGTCCGGGTGGGCAGTGTCCTGATCCGGGTCTATGGGACCGGGCTAGAGATCGATGAGAGACTGTTGGAAGCGTTGAAGCTGGGCGGCGAACGGACATTCGAGCAAAATCCCACATTGGCGATCAGACTACTGGTGGACATTGCCGTCCGGGCGCTGTCGCCCGCCGTCAACGACCCCTCGACCGCCGTCCAGGTGCTGGATCACATTGAAGATCTGCTCGTGCGCTTGGGTCAGCGACGGCTGGAGATTGGCGACTTCTGCGACTGCAACGGCAGGCTGTGTCTGGTGATGCCATGTCCAAAGTGGGAGGATTTTCTGACCTTGGCGCTCGAGGAGATTCGATGTTATGGAGCCACCAGCGTTCAGGTGATGCGTAGGATGCGCGCCCTGACGGGCGGCCTCATCGAAGCCTTGCCTGTGGAAAGGCATCGTGAGGTACGCCGGGAGCAGGACCGGCTGCAGGCGATAATCAACAGGACTTTCAAAAATGACGAGGAGATCCTCCTGGCTTGTGTGGAAGATCGGCAAGGCTTGGGTGCTCCCTGCGCTCGCCATGCCGGCCCGGTTGTGTCTGCCTCACGGGGTGACGCTCGGGCCTTGTGAAAGCGGTCGGACCGGTCTCTCGCGCACGTTGCGGAATTTCGATAGTCGGGCGGTTGACGCCTCTTCAGCATCGCCCTCACGCCTACGCTGTCGACCCGCCGCGCTACGCGCAGACGATCGGCACGGCAACCTGTCACATTGGATTCCAATGCATCGTGCGATCAAGATAACAGCGAGGCCATTCTGGTCAGGTCGCGCCAGTTATCAAACATGAGCGAACATCATGAGAAACCCCGCGAGAGTGAGTCGTCGAACCGTAGCGGCATCCAGCGCCATCGTGGCCCTGTTCGGCCTGATAGGAGTGCGACAGGTCAGGGCCGATGAACCGATGGCACCTCCCAGATGCGCGCTGCGTCTTTCGGTCGAGGTGACGCCGGATGTGCCGAACCCGGCCGACGGCGGGTTCATCAGCTCGCTTCTCGGCGATCACCCCGCCTACCAACTGTTCCTGCTGCAGGCTGTGGACGATACCCACGTGAATCTGCAGCTTCAGGGACCGGGTCCCGCCGAACGTTGCCAGGCAGTCGTCGCCAGCATCAGCAACGACGGACGGGTCGCATCCGTTCACGTTTACTAGGGGGCGCGCCGTTGGGCTGGGGAATCCCGAAAACCGTCTCCGCCGGATCACAGGTACGACTGGCTAACACGTCCTTGGACCTCGGGTTCAGTCGAGCCTGCAGTGGACAGCAGGAAGGTGCGTCGGTTTGTCATGAATTCAAATCCGTGCGGACGTTGGTATGTGAGCATCCGCAACTGCCCCGCCGACGATCAGTACAGAAAGGAAGCGGACATTCATTGGAAGCATGATCATCGAGCCTCCGTCGCGAATGCAACGCTGCCTGACACGTGATGATGCAGCTCAGCCCGCGCTGCACGCTTTGTGCTCGGAGCTTTGATCTCTGGCCTGAAGCACTCGCGATTGGACTCCAGTCCATCGATCGAATCTCACGAGAAACGTATCGTCCCCTTGGCGCAAGTATGCAAATCGGCAGAACCGGTCCGCGGACTTAGCAACAGGCTGGTATGTGCGAATCCGCATAGACAGCGCGCGAGCAAGACAGTAAAGGCATCGGGCGTTTTCTGGTCAAACTGCTGCGAAACTGCTGCGCTGTAGAAGCATCAAGGAGCATAGGGAGCAATCGGTTCCGGAGATGAGCCGGACTGAAACACGAACTACCTTCGAGGAGCGGTCATTGTAGGATGGTTTCTATCTGCGGGGTGTTGGTGCGGCGCTGGAGGCGATTCGCCGGTGGCGACTCAAGCGAGGTAAAGGCTGAGCAACTGGAGCTCATCGCCTCGTTGAGCAGCGTTGGTCTGTGGCATTGGGATGCGGCGACCGACAGTGTCCGGGTCAGCAGGAACGCGCGTACCATTCTGGGGCTCGGCGAGGAGGTTCCGCTGGCGTGCGAGGCCCTACTCGCGAGGGTTCATCCCGCAGATACTGCGAACGTACTGCAAGCCATTCAGACCACTGTGAGCACCGGTAATACGATCAAAATGCAACTTCGGATGCTGGGTCGTGCTGACGAAATTCGATGGATTACCATACAAGCGCGCTCGAACCGCGACGCGAATGGAAAAGTGCGCAGGGTTACAGGATGTCTGGTGGACGACAGCCTGTACAAGCGAGCTGAAGCGCAACTCCTGCAGCAACGACAAGAACTTACGCATTTGACGCGGGTCGCGAGGTTGGGCGAATTCTCCGCCGGCCTTGCACACGAGCTCCGCCAGCCTCTGACCTCGATCCTGTGCAACGCACAGGCGGCAAAGCAGCTGCTCGGAAAGGTGCCGATACAATTGCCGCAGCTGCACGAGATCCTTGACGACGTCATCACCGATGACAAACGCGCGGGACAGATTATTCAGAACATGCGCGCACTCGTGATGCGCGGGGACGCGCATGCACAGCCCGTAGAGGCGGGTGATCTGATACGAGACGTTCTAAACATTGTTCGTGGCACACTCATCGAGTGCAATGTCCGACTGGCTACGCGCATCGATGAGAGTGTTCCGTTACTACGGGGTGCCCGAGTCGAGCTCGAACAGGTGTTGCTGAATCTTATCCTGAACGCCTGCGAAGCGATGAGCACGGATGCTCAAAACGACCGGCAGATGGATATCACTGCTATGCGTGACCCTCACCACGACGCCGTTCGCATCTCGGTTCTGGATCGCGGACCCGGAATCGATGCGGATAAGCTCGAACGGGTGTTCGATCCATTCTTCACCACAAAGCAGAGCGGGTTGGGTTTGGGGCTTGCGATCTGTCACTCGATTATCGTCGCAGACAAAGGAAAGCTCTGGGCCGAAAACCGAGCCAGCAAAGGAGCTGCATTACATTTTACGGTGCCGATTGCGGCACAGGAGGAGCGGCATGAACACGCAGACTGTATTCGTTGTGGATGATGCCTGCGAAGTTCGCATCTCAGTGTCGCGCCTGTTGGGCGCACTGGATTACACGGTTAGCGCCTTCGAGTCAGCCGAGCGGTTTCTGCGCGAACAGGACCCCGACGCCCCTGGTTGCGTGTTGCTCGACCTTGTCATGCCAGGCATAAGCGGGCTCGACACGCAGCGCGCGCTCGAGGACTCTGGGAGCCCGCGCCCTATCGTCTTTCTGTCGGGGCAGGGTGACATTCAGGCCAGCGTGAATGCCATGAAGGCAGGCGCGGTGGACTTTCTTACGAAGCCGATTGAGGAAACCCGCCTCGTCAGGGCGGTCGATCGAGCTCTGCAAATCGACGAGGCCAACCGGCGAGCCCGCGCAATTCGCAGGGTGATTGAAGAGCGTATGCAGATGCTAACAGCACGCGAGCGTCAGGTCATGAACGAGGTCGTATGGGGTCGACTCAACAAGCAGATCGCTGCAAAGCTCTGCGTCGGGGAAAAGACGGTGAAGGTACACCGTGCGCACGTGATGTCGAAAATGGGGGCTCGTTCGGTTGCAGAGCTCGTGACACTCGCCGCACGGGTGGACGTAGGAATGGATCCTGTGCTGGTGCGCCGCGCGAAGGATGCCCAGATAGGGATCAACGTTCAATAGTAAGACGGAAGAGGTGTACGCGCTAGAAGCGAGCTCGAAAGCGAATCCCACCGATCGTGGCATGGCCGACGTTCAGGAGGCCAGACCCGCCCGGGTTCAATTGCCTGTTGAGTGCCTGGTTGATGACCTGGATGTCGGCCGTTGCGGTCAGCCAATCGGTGACGGCCACGTTGTAGTAGGCCTCAAATGCATCCTCGTGTTCGAGTCCGACGTAGCTCGCGCAGCAACGGAAGGAAGGCGCCACTGAACTGCGTGCGGGCGACACCCACACCGTAGTTGTCATCGGGGCGACCCGGGATACCCTTGCCGCCAACTCCCCCGAGAAACGCCCACTTGCCAGTGCCACAAATCGCGTGGATTACTGTTGCCTTGTGTCCCACAAACATTGCTCAGTCGGGCCGAGTCCGACACCCGGCGCCGACATGCGTTTACACACTGGCGAGCCATGGCCCGTGTAGAGAACATCGATTCCAGAACCCAGAACGTCAGTTCCTCGTTGGCCCGCAGGTGAGCGAAGTCCAAGTCCGTCCCATTCACGATCACGCGAAGGGATTTCGGGTTCTTAACCGTTCCCGGCGTGTTGCCCTGCCCGTCCATAAGCGCACCGTCGGCGTGGATTTGTCGACGTCATAAACTCTCACTCTTATAAGTCGAAGTCGAATGTGTAGTTGAAGCCAACTCGGAACAAGTTCGCGGTGAGGCTGTTATGGATATTGCTGAGCGATATCTGGCCAAAATCCGCGCACGCTCTCGCGCTGCCGGTGCAGCTCGTTACCGAATTGTTTCCCTTGCCCATATTTACGAAGTTGTACTCCGCTGTGAGCGAGAACGGAGGTGCGATCCTGTAGCCGACGCCAGCGCCAACGTTGAAGCCGCTGGTGTTATAGTTCTTGCCGCCGCTGAAACTGCTGGTTCCATTGGCGTCGGTGAAGCTCGCCGTACCCCTGTGAGATCCGGTGGCAAACGCAGCGCCGATCCTGATGTATGGAAGCCACTGATCGAATGCGTAGCCAACCCTTGGCCCCAGGAGTATGAGGCCGTCGGGGTTGTTTTTGCCGGAGAAAGCGTAGGTGCCGTCAGGCGGGGGCGTCGGTCCGGTATAGGTATACGACCGGTTGTGATTTTTCGCGCTCCAGATTTCGTAATCCAGGCCGAAGCCCCAGACCCACTGGTCTCTTTGAAAGAGGTAGCCGAGCTGCACTCCGCCGATGAACGTATCGTTATTCGGGCAATTGCGATTGTTAAAAGCGTTGTTAAGGACGGGATTCCCGGTTATCCGGTCTCCCGGCTGCCAGCTGTTGCACGTGTTGTTC
This sequence comes from uncultured Steroidobacteraceae bacterium, assembly GCA_964494895.1. Taxonomy (GTDB): domain Bacteria; phylum Pseudomonadota; class Gammaproteobacteria; order Steroidobacterales; family Steroidobacteraceae; genus 13-2-20CM-66-19. The sequence goes on along the minus strand of CAZBTV010000016.1, from coordinate 38,710 downwards.
CACGCTCCGCCAATGTTCGCGCCGGCAAAAAAGCCGGACCATTTGGGCGTGCTACCCGTAGCAATGACACCTTGCGCGGATGCCGCACCTGCGATTGAGGCCAACACGAGAAACGCTCCTGAACGGACTGCTAATTTCATGCCTATTCCCCTAGGTGTTGAGTAGGTGTTGAGCGCGTCAGGTCTCATGCGCCGACGACGACGATGTGATCCAGGATACGGATTTCGATGAGCGCCAACGACATCGCCTGGCTCTGCTGTGCGGCTTCTTTGAGTTCCCATCGTTTACCCAAATAGTTGTTGGAAAACCCTGTGCTCGCAGTAGCTTACTGCCGCCGATCCTCTGTGAAGTGGCGATCAGCCACCATTGGACCATGGTGACAGCGCCAGTCAATGGAATGCAGGTTGACCTCGAACGCAAACGCGAGTGTCGCTACGGGCGAAACGATTGACACTGAAGCGTCCGTTGGTTCGGTGGAGCGCACCGCGAGTCCGCGGATCCAATGGAACCTCACTGTCGCCACCGCGATCTGCTACATCCCGGCGGCCAAGTGACCCGCGAGTCTTGCGGCGCAGCGACCACGCGGTAATAGACTCCATTCGCGCCATACGACGGCATAAACCAGGTGCTGCCGCCAAGGTAGTAGGTTTGGCCACGCACGTTCGTTACGACAGCACCGGCAGGCGGCGTCGCATAGATTGCGCCGATAGCGAATGCGGTGTTGGCGCTGCCAGCAGCGACACCGGCATAGTGGGCGTTGGCCGTCGCAGCGGCGGTGTTGGAGCTTGCGATTGCGGCCCCGGCTGCCGCCCCGAGCGCAACGCCTGCTGCCGCTGCGCCCGCAGATGACCACCCGCCGCAGTTATAGCAACTTGACCCGTAGTAATTGACTGTGGTGGGAGGATGGTAGCCTGGGTAGACCGCGGCGCCGGAATATGTGCTGTGATAGGCAGTCGTGCCGTGCGCGGTCGTGTAGGTCGTATGAGAAACACCGTAGGCTCCCGTGGACCTGGCGCCGGCGGCGCTGATGTGGGTCGTTGAGACCGACGCGTAGGAGCGCTCTGACACGCCACCGTAAATACCAGCGTGGGTCGTTGACGCAAATCGGTAACCGCCGCCGCCGATCGAGGCGCTTCCGGCGTGAACCCAGGCGATAACCGGAGTCGTCGCGACCAAGACCAACGGGCTCAGCAGACTGGGAGCGATCCTATACATGATGTTCCCTAGTGCGTCTTATCGGGCTGTGCCGTTGCTGGCGTGGCCTTCGGCGGTGGCCCAAGCCTGGGCGCCTCCGCGTCGGGGCGCTTGAAAGCGATATGTGAGGTCAAGAGGCCGGAGCCAACCTTTTGCGCAAGCGCCAGCGCCACGCGACATAGGGTGCCGATGCAATCGCGCCGATGAGCAGGTAAAGAACCATCGCCGGCGCGATGCCTTTCTGGTCTGGGAAGATGCTGGCCGCGATCACCAGAGCAACTCCGGGATGGCGACTTGCCGTGGCAAGAGCCAGCGCCGTTCTATCGTCAGGATCCGGTCCTCCGAGCAGATGCCCCACGGCGAGGCCGACGGCCGCAAATGAGACGATCGCGGCGACTGTACCGTCCCCGATCAGCGATATCATTGCGGGCCACAGCGTCATGAGGACCGGCACTGCGGCAACGACGAGCAGCAGTATCCCCAACTTAGCGGCAAGCGGACTCGCTCGCTCGGCGAACCTCGCGCTCAGCCGCCGCACGCCGATGCCCATCGAGAACGGCAATAGCACGGTCAGTGCGACCACCCGCGCAATCACCCAAGGCGAAACGACCACGTGATGCGAGAACACGAAACCGAGCAACGTCACCGTCAGGGGTGCCAGGACAATGGCCAGCAATGAAGTTGCCCCGAGCAACCCAAACACATATGCCGGGTGTACGACGAGCTTAAGTTGTTTTCCCGGTAGAACTGGAGGCACGGGCGAAACCGCCAGCGTGACCAAGCAGATTGCGATTGCGGGACGCAGGCCGAGCACGGCGGCCATCGCGGCGGCGAACAGCGGCAACAACACATTCATCGAAAGCAATGCGCGCAACAGTGATCTTGGGCTGCGGAACAACGAGGTGGCATCGCGCCACGTCGATTTGAGCGCAAACCCGACAACGATCAACATGACGCTGAGCAAAATGGCCACGCGAACCAGCTGTTCGATAGTCATGGTGCTGCCCTCGGCAGCGGTCGCCGGCAACTCCCGCTAGGTCGTTTTGCGGTAACCACCGTTCTGCACCGCGACCTGCAGGTCCTTCGCCTTGGCGATCAGCGTGATGTCGGAAGCGTAGGTGGTGCCGTCGTTCAATTGCCCCATGCGCGCATTGAGCAGGACCGTATCTTTTGGATCATCCAGGTACGTAGACACGATGACACCCAACGGTCTGTTGTTGACGAGATCAAACTCCACCCCCAGATTGTCCTGCGGCTTGAGGTAGGCTGGGAAGTTGAGGCGAACGCTCCTATCGGGTTGTAGCACCTCGATGGCGACTCTGCCCGCATCTCGCACCGCCTGAATACGGGCCGGGTCGGGCGGCACGTAGGACTTCACCAGAATTACCGCGCGCTGCATGTAATCCGAAAGTTCCTCCTTCTTGTTCTCCATGATGCGTCCGCGCAACCCCCGTTTGTGCTCAGGTGGCGGGGAGGCGGAGATGTCGACTTTCTGCAGAATCCCATCCGCGCCGTAGTAACAGCGCTGTTGCGTACGAGACTTCTCCTCGCCCTTGACACTGACGACGGTGGTCTCGATCCATTCATAGTGCCTCAAGTTAGCTTGGCTTGCGGCGAGTGCGACTTTGAGGGCAGCCACACGTTCAGGGACTGAGGGCTGCTGAGCTTGGCCAAAAACATCACCGCCGCCGAGAATAAAGAGCGCGGCGAAACATTGCATTGAAACTTCCTTGAGCACCATATGGAGTCCTCCGCGTCGAAGAAAGTGAGCACGTGGCGCGAGCGCCGCTCTCGGGAATAGAAGGACGATCAACCGAAGCGTGCACCTCACTGCCGGTATGACGGCGATGCGTACGATCGGCGCGTCAATGATTCTCGCGCTCGGTTATGTTTGGCAATTGGCCTTTGATCCATCAACGCGGTGAACCAACGACCGCGCCCAAAGCGTCGAGCAACTCGCGTTCGTCCAGCGGCTTGCTCAAATAAGCCACCGCTCCTCGGCGCATGCACTCCTCGCGCACACCGGGCTTGTCCTGCGCGGTAACGATCAGCACAGGGAGATGAGCCCCCGCACGGTCCAACTCCAGTTGGACATCTGCTCCTGAGACGTCAGGCATTGTGAAATCGAGCAGGACGCACTCGGGTCGGTGTGTCGGCCAGATCTGCAGGAATCCACGACCCGAGGCGAAGGCGCGCGCTGTATAGCCGGCTGCCTCCAGCAACCGGACCACGGCCTTCCGAACCATCTCCTCATCGTCCACCACTGCGATCAAGGAAAGTTCCTCATAATTGGAGCCACCCGTGATCGGCAGGTCGGATCCAGTGGTTGGCGCACCGCTCATGCCTAGGCAAACTGGATAACGGCCTTGATGTCATCCGGCGTTCGCAGCAGGGCGCCGGCTGGCATCGGCGATCAGATCGTGTGCGCTCGCTGCAGGGACAACATCCGAAGTGCCCCGGCACGACGCATGCCCCGCATCATGTTCCGAAGGAGTGGGCGATCATCACAAGAGCACGTTCGATGCCGGCTGGGATGAGCGGCCCTTCGACTTTCAATCCCTATGCCTGGGGCGGGACCTTCGTCGGCAATACGCCATTCCGGCGCTGGAAGCGCGAAACCTATCGTGGCGGCGTCAGCGGTCCGTTCATCGTCCACTGGCCCAAGGGGAATCAAAGCCAAGGGCGAAATCCGTACGCAGTATGCGCACGCGATTGACATGGTTCCGACGGCGCTCGAGGCGCTGGGCATCGAGGCCGACCACGGCGCGAGCGCCACCCAGGCGACGTCGGCGCCGACGGTTACGGATAACACCACCGTCACAAGCACGCGCAGAGCACGTCGCACCATCAATGAACTCCAGCGTGCTCATAGAGGATACGGCGGACCTCCTCGATCGACTCGGGGGCACCCTGGGTCGAGTGACCGGAGCGCACGACCAGCTCCGACTCGACGCTGTCGATATGCGCGCTCTTGTATTCGACAACCCCGTCATTTCCGTCCCCTATCGGTCCGGTGCCCTTCACCGCAATGATCGAGTTGACGTGCACACCAGCCGCAATGGGCAACGACGCGAGTGTCCTGAGGAAGGGATTGGAAGCATCCATATTGTCGAGCGCGGTCGGAATGGTTACCGGAGCTCCCAACATGCTTGGCTGACGAAACTTTGCGACTTCGACTGCGGCCTTGGCGAGGCCGCCTGGCAAGTTGATGAATTTGTTTGCGAACTTGACGATGGGATTGCTCGCCAAAAAGCTGCCGCGATGCGGCGTTGCGATGAAAATCACTCGCTTGACGAACGGCAGCGGCTCGAAGAACAGCGCCCGGTTGAGTAAATCGCGAGTCTCGGGATTGAGATCAGCCTTGTCAAACGGCACCTTGGAAATATTGTCCCAGAAGCGGGTGTCGCTATCGACGACAGTCATCTTGGCCAAAAGCCCCCCCTGGCTGTGGCCAATGACGACCATCTGTTCGAACGCAGGGTCTTTGCCTTCGGGGTCGAGGTCCTTGCGGCATGCGTCAAGCGATTCCCGCAAGCGCATCGCAGACAGCGCGATCGGGTTGCCGCTGTTATAGATGAAGAACCAGAGCTGATAGCGCGAGGCGATCTCCGGGTCGCCGAGCAGCTCGTTGGCCATCTCCGCCCAGCGGGCGGGGCTGGACGCCGTCCCGTGAACCAGCACCACCGGAATCATGTTTGGATGGTACGGATGCAACATGAAGACGCCGCTGATATCGACGCTCTTGTCAACACCCAGAGACGAAAAATCTCCCCGCCGAAAGCCCGCAATCTCGAAATCCCAAATGGGAGCACCTTCCAGCCGATACGCGAGGGCGGCGCTGGGATCCGACTCGAGCGGCACGAAGTAAGAACCGACTTGCACGCCAGCCGTCCGGTTCTCGTCATAGAGCTCCACGGTGCCGTGCAGCCGTCCGTCGCTCATCGCGCGGCGAGGATCGTCAAAGCGCACGAAGGCGGTGATGGGTACTTTGGCATTCGGAGATATCCATCGGCTGGCGGGGCTATCCGGCGCCGGTTCAACTCGTGCCGAGAGCGCGGCGCCGATGCCAGCTTTGCGATATGTGTTGCGGAGCCCGCGCACCTTCAGGTCGGCGAGCGAGACGAATTTCGTCAGATGATTCCCGGCGTAGTTGAATCCTGCGGGGTCGGCTGCCAAGCTGAGCAATCCGAAGGGCAAACTCAATTGACGCTCGCTAAGGTCAACTTCTTCCCCATCTTTTGTCGCAAGTCCCAGCGCGATGCCTCGATTGTAAAAGTCAACCGCTAGCCGCAGGCGTGGATCGTACGGCCCTGGCGCGTCAGATGGATTTGCCGGAAACAGGAACGCGTACGCATACACGGCGGACGCCATAAAATACGATCTATTCCGCGATTTCTCGGCGTATGCGAAGGCGAGCTCGGAGAGGGCGAATAGTCGGTCACGTTCGTCAGGTTTTCCCAGCCCGGAATTCAACTCTGCAAGCACTGCTTCCGGTTTTTTTTGGTAGCGCTGGCCAAGCGCTGTGCGCTCGAGGATCCGCGTCGAATAGACGCTCGGTTTGTCTGTCGACAGGACGTTCGCGTTGAGTGCGCGATGGGCCGCTTGCTCATCCAGACGAGAGACTCCGACGGGAGTTGCACAGCCGCTGGCAAACAGAGCTATGGTCGCGAGAGGGACCGCCCAGCTACGGACCGATCTTGCCATCGACACCAGGAACTTCTTTAAGCCGTGCACGGGGCGCAAGTTCGTCAAAATCATGCGGCGCGGTGATGAAACAACAGGCTCCGGTGGGACCGGATTGATTCCTGCGGTCACAGGCCCGCTTGCGCGACTTGGAACCTATGACTGCGCAAGCCCTGCGGGCGCGCGGCCTCCCTTGAGCTGAAGCGGCGGTAGGAGGCGATCGACTTCCGGTCGCGTTCATCGCCCGCTCCTGTTGCGCCGCTGTCGGGTCGCCACGCCCGTTATCGGAGCTCATTCGCTTGCCGTCCGAGGAGCCGGCCGAGCGTTGCGAGGAGGAAGTAACCAACTTTGACTGTGACGGCGAGCGCTTCGATCGTATTCGCACCTACCTTAATCACGAAGTGAGGGATCGTCTATGTGACCAAGGTACTCTAGCGTGCGGAGCTTGCGCACACCGGACATGCGCTGGGGAGCAACATTCGCCTACTCGCTCGGACGTCATAATTCGATCAACCTTGCTGCGCTACGCGCCATCAGGCATTACCGAACGATACCTCATCGTCGATGCAGAGACGCGGACAGACTCAAAAGATTTTTTGGATACACATGAATGAGGCCTCCACGGGGGCTGTCCAGATCCGCTATCAGCAAAAATGCGATGGACACGACGAGCGGCACAATCAGGAGCAGGATACCTTCGACCTTAGTGTTTCGTGATGCATAGCCAACCAACAGGTTGGAGCACATGGCGATTAATACCATTAGAGCCCATGCTGCACGTGGGATCCGATTCCACCAGGCTGCCTGCGTATATCCCTGCGAGTTCAACACGTCGTTCATGCCCGAAACGGCCAGGGAGACGACGGGACTCGGCTGCGCAGTAGCCGAGGTCTGGACCGCGAACCACAGGTCGCTCTGCAATTGTGTGGTATGGGTATTGATCTCGCGGAGCTGTTGTTCTTCGTTGCTCACGTAGAACAAAACACGCTGATCAAGGTAGTTGCTGAGAAGCGCTCGCACCCTTGTCGCGGCGGCGGGCTGTAGCAAGCCGGCCCGAACAAGCTCAGTGCCTATGGCGTTGGCCTCCTGCTCCTCAAGGCTCTTGCGCTGATCGTAGCGGCCCGTGGCCATTGAAAAGCTGAATCCGATAAGAAGCCCGAGGAGCGTCAACGTGGCAGTCAGAACCATGTCCAGATCCTTACGCGCCCCTTCGTCCAAGTCACGCCGCCTTTTGAGTGGTGCCGATCCAATCCGCGCCATCAGCCACAACACGAAAAATGAGGCGCAAAAAACGACCAACGGGTTGTCGAATTCATTGTTCATCGCTCTGCTCCCTTTCGTGAATGGTTTGTTCTCGGCGGACGCAACCGCGCATTTTGCGGCAGACGAAAGGTCGGCGCGACGACGCGCCTGGCAATGCTTCAGGCAACGAAGTAAACGTCCATGATATACAAGGCCAATTCATAGCCTTCAGCCGTGGCATTTCAATATTTGGGCAGCTTCATGATCCCCTGGCGAAGCAACTCGGCCATGATCCGCATCGCCGGGTCGATGTGGTTGAAGAAGTACTTATAACCAGCGCATAAGTAGTTGAGTCCGGGCTCGCCATCGGGGGCTGTGATGAAACGGTTGCGTGAACACTCGCCGTAGCAGGCGAACAGCACCTCACACTCGCGGCAACACTTCGGCAGACTGTCGAGCTTGTGTTGCCCGAACGACCGTTGGTTCGCCGAACCCACGAGCTCGCCCATCGGCGTCTCGTGGATATTCCCCAACAGGTGCTCCGGCTCGACGTAGTGATCGCAGGAGTACAGATCGCCGTTATGCTCCAGTGCAACGGCATTGCCGCAGGTGGGTGAGAAAATGCACAAATTGTGTTGCCCAATCCAACTACCCAGCGCCACATCGAAGGTCTGTACGAACACCCTGCCCACATCGCGGCGCACCCGTATGCAGAATAGTCTGGCCAGGCCTCCGGTACTGCTCAATGCATTCGACAGCGCGGCGAAAGAAATCAATCCCCATGAGGGTGGGCTCGCCACCCTGCCAGGCAACGTTCACTTCGCCTGGCGGCTGCACCTCCAGGAGTTGGCGAATGTACGCGTGCAACAGCTCGTCGGACATGCGGAACCGGTCGCCCGGGTAGAGCATTTCCTTGGAGAGGAAGAAGCAGTATTTGCAATCCAGGTTGCAGATGGCGCCGGTGGGCTTGGCTAGAACATGAAAGGCGGACGCTGACAAATTCATATTGCACTGCCGGTGGGCGCCGCCCAAGTTTGCGTTTGTTTCCTTCTGTCGCAGGCCGTCTATTTCGCCGGCTGCGGGATGTACTTGACATCCAGCTTGTCGATGGTGCCGTTGAATTTCAAGTGCGCCTTTTCCCGGTATCCAACAGCGCCTGCGGGACGCTGTCAACCGTGGGTTCGTGCGGACGGGCGGTCCGATCGCTCGCCGGAGCGGACCCGGCGATGACCTCGAAGGCGGTCCGCTGTCACTTCAAACTTCGCGCAAAGGTGTGTTCGCGATCGGCGATGTTCGGGCGGGCTCGGTCAAGCGCGTGTCCGCGGCCGTTGGCGAAGGCGCGGCCGTGGTCGCGCAGCTACACACTTATCTGCGTGCGCTTCACCAGGAGCACGACTCATGAGTATCTATGGCCGAATCATCGTTGCAGTGGATCTGACCCCCGATTCGTTGGTGATTGGACGCCGTACCCGTGCGTTGGCCGGTGGGCTGGGTGCGCAGCTCGACCTGCTCCACGTGGTCGAGCCAGTGCCGGTGGTCGCGCCGATACCTCCGGATCCCATTGGACCCGCCGCCGTCACGACGATGACGGCGTTGATCGATACCGCGCAGAGGCAGATCATCGAACTCGCCCGCAAGTTGGATATACCCGAAGACCGCTCGAATGTGGCGGTGGGCGACACCCGGAGTGAGATCATCCGCATCGCCACCGACCTCAAAGCGGACCTGATCGTGATCGGCAGCCACGAGCGACACGGGCTCGCGTTCCTGATCAAGCCGACGGAGGACGTTCTCGTGCATCGGGCGCCCTGCGACGTGTTGGCCGTTCGCTTGCACTGATTACGCGCCGCCCGACGTTTCCTGCAGCCCTAGCAGAGCAGGCGCGCATCTATCGAATGCGCCTGGGAGCGAGCGGCCGACGCGGCTTCTCGCGTCTCGGCAGAGTTGATCGACGTCAAGGCCATTCCCCAACCTATATGAGACCCTCGACATATGACACAACATACTTCATCCGGAGTCGGCCCGGAAACGCCACGGGATCGTGGCGGCCGTCAGTACGCCCGAGAGGTCGGACGGGTTCCAGGCACGGGGGGCAGCCCGTGGACGCCCCGGCTCGCGCTGCCAGTCACGCCCGGCCGCGACCACATTCGCGGACCCGTCGATGGTCCGGTGACGCTGTTGGAGTACGGGGATTTCGAGTGTCCGTTCTGCGGCATGGCCTCGGTGGTGGTGGAGCAGGTGATCAACGAGATGGGCGATCAGCTGCGCTATGTTTTCCGCAACTTCCCGCTCGTGCAACTGCATCCGCACGCCGAGCGCGCATCGGAGGCTGCGGAGGCTGCGGGGGCGCAGGGCCAGTACTGGCCTATGCATTACACGCTGTTCGACAGTCAGCAGGATCTCGAGGATCCTGACCTCCTTACGTATGCCCAGGCACTCGGCATGGACGTCGATCGATTCGCGAATGACCTCGAGACGGGCACGTACCAGCCCCGCGTCAGCGAGGATCTGGCCAGCGGTATCAGCAGCGGTGTCAGCGGCACTCCGACTTTTTTCATCAACGGCGCGAAGCATGAGGGGTCGTGGGACGCCGCCTCGTTGCTCGCGGCGCTGCACGCTGCCGCAGCCCCAAGGCATCACGCCTGAGGCGCGCCACGACGACGTGCATGAGCACTCGGCGGGCGAAGGAGCCCGCCGGAGCTCACGCATTGCGCACTTGGAGTCAAGCGCTCTGGCCGAGCACGCCCTGCTGGCTCCGCCCGCTGCGAGTGCAGACAACACCGAGACGAATGCGTCCCGGAGTGCAACTGCTAACAACAGGATGCGGAGCGGCCCTATCCAGGGACCCTCATTTCCGCAGCCGCGCACCGGCGCCAGCCCGTCTGAGAGCCCAGATGCCGACGAGGGCTGCGGCGGCTGCGACGCGTATGGAAGGCCTCGGGAGCCACCGCATTGTGTTAACGACCAGCTTTGGCGGCGCACTCCGTTGAGGAGAGGAGCCCCTGAGCGGTGCTCCGTTGGCTGACACGGACGCTTGATCCCCTGAGAAAAGCTCAAGCATCCCACGCACGAAGGCTCGCATGTCTTGCGGCCCACGGCTCGTGACCCAATTTCCATCGCGCACCAGCTCCTGGTCGAGCCAAGTCGCACCCGCATTCACAAGATCGTCCCGAATACCGGGCCAGGACGTCATGGTCCGACCGGACGTCAGGCCTGCGGACGATAGAAGCCATGGACCATGACATAGCGTCGCAATTGGCCTGCGCATGCCATCGAAGTCACGAACAAAGCTGCGCGCCTCCTTCGACTGTCGCAGCAGATCAGGATTGATGAAACCGCCCGGAATAAGCAGCGCGTCGTAGTCCTCCGCATCCGCCTCCGCGAGCGTCTTTGTCACACGGACGCGACGAGCTGGCTCGTGCAGATTCACACCACGGATGCGCCCGTCACGAAGCGAGATCACATCAACTTGCGCTCCCGCGGCACGTAAAGCGGTCAGCGGGACCATCAGCTCCACCATCTCGAATCCATCGGCAGCCAGCGCCGCTATACGCTGCCCCTGCAGTCGACTGTTTGATTTCATGTGAGTTTCCTAGGGAAGAGCTGATGCAGTAAGTGAGGGTATCGTGGCCAGCATTTTTCGTGCGTTGTCAGGTCAGCGCACACGACTCACGCAAAGCGCTGCCGTTAGCCAACAACGCGTTCATGGCGCGCCTGTACAGCTCCGGACGCCAGCGAGCCGCTGACCCTCACACAGCCGCCTGTATACGTCGACATAGGCGCGAGCCATTGTGATTGCCGAGAAACGCTGTTCGAAGATTTCGCGAATCCGTTTGCGGTCGAGCAGTTCAGCGCGACGGATCGCCTGCAATGCGGCCTCTTCCGAGCTCACAATGAACCCGGTGACCCCGTCCTCGATGATCTCCGGCACTGAGCCACAATTCCAAGCGATCACGGGCGTCCCGCACGCGAGCGCCTCGATCATGACCAGTCCAAATGGCTCCGGCCAATCGATCGGAAACAAGAGCGCGCGCGCATTCCCGAGAAAGCATGCCTTGCGCGCGTCATCGATTTCTCCAAGGAACTCGATACCGGGGTGTGCCAACAACGGCTTCACAGTCTCCTCGAAGTAGGTGAGATCGGCGCGATCGACCTTGGCGGCGAGCCGCAACGGCACGCCGGCCTGCAAGGCAAGTCGCACCGCGAGGTCTGGCCGTTTCTCAGGTGCGATACGGCCGAGGAATGCGAGATACGAGCCTTCGGGCCGCCCGTTGAATGGGTACTGGGAGGCCGGCAATCCGTGTCCAACGGTAGCCAGCCACGCCGCCCCAGGGAGGGTTTCCCGCTGGCTCTCCGATAACGACACCAATCCGAATTCCGGCCAGCGAGCGTAGGCGCCGCGCAAATCGTTCAAATCCACACGCCCGTGCAGGGTAGTCACGGTCTTGTGGGCAAGCGACTCGAACAGCGGAAAGTGAAGCATGTCCGTGTGAAAGTGGAGGATGTCGAAGCGCGTGGCGCGCCGTTTTGCTTCACTGAGCATAATGAGGTGCGCGGCGAGATCACAGCTCGGAGAAGTCGCATCCGGGCGGACCGCCCGATCCCGCACGGCGACGAGCCGCGCCCGCGTGCGGGATCCGGCAGCAGCGAACAGCGTGACATCATGCCCCAAACCGACCAATGCGTCACAGAGATAGGCCACGATACGCTCAGTGCCCCCGTACTGGGATGGTGGTACCAACTCACAAAGCGGAGCGATCTGTGCAATATACATGGATCATCAACTTCGAATGTTCTTTGTACGTCGTGTTTTGATGATGTTGAGTCTCCTGGCAAGGCAGCGCGTTGATTTGAGTCAAGGTTGTGGGGAAGTATCCAATAGAGCAGAATGTAGGAGCGCGACTGCCACCGCAGGCTGTGCGCCCCTACAAGTCATCATGCGGATGTTTTCTCGGAACCCTGCGACGAATCCCGTGAGGTACGCTGAATCTCCACCTTCCGCCGTTGTTGCTGCGAATTCTGTGGCAGCGGCACCGTGATCTCCAACACTCCATCACGGAACGACGCCTGGACATCTTCGGGGCGCACACCCTCGGGAAGAGCGATGCTGCGGATGAAGCGCCCATACTGGCGTTCGGTCCGGCGCGTGCCATTGTCATCGAATTCGCGTTCTTCGCGGCGCTCGCCCGAGAGTGTGAGCACGCCATCGTCGATTTCGATCGTCACGTCGTCGACGCTGAGACCGGGTAGGTCCGCCTGCAAAACGAGCTTGCCATCGCGCTCAAAGGTCTCGAGCGCTGGCATCCAATCGACGGCGGCGCTGGCCAGCGGCCCGGTGATGCGCCCTGCAGGCGCGACGACGAGCTGTGTGAACAACTGATCCATATCTTCCGACAAGCGGCGCATCAGCCCGAAGGGGCTCGCCCACGCTGTCATGCCGCGCGCGTCGCGTGACCCCGCGCGCGTTTGCGTCGTGGGTATTGTTGCCGCCCTCGAACCACCGTTTTTGGGTTGAGCCTGCTGGGGTTGTGCCATTGGCTTGCTCCTTGAAAAGTACGAGCCCCATGCTGACGTGTTGGCACCAAGGTGCGTTGACCTGCGTCAATCTCGCTCGACAGGGAGCTGCACAACGGATTCGCTGCCATGCCCGATGCCTTCGCTGTGTGCGGTAATCACACCACGGTGCAGCCGGGCAAGCTGCTGTGCCAAGGCAAGGCGCAGACCGAGTCCACTGGCGGCGCGGGACCGGGCCGGCTCGGCCTGCACCAACGAATCGAAAATCGTGGGCAACAGCTCCCGGCGCGATGCCAATCGCGCGACGTGAAACGGGTCGCTGGCGTGGTGGGCGTCGCAATGGCATCGAAGTCCGGCTGCCAGTGCTCGATCAGAGACCTGATCCCGATATCGCTCGCGACGGCGCGGCAGCCCTGAGGGCTGAATTGCCCTACTCGTCCGAGACGATCAAGGTGGTCGTCAAGGATCCTGATCAAGGGCTCCGAAATAGCAGTGTGGCACAGTGCGCCGAAGCCTTGAGGGGCCGAAGAGGCGTGTGCTCGTGCCTAAAGACACCTCGGCCACGCTGATCGAGCAACCAGATGTTTCCCGTGTTGCATCCGGCGGAACCGGCATTGATCCACGCCAGGGGTGGCCCACGTGTCACCAAACCTGCCGGAGCAAAGCCAACTGCCACATTCGTAAGTGGCGAGCGAGGCGCCGCGTCAGGATCAATTCGACTGTCGTATTTCTGAAAGCGCTTGGCGAGCGGTCGCGATGTCGGGCTGCACAGCCCGACTGCTCAGACCATCCGCAAGCTCTTCGAGTTCGCCGCGATCGCTGATCCCCACGTGGCGCAAGCTACGGAATGCAATCACTCGGCGGCGGCGCAACTCTGTAAGCGTGCGGCTCACCGTCTCGACAGCCATCCCAAGATAGTCGGCGATGTCATAACGGGACATCGGGAGAACGACAGTGTGTACGGGCGAGCTCTGGCTGCGATCTTCCATCTCCAGGAGGAAGGCGCTGACCTTTTCGAGCGCGCTGGTTCGTCCAAGAATAGCCATGCGCAACTGCAGACGCGCGATCGATGCGAATGCGGCCTCGCGGATGTAGCGACTCACCTGTGGATCGGAATCAGCGAGCCGCTCGGCCGCAACACGAGGAAAGCGGGCGACGAGAGTTCCAGCGACGAGTGCCTCAACGCAAAAGCGTCGGAATCCGGCCGCTGCCAACCCGAAAGGCTCCCCAGGCAGGATGAAGTCAACAATGTGCCGACGTCCGTCACAACTCAATGTGCTCTTGCGCGCTGCGCCGCTGACTATGTGATACCAGTGTTCTGTTCTGTCTTTACAATGATAGATAGGCTCACGACCCTTGTAGACAACGGAGACCGACAAGCGCTGGAGCACCTGAGGCATTGCTGTTGGGAGGTCGTAGAGCCGACTCGTCACAGTAGTGTACATTCCGTTGCCTCTTGCGACTTCAGTGCGTCACGGGGCTCGACAACCATTGGGAGTGAATGCGGACCGGCGACACTCCGCCCTTCGGGCTGAAGAAAGCGCCCGTTGGTGCTACAGCTGTCATGCGAGTCTCCTCGTTGTTGGTGCCGTTTTACCACGAGTTGCGGCCTATCGGTATCCGGACGGTCCCTAGGGAATGTCCCGGTCCTCGGGCCATTGCCGAGACAGCCCTCACCGCCTGACTCAGCTTGCGCTGGGGATCGGGTCCCGCTCTCGCGAGAGCAGATGGGTTGGAGTGGATCCTCGAAGTCAACACGGCCGTCCCCGTCGGTGCGAGCGATGCGTTCGAAGTTTGAGCACAGCCGACACCAGATCGACAACCGCGGCCCCCATCAACGGGTGGATTAGGCCGCAGTCCATCTACGGTAGGTGCGTGAAAGTCGAGCCATGGGCCTAGTGAACATGCGATGGCAACAGGGTGCGAATCACTCCATCCCGACTCACACCCCTGAAGCAGGATTCATCTGCTTGACATCCAGGCACCGCCTATCAATATCAGTCATAGCGTATCCGAGACTCGGAGCGACGCGGCGCGCGAGCGGCTCCCACTCGCGACGTGGAGCGACATATCACTCCATGCCATCCGGCTGCACCGTAATGCCGCCGCTACCGACGAGCGCCACGAAGCCAAGCCCACATCGCGCAAGCCCACATCGCGCGATTCCAGTGGGGCGCGAGCAGTCCCGTACCGGCGCGTGCGTAGAGCACGGTCAGAAAGATGTCGCCGAGGAACAGGAGCATCAGAGCCAACCCAACAATCTGATCGAGTCCCATGAGCGGCGCCCCGTGTTCCTCCATCTAGTCAGGAAGCAAGCGCGGGCGCGACCCTACCATCCGCCCGATAGTCCGGCGGCGTCTCGAATTCCTTTCGTGCGAGGCCGCGAGAGGCTTGCGCTCCCTTGGGGAGGCCCGAGCGCTGGGAATAGTTTCGTCGGCTGCTCGTTCCGCGGCCGTGGGCAGCCTTGACCGCCGCATAGGCGAAAACGTCGAGCAACGTGATGCCAGCGACCAAGGCCGTCGCGAGGGCAGCGTTGCGGAGTTTAGGATTCTCGGGTCGCAACGCCGTGGCAAGCGTGGCGAGATCGAGTGCGTCCCCGCCGATCCGCGCCAGCAATCCGACGCGCTTATCGACCGACAAGGTCGGAATAGCGCTCGTCAACTCGCGTGCGCCGTACGCTCGGATTAGGCCTTCCCTGCCGTCGAGTCCGATGCTGCGCGCAAGGCGTCCCGGCGACACCAATTCGGTGATGCCGAGTCCGATCGACAACCAGCCGAGCGCACGCGCCAGCCGATCGGCGCCGGTCAGCGAGCTTGGACCTTTGCGTTCTATGCGGGGATCTCCCTCCGAGCGGGCGATCCTGGTGAGCTTGGTGAGTGGCATGGAGTGCCTCCTTCAGGGCTGGAGCATGACCTTTACGCACCCATCCGCCTTGTCGCGGAACTTGGTGTACATCTGTGGGCCTTGGGAGAGTTTGGCCTTGTGAGTGATCACGAAGGACGGATCGATCTCCCCGTCCTCGATCCGGCGCAGGAGGTCGCCCGTCCAGCGTGGGACGTGAGCCTGCGCCATGCGGAAAGTCAGGCCCTTGTTCATCGCCTGGCCCATCGGGATCTTATCGACAAGGCCGAGGTAGACGCCGATGATCGATATGACCCCGGCCGGGCGGCACACGTAGATCATCTCGCGGAGCACGTGGGGCCGATCGTTCTCCGCCATGAGCATCTGCTTGGCGCGGTCGAGCAGCGTGTCGGGCTGGCCAAAGTTGACATGGCTCTCGGTGCCAACCGCGTCGATACACTTGTGAGGCCCGTAGCCACCGGTCAGCTCATTGAGCCGCTCGAGGACACTCTCCTCCCGAAAATCAATAGTGATGGCGCCGGCCGCGGCGGCCATGGACAGCCGCTCGGGGAGATGATCGATGGCGATGACCTGCTCAGCGCCGAGCAGGATGGCCGAGCGGATGGTCATCTGGCCAACAGGGCCGCAGCCCCAGATCGCGACCGTGTCGCCCGGCTGGATGTCGGCTTGAACTGCGGCCTGCCAGCCTGTGGGAAGGATGTCCGACAAAAAAAGGAGCTTTTCGTCGTCGATGCCATCCGGCACCTTCACATGCGTGGTGTCCCGCAAAGGGCACCCGGAGAAACTCGGCCTGCCCGCCCGGATAACCGCCGGTCAGATGTGTGTACCCGAACAGGCCCGCCGTCCTGTGACCGAAAGCCTTGTCACTCAGCTCACCCTTTCGGTTGGTCCGCTCACATACCGAGAAGTTGCCGCGCTTGCACTGGTCGCACTCTCCGCACTGGATGGTGAAAGGAATGACGACGCGGTCACCCTTCTTGAGCTTGCTCTTCGCGACGCTACCCACCTCAACGACCTCACCCATCGTCTCGTGCCCCATGATGTCGCCGGGCAGCATCGCGGGAACGAGGTTGTGAAAGAGGTGTAGATCGGAGCCGCAGATCGCACAGCTCGTTACCTTGATGATTGCGTCACGCGGATGCTCGATCGCAGGGTCGGACACCATATCGCAACGGATGTCCTCCTTGCCGTGCCAGACTAGGGCTCTCATGCGGGTCTCCTCGGTTGCTCGTCCCTGTTTTACCGCCGCATCGCAGCCCCTCGGCATCCGGACGATCCCTAAGGAACTTCCCGAGTCGTCGGGCCGTTGCCCATTCGCCGGCATCACTTGAGGAGAGCCGGCTGTATATGCCCATGGACCCAACACCCACGGCCACGCCGGACGAGGGCGACACAGCCTTCGCTGGCGATGCAGTGCTGGCGCGGCAGGTCCGTTTTCTCAAGGCGAACCTCTCGTCGATCCCGGACTTCGTTTACGCCTTCGACCGGCAACGACGCTTCGTCTACGCTAACCCGCCTATGCTCGCGCTGTTTGGACTTTCCGCGGATGAGATGCTTGGGAAGACCTTTGCCGACCTGAACTACCCGCCAGATCTCGCTGACCTGCTTAACAGTTACATAGACCGGATCTTTCAACTTGGCATCAACATCGAGGACGAGGTCTTCTTCCGCAGTCCCACGGGGCAGGCAGCCTATTTCGCCTATCTCTGGGGGCCGGTCCGTGGCGAGGACGGTTCGGTAGAGCGCGTGGTAGGCGTGTCACGTGATGTCAGCGAGCGTCGTGAGTTCGAGGAAGCGTTGCGGGAGAGCGAAGCGCGCCTGCGCGCCGCGACCGAACTGGTCGGACTAGGCATCTACTCGTGGGATCCGGTAACCGACGCACTCCGCTGGGACGAGCGGATGCGAGCGATGTGGGGCCTCCCCCCAAATGCCAACGTCGACAGGGGCGTGTTCGAGTCAGGCATCCATCCCAATGATCTACCCCGCGTGCAACGCGCGATCGCAGCATGCGTCGATCCCGCCGGGGATGGGCGCTACAGCATCGAATATCGCGTGCTCGGGCGCGACGACGGCGTAATGCGCCACATAGCCACGTCGGGCCGAACGACCTTCGAGCAAGAACGCGCCGTGGGGTTTATCGGCGCCGCGATCGATGTGACGGTGCAGCGCACTGCCGAGGCGGCGATCCGGGCAAGCGAAGCCCAGTTCCGCAGCTTCGCCGCTCATAGCAGCAACCTGATCTGGATTGGGGATCCGGTTGCGGGCACGATCATTTATCGAAGCGCCGCTTACGAGCTGATCTGGGGCGTCCCGTCTCGAGAAGCGCCCTATGACTTGGCGGAATGGATGAAGGACGTCCATCCTGACGATCGCCAGCAGGTCGAACACGCTCTCCGGAGCGTCAATGCCGGAGAGGTCACCAAGTTCGACTACCGGATTATCCGGCCCGCCGACTGCTCTATCCGCTGGCTTCGCGACACGAGCTTCCCCATTCGGGACGACGATGGCGCCATCACTCGAATTGGCGGTATCACCGAGGATCTAACCCAAGAAGATGTTCGTAACGTCTACATCGTCACACCCAAGTCCTCTGAGGCGCGCAGACTAGAAAGGCTTATTCGCGCGCTCGGCTATTCTGCGCGAACCTTCCAGAGCGCCACCTCATTTATCGACATCGCAGCGGTGCTCACGACAGGGTGCGCGATAGTGGACCTCCGGAAAAAACGGGAGGAGGGACTCTCGATACTACGCGAGCTCAAGGCGAGATCGATACCGCTGCCGACGATAGCGCTCGATGGACGGGGGGCGGACGCAGCCGCCGCAGTCGCGGCGATGAAGGCCGGCGCCGTCGATCACGTGATCGAGAACGACGATGGATCTTTCCGCAAAAGACTCGAGAGCGCCTTGGCGGAGTGTCACGGCGCAATGCGACCCACTACGCGGGACGAGAACGCCAGTGCCCGCGTAGCCAGGTTGACCCCACGGGAGCGCGAGGTGCTCGTCGGCCTGGTCGACGGCGGAACTAACAAGGTGATCGGCCAGAAGCTCGGCATCAGCGCCCGCACTGTCGAACTGTACCGCGCCCAGGTGATGAACCGCCTCGATGTCAGTAGCCTGACCGAACTGCTCCAGATCGCTCTGGCCGCAGGCATCACACCATCCGCCGGTAGTGGCAAGAACCAGCAAAAGGATACCTAGATAACATCTCGCGGCCGCGCGTGGGAGGGATTTGAGCGCACGCTCGCGCAGCGATTCAGATCGACTACCTCAAGTTAGATGAGTTGCTGTCCAAAAATATACCGAACGATGCGGAAGATGATGTCCGCGAGGCCCGTAAGCACGGCGTAGCCCATGGCGGCCACAGGCACGGCATACAGCGGGCTGTTTCCCTTCCGGCGGAGGACAAAAAACCAGAAGTACAGGGGCAGCTCGACCGTGAAGCCCAGCAACACACCGATCTCGGTAACCGACCGATTGGACGAAAAATAGCCGAGCTTCGGCAATAACAGCGCCATTGCGACCATTGCCATTGCAAGCAGCGCAAACAACAATCGATTCGGAGCAGATGCGCGACGCGTATTCATGCTTTCACCGAATATAGAGGCGTGACTACGTCATTCGAAGCGACGACCTTATCAATCGATTCAGGGAACTATTGCCCGGAATCTGCCGATCACTGCAGCAAGCACCATTACTGTAAGTCCGCCATTCTCCACAAAGGACGTCGATGAGTGCCACCATCTCGGACCAGGTGATCGGGTCGAGTTGATCGAACTCAACTTTGCCGTGCAACTTCCCGTTCTGGAGTGCAGCCTGGAGGCGCACGACAGCGGGCAATGCCACGCTGGCCGGGGTATCACGCAACAGCGCACCGCCGCTGGGCATATAGGCTCTCGAATTCAGGAGCGCTTTTCCACAAGTCCGAGCTCTCGGAGATTGCGCTCCAGATCATCCATCGAGCTCCAGCTAAGAATTCTCGAACTACCACGTTCGTCCGGAGGATTTCTCTCAAGTTGATCCGACCATCCTCTACAACCGGTGAGCGGCAGAAGTGGCCGATGGTGCAACCACGCCAAACAAACCTCAGAAATCGTTCCCGCACGGCCACCGATCACCAGGCACGCATCGCCAGCCAGCGCCATCAGAAGATTTCGGGCATCCCCCATGCCGCACGGAATCAGGACCGTGCAGGGCCAATCCGAAACGTTGATGTCGTCGAACGGGACGATACTAACAACTATTCCATGCGCGTCGACGGCACGTTGGGCTGCAACGCGAGTAGCGGGGCTCCCGCAACCACTCACCACTGTAATTCCAAGCTGTGCGAGGAGTTCACCTGCGGCACCCGCCATTTCGAATCCGGGTGATCCTGGCTCAGCGCTTCCAAGGACGCACACCTGCCTTGCTCTGCCGACGAGCCTAGTCATGTTAAAGCTGCCGCCTAATTCCATCCGGTTCGACAGCATCACGAATGGCCGCTCTTGAGTCAATCAGAGCGATCGGCCGATCCGCCGGTATGCAGCCAGACACGGAGTCACACCCAAGCCGGCGACCCGTGCAAGCCGCGCGCACCGCGTACGATGATGCATAACGTTGCACGGCGTTGCATTCCGATGTGCTCTGCTACACTACATTGCGCAGGAGGGCTCTCGGGCGGCGGGCGACCTGCCTCACGCAGGTCGTCCCGCGGGAGTGGGTCTTTCGTGAATAGACCAGAACTTAGGCAGCAGCTTTACGTCGTCCCGAAAGGCCGCGGCACGTTCCCGACTACACTGGCGGCAGGGCCATCGACCCGTTGTCCCCATCCTCGAGTGCAGGTAGAGCTTCCCGGCCTTCCCGAATACCGAAATCGTACCGATCAGCGAGCGGCTTCTACATTCGAGCTTTCCAGCGTCGCGGCCATCTCGGCGACAGCGTCTCTGTAGGCTTCTTCAGCCGCTACCTCCCCGCGCGTTCGATGGCTTCGGGTCTGAGCAGTCGCGCTGGACGGGCTCGAGGACGATGATCTCGGCAATTGGACGAGAAATGCACGTGGCTACCGGACACGCGGCCTCCCCGCCTTGCGTGTGCGTGCTACATCGATGGAGCCACTCTGCGACGCAATGAAGTGCGCACTGATCTATCGGTGCCAGACCCTAGCGCTTGATGTCGCCCAATACGACGTACGAACAAACGTGGTAGCGCCCTGGCCAACACCACCGAAAGACCTCAGTTCGGTGAGCGCAAACAGCGCGTTCCGGGGATTCATGAGTGATATGAATCAATTTGAATCTGTCGCGAAGCATTTTGCCGAACAGATCCCACTGAAGAGGCTCGGTGCACCCGAGAACGTAGCTCATGCGGTCCTGTACCTCGCATCGCCCGTCACAGGTGCGTTTCAGACAGGGCAGGCTCTTGGGGTCGAAGGTGGCTGGTGGATGCCCAAATAGGCACAATTCCGATCCAGCGAAATACTGAAGAGTTCGTACAGGAGTCCCAGGCATGGAACGTATTACCGAAACAACTATCGCTCCAGCTACGCAGCACGTACAGTGTAACGGACTCAACTTCCCCGTTCTGAGCTGGGGACCTGACGGGGGGCGCCCGATTCTGCTCCTTCACGGATTCCCGCAGGAGCCATCCACATGGGCTCCCATCGCGGAAAAGCTGGGAGAGGAAGGATTCCGGGTAGTGGCGCCTGTTCAGCGCGGCTACTGTAGTTCCACGCGACCCCAGCAACAGGGGGGATACAGTTTCACGCATTTTATTGAGGATGCGATCGGCATAGCGGACGCCCTGCGTTTAGATAGGTTCGATGTTGCGGGTTTCGGTGTCGGTGGAGCGCTAGCGTGGATGATTGCCGCACATCATCCAACCCGGGTTCGTTCCCTGACTTCAATTCGATTTCCTCACCCAGTAGCATTTGCACGAAGTTTCGAATCGAGTCCTGAGCAGCAGGAGAAATGGAACCGCCTTCAGAAGGAACTGGGTTCCGGAAGTCCGGAAGTGAGGGCTGGCGCGATGCTGGCCGATGACGCGGCAGGCCTGCGGCAGTTTCTGAGCGCCAACGGTTTACCTCAACCATTTCTCGACCGCTATGTCAGGCGGTTGAAAGAACCGGCCGTGCTCGCCGGTGCATTATCTTGGGAGCCGGCAATATCTCTCGATGAGTTCTCCAAGGTACCTGCTGTAACTGTGCCCACATTGCTGGTTTGGAGCGAGGGTCCGGCATTCGCACGTGCAACTGCAGAGGCCACCAAAAACAACGTTCGCGCTCGATTTACTGACCTCTCCATTGAGCATTGTGGTCATTTTATGTTGGAGACATCGGCCACCACACTGACTGAGCCTTTGCTTCAACATCTGCGTTCAGCATGATCTTCAGTGGCGCTGGCGACGATAATCTCAAGTCCGCTTGAAGTCCGCTTGCGCACCGGTTTCTTCGTCTTCATGCAACGTCGACCGCTTGTTTCACCGCTCGACCATCTTTGAAATGAACGTGGAGAGCTACAGACGTCCAATCGCGATCGACCGTAAACAGCACGGTGCCGGCAGGCCAGCCAACTACGCGACACCCAAGGATGTCGGCAAGCTGTCGCTGCACGACAATCAACTGGACGGGAGAGACTCAGACATTCGAAACATCGATGATGTTGTTTCCTAGAATCCCAGCGTGGCCTATATCATCAACCCCTGTGGCGCTACATACTCGCCCGACACCATGGAATTGAGCACGTTGTCGCTTTTTGGTGGCACTATAAACAGGCCTTTTGAGGTGGTTCCCGAGTCTGGTTTTGGTGTTTTCCTGGAGTGCACGGGTCGCTCAAGCATGCCTGGTGTGGCCAAGGCTCTGGTCGCGGCCAGGGTCGCGCTGGGGGCGCTCCATGGGGTTTCGAAATCCAGGGTATCTGTCAGCGGCGCCTGATCGGCTGGTAATCAGCAGTTCATCGAACGCCCGTATTCTCGGTAGCGTCCGTTCGGACATGTGCGTCTGATAACCAACT
Source organism: uncultured Steroidobacteraceae bacterium (assembly GCA_964494895.1). Lineage (GTDB taxonomy): Bacteria > Pseudomonadota > Gammaproteobacteria > Steroidobacterales > Steroidobacteraceae > 13-2-20CM-66-19. The sequence goes on along the minus strand of CAZBTV010000016.1, from coordinate 16,232 downwards.
GGAAGGGGAACTCATGGAGCCATTCATATCCCTGCGGCGTTGGCGCTACGTGGTCGCGTCGCTCGCCCTACTCTCTGCCTCGGCAGTGGGTGCGCAAACGTTCCACGTCGCGACATTCGCCACCGGATCCGCAGTAAACGCAACGCAGCCGGACTCGATCAGCGTGACGAACAGTTCATTATGGGTGAGCTACACCAACGGTGCCGTGAGCACCGGGGGGAGTGGCGAAAGCACCGTCGTGCGCTACAAGCTCAAGAGCGGGAAGGTTCGTAATACGTACTCCATAGCCGGGTCGGTGGACGGGCTCAAGGTCGATCCGTCTACGGGGCAGGTATGGGCGCTGCAGAACCAGGACGGCAATTCGACACTCACTTTGATCGATCCAGAGGACGGCACGGTGTCACAGGCGATTCCGTACGCCGTTCAGTCGGCTACCCGTGGCTACGATGATGTCGCGTTTCGACTTGATGAGGTGTTTCTCAGCTACACCAACCCGGCGGCGTCCAGCGACCCCACGATCGTACTCGTGCGCGAGGATTCAAACCCAATTACCTGGGAACCCATACTGCAGATGGGCGCGCTGGGGACGAATCTGGCGACCGGACAAGCCAGTCAGCCAACCTCACAGAACGATCCTGACTCCCTCAAGCTCACTCCACGCGGCGACCTGATGCTCACCAGCGGGGACGACGGACAGCTTATCTTCGTTTCGCAGCCCGGAACGGCTCGCCAGGCTGTGAGTTTTTTGAGCTTGCTGGACCAGGGAAAGAAGCCTGTCAGCGGTTTGGATGACGCGGTTTTCGTCACGTCACACAAGGGAACCTTCTTTCTTGCCGATACCGGCAATAACCGCATCCTGAAAATCGATGCGGCCGACCTTCACGTCGGATCGCTGTATGCCTCGGTGGGTAGCCTGAACGCTCTCGTTGCAGTCGATCTCAAAACGGGAGTGGTAACTCCGGTAGTCAGCAACTTGAAGGGGCCGCACGGACTGCAGTTCGTGCCGCGCACTGAACACGATGAGGAGGACTGCCAGGACGATTGAGGCGGAATCCTGGGCCAGGAGCGGCACTGAGTGTGGGGATGGCAGCCCCGCTCCAGTGCCGTGCTCCTCAGCTAAAGAATCGGTCACCCAGCTCCGCACCATCAACCAAGTCGGCAATGACGGCATACCCCGCCTCGTTCAACCCGCTATTTGTTCGGTGCCCGCCAAGTCTCCCCCATTCCGCATCGGCAGCCGCTGCTACGATACCGGTCATAACAAGTCGCTCTTGTTCGCCTTCAGCCATTTGAGGGTCACCGCGTGAAGCGACTAGGCCTGGGACACGCATTCGGCGACGGCGGATTTCTGCGCTGATGGCGTTAACTTTAGCGTCGGCAATATGACGCGCGGCTGCGTCAAGCAACCGCTTTATGGTCTCCCTGGCAGGCGCGATCTGCTCAAGGCTTATGCCGACCAAGTTCTGTAAGCCCATCCTCATCCCCTACCAAGAAAATCTTTTTCTTCGACATAACATCCACGATGAACGGATTCCGCTCCCTCACCTTCGCCTTCCACTCCCGCGTCGAGAAGACCTTTGGATTGATTTCCCTCGCAAGCTGCTGCTGTGCTGGGTGAAGCGCGTCCACTACAGTCCCAAAATCCACTGAGCCGATGATCATCAAGTCGACGTCGCTTCCTTGGCTTTCCGTTCCACGCGCGAGCGATCCAAAGATGAACGCCGACTCGATGCGATCGGTGATCGGCTCGAGCGCCTCGACGACCACGTCGGCCAGCCCCGACGTCTTGCGTAAAATACCGGCCAGCTCCTCGAAAATTGGAGACTGCCGATTCGCGCTATAGACGAGCTGGTTACCCCGGCGCTCACAATTGAGCAACCCGACATCGGCCAAGCGCTTCAGCTCGCGGGTAAGCGTCCCAGCCGGCAAACCTGTCCGACGAGCTATCTCGCGGCCATGAAGCGATTCCTCCGGGTGAAGCAGGAGCATCCCGAGGACTCGGCGGCGGTAGCCGGGAAACAAGACGGCGGACAAAGACTGATGCATAATCTGCATCGATTGTCTCCTTTTTTGCATCATCCTGCAAGACGGCCGAGCCCTTTCGCTTCGGTATAATCGTAGCCAGGCTTCCGGCAGTCACCACGGAGAGGCGAGGGCCACATGTCTTTTCTGATGGAACTGGTCGTGAATATTGTCGCCGAGGCAGCGGGCGAAGCTGCCTTTCGCAATCGAAAACCAAAATACTTTCCAGAAGGCGGTGCCAACGCGTCCCTCGGGGCCGTAGCAGCCTTCGCAGGCGCACTTGCATTGATCTTCGCTACTCCGGTGCTGCTTTTTGCCGCCTATCCGGACCAGTTCACCACGACGGCCCGCGCTGACCTACTCTTAGCCGCCCTGGTGGTCGCAGCGCTCGGGTATGGAGGTCGGCGTGCTGGGATGCGAGCGCCGCAAGCCACGTCGCGCAATCTGATCTTGGCGAAATTCGGCACTTTCGTTGGCTCGCTTGCAACGGGAATGGCTCTGGTTGCGGCGGTAGGCTACACACTTCGGTTGATCATCGGGATGCTTTGACGCACCCTACCTAACTCGGACTTCCTTCACCTTCACGGACTTCCAATTCAAGATCGAGCCCCCGCTACCAACTTTGTATACTTGCTTTTGCACTGAGACTGGCGGCTGCACATTTCGCCCTCCTTTTCCCACCGCCCCTGAGATGCGGGGCTATCTACACGCTCGACAACTGGAATGCTCAGGTCTTGGTGAAGGGACGCGAGCCAGCTATTCTCGACTGACTTCACGAACAAAGTGCATTGGATCGGGATAGCTGGAAGTCCGGTTTCAGATCCAGAATGAATTGGTTCGACCAGCCCTGCAGGGCCTGACGGCAAGCGCGTCCGCTTGCTACAAGGCTCGAAGCAGCCCCCCTTCCATGATTTCCCCACTCGGCAGGAGCGCGGACTGAGTTTCCTACTCACTCGGTTCGCGGTCGAGCCGTAGCCAGCGCGTCGTCCAGCATCTTGATAAAGGTCGCGCCGTCGAAGGTGTATGCCTGGCCTTCATTCCACTGGACGAGCTGCTTCATCTGCCAGCGGATTACCCGCTTCGCCAAATGGCTATTTATCGGGTCCCGGGCGATACGCGGAATAGCAAGATAACGGCGTTTCGGTGTGGGCTCAAACAGCGCCTGTTCAACGGGACCCCAAGCTAGCCCTGAACGATTCATTCGTGACAGCGTTTCGAGCGGGGGCGCAAGCGCAGAGGATGGTCTGGCAATGCGAGGCGAACTCCAGGAGTCCGCGCCGAGGTCTCTGGCTCCATAGATAGCAAACATAGACAAGACTTCCACCGGCGAAAAACAGGGATACCGTGGATAACGGAGATGAGCGACCGCTCGAGTGGACCACTGATGCCTCGCACGCGTCCTGGCGACGTCGCTGGCCGCCTTCTCGGCCTGAGCCCCGTCGCACTGGATAGCCACCGTTTAAACCGAAGCCAGCCGCCAAGCATCCAACCTGCGCCGAAATTCACAAAGCGAGGGCGAGCAGCATGGTGTTCCAGCAGCATCGCAAGCTACGGGTACGTTGTCATCTCGAGCCCTGCAATGGGTGTGACACGGCAGCCAACGCACGATATCGCGGGTGCCAGCGCTCAGGCTCAGGATATCTCCTTTCTGATCGGGTACACACACAGGCTAGCAGATGCAGATACGTCCGAGGTGGCAGTGGTCGGCATGAGTTGGGGTGGACTAGCCAACCTCTTCGCGGCCGCTCGTGACAATCGAATCAAGGCTTTGGTGGCCTTGGATGGAAGCATGCACTACTTCCCGGGACTGGTGAAGCAAGCAGGCGACGTAGTCCCCGAAAGAATGACGATCCCGCTGCTCTTTTTCAAGGGCCAGAGCTCCCTGGAAGATCAAGCGCAACTTGAGGCCACTTTCAACAGTAGTGGGCCAAGCGTGCTGAACGCGTGGATCCACGGGGACCTGGTCTCTGTACAAATGCTTGGCTTCTTCCACCCCGAATTCCTTTCGATGAGCCAACGGAATGAGAGGCTGTGGCGATTTGATTTTCCGCGCTGGCAGCAAGAGGCCGACTACGGACGCGCGGATGGGATCACCGGTTATGCCTGGGTTGCGCGCTATACCCAGAGGTTCCTTGATGCTTACCTCAAGCACGATAAGGACGCACTGAGCTACCTGAAGAACAAGCCCTCGGACAACGGCGTGCCACCGCACGTCATGGCAGTGAAGTTCCATGGCGCAGTACCACTGCCTGCTTCGTTCGATTCGTTCAAGACCGAAGTAGGTCAGCAAGGTTTCGAGCGCGCGCCTGACGTATATGCGTCGCTCCAGAGGCGAGAGCCCAACTTCAAGCTCGATACTGATGAGCTGAGCTCCTGGACATATGGGTTACTCGTTGCCGGGCACTCGCGAGAGGCAATCGACATCGCGAAGTTGAACGTTCAGCTGTTTCCCTCCGCAGCTGCCTACAGCTCGCTCGGTGAGGCGTATGCCAAATCGGGTCGGAAAGATGAGGCGGTGGATTGTTACAAGAAGGCGGTGGAGATAACTCCGGACAACGTGTTCTTCAAAGAAAGTCTAGACGCCTTGGAAGCGACCAGATCGCGACCAAAATGACTCGACTGGCCGCTTTGCAGGAAGGTTCCTTGAATCGGTTGAACTGCTTCTGTCAGGGTCGTCGGAAACCTGCCATGCGGGCAGAGCTTGCCGGGCAATGCCGCGCAGCTCAAAGTAGCGTGTGTCCTCCAGGGGCGGCCCGGAAGCGGCAGCCGCCGGGCACCACTCTTGCGGCAGCAAGCGCATGACTTCCCCCGTATTCAAAGCCAAGGCTTACATTCTGGACGGCTGCCCGTTCTCCTTCAAATACTGGCTCTTTATGGTCGAGGCACAGCTGAGTGATCGCCTCGAAGTGATCCGCATCAATTCGCAGGACCCGGACTATGAAGACCTCAAAGCGCAGTTAACGGCCGCTCTCGGCCGGGACGCAACATTTCCCACCGTGGAAGTCGAACGCGGCAGCTTCGTGGCCGACTCGGATGAGTTGATCCATTATTACGCGACTAGGCACGGGGTCGACATCGACGGCCTGCCGGCTTTCAGGTTCTATCAGGAAACGCTGTTCCCACAGATTCTCGCGCTCCACCAAATGATCTGAGCTCAGCGCACGCGTTCAGCGAGCAGGACAGGACTCGTTCTCGCGAGCGCTTCAGGGAAGAAGTGGCCGTCCCGGTCGCTGTAATCGCCGGGTCTGGTGCTGCGGCGACGACATTGCCGTACCAGGGGGTGCCGAAACCGATCACAGCCAATACGCCTGCGCTCAACGCCCTCCGAACCAGGGCGATGCCGCGATTTGTTGTAGAACGGGCCATGATCTTCGCTCCCATGAAGGCTTCGCGTTCAATGATCAAGACCGACCGGGGGGATCGAATCATTCCGGGACCGAAACGCGAACCATATAAATGCAACGGCTGCAGCGCTGGTGGAACCGCGCCGGGGATACAGCGCCCGGAATCGAAAGCGTCACACCCATTAGACATCTCAATCCCTCTCACATCCTCAATCCCCAACCCACATCCTTATGTCGCATGTCTTGATCCACATGAATGCTTTTCCGAGGAGAACATGACTTACGTTGATCGCCTATTTGTTATGCTCCTGTGACTGCTACGGGGCGGAGGGGAAACACATGGTGAAACGGCTCGGTTTCGAACACAATACTGGCCAGATCGTCCAGATGGCCTACGTCGTAAAAGACATGCACGCAGCGATAGAGTGGTGGATTCGCGATTGTCGCGTCGGCCCCTGGTTCCTGCTGGACAGTTTCACTGGCCCGGAACATCTATATCGCGGCGCCCCCTCCCAAGCCGACGTGAGTATCGCAATGGCGTTCGCGGGCAATATGAACATCGAGCTCATCCAACCGAAGGACGACCACCCCTCCGTTTACAAGGAAATCATCGTACGGCGCGGCTACGGATTTCATCATGTTGGCATCGCTGTCGAAGACATCGAGGGGGAGCGCGTCGCGTATGAGCGCCGGAACTATCGAGTCGCTTTTCGAGCGCCAGTGCCGAGTGGTGGAGCCGTGTACTACATGGACGATGGGCGTAACGAGCCGGGATTTGTCGAACTCATTCCTGCTACGGTCGGTATGGATGATATGTTCACGCGCTACTGGCGTGCCGCGATCGAGTGGCAGGGGGAAGATCCGATTCGGCCATTCGGCTAAAGGCTGCTCGGCACTACACCTTGCCGACTACGTGACCCGATTCGCAAGATAAGCTGATCACTGGGGTCAGTCCCCCGCTCCGGGCCCTCCACTTGACCGATGGCAACAGCCCGATTCAGGGCTACGACCGGGGACGGCGCCACGGCGATAAGCGCGTCATAGAGTTGGACGACATCATGCCAGCTGGTCTCGGCCGCAACTGCAGCTGTGGCGACGATAGCCGCCTCGATGTGATACTGGCTCGCGCGGCACACCTCGAGCCAGAACGGCCCAGGAGCGCCAGGCTTTCTGCGATGAGCTCCTTGTCCCAGGAAGATCTGTGCTGGTCTTCGAATGTCAGTAGTTCCCGAGGCTATGGATCCATCCCGGGAGCCAGGCAGTATTCAGACACACCAGCGCCGATAGGGCATAGGTTCAGGTGTTGCATCGGCGGGGAACTGAGACAGCCTCGATTGACGTCGGTCGCGTCTACGAAAGTTCATTCACCGGATTCTTTGGGACTGTTTTCCCAGTCGCGCTCGGCCTGACGTTGGGCAGGCTCTTTCCCGCCCATTTGTGCGGCCTCGGTTTCGACGGCGGGCGGTTGTACTTTGTTGGGCTCGCGCTTACGACCACTTCGCTGCTCTTCCGTTCCTTGTTCGCTATTCATAAGCGTCGCCTTGTGTTGATGAGAAGCCACTGCCGCCGAAAGGAATAAGGGCATTCCACTCCTGCAGTCTACATCGCGGGCGCGAAACTGAATACCGTGGCCGCGGACTCAACGCCATAGCGAGTCTTTCGAGTTTTAATTCTCTCGTAGCAAGCAATCAACAGGCTCCGCTCGTATCAGTGGGTCTCTCCCCAGCCTCAGACTTTTACGGCGCCATCGCGAACAACCGTTGCCACTGGCTACTTCGGTTGCTGCTCATAGCTCTGCCTCTCTGTATTCTACGATGCCGATTTATACAGTGCCGATGTTGGGTCACGCGTCTCACTAGACTCTCGTCGCTCTGCCCTATTTCATACCGCTTGAGCTTCGTGTACAGAAGCTGCCGATTGATGTTGAGCAGCTTGGCCGCTTCCGAGCGATTACCAGAACACCGCTCGAGCGCGCATCCACACTGACCACGGCGCCAAGCGTACCGGTCGCAGTCACATATCGCACCACCTCACCACCCGAACAGCGCATCGGACACCTCCCGCAACGCCGTCTGGATTGCCTTTTCGTGGTTTCGAGGCTCGCGACGTTCTTACCTCCGGAAAAAATCGGCAGGCTCATCTGCGGTGTAAAACTCCATTGTCCGGTGCCAGGCCCAAAGAGCCTCATGAGATCCACGCTCGCGCTACTGACGGACCCCGTGAGCGTGACGGTTGGAACGAATGCGGCGCGTACTGCGCAATGTTTGCATTCGCCGCTTTCAACACATGCTCAGCCTGCAGGATATCCGGGCGCCGCTCGATCAGATCGGCCGGCAGCCCCGCGGGAATCGTCGCCAGGAGGTCATGTTCGGCGAACGGCCGCGCCGCGGGCAGATCGTCAGGGTAGTCTTGACCAACGAGCAGCGTTCCGAGCTTGCCCTGTCTGTCTTTCGTACAGGACCACATCGGCCTGCGCCATCTTCACCTCGCCCTCCGCGGTCCGCAGATCGACCTCACCGATCTGTCCGGCCTCGAAGGAAGCTTTGTTCAGTTCGTAAGATTCCCGTACGGTCCGCAACGTCTCAACGACAACTGGAAAATGCTCCTGTGCTCCCCCTAGCACGAAATATTGTGTCGCGAGCTCCGCGACGCGACGAGCGTCCGGGCACTTCGCTGTGCTTCGGCGTCGGCGAAATATTGCTCCAGTGCCTGTCCATTGAGGCTTCGTAGGCGCCCGAAGCGATCCAACTCGTAGCGCCCACGCCAACGCTGGCGCTCCACTCGTTTCCTGTGAACGAGATACTCGACGGGGCTCGCGGTGATCGCTTCGCCCGTAAGGTGCTCGCGAGTCATGGTGACGATGGCCTCTACTGTAGGAATAAGGAGCTTGAGCGACTGATCCAATATGCGCCCCGAGTCCTCTCAACGTTGAGCATCGCGACGCGAAGATCGCGGTTGTTGGGCAAGGCGATCACGATCAGCCGCCGTAGCCGTTCCTCGCGGAATAAAATCCCTCCACGCAAGATCCGTCGCGTGCGGTCCGCAGGCGATTCGCCGCTCGCGCGTGCGCTCACGGGGAACACGGACGCGATCCGCGCGGCGGGCCGGCGATCACTGGGAATCATCGTACAACCGCACAGCGCCGGCACTACAGCGACAAATATGGATCTCGTGCTGGAACCTTCACAGTCTCGTCATGTTGAATCGGACACTGCCACGCTCATGAACGAGATGCCTTTCAAGTTGAATTGTATAACTCTTAACCACTCTTTCGCAGTGCTCATCTGATGCTGTTTGTTCAGACGATAATCTCATTGATCGAAATAATCGATTTGTGCATACTCGCCCGCGATGAAAATGGATATGCGGACCATCGAGTGTGCAGCCCATTCATACAACCACTACAGATCCACGGAGGAGGATGCTCGTGAGAGTGTATGTACAAGATAAAACGCGGCAGCACTCACCACTCCCACAATGCGCTTGGCTGTCGACCTCGAGAGAACGGATGACCTCTATAGACCACATCGGCCGAATCGATCGCATCGACTGATCATCTGACGCCTAACTAACGCAGACGCAGTTATTTCGCGCCGCCGGTACCGCGCAATCGGCGCCGGGCGCCCCGGTTTTGTCACCCGATCGGCACGTCGAGCCTTGCTCGTCGGCTTGGCCGGCGAGTGGCCGGAGAGAACATGCCAACAGGATTGCAGCAGCAGTACCAGTCGTTGTCCGCCGCACAGCTCGGAGTGTGGATGGCTCAGCGGCTCGACCCGGCCAACACGGCATTCAACGTCGGACAGTACGTCGAGTTGGACGGTGCCCTGGACACCATCGCCTTCGAAAAGGCGCTGCGGCTCGTCATAGACGAGACACAGGCATTACGTGCGGCCTTTCACGACACCGAAGAGGGCCCCAAGCAGATCATCCAGGCACGCGTGGACTGGAAGTTGCAGAATATAGACCTGAGTCGGGAAGCGGACCCGCAAACGAGCGCGCAACGTTGGATGAGGGCGGACCTCGGCCGGGCGATGAATCTGGCCCAAGCCCCGCTGTTTGCCTTCGCCCTGCTGCGCTTGTCCGACTCCCGCACTCTCTGGTACCAGCGGTATCACCACATCATCGTGGATGGCATGGGAATCTGGCTCGTGGCCCGTCGCACGGCCGACATCTACACGAGTCTGACGGGTGGCGATGCCCCAGGCCCCAACCCATTTCTTACGCTGGCCACATTATTGAATGACGAGCAGTCGTACAGAGCGTCCGAGAAATTCGCGCAAGACCGCGCCTATTGGCTCGAGCAGCTCAGGGACCGGCGCAACGCCGTCACCTTGAGTCAACTTCCGATAGCGAGTCCCGGAAACACACTCCGCCGCACTGTCCACCTTTCTGTACGCGATACGCGCAGATTGCATGCGCTTTGCCGCCAGAGCGGAAAGAGCCTGACACAGCTCGTCACCTGCGCGCTGGCCGTGTACCTGCACCGGATGAGCGGCGCTGCGGATGTGACGCTCGGGATTGCGGTGACGGGCCGGATGGGTAACGTCGCGCGTCGCGTGCCGAGTATGATGTCGGACATATTACCGCTGCCTTTGGCCGTGCGACCAAGTGCACGGCTCGGAGAGATCCTGCAGCAGATTGCGGCGCAGACACGTCGCGTACTGCGCCATCAGCGCGTGCGCAGCGAGGACTTGCGCCGCAGCCTCGGACTTCTCGACAGGCAGATCGCTCTGCATGGCCCGACGGTCAACGCCATGCCGTTCGACTACGATTTACGGTTCGGCGAATGCACGGCCACGACACACAACCTGTGCAACGGACCGGTATCGGATCTGTCGATCGCCGTCTACGATCAATCGGACTCAAAGGCGTTGCGGCTCGACTTCGACGCCAATGCCGCCCGTTACAACAGCCGGGAGTTAGCTGATCATCAGCGCCGTCTATGCGCAATTCTCCGCAATTTCGAGGCATGCGATCCGGCGGGAAGAGTTGCTCTCCTAAGCACTTGGGAACGCCAACAGATTGTTCACAAGTGGAAAAAAACAACGGTTCCCACGGCGGAGCCCGTCACCGTTGCGAAGGGGTTCGAGGCCCAGGCTGATCGGAACCCTGATCACACCGCCCTCACCTTCGAGCAAGGCTGGTTGAGTTATCGCGAGCTCAATCGGCGCGCGAACCAGCTCGCGCACCACCTTATCGCCCGGGGTGTCGGCCCGGAGCACTTCATCGCATTGATCATGCCTCGCTGCCAGGAGATGGTCATCGCCACGTTGGCGGTCCTCAAAAGCGGCGCTGCCTATCTGCCGATCGACTTGGACCACCCGGCCGATCGCATCGCCTTCATGTTGCAGGATGCCCGGCCCGTGCTCGCGTTGACGACGTCGGAAGCATCGACACGATCGCCGGACATCGTCTGTCCACGCATTGTGCTGGATGGGCCCGAAGCCGTCGCTATCCACTCCCGTCCAACAAACAATCCCGGCGATCACCAGCGCATTCAGCCCTTGCGGCCGGACAACCCCGCGTACCTCGTCTACACCTCCGGATCGACCGGCAAACCAAAGGGGGTCGTGGTCAGCCATCGCGCACTGGGCAATCACATGGCCTGGATGTCGGAGGCTTTCAAACTCCAGGCGGATGATGTCGTCCTGCAGAAGACACCCCTGACTTTCGACGCCAGCGTGTGGGAGGTGTTTTTGCCGTTGCTATGCGGAGCAACTCTCGCCCTGGCGCGGCCTGGAGGGGAGAAAGATCCGGAGTACCTCTGCAACGCATGTCGTGAGCTCGGAGTCACGACGTTGCAGCTGGTTCCCTCGGTGCTAGAGCCGCTGCTTGAACACACCAATATCTTCGCTTGCACAACACTGCGCAACTTGTTCAGCGGCGGCGAGGTATTGAAAGTCGCCACGGCAGAGCGCATGCGACAGCGTTTGCCCGTCGCCCTTCATAACTTGTACGGCCCCACGGAAACCTGCATACAGGTGGCCGCCCACTCGGTGGAGGGTCGCCTGCGCGGCGGTGGCTCGATCCCGATCGGCCGGCCGATCCACAACACGCGGTTCTATGTATTGGACTCGGGCCTGCAACCCTTGCCGGCAGGAGTCAGCGGCGAGTTGTATATCGCCGGCGAGAGTCTCTCGCGGGGCTATATCGGTCGACCGGATCTGACGGCAGAGCGTTTCGTCGCGAATCCTTTCGATGCTCCAGGCACTCGCCTTTACCGCACGGGTGACATCGTACGTTGGAGCTCGGAGGGCCTGCTCGAGTTTGAGGGTCGTAACGACCAACAGGTCAAGATCCGCGGATTGCGCATCGAACTCGGGGAGATTGAAACCGCGCTGCGCGCATTGCCTGACGTCGCACAGGCGGCTGTGATCGCACGAGCGGGTCAGGCCGGTGTGCAACAGGTAGTCGGCTATGTGGTCCCGATCGCTGGGAAGACAGTTGACCCCGAGGCTGTGCGGCGGGATATCGCCCGCGCACTCCCGGACTATATGGTGCCTTTCGCGATAGTGATCCTGGAGCGGCTGCCGTTGAATGCCAACGGAAAGCTGGATCGCGAGCGGCTACCCGCACCCGAGCTGCGCGAGGAGAGAGAATGGCTCGCCCCGCGTACCCCGAACGAGGAGCTTCTGTGTGGTTGGTATGCCGAAATCCTGGGCGTCGAGCGTGTCGGTATCCGTGACAGCTTCTTCGAGCTAGGGGGCGACAGTCTGTCCGCAATTCGTCTCGTCAGTCGCGCGCGGCAGCACGCGCTCGCTCTATCCACCCGTGACATCTTCCAGCACAAGACGCCGCAGGCGCTTGCTGCTGTCTGCCGATCGCTGCCACCGCCGGTCTCAGCGCCAACCGCCTTCCACGAAAGCACTGCCCCAGTTGATGAGCACAACAGCGTTGTTCCCCTGACCCCGATCATCCAACGCTTGCTGGCAGGTGGTGGTCCGATAGCCGGTTTCAGTCAATCGATGCTGATTACGATTCCGCACGAATTGAAGGAGGAAATGCTACTGCGCGGCCTGCAGGCGGTAGTCGATCACCACGACGTCCTGCGCATGCGGCTGGAAGGGAATCAGTTGCGCATCGCTCCCCGCGGCACCGTGGCGGCGAGAGCGTATCTACGTCGCGTGGAAAGAGCGACAGCCTCGCCCAACGTTGAAGTGCGAGCGGCCCAGACCCGACTAGATCCTCACCAGGGAATCCTGATCCAGGCAGTATGGTTTGTTCCGGGACGCCTGCTCCTCACGATCCATCACCTGGCCGTAGACGCGATCTCCTGGCACGTTATCCTCGAGGACCTCGAGACCGGATGCACTTCGAACGAGCCGGTGCTTGCGGAGACTGGAACCTCATTCCAGCGCTGGGCCTCACTCCTGCACGCCGAGGCACAAAGCGCGCGGCGCGCGCGGGAGCTGGACTACTGGACCTCCGTAATCAGTGGCCCCGTTGCTCCCTTGTTCGAAGGTGCACCGGAAGGCTGGCATGATACTGCTGGGCCCATCGGGGAGCTGCGCCTGACTTTACCTGCCCCTGTCACGGAACAGCTGTTGAACTCGGCTCCAGGCGCTCTGCGTGCCCGAATCAGCGATCTGCTGATCGCCGCATTTGCGATGGCGGTCGCGACGTGGAAGCGAAGGCACGGGCGGCAAGATGGCGCCGCAATCCTTCTGGATCTGGAAGGACACGGCCGCGAGGACGTGTTTGAAGGAGTTGACCTCTCGCGCACCGTGGGGTGGTTTACCAGCCTCTACCCAACTCGGCTCGAGAGTGTCTCGCTCGAGCCCGGGCGTGCGATCAAGCAAATCAAGGAGCAACTGCGCAAGCTGCCGGACAATGGATTCGGTTATGGCCTCCTGCGTTACCTGAACCCTCAGGCAGCGCCGATGCTCGCCGATCTGCCATGCGCGCAGATCTGTCTCAACTACGTGGGCCGTTTCAAGGCCGGTACGCAGATGGATTGGACTGCGGCGCCAGAGGCAGACGCGCTCATGGGCGGTTCCGATCCACGGATGCGGCGCGGACATGTCGTGGAAGTCAACGCGCTGGCGGTCGAAAATGGCGAGCACGGCCCCAGGTTGATCGCGGACTGGACCTGGTCACCGGGGATGGTGGCGGAAGACGATATTCGGGAGTTGGCCAATGGCTGGTTTGCGTCTCTGCAGGCGTTGACGCAGGAGGCTTTGCGGGAGGAAGCCGGGAGGCTGACTCCGGCGGACATTGCGGCCGCCCATCTGAGTCAACTCCAGATCGAAAGGCTCGAGCAACACTATGGCGTTATCGAGGACATTCTTCCCTTGTCGCCGTTGCAGGAAGGGTTGCTCTTCCACAGCGCCTATGACCGACAAGTATTCGATCCCTACGCAATCCAGGTAGTCGTGGAGCTCACGGGCGCGCTCGACCCGCAGATCCTGCACGCCCGCGCCCAGTGTCTGATCCAACGGCATCCGAACCTGGGAGTGGCGTTCGAGCACGAGGGGCTCGAGCGTCCGGTGCAGATCATCGCCAGGCACACGACCCTGCCCTGGCGGTACGTCGATCTGTCCGGACTCGACGAGTCCGAGCGCGAGCGAGACTGGGCGCGGTTGCTTGCAGAAGACCGGGCGACACGCTTCGATCCCACGAAACCGCCGCTGTTACGATTCGCATTGGTGCGAGTGTCCGCAGAGCGGCACCGCCTCGTTTTTACTCACCACCATCTCCTGTTGGATGGTTGGTCGATTCCCATCGTCCTTGATGAGCTCCTGAAGGCGGATCCGCTCCCGAACGTGACGCCCTACCGGGCTTACCTCGAGTGGCTGGCGAGGCAGGATGCCGAGGCGGCACGCAGCGCCTGGCAGGAAGCGCTCCTCGGGCTCGAAGAACCAACGAGGGTCGCGCCGGCGGTTACTGATGCCGGCGCGCTTCCCGAGACGATCACATTCGAGTTGTCGGAGTCTCTTACATCAGGTCTGGTGCGCACGGCGCGTTCGCAGCAACTGACGATGAACACCGTCATACAAGGAGCCTGGGCTGTGCTCCTGGGCGCGCTGACCGGACGTAGTGACGTCGTGTTCGGAACCATAGTGTCCGCGCGGCCGGCAGAGATCGAGGACAGCGATCGGATGGTGGGGCTCTTTATCAACACGCAACCCGTGCGCGCGACTCTCAACGTGCGCGAATCCACCACACAACTGCTCACGTTCATCCAGGAGCGCCAGGCGATGCTGGCGCCCCATCGGCATCTGGGTCTTGCGGAAATTCAACGACTGGCCGGACTCGGCAACCTGTTCGACACTCTGGTGGTATTCGAGAACTATCCGTTTGACCGGGAAGCGTTGCAGAGATTACGCGTCACTTCCGTGGAGCACGGCGACGTCACTCATTACTCGTTGTGCCTGGCAGCCGTTCCGGGAAATCAGTTGAAGCTGCGGCTGCAATATCGTCCCGACCGGCTCGAGCGCGCCACGGCGCAAAGTGTCGGCCAACGACTTTTGCGAATACTCGAGGCAATAGCGGCTGATCCGCATGGCCTGGTGGGACGGATCGAGTTGCTGAGTCCCGAGGAGCGTGAGCAGGTCCTGCGGCTATGGAACCAGACCACTCACGAGGTACCTCGCAGCACCGTGCCGCAGTTGTTTGAAGCCCAGGTGCAACGCACCCCCCAGGCCACCGCTGTCATCTTCCAGGAGCGCTCCCTGAGCTACACCGAGCTCAACCAGCGCGCCAACCAACTCGCCCACGAGCTCATCCAGCGGGGGATCGGGCCAGAGAGCATTGTCGCTGTCGCTCTCCCACGCTCTCTGGACCTCGTCATCGCGCTGCTCGCTGTCCTCAAGGCCGGTGCCGCCTACCTGCCCGTGGATACCGACTATCCGCTGGATCGAATCCGGTTCATGCTCGAGGATGGCAATCCGTCGTTGTTGCTGACCAACGCAGCAACGGGTCCACGGCTGCAGGAGATCTTCCCACGACAGCTCGTGCTGGATGAACCCTCCGCCCGAAGTCGAATCGCGAGTCTTCGCGAAGCCGACCCTTGCAATGCGGATCGCACGTGGCCCCTTCGTCCGCAGCACTCTGCTTATCTCATCTATACCTCCGGATCGACGGGTAAACCCAAGGGGGCGATCAACACGCACGCGGCTCTCGTGAACCGTCTATGTTGGATGCAGGCTGAATATCAACTCGAGTCGGATGACGTCGTCCTGCAGAAGACCCCGTGCGGTTTCGACGTCTCGGTCTGGGAGTTCTTCTGGCCGCTGCTCCATGGAGCAAGTCTCGTCGTCGCCGCACCCGGCGGACACCAGGATCCGGGCTATCTCGCCGACCTGATTCGGGACCAGCAAGTCACGACTGTCCATTTCGTCCCCTCTATGTTGTCCGCCTTCCTACAGGAGCCCCGCGCCGCCAATTGCGGCGGGCTGCGGCGTGTGATCTGCAGCGGCGAGGCGCTCCCTGTGGAACTGCGAGCCCGGTTCAACTCGGCTCTGCCCGACGTGCCACTGCACAATCTCTATGGCCCCACGGAAGCGGCAATCGACGTCAGCTACTGGGAGTGTCTGAACGATGGAGAGGGTGCGACTGAGCCCATCGGCCGACCGATCTGGAATACCCAGCTATACGTTCTCGGTACGCAGCTCCAACCCGTTCCAGTCGGTGCAGTCGGCGAGTTGTATATTGCGGGAGCCGGACTAGCGCGCGGCTATTTCCGTCGGCCTGGCCTGACCTCGGAGCGCTTCGTGCCGGATCCTGTTGGACAGCCCGGCACGCGCATGTACCGCACTGGGGACCTGGCGCGCTGGCGCCCCGATGGGGTGCTGGAGTATCTGGGCCGCAGCGATGCCCAGGTGAAGATCCGCGGCTTTCGCATCGAGTTGGGTGAGATCGAGGCGG
>CAZBTV010000015.1:0-68081 GCA_964494895.1 uncultured Steroidobacteraceae bacterium | reverse complement strand
ACTGCGGCCGCCCCTGGCGGCATCTTTTTTGCGATCCTTTCGCTTACATAGTCCGCGCTATGCGCGCGAAACGATCGCAGAAAATATGCCGGGGCGCGTAGCCTCGCCAGGGTCGCCCTCGTGACGGCGATCATTACTCGGACAGGCTCCTAGCCGACGTACCGTCGCGCATTACGGAACAGGCGCATCCAGCCGCTGTGCTCTCCTGCATCGCGAGGGCGCCAGGAGTTCTGCACGTATCGTGTGGAGCGTTCGGGGTGGGGCATCGTGATGGTCACGCGACCATCGACATTCGTCAGCGCTGCGATTCCAAATGGTGAGCCGTTCGGATTGAAGGGGTATTGGGTCGCGACCGTTCGGTCGTGATTCACGAAACGGTAGCCGACGAGCCCACTCTTCGCACAGGCTTCCGCTGCCGCAGCGGAGGTGAACTCCGCATACCCTTCGCCATGTGCAACGGCTATTGGAAGGATGGAGCCCGCCATACCATCAAGCACTACCGACGGCGAGCGCATGATTTCGACGAGCGTAAAGCGCGACTCATACTGCTCACTACGATTGCGCACGAATCGCGGCCAGTGCGCCGTCCCCGGAATAATGCTCTTCAGGGCCGCGAACATCTGGCAG
This sequence comes from uncultured Steroidobacteraceae bacterium, assembly GCA_964494895.1. Taxonomy (GTDB): domain Bacteria; phylum Pseudomonadota; class Gammaproteobacteria; order Steroidobacterales; family Steroidobacteraceae; genus 13-2-20CM-66-19. The sequence goes on along the minus strand of CAZBTV010000015.1, from coordinate 67,454 downwards.
CCGTTGCAGATGCCGAGCGCGAAGGTGTCCGGGCGCGAGAAGAAATCCTGGAACCCCTCGCGAACGGCGTCATGGAACAGGATCGACTTCGCCCATCCCTCGCCCGCCCCCAACACATCTCCATACGAGAACCCGCCGCAGGCAACCAGTCCCTTGAAGTCACGCAGTGTCCGCCGGCCGGACAGCAAATCGGTCATGTGCACATCGTGTGGGATGAACCCTGCGCGATCGAACATGGCGGCCGTCTCGGTGTTGCTGTTGACGCCCTGCTCGCGAAGGATGGCCACCGCCGGCCTGATACCGCGCGCTATGTAAGGTGCTGCAACATCGTCTTCAGGGTCGAAGCTCAGAGCCACTGATAGACCCGGGTCGTCAGCGCGCGTCTGGGCTTCGAACTCGTCATCCGCGCACTGCGGATCATCACGCAAGCGCCGCATCTGCCACGACGTCTCCGACCAAGCACGTCGTAGATCGATCCACGACTCATCGAATTCGACGTTGCCGATCCTGATCTGCACACGCATGTCGCTGGTGGGCGCGCCGAGATACAGCGCTACCTTGGAAAGCCCGTATTTCTCCAGAATTGCCGTGAATCGCGGCTCGTCCTCCGCCATGATCTGCAACACGACACCGGGCTCTTCGGAAAAGAGCTGCGCGGCGGCCGGGCCAGCCGTGGCTGGTAGAGCGATATGCAGTCCGCAGCGGCCAGCGAAGGCCATCTCGAGCAGTGTGGCAAACAAACCCCCGTCCGAGCGATCGTGGTAGGCGAGGATCAGGTTCGCGGCGCGCAGCTCGGAAAGAATTGCCGTTAGATTCAACAGGCGCTGCGGATCGTCCAGGTCGGCAGCCACGTCACCCAGCTCATCGTAGACCTGCGCCAGCGCGGAGCCTCCGAGGCGATTGCGCCCGCCCCCGAGATCAATGAGCCAGAGCGAGGTAGGTCGCTCATGGAGCTGCAGAGTCGGCGTGAGCGTGCGCCGCACGTCTTTGACCGGCGCGAAAGCCGAAACGATGAGCGACACGGGCGCGACGACACTCTTGTCGGAGTCGCCCTCCTTCCAGGCGGTCTTCATCGACAAGGAGTCCTTGCCAACTGGAATAGCGATGCCGAGCGCCGGGCAGAGCTCTTTGCCGATGGTCCGGACGGTCTCGTAGAGGGCCGCATCCTCTCCCGGCTCACCGCAGGCGGCCATCCAGTTGGCCGACAGGCGAACCTGGGAAAGTGATTCGATGTCGGCCGCGAGAATGTTGGTGATAGCCTCAGCCACCGCGAGTCGACCGGAGGCGGGAGCGTCGATCACCGCCACCGGCGTGCGCTCTCCCATCGCCATCGCCTCACCGGCGTGGCCGTAATGATCCGCGAGAGTCACCGCGACGTCGCTGACCGGGACCTGCCACGGTCCCACGAGCTGATCGCGACTGATGAGTCCCCCGACCGTGCGATCGCCGATAGTGATGAGAAACGTCTTGTCGGCAACGGCCGGAAAACGCAGCACGCGATATGCGGCTTCGCGCAAATCGATACCGCGGATGTCGAAGGGTCGACGGGGTGGTTCGACACTGCGGACATCGCGAGTCATGCGTGGTGGCTTGCCCAGCAGCACCTCGATCGGCATGTTCACCGCGTCCTCTTTGAACAAAGGATCGCTGACGACCAGCACACCGCTCGCGTCGATCTCGCCGATGACGGCGAAAGGACACCGTTCACGCTCAGCGGCAGCGCTAAAGATCTCGAGCGCGTCCGGCTTGATGGCGAGTACATAGCGCTCCTGCGCCTCATTGCACCAGATCTCCATGGGAGACATTCCGGCTTCCGCGCTCGGCACCGCCCGCAGGTCGACACGCGCGCCCCGGCGACTGTGCGCGACCGCCTCCGGCACCGCATTCGACAGCCCGCCGGCACCGACGTCGTGTATCAAAACTATCGGGTTGTCGCCGCCCAACTCCCAACAGCTGTCGATCACCTCCTGGGCGCGGCGTTGGATCTCCGCGTTGCCACGCTGTACGGATGCGAAATCCAGCTCCACGCTCGAGGCGCCGCTGCCCACGGACGAGGCGGCGCCTCCACCCAGGCCGATCAACATGGCGGGACCGCCCAGTACGACGAGCTTCGCGCCGGCCGGCACCTCGCCCTTCTCGACGTGCTCGCGCCGGATATTGCCGAGCCCGCCGGCGATCATGATGGGCTTGTGATATCCGCGCAGGCGCCCGGGTGGATCGCCAGGGACGCGTTGCTCGAAGGTTCGGAAGTAGCCGCAAATAGCGGGACGGCCGAACTCATTGTTGAATGAGGCGGCGCCAACCGGCCCCTCGATCATGATCTCGAGCGCCGATGCAACGCGCGCAGGACGGCCGAAATCAAGCTCCCACGGCCTCTCGTTTCCCGGAATGCGCAAATGCGAAACAGAGAATCCCGTCAGGCCGGCCTTTGGTTTCGCGCCCCGACCGGCCGCTCCCTCATCGCGAATCTCGCCACCCGAGCCCGTGGCGGCGCCCGGAAATGGTGAGATGGCAGTAGGATGATTGTGCGTCTCGACCTTCATGAGGATGTCGATGGGCTCGCGGCTCGGGCGGTAGATGTGCGAGTCCGGAGCACGGAGATAACGCGTCCCGACAGGCCCTTCGATCACCGCCGCATTGTCACAATATGCGGAGAGAACACCGCGCGGATTACGCGCGTGTGTGTAGCGGATCATGGAAAAGAGCGACTCCTCGCGCCTGCGCCCGTCAATGATCCAATCAGCGTTGAATATCTTGTGCCTGCAGTGCTCGGAGTTTGCCTGCGCGAACATCATCAGCTCGACATCGGAAGGATCCCGGCCGAGCCGCTGGAAGTTGGATAGAAGATATTCGATCTCGTCACCGGAGAGAGCGAGCCCCAGCTCGCGATTGGCCTCTTCCAGGGCCGTGAGTCCCCGGGCAAGGGGAACCCGTCTCAGCGGTTTTGGCGGCATGTGACGGAACAGACGCTCGGCCTCCGCCGGATCGAGCAATACCTGCTCCGTCATGCGATCGAACAGCTCGGGAGCGAGCTTGATCAGCCGTTCGTGTCCCAGAGGTCGCGTGGCGCTCACGGTGTAGACAATTCCGCGCTCGATGCGTCGGACCGCCTCCAGGCCGCAAACCCGGGCGATATCGGTAGCCTTGCTCGACCAGGGGGAGATCGTACCCTCACGCGGCACAACGAGCAGGCTTTCGCCTTCATCAGAGGCGGTCTCGTGCGCGGGCCGAGGGCCGTAGGTCAGCAGGCGCTCCAGTACTTCCCGCTCGCTCGGCTCCAGCGGCCGGCCCAGGTCGACAAAATGAAGGAAGCGGGAACCGAGGGCGGCAATTTGCGGCTCGAGCGCACGCAGTTTCGACAGCAGTTTGGCGATTCTGAAGGCGGACAGCGCCGGGGCACCGGGGATGTACAGCATCTTAGGCCGCCAGGCTCACTTCTTTTCGGTCGGAGGCGTGCCATACATCGGCATCGGGAACTGGGCCACATTGGCGCCTCCCTCGAAAGCCGTGATCTTGCTGGTGCCGTGCTTTTTCACCTCGTCGATCCGCAGGACTGAGTGCATGGGCAGGAACGTGCGCTTCACTCCTTCGAACTCGCCCTTGATCCGCTCCTCGGACGGATCCAGGACCACTGTGGAGCGCTCTCCAAACAGCAGCTCCTCCACCTCGATGAATCCGAACAGATCGCCGTGACCGACCTTGCGGGCGTAGATCTCGTAAACCTTGCCTTGATTCACGAACATAATGCGAAAAATGTGACTGGCTGCCATGGTTCAGGGGGGCACCGCTGCTAGTTTGACGCTGACATTATATGTCTACGGGCCCGGGTCTACCGGCCTGGATTGGTAGAACAGGCCTTCGCGGACGATGGGCGTTCTTTTGGCTCCTCTCAATCTCTCGAACCATGTCGCTTCGCCTGCGCGTCGTCAGTGATCAGCGCCGGTCTCTCGGAGACCGTAGCAGTATCGTTTTCACGGTCGCGGGCGGAACCATTGGACGATCCGCGGACAACGACTGGGTGCTGCCTGATCCTCTTCGTTATGTATCCGCTCATCACGCGCGCGTGCAATTTCGGAGCGGCCGCTACTACCTGCAGGATGTGAGTACGAACGGCGTCTTCGTGAACGATCAGCCGGAGCCGCTCGGGCGGCGTGGCACCGATGGATATCTTCTCCGCAACGGCGACGTGCTACGGATAGGCGACTATCAGATCGTGGTCGCGCTGGATACCGAAGGCGCGCAGGCAAGCGAGGACCCGGGCGCGAGCGCGAGCGCGGTGCCGACCAGTATCCACGCTCTCCACACGCTTGGCCGGGCGGCGCAAACCGACATCGGCGCGATGCTCAATCTCGATGATCTCCTTGTTCCGGACAGTCCGACCGGTGAGGAGTTGCTTCCTGTGAACGCCTACGGACAGGCGATCGCGCAGGCCCCGGTACGTGCGTTGGCGTCAGCTCCGCGCCCTGTTCCGGTTCCAGAGCCGGACGATGAGTCGCTCGCGCGTAGGGTGGAACGTCTCGCGAAAGCCGCGCGGCGTGACATCAGCAACGGTATCAACAACACTCCGAGCACCCCAAGCGGAGCACAGCTCTTCGACGTCAGCACGGGACTGCAGGTGTTCTGCCGCGGAGCGGGCATCGACGCCGACAAGTTGCCCGCGGAAGCGCAGACGCGGTTGCTGCACCTGGCGGGACAGCTCTTTCGTGAAGCGCTGGTGGGCTTCAAAGACCTCGACCGCAGCCGTCATGAAAGTCGCAATCGCTTTCGGATCGAGCTGCCGCCTCCGGAGCCCGACGATCCACGTCCTTCACTGTCACGCTCTACGGTCGAGGATCTGCTGCTAACCTTGCTCACGCGTCACGAGAACCGAAGCCTGGACGCTGTGCAGTGGTTGCGTGAGACCGTCTCCGACGCCAAGACTCACGAAGCAGCAACGGCCCAAGCGACCCGGGCCGCCTTCATCGAGTTCCTCGACAGGCTCGACCCGGCCGAGCTGGAAGCCCGGTTCCAGCGGGCCGCGCGACGCGGCATGGCGCGTTCGGCTGACAAAGAGCAGTACTGGGAAATGTTCACCACCTTCTATCGCAACCTCATCGAGATGCCGGCGGATCATCTGCCGCACACGTTCGTCGAGGCGTTTGCGGCAGCGTACCGCGAGCACCTGAAGTCCGAAAAGGGATGACATATGCGCCAGCATCCAGCGGAGCTATGTCATGTTGATCAAACACATTTGACCCTCCTCGGGGGGCTTGAAGAGAGCTCAGGTCCTTTCTCGTGGAAATCGCAGGACGTTGCTCAATGCTGGAGGCGTCGGCGTTGGTTCCGGCCGCAGATCCTTCGGAAGCAGCTCCGGCCTGAGGCGTTCCATCAATCGCCGCAATCGACGCACATCCCCGGCATCAACCTTGAAGCCCGCCCTGCGCAGTGCCTTGGCTGCGCTTCGATTCACGACCTCGTCGGAGGGAGGAGCGGATTGCGTTGATTTCCTTTGAGCCGCCCGCATCAGGACGTCAGTGAGTTTCTCGAGCGTAAAACCGAACCTGGCAGGCACGCTGTCGAGCTCGATCCTCTCGCGCCTTTCAGCCTCTCGCGCCGCTTCCCGCTCCCGGCGCAAACGAAGCTCAGTGGCATTCTCGAGACTCCAGGACACGACCCTGTGAACAGGCGGGGGTCGCGAGCCGCAGCCGGCTGTATCGGCCTCGTTGCGGACTTCGAACTCGAAGGTTTCGAGCGCCTCGACTTCGAAAATGAGCCGGCATTGCTCGATCAGCGCCTCATACGCCGACCTGACCGCGCAGATCAATATCGAGTCGACGACGTCGTGATTGTAGCGAGCAGACGGCCCATAGCGCGTCCTTGGATCCGGATCCAGACCGCCCACGCCGCGCAGATACATGAGCTCGTTCGTGGGGCGGGCATCGGACGTCGGCTTCTCACCGACGATGAACCACCTGAAATCCGGAGGCTCGCTCCACTTGCGCCGTGGAATCAGATTGATCGACGAATGGGCCGTTGAGTCACAAATGAACAGCGAGTGCCGCCAACCTCCCGGATACCAGCACACTGACAGGTTGTTCATCCTGGTAAGCCGCGCCGATATCTCGATGCGAGGCTTCGCCGAGTGGTCCTCTTCCAACCTCGACGACATCACATCGAGGTCGAACGCCTGCCAGTTGACCAGATTGGCGAAGGACGGTCCGGGGTGCTCGTCCAGCCAGTCGATCAAATCCGACAGCACGGTCTGCACGTGCGGCGGCTTCTCGCGCCGCTCGATGTCCTCGAGCTCCAGGCCCAGGCGCCCAAGCTCCCGGAGCAGATGGGAAACGTAGCGGCCTGCGCAAGTCCGATCCAGCCAGCTGATGGGTCGAAACAACTTCAGGCCCGGAGGCACCTCCGATACCGGACTGACGGCGCGTCGCGTGGTTTTGCGGCTTCCTGATCTTGCCATACGCTGCTATACGGCAGTTCCGTCCTCGAGCACAGATTGATCTCTCCCCTTGGTGCTTGTTTTTGGCGAGCCGAGGTTAACCTGCATCAGACAAAGTGAGTGTAGCCGCACCGCGGTCAATCTGACAGACGAAAATATCATTCGCGAAGGCTAGTCAGACAATCAGTACTCCGTACGTGAGAGCGCGATGTTGGGCACGATCATGGCATGCGGCACACCGGGTTGTTGTGTTGCAATGCGATCAGAATGCACACAGCGGTGGTGGCGGCGATCCGGCCAACCAACTCCGCCGCCGCTGGCGGCAGGATTGTCCGGTTCTCGCCCGCTGTGGATGGCTAGTCTTGTTTATACTGAAAAGTCAATAGACCACAGAGTCCTGTTTGTGGCGGATCCAATGATTCATGCAACTCATTAGACTAACTGATCATGGACCAGACCTTGGATTACCGGATCGCAAGGTCTATTCCTTCGACACGAAGTCTTGACCCAGTCTACGCGGGCGGAACGCGCCCCAGCCGACAGTCAAGGTCGTATTCGCTGCGCGATCCGGACATCCACTGGCTCATTTTCACCGTCATCGGAAGAGGGGGCTGATGATCAAGGGAGACTTATTGCGGGATTCAGACTACGCCCGGCGGCATTGTCCGCCCTCCTTCATCACCGCCAATGGCCCGACGCGCGAAGCCCGCTTTCCATTCCTCTTCAATGCCGACGGCAGTGCCAACACGAGCGCGCCAAACGGCGGAGCAGAAACGATCTTCACCGTTTCTGGACTGCCCGGCGCCACCAGTTGCAGCCTGTCCCAGCCGAGTTTCAGCGCCGCCGCGGCTGCTGGCAACATCATATTCCGCATTCCGACTCCGGTCTTCGGTGCGGGACTTCTCGAAAACATCGACGACTCTACGCTGCTCGCTGTGCAGTTGGCGGCGCAAGGCAACAGTGTTGGTGTGAGCGGCACCTTCAACCACAATGGCAACGACGGCACCATCGCTCGTTTCGGCTGGAAGGCCCAGAACAAATCGCTGCTGCTGTTCTCCGGTGAGGCTTACAACGTCGAGATGGGAATCGCCAACGAGTTGTTTCCTCAGGATCGGCCCCTGCCGGGCGAAGACCCGCCATCTCGGCTCATCGCAGCAGCGGCTCGGAAGCCAACACCGTGATTGCCAACTACAACTCCCTGTCCAGCAGCCAGAAACAGGACCTCGTCAACTTCCTACGCTCGTTGTAATCCTTTCCGTCCCCGTTTCGGGCGAGACACGCAAGTGTCCCGCCCGTTTTTTTTGGGGACAGGACACGCCGTCAATAGATCCAATGGTCCTGCCAGCGGGGGCCGGCAGTCCATGCAGATGATTGAATCCAATTGTCCACGTACCAGACCTTGGATTCCCGGATCCCAAGGTCTATTCCTCTGCACCGCAGAGTTGAATGAGTCTACGAGGCGCGCAAGGAGGGATGCGCCTCGGCTAACGGTGAGTGTCGAACGACCACACAGCGGTTCACAGACCCGCCAGGCCGTTCACACAAAACCGGATCGAGGGGGCCGGATTTACCCAATCAAGGGAGACTCATCGTGCAACTCAGACTACGCCCGGCGGCTGTTTCCGCCGGAATTCTCATCATTTCAGGCTTTTCCACGGCTTTTGCCCAGACCGACCCGGGTGTGCGAACCGGGGCCATCAATGGCCAAGCCAACGCAACCAGGACAAACCCGCTCCCGCTGCAGTCGGTACTCACACCGGGCTCGGGCGATCCCACCAACGCCCTCGCCTTCTTCAAGGATGGCCTGACGCGCTTCCAGAACTCAGAAACGGTCACGGGTACCCAGAACGTCGGCCTCGGGCCACGCTTCAACTTCAACCAGTGTGCCGGATGTCATGCGCAACCGACGGTGGGCGGCACAGGTGCTGCCAACAATCCGCAGTTCACGGCTATCAGCAACGGCATCGCAAGTGCGCAAGACACCATGCCGTATTTCATCACCGCCAATGGGCCGACACGCGAAGCCCGCTTCCCATTCTTCTTCAACTCGAACGGAACGGTCAACACCAGCGCCCCGAACGGCGGAGTGGAAACCCTCTTCACCGTTTCGCACCTGCCGGGTGCCTCCGGATGCAGCATGGCTCAGCCGCCCTACGAGGCGGCCAAGGCTGCCAATAACATCATATTCCGCATTCCCACTCCGCTCTTCGGCGCAGGCCTTCTGGAGAACCTCGACGACTCCACCCTGTATGCCGTGCAGCTCGCGAATGCAGGAAACGGCATGGGTGTCAGCGGCACCTTCAACCACAACGGCAACGATGGCACGATTGCCCGTTTCGGTTGGAAGGCGCAGAACAAATCGCTGCTGCTGTTCTCTGGCGAGGCATACAACGTCGAGATGGGCATCACCAATGAGCTCTTCCCGCAAGATCGCCCCCTGCCGGAAGAAGAACAAGAGCATCCGGGCGGACTCGTTTCGACCTGCCTGAACCTCGCGAAAGTGGGATATCCCGAAGACACCACCAACCCCGACTCCTCAGGCGCCGCGATCCTCAGCGACATCGAGGCGTTCGCGCAATTCATGCGGCTGCTGGCTCCGCCCATCCCGTCGACGACCACTCCGGGTGGATCGACATCGATCAGCAACGGGAAGTCGCTGTTCAGCTCGGTCGGCTGCGCGTTCTGCCATACCCCGAGCATGACGACCACGCAATCGAACATCACCTCCTCACTGGGGAATGCGACGGTGAACGCATACACCGACCTCGAGATCCACCACATGGGGGCGGGATTGGCTGACAACGTTTCCCAGGGCAGCGCCGGCGGAGATCAGTTCCGTACCGCTCCCTTGTGGGGTCTTGGACAGCGCATCTTCTTCCTCCACGATGGCCGCACGACCAACCTGCTGAGCGCCATTTCGGCTCATAGCAGCAGCGGCTCGGAAGCCAATACCATCATCGCCAACTACAACGCGCTGTCTCCCAGCCAGAAACAGGATCTCGTCAATTTCCTGCGCTCGCTGTAATTCCTTCCTCACCGCCTCGGGCGAGACACGAAAGTGTCTCGCCCCTTTCTTAGCAAAGGACTCGCTATGCACCAGATGTCTTCGCGTTCTTCGGCACTGCGCCTGGTTGCGCTCTCGGCTCTCGCCCTGTCGCTCCTCGCGGTACTCAAGACGGCCCACGCGCAGACCCAGCCGCCGGCTCACAGTGGCGGCGACTTCTCAAACGAGGCACATCCGATCAAGAAGGTGCCTGCGAATACGCTGATCGTAAAAGGTGCCTGGACCGCGAGCAGCGACACCACCACGCCCGTACCCGAAGGCGGCAGCATCAGTGGCAACACCTACACCAACAGCTACTTCGGCCTGGACTTCACGCTACCGACGAATTGGACGAAGATGTACGATGGGCCACCTCCTTCGGACAGCGGCTACTACTCCTTGTTGCAACTGACTCCGGCGGAGGGCACCAGGGGAGCCGGCGGGAGTGTACTGGTCACCGCCCAGGATCTGTTCTTCACGCCGACCGGGGCAACCAACACGCAGCAGCTCGTCGGCTTCGTGCGTGATCATCTGCAGGCGGACTACAAGGTCGAGCGCGAGCCCACGCAGGTCAAGCTCGCCGGCCGCAGCTTCATCGGCTTCGAATACGTCGCTCCCGCGGCCGGACTCCATTGGCGCGTGTTTGCGACCCAGATCCGTTGCCACGTGGTCCAGTTCATCTTTACCAGCCGCGATCCGAAGCTGATCAACGCGCTCGTGGAACAGATGGGCCGGATGAAATTGCCGACCGAGGCCGGTCTCGCAAGTGGCACCGGCGGCGGAGACGTTCCAGAGTGCGTACCCGATTACGCGCGGGATGAAAACATCCTGACGCGGGAGGACCCGATATTCACAGAGCGCAGATTCAACCCGATTCCAGTGCGGATCATCATCGACCGCGAAGGCAAAGTGAAGCACGTTCATCTCCTGAGCGCATTTCCCGATCAATCCCGGACGATCCAGGAAGCCCTGCAGAAATGGCGTTTCAAGCCCTACCTGCGCAATGGAACCCCCGTCGAGGTCGAAACCGGAATCCAGTTCGGCCCTGCCTCACGCCCGCTCTCGCCACACACCACCGCCTCGGCCGGCAAATAAAGCGGGAGCCAATCGAGCCCGCCTCGAGAGGATGCGTGTAGCTAACGCAAGGGCAACTCGACGCCGGACAGGAGGCTGTCCACTTCGGCCTGCGTCCGGCAATCCATCGCCCGGTCGACGAGACGGCGCGTCAGGTGAGGTGCTACGAATTCCAGGAAATCGTACATATAGCCTCGCAAGAGGCTGTCCCGCGCGAAACCCACCCACGTCGTATGGATCGGAAACAGATGTGACGCATCAATCGACACCAGATCCGGATCGACGAGCGGGTCCAGCGCAACCCCCGCGACAATGCCAACACCCAGACCGAGCCGAACGTAGGCCTTGATGACGTCTGAATCGCGTGCGGTGAGCGCTATGCTCGGATGTAATCCAGAACGGGCAAAGATCTCGTGCAACGATGAGGGGCCGGAGAAACTGAACACGTAGGTGACCAACGGATGAGCGGCGAGATCCTCCAGTGAGGGCCTCGCCGTATCGGCAAGAGGATGCCCTTGCGGAACGATGATGCGGCGATGCCAGCGATAGCACGGCAGGAACAGATACCTCGGGAAAAGGCTCTGCGAGCCGGTTGCGATTGCGAAATCGATCCGATCCAGCGCGGCCATCTCCGCAATCTGCTCCGATGTCCCTTGATGGAGGTGGAACTGCACGGCCGGATACCTGGTGCGGAATTTCTGGACTACCGCAGGAAGAACATATCGCGCCTGGGTATGAGTGGTGCCGATGGACAGTGCCCCCTGCCCTTCGTCCTTGAATTCCGCGGAGACACTTTTAATGTTTTGCGCCTCCTTCAGGAGCCGCAAGGCATGCGCAACGACTCGCTCTCCAGCCGGGGTAATCCTGGTGAATGCGCGGCCACTGCGCACGAAGATGGCAAATCCCAGCTCCTCCTCGAGAAGCTTGAGCTGCTTGCTCACGGCAGGCTGGGTCGCGCCAACCTTGGAGCACGCGGCAGTGACATTCAGATCGTGCTGGACGACGGCCGCGAGAAAACGCAGTTGTTGCAGTTTCATCACGGCGGATTGTAGAAAGCGCCACGTTATAAAATCGATTGTCGGCGGGTGATAGGACGGTAACTTCGCCTGCCGGGTGTCGGCCGCGAATTCATCGGCCGGCGCTGCCCTTGTTTGTGGCGGTCGCGCTCTCCTACTCCAGCGGCTTGTATTCCAAGTGGCAATCACGGCATGCCTTGGCGATGGAGATCGCCGCGCTGGAGGCGGCCACGAAATCACCCGCCGCGACGTGCCGAATGACGCTCGCGCTGAGCACCTGTCCTTCCCGCGAGAGTTTGACCGCACTGGCAGCACTGTCTCTCTGCAGGAAAAATCGCTCCAGCCTCCCGTACAGCTCGCCGATCTCCCGCGCATCGGCCATGGCGGCTTCGCCGTTCCGGGTCGTGAGCTCACGCTGCACGCTCTGACTCTTTCGCTCGATTACTTGCATCCATCTGTCGAACTCGAGGATGCTCTGAGCCCGCGCTCCCACTGCAAGCATGAGAGCGATGCCCCCCAACATAATCGATCGGACGAGCCGCTGACAGTTAGAAGTCGGGCGGCTTGTACACGTCGTGACACGCACGGCAGGTCTTCACGAGCAGGTCATAGGACGCCAAAGCGGCGTCGAAGTCGTTGGCAGCTACGGCATTGCCCACCGAGTCGGCCAACTCTTCGCCGCGCCTTGCCCACTTGACGGCATCTTCCACATTGCCCTTTTTCTTGAAGTAATCCTCCGCCCAATGCAAACCCTCGTGGATCGATTGTGCCTCGCTGGTCGCCGACTTGACGTCGCGTGTAGCGATATTGGAGTCGAGCGCCTTCACCGTATCGTCCATATCTCTCATGATGTCCTGGTTGAAATCGCTGAGATCCAGGCTGGCCGCGCCCAGCGCCCACGTGCTGGCCGCGGCCGCCGCAATGACCAGCCCGACGGCGGTAACGACTCTCCTATGCATGACTTACGCAAGGATCTCTTTCACCACTTCGCCGTACACTGTCGTGGCGCGCTCCGAGCGCCCCTGGTACAGGTATGTGAGCTTACGGTGATCGAGTCCGAGCTGGTTGAGGATCGTCGCTTGAATGTCGTAGGTATCGACAATCCCACTCACCGCACGGAGGCCGATCTCGTCGGTGGCGCCATAGCTGCCCGGCTTGATCCCGCCACCAGCGATCCAGGTGGTGTAGCCCCAAGGATTGTGATCGCGGCCGTCGCCGGTCTGGCCGTAAGGTGTACGGCCGAACTCAGAGGTCCAGACAACCAGTGTCGTGTCGAGCAAGCCACGTGACTTCAGGTCCGCCAGCAACCCGGCCACGGGCTTGTCTACCTGACGGCACATGACCGAGTGATTCTTCTCGATCTCATGATGCGCGTCCCAGCTATCGACGCTGTTATCCGGCGCTCCTGAAATGACGTGAACGAATCTGACATTGCGCTCGACCAACCGCCGCGCGCGCAGCAGCGCCGTCGCGTACTCGCGCGTTGCGGGCGTGCTTGTGTCAACGATACCGTACAACTCCTTGGTAGCGTTTGTCTCTTTCGACAAGTCCACCGCCTCTGGCGCGGTCTTCTGCATCCGGTACGCGAGATCATACGAGCGGGCACGAGCCTCGAGCTCACTGTCACCCGGATGCAGTCTCTGCTCCTCGTGCTCGTTGAGTCTTTTCAACAGGTCGAGCGTACCCCGCTCCTCTGCCGCCGATACGACCGCCGGCCGATCGATGAATAACATAGGCGAGTCGCCGGGGCGGAAAGCCGTCCCTTGATAGGTTGCAGGCAGGAATCCCGCGCTCCAGATCGTGGCGCCGCGGCCACCGCCGGCGGTACCGGTGCCGGTCGGCAGAACCACAAACGGCGGCAGGTCCGGATTGGCGGAGCCGAGGCCGTATGTCACCCAGGCCCCGAGCGCGGGCCGGCCCGGCTGCAGGCCGCTGGTATGCAGCTTCAGAGACGAAATGACGTGAGTGCTCCCCTCAGTCTTGCAGCCCTTCAAGAAAGCGATGTGATCAACCTGGCCTGCTATGTTGGGCAGAAGGTCGGAGATCCATGCGCCGGTCTCCCCGTACTGCTTCCACGTGCGCTTGGTCGCATAGAGAGCCTGCACACCGCCGTCGGTCGCGGTCTTGAGGTTCTTCCGGAAGGAATCCGGCAAGGGCTGCCCATGCAGACGCACCAGCTCCGGCTTGTAGTCGAAGAGATCGAGGGAGCTGGGCGCCCCTGCCATGTGCAACCAGATCACCGACTTCGCCTTCGGAGTGAAATGCGGCGACTTGGGTGCGAGTGGGTCCTGCGGCGCCGCCGATTCGGCGACGCCGGCCAAGGCTGCCTTGGCGAACGCGCCTGACAGCGACAACGCGCCCAAGCCATATCCCGTGTTGACCAGAAATTCGCGGCGTGAGTTCTTTGGCGTGTTCATGAGGAGATCCTCGCCTCCTTTAAAAGCGGTAGATGAATTCGTTGGAGTTGGCGGCCGCGTGCACGAGGTCGACGAATGCCGCCGCGCGTGCCAGCGCTGCCTGGCTGGCTTTGTTGGGAGCCGACTCGACCCCGGGGGACGAACCCGCATCGGTGTCATCGTCGGCACCCTGCGGCCTGCCTAGGGTCTGCTGCCGCTTGTTCAGGTAGTCCATGAATGCGACGCGCTCGAAGCGGTCCGCGGGGCGTCCATACACCGCCTTGTAGAGACGGTCGAGCTGCGCGCTGACCTGCGGGCTGATGCCATAGCCCTCAGGCACTGCGACCTTCTTCCCTTTGGCAAGCTGCTCCTCGGTGATTTTCTGCTGGCTGTCCAGGAACGCCAACAGTGTCTGCTTCTCGAACTGGTCTGGCGCGCGGGCAAACAGGATCTCGTAGAGCCGATCGACGCGCGCGCTCTCGTCGTTGCCAGCCTCCTTGATCACCCTGGCGGCCAGAGCCTCCGACCACTGGAAGACGAGGTCGCTGTTGATCAGCGCCAGCGCCTGTGGCGCGGTCGTCGTCACATCACGCTTGCTGTGCACTGAGTTTGGATTGGCAGCATCGAATGCATCCAACAGAGGATAGGCCGTGTTACGCCGCACGAAGACGTAGACGCTGCGGCGGTTCTGGTCATGCGGATTTTCCGACACGATCCAGGCTTTCGGGTTGGCGGCGTTGACACCGAAGTTGGCCGGCACTGGCGGAAACACCGCCGGTCCGCCCAGCTTATCCTCGAGGAGCCCGGAGGCTAGCAGCAGCGAGTCACGAATCTCCTCGGCATCCAGCCGCTGTCGCGGAAAGGCCCACAGCAGACGGTCTGTCGGGTCGACCGCTTGCGCGTCCGCGCGCTCGGCGGAGGATTGCCGATAGACACTGGACAGGAGAATCCGTCGTTGCAGAGTCTTGATGCTCCAGTGGTCCTGGTGGACGAACGTATCGGCGAGATAATCCAGCAGCTCGGGGTTGATCGGCTTCTCACCCATCTTGCCAAAGTCGCTGACAGTGTCGACGATGCCGTGGCCGAAGTACTGCGCCCAGATACGATTGACTATGACGCGGGCAGTCAGTGGGTTGTCCGGGCTGGCGATCCAGTTGGCCAACGCGGTGCGGCGTCCGGACGAGGTCGCCGTCGGCACGATGTGCGGCTGCTGCCCGTTCGCCAGGGCCGCCGGAAATCCCGGTTGCACTTCCTCAAGCGGCCGGTCGTAGATGCCCACCGCGAGCACGTTGGTCGGCGGGGAGTCCGGTCCGAGCTCGAAGATCGTGGAGATATAGCCCGGATCCTTCGGCTTCAACGAATCGTACGCCCGCAGCTCGTCCTTTAGCACCTCGTACCTGGCATAGGCTTCCTTGTCCTTCACCTTCAGCTCCCGCTCGGCGTTGCGAGTGCGTCCTGACAGTGTCCACAGGTTGCGGTAGTAGATCCAACGGTCGTAGGCGTTGCGCTCGCTCGCGGGCTTTTCGATGGAGGCTCGCGTCTGGGGCACGAAGCCTTGCAGCCGGTCGGCCTCCAACTTGTCGATCACCGGTTTCAGCAGCGCGTCCATCTTCTCGCGGATCTCACGCGTAGCCTCGTTGTACCGTGCAAGCTGGCTCTGGTATTCAGCCAGGGCCTTGCCCGTGAGCACTGGCACATCATCACGTGCGCTGGCGTTGACGAAGAACGCCTGGAGCTGGAAGTACTCCTTCTGTGAGATCTTGTCGAACTTGTGGTTGTGGCAATTGGCGCAACCGACAGTGGAGGCGAGGAACACCGAGCCGGTCGTGTTGGTTACATCGACTGCGATCTCCTGCTTCTTCAGGTTCAGGTCGCGAGCGTTGATCTCATCCGGGTAGCCTCGCAGGAAACCCGTGGCGATCAGCGCCTCCTGATCGTTTGGCCACAGCTCATCTCCCGCGAGCTGCTCCTTGATGAAGCGGTCGTAGGGCTTGTCCTCGTTGAATGCCTTGATGACATAATCCCGGTAGCGCCACATGTTGGGCCGCGTGCCATCGGCGTTATAGCCGTCGCTGTCAGCGTAGCGCGCAAGGTCCAACCACCGGCGTCCCCAGCGCTCCCCGTAATGCGGCGATGCCAACAGCCGATCCACGAGCTTTTCATACGCCTTGGGCGAACGGTCGGATACGAACGCGTTTACCTCCTCCGGAGTCGGAATGAGGCCCCAGGTGTCCAGCGTGGCGCGGCGCACGAAGGTGGCGCGGTCGGCATCCTCGGAAGGTGCCAGGCCCTTGGCTTCCAGTTTCGACAATACGAACGCGTCGATGGGCGTCCGGACCCACTTCGAATCGTGAACCTGGGGCACTGGCTGGCTCTTCACCGGCTGATACGCCCAGTGCTGTTGGGCATCTTCAGCAGCAATCGCCTGGGCGATCACCACCACCAACGCCGCGGCCATCAGCCCGCTCAATGAGACCTTCTTCATATCCACTCCCAGAACTTGTGTTGCAAGGTTAGCCAATCGGCCGGTTAGAATGCGGTCACAGACGCATGGCGTTTGCTCATGAGCTGATTCCTGGCATGAGCAAAACCAGCTTGCCCGACGTGCTCCGGCCTATCCAGGAAGCGCATGGTTACGTAATCCACCAGACGAGGCTGACGGCCAACACGAAACCGACCAGCGCGTGCCAGGGTGAGGCGAACTGCACTCGCGGCAGCGGCTGCCGCGACCAGGTCTTTCGGCCGGTGATCATCGGCTTGATGAGATCTTCGCGCTTGAACAGAGCGTAGAACGCGACGGCACCCACATGCAGGACGACGAAATATTTCAACACGTCGAATCCGAGGTGATGCAGGTGGGCACAGGCGCGCCCGGTCTCGAAGCTCACAAAGCGCGACAGCGGACCGGACTCGATCCCATCTACGTCGACCGAGAACAGCCCGAGCGCTACCTGGCTGAGCAACAAGGCCAGCAGCGCGACCACACTCAGCGCGCCGAGTGGATTATGGCCGGGCGAGGCGTGGGTCGTGCGCGAGCGCAGATACGACCAGATAGAACGCGGTCCCTTCACGAACTGCGCGAAACGCGCGGTACTGCTGCCGAAGAAGCCCCAGTAGATCCTGAAAGCCAACACGCCGAGCAGGGCAAAGCCGCTGTAGCGGTGATAGTCCATGCGATGATACGCGGCGCTCCACCATGAAAAGCACACGAGCACCACCAGCAACCAGTGCACCAGCCGTGTGGGAACATCCCACACGCGGATGCCTGCGACGGAGCTCGCTCGGCTGACAATTGCGACCGGCGAAACACTCACGGCGTCAGATCCTCTTGACCCGGTACTTGTCGTGGCAGCCCTTGCATGTCTCGCCGAGCGAGGCTGCCGCCGCGTTCCATGCCGTGGAGTCGCTGCTGGTGCCAAACACCTCGGCCGACTTCGCAGCCTCGCGGACGAAGGTGTCGACAGCAGCGCGGAACCCCGCAGGGTCGCTCCAGATTTCCGCCTTAGCGTCCGTCTTCACACCTGAGCCAGGACCCGTTCCAGCGGGAAACCAGCCGTCGATGGCCCTGCCCGCGCTGGCTATCTGCGCGCCAGCGGCTTTGATCTTCTCGGAATCCGGAGCGCTACTCTTGAGCTCGTCCCGAATCGTCTTGAAAGCCGAGCCGAGCGACTTCAGCCCCTGCTGGCGGCCCTTGACGGTATCCCCGGGCGAAGGCACGCCCTGCCCCAGGGCGACCCCGGTGGTTATCACGATCAACATCAAAGTCAGGAGCTGTTTCATGGCGCGGCACTCCTGGTTCAGAGCCGGCCGCTTGCTATCACGCCGATCCAGCGTTGGAACGGCGGTGTATAGCTGTTCCAGGTGCGGGCCAGGACCGTTCCGTCATTGGTCACGTTCTTCGCCAGCACACCAATGTCGAATTTGTTGTCGAGTCGGCTGAAGCCGATCTCCAGGTCGGTGATAGCCGAGGAAGGAACCCAGGCGTATGAGGACAAGGCGATGTCGGAGTTGAAGCGACTATTGTATCCGGTGTTGGAGCTGAGGCGGATTGCATACGAGCGCGAGACCGGCAAGCGATAGTCCAACCCGAGATTGGCGTAGACCCGGGACGCTCCGGCCAGAGGTTGGCCCGAAACGTCGCGATAGGGCGGCGCGCCGGTATAGCCGTACTCCAAAGGCTGTGCCGAATTCGGAAAGGACTTGTAGAACGCATCGATGTAGGCGCCGGAAAACCGTACGGTCAGATTGGGAATGCCGGCGTAGATGGCGTCCACCTCGACTCCCTTCGATTGCACCTTGGGGACGTTGCCGGTAGTGGTGGTATAGGCGGTTACCGGCGTCACGTTGGTCAGGACATTCAGGTTTGTCGTGTACTGATCGACGACGCGTACGTTCTGCTGATAGTTCTTGATGTTCGTCAGATAGACGTCGGCGTCGAGGATCAGGGTATGGTTGAGAAACGAGGATTTCAGGCCGATTTCGTAGGAAGTATTCTTCTCGGGCTGAACGAGGTCGGAGATGCCGTTGACCACTTGCGAGATGCCCGCCTTCTCGCCGTACTGCCAGGAAATGTAGCCGGTTTCGGTGTCGCTGAATTTATAGCTCGGGCTGACGACAAATGCCGGTTGTGTCTTCTTGAACGGCTGCGCGACTGTCGGGCCATAAATCACTCCGAGCTGGGTGAGGCGGAGCGCCTTGGCCGCCGCAACCTGGGCGCGCTGCGCGGCCGTGAGCTGTCCATAGGCCGCCCCCGGCACAGCCGTGACCGGCACACCGAAATAGCGGTTGGCCACCTGGTCCGCCAGGCTGAGCTGCACGGCCGAGTTGGCCCCAGGAATCAGCGCGCCGCTAGTTGCATTCGACGCAAAGCCGCCGAGGGCGACACCACTGGGTGACGACACCGGATTCAACGCGCCGCCGTCTCCGTTGTTGGTGATCAGAGAGTCCGAGGTGGTCTCGTGGTCCTCCCGAGTGGCGCGCGCCCCGGTGGTCACAGTCAGCGCCCGCGTCAGGTGCCAGTCGAGCTGGGCGTAGGCCGCGTAACTCTTGTTACGGATATACTGGAATCCCGCCGGAGCGTTGAAATCCATCGCCAGGCCATTCAGTGAGTTCGTCAGCAGATATCGGCCGCCGCTCACGCTGCCGTCAGGATTCACCGCCGTATCGAGCAAGCTGTACTGGCCGGGTGTGGCGAACCAGGCTCCCGCATCGCTTCCCCAAGCCCTCCGGTACTCGGCTTTGTTGATCGCCTTGAAGAAGAACAGGCCAGTCTGATAGTCGACGAAACCGCCCGTCTGCGAGGACAGGCGCAACTCCTGGCTGAGCTGCCTGTAGGAATTCAAGAATCCACCGGCGTTGCGGTAGATGTCGAACGGAGTCCCGTCGTCGTTGATGGCGTCGAAGTGGTACTCCTCATAACCGCTGATGGAGGTCAGCGTCTGATTGCCGACCGTCCAGTTCAGCTCGGCGGACGCGCCGTCGCTGCCGGTGTACAAAGGATGCTGATAGTCCAGGTCGACCGCGTTTAGATTCGCGCCATAGAGATAGACATTTTGATAGGAATAGCTCGGATTCTGTGTAAACCACGGCCGCGCCAGGCGCACCGACGCATCTGTGTTGATGTTTGCCGGAGTGCCGTTCGCCCAGAAGGCGGGGGTTGGCGTGTTGATGGTCCGACCATTCGTCGTCTCACCCCCGATGGGGGTAAGGTTATAGGAGAAGCGCGCGCTGAAGCTCTCCGTGGGAGTGAGCAGGAACTGCAGCCGCCCGGTCACCCGGTCCTTGTTCTGGTAGGTGTCATCGGGATTGTAGAGATTTTGCACATCGCCCCGGCCTTTCTCCGCAGAAAGCGTGGCTCGCCAGGCCAGCAGGTCGTCTATGACCGGCCCACCACCGGCTGCACGGCCAATCACGGTGCCGCGCTGACCGACGGTGACCGAATATTCCGCGTCCGGCGTGAATGACGGCCTGCGTGTAGTAATGTTCAAGATTCCCAACGTGGCGTTTTTCCCTTGCAATGTCCCCTGGGGTCCACGCGCGAGCTCGATCGTATCCACGTCCGTAAAGTCATAGCTGGATATGAGCGCGTTGTAGGCATAGTTGATGCCATCGACGACGACACCTACGCTCGGATCCTGCGCCTCCGTCTGCCCCTGTTTGCCAAAGCCGCGCAGGGCCAGGCTGCTCGTGCGTTGATTGCCGAAATTCCACTGCAGGTCCCCTACCCGCTTGACGATCGCAGTGATGTCCAAGGCATCGAGGCGGTCCAGCTCCGCGCCAGTCACTACCGACACCGAGACTGGCACGTCCTGCAGCGGCTCGAGCCGGTTGCGGGTATGAACGGTGATCTTGCTCAGATCGGAAGTCTCGGTTTCGGCGCTCGTGCCCGCCGCTGGCGCATCCGGTGCCTTTGTGGCGTCGTCTGCGGCGGCGGCGTACATCCAGGGCAAACCAATCAGCAACCCGGCCACGAGTGTGGAACGGACCTTGGTCGAAACAGACATCAAAGAACCCTCAAAGAAATTGACGCGCACTTTTTTATGGGGCGTCCCGCATGGACGCCCTTCTCATGAATCACGTGTGTGCTGCTGGCCCGCTATTCGGAGTCAGTCAGGATCGCCACCCGTGGGATGCCAGCGTGCTCGATTGCCGCCATCACCTTGGCTACCGGGCCGTACGCCACCCTCTCGTCGGCACGCAGGTGCAGCGACAGGTCAGGGTTGCCGTTCTTGAGCGCCGCAAGCTGCCGCTCGAGATCCTGTCGGGTGATCTCGGCATTGTTGAGGAACACCTTACCCTCGCCGTCCACGGTTACCGTCACTGCCTTTTGCTCGTCAGGAGGCGACGTGGTGACGGTCTTCGGCAGGTTGACGTGCACCGCATTGCTCAGCACCGGAATGGTGATGACGAATGCAACCAGCAGCACGAGCATCACGTCGACCAGAGGAGTGATGTTGATGTCGCTCAGCTCGGCGTCATCTTCTTGTTGTGTCGCGAAAGCCATGTCTATCGCTCCCTTAAGCGGACTTGCCGGCAGCCAACAGAGGAGAGACCAACGTGTCGCGGCCGTCCCGCGTACGAACGTCGTCAACAGACCGCACGGCGCGCTCGACGCGATACGTGGCACGTTGCGCGAGATTCAGGAAATCATGGGCAAAATCGTCGTAGTCGGCGACCACGGACTTCAGGCGGCGCAGGAAATAGTTGTATCCGAGCACCGCCGGGATGGCCACGGCAATGCCGATCCCGGTGGCGATCAGTGCCTCGCCGATCGGCCCCGCTACGACATCGATGGAGGCGCTCGCATTCTTACTGATGTCGTGCATCGCGCTCATGATTCCCCACACGGTCCCGAAAAGGCCGACAAATGGCGCCGTGCTCCCCACGCTGGCAAGAACGGCCAGACCTGCGTCGAGCTTCCGGCGTTCGCGCTTGAGCTGTTGTCCAAGATTGCGCTGCAGCTGCTCCTGTCGGTCCCAACTGTGCTCGAGATCGTGCTCTTCGCGATGCGAGGAAGTGCTTAGCGCGCTGAATCCGGCCGCCGCAATGCGGCCGAGCGCACTTGCATTCTTGTCCGCAGCGGAAACTTCGGCGGCAGCCTGCAGATTGGGCGCGCTCCAGAACTGCCGCGAAAAGCGACGATTGCCGCTGGCATTACGCAGGTGTTGTATCGCCTTCACGAGTATCAAGGCCCAGGTCGCAACCGAGAATGTCGCGAGCAGCCACAGGGAAGCGGCAACAGCCGGAAAAGATGAAGTACTGATCATGGTTTGCAACTCGTCGTAAAAATGGAATCTCAGGTATCCAGCTTGAATTCAATGGGCACAGTGGCCCATCCATCGATTGGCGTGGCGCCGCGTTTGGAAGGCGCGAACAGCCACCCACGCACCGTCGCGATGGCCTGCTCGTCCAGAATCTTGTGTCCACTGGACTTCTGCACTTCAACGCTGTCGACCTTACCGGTACTCAATACCCGGACGCGCAACAGCACCGTGCCCTGCCAACCCTGACGCGCGGCGGTCGCCGGATAATCCGGCGGCGGATTGTTCAGGTATCCCGCCCGGCCGAAAGGGGCTGTCACCTGCTCGGGCTCGGGTGGCGGGGGAGGCGGAGGAGGCGGCAGGGCCGGCGATGCAACCTCGACAGGAGCTTCAGCCGGTGCGCTATCCACCACAGGTTTGTCGGGAACCGCTGTCTGAATCTGCGGCACGGGCTGCCTCACGACTCGTGTCCTGGGCGGCGGCGGCTTCAGTGGCTTTGGCGGCTCGATTTTCGGCGGCGGCGGCTTCGGGGGCGTTACGATCTGTACCTCCACCTGGTGCCTCGTAGGTACGGACCGCGCCTGTACGTGATGAGTGACATGCCAGACGAGCGCTGCATGCAGGACGATGGCGACCACAGCCACCAGCGCGAGGTAAGCGGGCTGACGGGCACTCGATGCGGACTGCGAACCAACGGGCGGCACCACGGGCACGTCTTTCCAGGGCACCCTGACGGTACGCCCCTTTCGTCCTTGCTTGTCCAACCGGCGGAGCGAACCGGTGGGATTGTAGGCCAGCGCAAAAGCACTCATGAGTGTCGCCGTACGGCATACCTTGAAAGCAACTTCGATGCAGCCTACGGAGCAAACGGTAACAATGCAGTCACCGCTTCATGGCGTTTTTTCATGAGAACATGCAGCGCGAGCATCCGGTATGTGGTCATGACGATCATTCATTAGTGAACCGCGCCACCTGTCCCTAACATCGACCCGCTTTCCTCCAATCGACCAGCGGTGACTTCCATGAAGAAGATGGTATTGATGACAGCGGCGGCTTTCCTGGCCTCGGCGGCAGTGCTCGCGCAGGACGCGACACCGACGGCGGTCGCCGCGAGCAGCGCGCATAAATCCCAGGCTCACGTGCTGTCACGTGAAGAGCTCGACAAGCTGCTGGCCGATCCCGGCAAGCTTCTGTTGATCGACGTGCGACGTCCGGATGAGATCAGCAAGATCGGCGGCCTGCCCGTTTACCTGAACGTGCAGCTCAGTGACCTGGAAAAGAGCGTCGCGTGGATTCCGAAAGGGCGTACGGTCGTAACGCTATCCAACCATGCCGTGCGCGCCGCACGCGCGGCTGACTTCCTCAAAAGCAAGGGATATAAGGTTGCCGGGGCTGTCGGCGTCCAGACATACGAAGAACAGGGCGGCACGCTGACAAAGGTTGCGATCCCCGCCTCGCAAACACGAGCGGCCAACGCCACCGATCAGTCGCATCAGACTCATTAACATACAGCCCATAGCCCAGCCGCCCGTTGTAGTCGAGGCGAGCGCGGCTGGGGCAGCTCGCTTGCCGCTAGCCGAGGGGGCGCGCTTGCTCACCAATCCTTGACCGGGGGGGTCCGCCCTTCGGGCCGTCGCACTGCCGTGCCTGCGGATACACAGGCTCAAGTCCAGGGGTACGAGGCCGGGGCCCCGTGCTACGCTCACGGCCACTCATAGGGCATGAAGTGGATCCCAAAGGGAATCGACATGGACTTGACGCTTCCACCAACCGCGGTCATCCGAATATCGCGCGGCACCTTCGATCCGGCGCGGCTGGCCGAGGTCGAGCGCATGTCGCAAGAAACGGCGAAGTACCTCGTCCCGGCCATCAGCAAACTGCCGGGGCTGATCAAATACTTTGCCGCGGTTTCCCCCGCGGGCTCCTTCGTTCACGTGAGCATCTGGGAGAGCGACGCGCACGCCAACCAGATGGCCAGCCTCAAGGAAATGATCGTCGACGCTCGAGCGGCGGGCGAAGCCGTCGGCGTGCAATTCAACCCGATCATCAACCACCCTGTCTCGTGGACGATCTGACGACGCTCTGCACACTGTCACTCGGTTCAGGCGCACCTTCCTGACATCCCTCTGCTTCAGGCCAAGCGCGGTATCATGAGCCGCTCGACCGTTGGCGGAGAACAAGATCAGTGGCTCACTCCCCTCTCCTGCTGCAGCTCGTGGTCATTCTCGGATGCGCTCGCATCGTGGGCCTCATCCTGCGCTACTTTGGTCAGCCCATGGTCATCGGCGAGATGATCGCCGGCCTTTTGCTCGGCCCCACGGTGTTTGGAAATCTGGCTCCTGATCTGCAGGCAGCCCTCTTCCAGCGCTCATCCCTCCCAGAGCTCGATGCGGTATCCCAGCTCGGGCTGGTGCTTTTCATGTTCATTGTCGGCGCGGAGCTGCGCCTCCCCCGAGGTGCGAAGGCTCAGATCAAGGCAGCCACCTGGATCGGGGTTCTATCCGTGCTGCTGCCCATGGCCCTTGGATTCGCGGCCGCCGTCCCGCTCCATTCGTTACTCGCGCCACCCGGGGCGACTTTCCTGCCGTTCGCCCTGTTCATGGCCGCGTCCATGTCGATCACGGCATTTCCTGTCATGGCCCGGGTACTCAAGGACCGTGGCGAGACCCAAACACGGATAGGCCGGTTGTCATTGACCGCGGCGGCCGTCGCCGACGTTTTCTCATGGGTGATGTTGGCGGTGGTCGTTGTGTTGGCGGGAAGCGGAAGCGACTGGTCACGCCTCACGCAGATGCTGATCGGATTGATTGTGTTGTGCGCGCTCCTTTTCGGCGCCCTGCGCCCACTGTTTGCCTGGTTGCTGGCGAGATATGCGAGTGATGGGCGCCCGGCTGGCACTCTGCTTGCGGCCATGCTGATCGGAACCTTTGCGAGCTCCTACACGACCGCATACATTGGAGTCCATCCCGTATTCGGTGCGTTTCTTTTCGGAGCATGCCTGCCACGCGATGATCGCCTGCTCCATTCTCTGATCGAACGCATCGAGCACGTGGCGGTACTTGTGCTGATGCCTGTATTTTTCGCGCTCGCGGGCCTGAGTACGACTTCGGATGCGTTCGTAGGCGCCGGACTCGGCAACCTGATGTTGATCCTGTTGGTCGCCATCGGAGGCAAGATCATCGGCGGCAGCCTCGGCGCGAGGCTCGCCGGGGAGCGCTGGAGACCTGCCCTGGCCATCGGCTCCCTCATGAACGCGCGCGGACTCATGGAGCTGATAGTAATGAAGGTGGGACTTGACGCCGGCCTGATCGGCAAACCGCTGTTCACCATGCTGCTGGTCATGGCCATCGTGACGACGGTCATGACGGCCCCGTTGCTCAACCTCTTTGGTGGGCAACAGCGCGAGAGCTCGAACGCGGCGGATCTCACCTGAAGCTGGTATCTCGGCGGCGCTCTCCCGGCGCCGTGCCGGGTGCCGGATCGGCCTGATTCGCCTGATTGGCGTCGCGACCGACTCGTCCGCCCGCATTGACCTGTTGGGGCGACCCTTAAACGGCTGCCAGAGCAGCGTCCAGGTCCGCGAGAATGTCCTTGATGTCTTCGATGCCAATCGAAAGGCGGACCGCGTCCTCCGATACACCAGCTTTCTCCAACTCCGTGGCAGAAAGCTGCCGGTGGGTAGTCGAGGCTGGGTGCGTCGCCAGAGAGCGGACATCGCCGATATTGACGAGCCGCGTGAACAGCGTGAGCGCATCGAGAAATCGTGCGCCCCGCTGCCTGCCTTCGCCCGGAGCGCCTTTCAGGCCAAAGGTCAGCAAGCCCGACGCCTTACCCGACAGGTACTTGTTTACGAGAGGGTGATCCGGATGCTCTTCCAGCCCAGCGTAATTCACCCATGCGACCTTGTCGTGCCCTTTTAGATGCCGGGCCACCTGAAGCGCGTTGTCGCTGATGCGGTCGATCCGCAGCGACAGCGTCTCGATTCCCTGCAGGATCAGGAAGGCGTTGAAAGGAGAGAGCGCCGCGCCAGTATTTCGCAACGGTACGACACGAGCACGGCCGATGTAAGCGGCGGGGCCGAGCGCATCGGTGTAAACGACTCCATGGTAACTATCATGCGTCCGGTTCATCCATCCTGTTCAAGCACAGGGTGTGGCGGGCTCAGAACAGACGCTCAACAGGGATTCATGCAAGGGCGAGCGACGGCTTGTCGACGGACGAGCGGTTGCGCAGAGATCCCGGAGCCGCAACCTCGGCCTCCTTCGCTGGAGCCCTCGAAGCCGACGCCAACGTCTCTCCCGCGAGGGATCCAAAGAGGAACGACATGAGGAGCCCAGGTGCCTGGGCTCTGGAAACGTATCTGGCAACGGCGGCACGGTACCGTCCACGGGTGAGCGTCTCCAGATTCTTGCCGACGCTCACTACCAGCGATCCGGGCACGTGCGGTACGTCGACCCATCCTGTTGCATGCTCGATCTGCAGACCTCTGTCGCCGGACTGATGAGCCAAGGTCAGGAGCCCACCGGCCCGGAATGCATTCCTCTCGACAGCAGCCTCGGTCGCGGCGGACGGATCCTGAATGTACAGCTCACGGCGCGGGCTACCTGCCATGTGGCCGGCAAAATAACTCGTGCCGAATTGCGAAGCTCGATCGAGAGAGCGCATGAGCTTATGTGCGAGGCCCGTGACACCCTGTACGTAGTCGGCAATTGACTGCCGCAATTCGGGCAGCTCAGACAGTGAAGAAGAGCCTGCGAGATCCCCGCTTACAGTCAGGCCTCCAGCCGAAACGCGCACGTCATCCTTGCGTATCGCCCGAGCGCCGGGCATTCGAAAGAACGGCCTGCTGGACTCGACTACCGAATCGATAAGCGCAGCATCGAGCGAGTGCCCAATCACGTAAAACGACCCGAATTCGCTCGCAGCCCACTCGAGCTGGGCCGATACATGATCCCTCCACGGATCTCCCATCTCATACGGCGACAGGTCGATGACGGGTAAGCATGGAGCGTGGTGGTACCAGGACATGGAGAATCCTCCAACAGGGCGCACAGCGATGGTGGCCACCTCGACACCGCAGATCCATCGGCTCAAGGAGGGTACCTGACATGAATGAGCGGCAATCGAGGCGCCGGACTTCAGACTAACGCGCCGTTGTGATCCGCAGGAAATTCCGTTTGATCAACTCCTCATAACGAGAGGCGCTGAATCCTCGAAGCAGTGACATTTCGGTTTCAGAGGACGCCATGTTCCCGGAACTGGGGCGCCGACTGCGGCCGGGGGCTCACTCAGGACTTCGGCACGGCCGGGGTAGCCTCGGCAACGGTTCCGCGCGCAGCCGACAGACGCAGCTGCTGGACCTCTCGTACCTGCTCGAGTTGGAGTTTGGTGGCGTCTGCGATCACACGTACGAGTTTGTGATCTGGATTGCGTGGCATTGACAAGCCGTGCAACTGCTCCCAGATGCGGATGCGCTCGGACGGAGTGTTCACGACAGCCACCTGGCCTGCCAGCGCCTCCAATCTGCGCTGCTGCATTTCCTCGTGCTCGCGCGCAAGACGAGAGCGAAGGTCTGCGATCGATTCGCCAATGCGCAGTTGCGGCTGGAATGTTAGTTTGAAATCCTCAAATCCAAAGGCCATAAATCCTTCCCTCGAACACTCGCCACCTTACACCACAGCAGGTGCGTACGCCTGTCATAACAGCGACTCGACATCCGCAGACGCATCTCGACCTGTCGATCCCGACGGCGACGGCCGGGACGACATGACGCCTTCGCGGATCGCGCGTCTATTCACTCGGGTACACACGACTGTTGTCGTTGACGAAATCCATCGACACAGCGCCACTCGTTACCGGAGTAGTCGATATAAGCGTTCGGCGGGACGTTCAAGGGTACGCAACCTGATTGCTCGCGGCGAAACCCTCGCTCGCACAGCCAGCGGGACCCCTCGCTATCCAGATAACCGTTCGGCGGAACGGCGACGGCGAGACAAGCGTGCCCCTGTTTGATGAAGCCTCGCTCACACAGCCAGTCATCGCCCGATCCAGACAGGTACGCATTGGGCGGAACTTTCACGGCAGCGCAGCCCTCCCCAACAGCGCGATATCCACGCCCACACTCCCATTCACGGCCGTAGTGCGTGTCCGCTAGATATGCATTGGCCGGCAAGATGATAGGGGCGCAAGCGTCGCCCACCTTGCGGTATCCACGGTTGCATTGCCAGCTGCCGCCACTGAGCCACGAATCGGCCAGGTAGGCATTGGGAGGTATGTTGATCTTCAGACAATGCTCTTCGACCTTCGCGAATCCGCGATTACACTCCCACTGCTTGCCGGAAGCAGCGAGATATCCGTTGCTCGGCACCTTTACGGCCTCACAATGCCCAGCTACCTGCCGGTAACCCCACACGCAATCCCAACCTGTGCCGAACGCACTCGCTCGAGCGTTGTCTGGAATGGCGTCGCCGGCGATCGCTGGAGTTATGAGTCCATAGGCGACGTTCAACGCTATAACAGGCAATACGCACCCTGCCAAGCTGCCGGTCATCCGTCGTATTTGCATGATCACTCGGAGCCCGCTCCAATGACTGAATGGAATCGCGCTGAGTCTGCGCCTGCTCTCAACCAATAGATACCTGAATCACTCATGCCGTGTTCATTTGATCGACGCTAAGCGTCTACGCGAGTGCCATCACGTGAAGCAGCGCCATAAAGGTACGGTGCAGCGGGTCGTCGCGCTTGCCGTACTTTCGAGGGGGCGATAATCCTGCAGGGTGCCGACATTTGGAGTATGGTGAAAGCCGGCTCGAGAGGATCTCCCCCTACCCCCTCCGCACGCAGCTTACGGAAATTCGAAGGACCGAGTGCCTGAGATCCGCTCTGTCCCCATCGACACGAAGGAGAGGACCATGCACTCCAATTCAACACCAGCGCGCACTGGCACCAGTATCATCACAGACCGACGACCGTATGGTCCATCGCGAGGACAAAGCACATGAGCTCAGCGGCTCCCACTTGCATCGATCGGCACTTCACCGCGCTTGAACTGCTCGCGGATCATCGCGAGCGGCTCGCACTCGAGGAGGAAGAACGCACAAGAAAGCGCACCAGTCAATTGGAGGAATTACGCTCGGAGGTCATTTCAGTGCCGCTTCGGATCCGCGCGTGGGAGAAGATGCACGGACTACGCCTTCCATCCGACCCGGCCCATCCCATCCTCCATGTCATCGCATCCACCACTGGAATCTCGCTTGAGCATTTACAGGAAGAGCAGCAGGCACGCCGCTTCAAGAGCTGACGCCCCCGCTGGCAAAAAGCCAAGATGCCAGCGCCTGGAGCCCCTCAGTCTCAACTGCAGCCGCCAACATTGCCCACGCTGACACGTTCCCAGTCGAGTCCACGCCGCCAGGATGTCGCGATCACGACGTCGCAGCCCCGCTCGTTGCGGGGCACCTGATCGGAAGCTACCGAGCAGCCAAAAGCGAACCTCCTGTGTGGGCTCGAATGGCGTTCTTCAGCTTCGAAATCGGCACGCAATGGCCTGCGGCCGGGCAGCAGCCTCAACCGTGCAAGCCCCACAACATGCTATTCAACTCTTTCGGCAGCACGGGTTTCGTGAGGCAGCCAACAAAACCTGCTGCTCGGGTGAGCTCCCGGTTCCCTGACACAAGCCTTTCTGCGACGGCCAACAGCCGCACGCGACGGACACAGCTCAGCAAGTGGGACCGGAGCTTGTGCGCGAGCTGGAACCCCGTCATGTCTGGCAGCTCCAGATCGAGCAGCGCAACTGACGGGGAAAAGCTCGCCGCTGCATCCAGTGCCCGCTTCGCGGAGTATGCGGTGAGCGTCGTGTAGTAGCCCAACTCGCGCAGCGTGCGCTTCAACGAGTCCGCTGATTGCATGTCCTCATTTACGATCAGGATCCTGAGATCTGCGGGGGCCAGGCTGAGCTGAGGAAAGTCTTCATCAGCGATCACAGGGGGACGGCGATTTGACGCCACGGCAGAATGAATTTGCACAAGCGTTTCTCCTGATCAATTTACGAGTACGACCGAGACGTCTATTGCAGTTTCGATGATGTCGCGTACCGCGCACCGAAGCTTACCCCGCGTCAAACAGACAGTGGGCGCTGCATTCGCGCATGGAACCTGACGAATCGAACGTGCTCCCGGCGAAAAGCACACCAGGAGCACGGTGGGTCAATAGCGAGGCCGACCGCCGCCCGAACGCGCCTTATCCTGAGCTTCGTTGATCTTGAGCGACCGACCGCCGAAGTCCATGCCGTTGAGCGCCTGCATTGCGCGCGATGCATCCCCACTCGACATTTCTACGAACCCGAAGCCACGCGGCTGCCCCGTGTCCCGATCGTTGATCAAAGAAAGCTTCTCTACCGTGCCGTGCGGAGCGAAAAGAGTGCGAACCGCTTCTTCGGTCGCCGTGAAGGGAAGATTGCCGACATATAGCTTAGTCATTGAGATCTCACGAGAAAATAGAAAGGCGCCGACGTGCAAATCGCAAGCTGCAGCGGTTCGGGAGGCTTCTGAAATGGCACCTTGGCATACTGAGACGCGCCGGAGCGGCGCTGCGCCAAGGGGGCAAGGCGAAAGGATCACGAGCGAGCTCAAAGTAGCACGAAGACAGCTCGAAAGCTCGTGAAATCGTGAGCATGGGGAGTGGCTCGGATACCCGCCATTCACTGCAGGTGGCGAGAGCGCGCCTACAGTCAGTGTTGCTGCGGCTCGCGGTCATGAGTGCCAACACAAACAGTCCTTGCTCTTATCGGTGACGTTTGCGCTCATCGACTGCAAGTTCGATGGATCGACGTTCCGTACCGGCCTATACTTCCAATAAAGTCGGCGGCGTCCGGTGTACGGCGTACGGCTACCAGAGACCACGGGGGAGCTCACATGAGCTGGTGGGGGTGGGTGATCGGCGGCGCGATCCTTCTGGGGGCCGAGCTGGCCTTCGTGAACGCGCAGTTTTACCTTGTGATCATTGGTAGCGCCGCCATTCTGGTGGGCGTGGCTACCGCGCTGTTCTACTCATTTGCGCCCTGGGCGCAATGGGCTACTTTCGCGGTCCTCGCTCTCGTTCTGATGGTGACTTTTCGGAGCCGGCTCTACACGCACCTGCGTGGCCACACGGCATCAGTTCAGCCTGGACCCGTCGGCGGGGTTATGACACTGCCAGTTTCCCTCGCTCCAGGGGAGAGCTGTCGGGCGGAGCATGGCGGCACCTACTGGACTGTGTGCAACGACAGCGATAAGCCCATTCTCTCCGGTGCGCGTGCCCGTATTGCGCGCGTCCAAGGTCTAACTCTCCTCGTCCGGCCAACACCTGAATAAATTCTCGACACCTTACCGGGAGTTTTTCTCATGCACGTATCGTACGTTTTCATTGCGCTCGCCATCGTGGTCGTGTTCGTAGTCGCGCGGACGGCGACCGTGGTTCCTCAGCAGAGCGCGTACGTCATTGAGAGTCTCGGCAAATACAGCCGCACTCTCCAAGCCGGGTTCCACATTCTGATCCCGTTCGTTGAGCGCGTCGCCTACCGGCATAGCCTGAAAGAGCAGGCCGTCGATGTCGCCGAACAGATCTGCATCACGCGGGACAACGTGCAGGTTGGTGTTGACGCGGTCCTCTATATGCAGGTGCTCGATCCCCATCTCGCCTCTTACGGCATCACCAATTACAGCTTCGCAATAGCCCAACTCGCACAGACCACGTTACGCAGCGAGATTGGCAAAATCGAGCTCGATCGCACATTCGAGGCCCGCGGCACCATCAATGCGAATGTCGTCGCCGAGCTCGACAAAGCCTCGGGCTCATGGGGAGTCAAGGTGATGCGTTACGAAATCAAGAACATCGCGCCTCCCAAGGACGTGTTGTCCGCGATGGAAAAGCAAATGCGCGCCGAGCGCGAAAAGCGCGCTGTTGTGCTGGCATCCGAAGGTGAGCGGGATGCCAAGATAAACCAGGCCGAGGGCGAGAAGCAGCGTGTGATCAAGGCGTCCGAGGCCAGCAGGCAACAGCAGATCAACGAAGCAGAAGGCCAGTCCGCCGCGATTCTCGCGGTTGCCAACGCGACGGCGGAGGGCTTGCGGAAGGTCGGCGATGCATTGAGCCAGCGCGGTGGGATCGAGGCAATGCAGTTGCGTATCGGCGAGGAGTATGTGCGCCAATTCGGCAAGTTGGCGAAAGAGAGCACGACGCTTGTCGTACCGGGACACCTCAGTGATCTGGCTTCCATTGTCACGATGGCGACGAGCATTACTCGTAAGCCGCCGGCGCGTGAGGGTTAGAGTTGGAGGCCGACTACCTTCTGCGCGATAGCCCTATGTTCGGTGGCGCACCGAGTCAGCCCATGCCCTTGTGGCGTGACATGTTTGCATAGCCCGCTCATACGACTGAGGCGATCAAACCGCCGCGAGGGCAGTGTCCAGGTCCGAGAGAATGTCCTTGATGTCTTCAATACCAATCGAGAGGCGGACTGCGTCCTCGGATACCCCGGCCTTCTCCAGCTCCGCGGCTGACAACTGACGGTGGGTAGTCGAGGCGGGGTGGGTCGCCAAAGACCGGACATCGCCGATATTGACGAGTCGCGTGAACAGCGTGAGCGCATCGAGAAATCGCGCGCCCCGCTGCCTGCCTTCGCCCGGAGCGCCTTTCAGGCCAAAGGTCAGCAAGCCAGACGCCTTTCCCGACAGATACTTTTTTACGAGAGGATGATCCGGATGCTCTTCCAATCCGGCGTAATTCACCCATGCCACCTTGTCGTGCCCCTTCAGATGCCGGGCCACCTGAAGCGCGTTGTCGCTGATGCGGTCGATGCGCAGAGATAGTGTCTCGACTCCCTGCAGGATCAGAAAGGCATTGAAAGGAGAAATCGCCGCGCCCGTATTTCGCAACGGCACGACACGAGCACGGCCGATGTAAGCGGCGGGGCCGAGCGCATCGGTGTATACGACTCCATGATAGCTCACGTCAGGCTCACTGAGCCGTCGATACCGGTCCTTGTGCTCAGCCCACGGAAACCTTCCCGAATCGACGATTGCCCCACCTATGCTGGTCCCATGGCCACCAAGATATTTCGTCAGCGAGTGGACCACGATATCGGCGCCGTGCGTGAAGGGCCGGCAGAGGTACGGAGTCGGCACCGTGTTGTCGACGATCAGCGCGACGCCGCGAGCATGAGCGATTTCTCCAACACGCGCAAAGTCAGTCACGTTGCCCTGGGGATTGCCCAGAGACTCGACGAACACCGCCTTGGTCTTCGCATCGATCAACGGCGCGAAGGACTCCGGGCGCCGGTAATCGGCAAACCGAACCTCGATCCCGTATTGCGGCAGCGTATGGGCAAAGAGATTGTACGTACCTCCATACAATGCACTCGAAGCGACGATGTTGTCCCCGGCCTCCGAAATCGTGAGGATCGAATAAGTGACAGCCGCCTGACCGGAGGCCAGCGCCAGGCTCGCGATGCCGCCCTCGAGCGCCGCCAGCCGTTGCTCGAGCACGTCCTGTGTTGGATTCATTATCCGGGTATAGATGTTCCCCGGCACCTTCAGATCGAACAAATCCGCGCCGTGCTGCGCATTGTCGAATGCATAGGCAACAGTTTGATAGATAGGCACCGCCACTGCTTTCGTCGTCGGCTCCGGCGAATAGCCGGCATGTACCGAAAGGGTCGAAAAACCCCAATTCTTCTTCTGCTCGTTTTCAGGACTATCCGCCGCACCCATGATCCACCCCCGCTCGAGAACACAAGAAACTCAACTCCGTGGGACCGCGTCGCTCCCGGAGCTCAGCGCAAATGCTCACGGCCAAGCTCCGGAAACACCTTGCTTACCTTGCCGAGGAGGTAGTCACCATACCTCCCCGAAATCGTGGCCAGATCTGTGCCATCCCAACGGCGCGCATGCGACCCGACGTACCCTGGAGCGAGGGGAGCCGCAAAAACCGGCTCGAGCACCGCGTCGAAAGAAGGGTCCAGAAACAGCGGCATGGAGATTCTGTTTTGCCAGGTCATGTTGCGCACCCGGTGGAGAGCCGACACGTAACGCCCTGCTGTCAGTCGCTCCAGCATGTCCCCGACGTTACAGAGGAACGAGTTGCGTATCGGTGGCGCCAGCTGCCAGCGCTCATCATGCCATATCTCCAGGCCGGCGATATCATCCTGCCGCAGCAGCGTGAGAAACCCGTAATCTGTGTGGGCGCCAACACCCAGGTCCTCGGACGTCTGCCCGGGCGGGTAGTTGAAGATCCGGAACAGGACAGTTGGATCGCGGGTGTAGTGCTCGAGGAAATAGTCGCGAGACAAGCCCAACCCCCGCGCAATCGCGGCCAGCAACTGCTGCCCCAAGGCGGTGACGGTATCCAGGTAATGTAGCAGGGTATTGCGGAATTCGGGCAAGTCCGGATAAAGATTCATCCCGTGAAGGGGCAATCCGGCGCGCACGCGGGGGTCATCAGGCCCGAGCTCGGTACCGAAGTAGAGCCCCTCCTTACGATCCGGCCGTCCGGAGGTCAGCTCGCCACCGACCGGAAAATAGCCTCGCCAGGCGCGTCCCCCGTGAATCATGGAAATCCGCAGCTTTTCCTCCGCCGGCAAAGCGAAGAAGCGGGCTGCAAGCCGCTGCAGTGCGTCGCAGAGCCGCGGATCCACACCATGACCGGTCACATAAAAGAATCCGAATTGCGCGCAGGCTCGGTCCAGCTCGACTCCGATCCGATCGAAAGCGGAGTCGCTGTCGGAGAGGCCCGCAATGTCAACGACAGGCAACAGATCCCAAGTCGGTAGCATGATGCGCCTTCACCCTGGGGAGCGTAATGCCCGAGAGTATCATGCAGTCTGGTATATCGGATCATGCACGGGACGCCGCAGGCGCGGAACGCGCGCGCAGCAGGATTCAAGCAACGGCGAGCGACGGTTTGCCGGCATGTGAGAGCTTCCGCGGAGAGCCTGGAACTGGCCCCTGGACCTCCTTCGATGGAGCCGATGCCGACGTGTCTTCCGCGCCGGATGCAAAGAGAAATGACATGAAGATCCCGGGTGTCTGTGCTCTGGAAACATGCCTGTGAAGGACGCTAGGGTACCGTCCACGCGTGAGTGTCTCCAGATTCTTGCCCACGCTCACTACCAAGGATCCGCGTATGTACGGTACGTCGATCCATCCTGTCGCATGCTCAATCTGCAGACCTGTGTCGCCGGACTGATGAGCCAAGGTCAAGAGCCCGGCGGCTTGGAATGAAGTGCTCTCGAACGCATCGTCCGTCGTGGCGGAAGAATCCAGGATGTTCAGCTCGCGGCGCAGGCCACCCGCCATGTATTGTCCGAAATAACTCGCGCCGAATCCCGGATCGCGACCGAGACTGCGCATGAGCTTATGTGCGAGGCCCGTGACACCCTGTATGTACTCGGCAACTGACTGACGCAGCCCAGGCAGCTCAGACAGAGAGGAAGACCCGGCCAGATCTCCTCTGATGGCGAGATGCCCCCGCGAAACGCGTACGTCACCGTTGCGTACCGCACGAACGCCTGCCATTCGAAAGAACGACCTGCTGGACTCCACCACCGAATCGATCAGCGCGGCATCAACGAAATGCCCCACCACGTAAAACGCCCCGAATTCGCTCGCGGCCCACTCGAGCTGGGCTGAGACATGCCCCCTCCAGGGATCACCCATCTCATACGGCGACAGGTCGATGACGGGTAACCGTGGAACGTGGCGATACCGGGACATGGGCACTCCTCGAACAAGGCGCACAGCGCTGGTGGCCACCTCGACACCGCAGATCCATCGGCTCAGGAGGGGGACCCGGCAGGGATAAGCGGCAATCGAGGCGCCGGACTTCAGACTAACGCGCCACGCCAATTCCCAGGAAATTCCGTTTGCTCAATTCTTCATAACGAGAAGCGCTGGATCCCGCGGACGGTGACATTCCGGTCTCAGAGCATCACCTGTAGCGGCCCGCACCGATAAAACGCGCACATGAATTTTCGTTCTGAGCTGAGTCCACACGATCCGTGAACAAACCTTGTCAATTCGCGCATCGCTCTCTAAATTGACTGCTGCAACGAGTCGGCAAAGAAGACGCGACGCGCTCATCCAGCGCAAGGCCGGCGATGCCTCGGAAGACATCCTCAAAAAAGCAGCACACGACATGATCGTCACGCCCCGCGAAACCAACACAAGACACCTCGCTCAGCTCAACGAAAGCAGATACGTAGCGCCAGGCGCGTGTGGGAATCGCAACCAACAGGGCCGGGGCATCAACGTGACTTCCCGTGCCTCAGCGCAGTTGGTCGTACTGTCGCTCATCGCTATTGGCCTGGCCAAGGCGTGCGGTGCTCAAGTGCCAGTCCCCGTGGTGCAGTGGTCTGCGACCGTAGTAGCTCCGACTGCCGGACCACCCGGGCGCGAAGCTGCCTTGCGGGTCTCAGGCGAAATTCTGAACGGCTGGCACGTCTACGCGCTGAGCCAGGCGCCAGGAGGACCGACTGCCCTTCGCGTCAACCTGGATGACAATGATGTGGCCGAGCTTGCTGGCGCACCTTCCGGGCCTACTCCTCACAACCGGCACGACCGCAGCTTCGGGTTGGAGACGCAGTTCTACACACACTCCTTCACCGTGGTCGTTCCGTTGCGCCTGAAACAGGGGGCGAGCGGAAAGCGGAACATTCCAGTCAGCATTCGCTTCCAGACGTGCAGCGACCGGGAGTGTCAGCCTCCGACCACGACGCATCTTTCCGTCGCGATGGAAACATCTCCGCCGGTATGAGCAGCCGGAAGGAACGGCCCAGCATGAAGATTTCCAAGCCACTGCAAGCCGTCAGCACACTTATGCTCGGGTACTTCGCACTCCCGGCGAGCGGCCAGATCGCAGTCCAGAACCAGGGATACATTCCCTTCAGCGACGCCCCCATCAACTACCGATCCAACGATCTGCATGATCCTGTGGCCAAACTGCAGCAGAAGCTGGATGGTGGCTCCGCTAAGTTGGTCTACGAGCCCGGCCACGGCTACCTGAGCTCTGTTTTGCAGCTTTTGCAGATTCCGGCAGCCTCGCAGACACTGGTATTCTCGAAAACCAGCTTCCAGTACCCAAAGATCTCTCCAGAGCACCCGCGCGCGCTCTACTTCAACGACGACGTTTATGTTGGCTCTGTGCACGATGGCAAAGCCATCGAAATCGTGTCCTTCGATCCCGTGCAGGGAGCGATCTTCTATCTTTTGGACGAGCACGAGGCGCAACAGCCGCGCTTCGAGCGTGCCGAGCTGGATTGCACTCAATGCCATATCGCCGCCGGCACCCGTGGCGTCCCTGGTGTGCTGCTGCGGTCAGTGTATCCGACCGCAATCGGGACAGTGCTATCCGGCAGTCGATCCTTCATCACCGACCAGGAAAGCCCGCTCGGCGAACGGTGGGGAGGTTGGTACGTGACCGGACAGCTCCCCGATGGCGCCCGCATGGCAAATGCCATCGTTCCCAACACTCCGGAAACCAGCCACACGGCTGGCGGCACGAGCGCTCCGCTGCAGAAGCTTGCCGCTGCATTCGACCCGTCGAGCTATCTCTCTCCTGAAAGTGACGTCGTCGCCCATCTCGTGTTGGCACACCAGACTCAGATGCACAACCTGATCACGCTAACCAATTACAAGACACGGATCGCGCTCTATTCCCAGTCGCAACATGGCCAATCGCAACATGGCTCCGGCGGCGACTTGAGTGGCGTGGGCGACGTGCGCGATGTGGGCGACGCAGCGAGCCTGCCTGAAGCCACGAGGCGGCAATTCGAGCGTCCCGCCGAGCAGTTGCTCCGCTATTTGCTCTTCGTGAATGAGGCCCCGCTGTCGACTGGCGCCAGGTCTTCCATCGGCGATGGCTCGAGCTTTGCGCGCGAATTCGCGGCCCGAGGGCCGCGGGACCCCCAAGGCCGCTCATTGCGAGACTTCGACTTGCGCACCCGGATTTTTCGCTATCCCTGCAGTTACCTCATTTACTCCGACGCGTTCGATGCCATTCCGCAGCCGGCCAAGGGCTATATCTATCATCGCCTGTTCGAGATCCTCACAGGTCGGGATCCATCCCGCGATTTCGCGCAGCTCACCGAAGCGGATCGCCGCGCCATTCTGGAAATTCTCATAGGCACGAAGCGGCAATTGCCTGAGGAATGGAGCCAGTATGCCGGCGATCATCGACTGAAGGCCGCGCAAGAGCCTGTGATGACCCGCTTCCGTTAGCGATCACTTCTTTGCAATCCGCACAGTCAGGGAGACAACATGCACATGCTTCTCAAAAATACGGGTATTGCCATTGTGTTGGCCGGCGGCGCGGTGGCCAGTGCCCACGCGTCCTCCGATCCGATCGATGGCCGATGGGACGCGAGTCTCACTACCAGCACGGGAAACGTGATCCCTTTCCGCCTCGACATCTCCGGATCGGGTCCTTCGCTCAAAGGGACCTTCTACAACGGTTTCGATCCGTATGAGGACACGACGAGCGCCACCTGGCAGGATGGCAAGCTCATTCTACATATCGAACACTACCTGACGACGATTACCGCCACCCTCCACGACGGGAAGCTGAGCGGCAACGTGGTCACGCACAATCGCGGCGCCAGCGCGGAATACGGCTTTGAAGCCAGCCGCCATGCGCCCGATGGCGCGCAAGCCGCCGACGCTCCTTCCATCGCCGGGTCCTGGGAGATACCTCTGGACACCCCCTCATCCAAAGGAGAGAAGGCCTTCCGCTTCATCGTGCAACAACACGGGCCCGAGGTCGCGGCCACGATCCTCCGCGTCGATGGCGACACGGGCGCATACAGCGGGACTTACCATGATGGCAAGTGGGTGTTGAGTCACTTCGACGGGTCGCGCCCCGGAGTCATCGTTGTCTCGTTG
Source organism: uncultured Steroidobacteraceae bacterium (assembly GCA_964494895.1). GTDB lineage: Bacteria > Pseudomonadota > Gammaproteobacteria > Steroidobacterales > Steroidobacteraceae > 13-2-20CM-66-19. Next base: position 28,831 of record CAZBTV010000015.1, on the reverse strand, counting down.
GACAAGGATTCGACTCTACGGATAGCTCAGAATCCGGAGCGCGTGGACTCGGTCGCCTCACGGCCGAATGCCGGCGGCTCAGCGTATAACGATGCCATTGCCGACGGACGTTACGCTCCAACCCTGACCGCATACCGGACCGAGGTCGCACGCGCAAAAGGCCTTCCTGAACCCGAAAACTACGAAACGCACACCACAGTGCGCGATCCGAACGAAAAGTTCACCTTCAACTTCCCCGACGTCGATGGCCATCGGATATCGAGCGAAGACCCGCGCTTCAAAGGCAAAGTGGTGCTCGCCATCGTAACCGGCACCTGGTGCCCCAACTGCCACGACGAGGCGCAGTATCTGGTTCAACTCGACAAGAAGTATCGTGACAAGGGGCTCGCCATCGTCGCTTTGGATTTCGAGGAGCCGGAGCAACAGGGCGGCCTGGAGCGCGAGCGAGCCTTCGTGAAGCAATACGGCGTCAAGTACACGTACTTGATAGCCGGTGCCCCGGCGGAAATGTGGGAGAAGATCCCACAGGCAGTCAATCTCAACACCTGGCCCGCAACCTTCTTCATCGGCCGGGACGGCCGGGTGAGAGGCGTGCATTCGGGATTTGCATCGCCGGCGAGCGGCGAGTTCCACCGGCAGTTGAAGAAGGAGTTTACGACCAGGATCGAGCAGCTCCTTGCCGAAAAACCTGTCGTCAATGCGGCCGTTTCCAATGGGTCGGCGACACCCATGGGACCGGGCTGATCCGCGACGATGAAGAATCAACGCACCCCAGCATGCATCGCGCAGCTCGGCTCGATCATGGCTGCAGGCTTGCTTCTGTCGGGCGTGGCGGGCGCTCATCATTCGTTCGCGGCCGAGTTCGACGGCAACAAACCCGTCCGCTTGATCGGCACGATCAAGCGAATCCAGTGGACCAACCCACATTCTTACTTCTTTCTCGAAGTCACTGACGCGCAGGGCAATACCTACATCTGGTCCTGTGAGTCTGCAAGCCCCGGCGCGCTCTCACGCCGGGGTTGGAGGAAAGGGGATATCAAACTCGGGGACAAGCTGATTGTCGACGGCTATCTTGCAAAGGACGGCTCGCGGCTGATTGACGCGCGGCGCGTTACCCTGCCGGACGGCCGGATCGTGTACGGAGATACCTCCGGAAGTGGAGCGGAAACGCCGGCGGTGCGAACGCGATGAGCTTCGGTTCGATCAGAGCCCCCGTCCTGACAGCGCTGTGGATGGTGTTCACCTCCATGATGGCCGCCGATACCCCCGCCGCGGATGCAAGGAGGGGCATACGAGCTGCACCAGCAGGGGAAGAAGAGTCACTGCTGTACGGCAAAGAACCGCAGGGTCCCTCACCTCCAGCGCCTCGCACGCCGGACGGGCATCCCGACCTCAGCGGATTCTGGAAGAGCTCGCCGGCTACCAAGCCTATCGGAAATATCGGCAAGGATCTGCCCGGTTTCAAACTCCCGCTGACTCCGGCAGGCAAGGCAGCGCTCGAGCACAATCTCACCGAGACAGTCGATCCTGAGGCCCTATGTATCATTGGCGGTATCCCACGCCACAGCGCCAGCGTCTTGCCGTTCGAGATCGTTCAAAACAAGACGCGCGTAGTCTTCCTCTACATGTACACCTACTTTCGCCTGGTTCCGGTGGACGGCCGCAAGCACGCTGTTGACCCGGACCCGAGCTTCTTCGGTGACAAGATCGGCCACTGGGAAGGCGACACACTCGTCATCGATACGGTCGGGCTGAAAGATGATCCGATCTGGATCGACGAAAACGGTAATCCACAGAGCGACGCGATGCACGTGGTGGAACGCTGGACCCGGCCAGATGCCAATCACATCCATCTCGACCTTACGGTCGACGACCCGAAGTTCTACCTGCATCCGTTCGCCTACTCACGAACCTGGATTGCCGGCAGTCCTGGCGAAGGACTGAAAGAGTACGTCTGCGCTGAAAACAACATCGATCGAGACCATATCGGTCCCGGGCCGGGCCCCATCCGGGCTGATGGTACGCGCGGGTACGACGTACCCCCCCTGCCGGATGTGCCGCCTCCTCCGGAAGCGTATGGAAGATGATGCCAACGCAGGGGCGCCAAGACAGGCTCATTACCCGCGTGGCGTGATCCTCCGGGTGCGCGGCCGGACTGCATCCGGCCGGCTGCACATCGCCACAGCGGTGGTCTAGCGCGCCGCGGGACATGATCCGCAACCGTAGATCCATCTAACACTCCCCGGCTGTCAGGTGGCTCGTGGTTACGAGCATAACCTCCGGTCAACTGATCAGGATGCAACGTTATTGGATCTCGGCCCGCGACCCGGTTAGCGTCTCCGTCGCGCACCCGGCCAGAATCAAGACTGACACCGGCAACTTCCGTATAGCAAACGTTACCGACATAACAAACATGACGAGAATTCCGGCAACTCGACCGCCCCCGTACGGGACCCTGACACTTGCCACGATGGTATTCCTGACAGCAGCTCACTCCGCGCCTGCCGCGGCCGGTACGGCTACCGAGGAGGTGGCCAGCGCACCTGATGACGCCGCCGAATCCATCATCGTGACAGGCACGCGCGAGTCCAACGTAAGGGTTCGCGACAGTGCTGCCCCCATAGACGTGTTGCCGGCCGCCGCCTTGCAGGCAACCGGAGCCACGGACCTCAGAGACGCCTTGGAGCGCGTCCTGCCTTCATTGAACCACGCGGCTTTTGCCGGCGATTACGGCGCACTTACCAACACGGTGCAACTGAGGGGACTGAGCCCCGACCACGTCCTCATCCTGATCAACGGGAAAAGGCGCCATACCACCGCCAACATCTATGCCGACGGTGGCCCATTGCAAGGGTCGGCTCCCGTCGATCTCGATTTGATACCTTTGAGTGCCATCGACCACATCGAAGTGCTCCGAGACGGCGCAGCAGCGCAATACGGCAGTGACGCGATCGCCGGCGTCATCAACATCATCCTGAAGTCGGGCAGCCAGGGCGGCAACTTCAGCGCGAACGTGGGCAACTACTACGATGGCGGCGGCTTCACTGCCGAAGGCGGCGGCGATGCCGGCATCAAATTTGGGGACGATGGGTTCTTGCATTTGAGCGGTGATTACGATCACCACAACCACAGCGTGCGCTCGGGCGCGGATTCGCGGACCGGAGCCTTCGACAACGACATATTCGGAGACCCGGAAATCGAGCGCGAGTTGGCCGCCTACAATGCTGCCAAGCCGCTCGCGGGCGACGCCGCGGAGATTTACAGCTTCGCGACCTATGCTCATCGCGACGCGCAGTCGTACGAGAACTACCGGCTGCCCAACATTCTTCCCGCGATCTATCCAGGCGGGTTCTCGCCGCTTGCCACGATCGATGAGAATGACTTCGCTGCAACTTTGGGTGTGCGTGGCAGCCGATTCCTGGGCTGGCGATGGGACCTTTCCTCCACTTACGGTGGTGACAACGACGGGCTCCGTGTAATTCACACCGGCAACCCCGGGCTGTTCGCCGCCACTGGCAGCACTCCCACCTCCTTTCACGTTGCGAGCTTCAAAATCACCCAATGGACGAACACCCTGGATCTGACGCGTCCGGTCGACCTGGGCCTCAGCGCGCCGCTCAACATCGCTTTCGGCGGTGAATGGCGACGTGAGACCTACAAAATACGGCCCGGTGATCCGGCATCGTACGAGCATGGCGGCGCTCAGTCCGAGCAAGGACTATCCCCGGTGAATGCGGGATCACATTCGCGGAGCAACTCCGCCGGCTATATAGACCTGGCGGCGAATTTGTCGCCGCATTGGCAAATCGACGTCGCCGGCCGCCGCGAGCACTACACCGACTTCGGCGATACCACCAGCGGAAAGCTATCGACGCGCTACGACTTCAGCCCGCGCTTCGCGTTGCGCGCTACGGCGACCAACGGATTCAGGGCGCCCTCCCTCGCGCAGGAATTCTATGCCGCGTTGGGCGTCTCACCCACCGGGGCGAGCGGCCAGATAGCAGCCGGATCGCCGGCCGCCAAAGCCCTGGGAGCCGGCACATTGCAGCCCGAGAAGTCAGTCAGCTTCAGCCTCGGCGCAGTGACGGAACCGATTGACGGGTTGCACGCCGCCGTGGACGGCTACTACATCAGGATCACGAACCGCATTGTAGATGGTGGCAGTTACGCTGGGCAGCAAGCCATCAACGCGTTACAACAGAACGGAGTTACGTTCCCGGCGGGGATCGTACCTGCGGACGTCACCGCAGTCTTTTTCTCCAACGGAGCCGATACAAAGACCTATGGCGTTGATTTGACGGCGGACTACCGCACAGATCTTGGAAGCGCCGGAACCGTCGACTGGGACCTGGCGGCCAACTATAACCGCACGCTCTTGACACGCATCGGCCTGGACGGCAACGGAAATCCGCTGCTCGACGCGCAACAGGCGGCTTACCTGACCAGCGACTCGCCCGAGAGCAAAATCATCTTCGGTGGAGTCTGGAAAATGCGGGGGTTCCTTGCCACGCTGCACGAGATCCGTTATGGCAAGACCGTGTCCCTGGATCAATATTACACCGGGCCCAACGCCTTCTCGATCACTCAATTCTACGAGTCCGTCAATGACCCACGCTACATTACGAACCTCGAGATCGGTTACGCATGGAGCGGGTTCCAGTGGACCGTGGGCGCCAACAATCTCTTCAACGTATACCCCAAGGAGCTGCCTCCCGCGCAGCGTTATCTCGGAGCGCAACGGTTCGATGCGTACACGGGCGTCGGCATTGACGGCGGATACTACTACACGCGAGCGACTTATAGCTTTTGAAGGCCGAGTCGACGCTGATAGAGGCCAGTCAACACATCCGTGAAGCGCTCCTCATCGGACGCCGGCTTTTCATCCAGTTTTACTCATCGGGCCCCTGTAGCCCTGACATAGGAATCGAGCGAATGAGACTTCTTACCTGGCTCCGGGCAGCGCTCGTGTTCGCGCCGCTGTTTTCTTCGATATCCGAGGCGGTGCCCGCCTCGGATGCCGGCATCGACGCCAAAGCGCGCGCGATCGACGCTGGCCTCCTCAAGATCGACGCGCATACAGATATATTGCTCCCCGGGGCGTCCGAGTTGAATTACGCGCCCGGGCATTCCTCGAGGACCGATCTGGACAATCTCACCAGGGGAGGCATTGGTGCCGTCGCTTTCGCCATCGCGGTGGGACCGGGGCCGCGGACACCTGAGGGCGTCAAGGTGGCCCGTGCCGAAGCCGACGCCAAGCTGGCCTGGATTCGATCTTTTCTGAGGGATCATCCGCAGCGAGTTGCGCTCGCCTTGACCGCGAAGGACATTGAGAGCATCCACGCGGCCGGCAAGATCGCGATCATCGAGAGCTTCCTGAACGCGCGCTCGCTCGGCAGCGATCTTTCGGCGATTGATGGACTTTACCGTGACGGCGTCCGCCTGTTGGGACTGACGCACGCGGGTAACAATGACTTTGCCGACTCGTCGCGCCCGACCGGCGAGCCGGCTGTCGAGCACCACGGCCTGTCACCGCTGGGACGAGCGGCGGTTACCCGAATGAACCAGCTAGGTATCGTCATCGATGTGTCGCAACTTACGCCGGAAGGCGTGCTGCAAGTGATTGCGCTAAGCAAGGCTCCGGTCGTTGCCAGTCATTCCAATGTGCGCGCCCTTGTCGACAATACCCGCAACCTCAGCGACGCGGAGCTCGAAGCCATCAAGGGCAATGGCGGGGTAGTGCATGTGACGCCTTTCAACCCGTACCTTCGCCCGCTATCGCAAGATTTCGACGCCAAGGCGGCCGTGCTGCGCAACAAGTATGGGTTGACGCCAACACGCAACCACGGCCCGATCGGCGCGGAAGAAGGCATCGACGCATTGTCTCCGGAAGCGCGCGCCGCCTTCATGCGTGAGTTTCGCGAGCTGATGCCAAAAGCGACATTGACCGACTACGTCGATCACATCGACTATCTCGTCAAGCATATTGGGATCGACTACGTAGGAATCGGCAGCGACTTCAATCACGGTGCGGGTATCGCCGGGTTCAACGACGAGAGTGAAGCACCGAACGTAACCCGGGAGCTGGTGCGGCGTGGGTATTCGGAGGAGCAGATCCGCAAGATCTGGGGCGGTAACTTCTTGAGAGTATTTCGCAAGGTGGAGGCGGTTGCGCGACAACTGTGACTATCGGCTGTATGGCGGCTGTGCCTGAATTGCCTTTGGTCTGCGGGTCCTTCCGTAAGGGAGGACCCGCAGCCTGCTCGGGCCGGCTCAACCCCGATCCGACTTCAACGCCTTCGCGCGTTGCTTGACCTCGTCGAGCCGTGCATCCGCCTGATCTTTGCAGGTCTTCTGCGCATCGCCTGCCAGGGCCTCGCATTTCGCGCGGGCAATCTTGTTCTCGCCCTCCGCCTGCGTGACGGCGTCGTCAGCGGCCGCATTGGCCTCCTTCGTGGCGGCCTTGTCCAGGCCATTTGCAATAGCAGTCGCCGCAGCGGCGTCCGCTTTGGCGTCCTTCTCCTCCTGGCGCTGCTCCTTCTTCTCCGCTGAGACGGTCGCGTTGGACACGTCCTTGGCTACCTTGTCGGGCGGTTCCGCCTTGTTACAACCGCTCAGGGTCAACATAAGGGACAACGCCGCGAGGCCCAGAATGTTTGCCTTGGTCATGCACACCTCCTACTGTCGGTTATGGCCATACCGAGCTTCAGCAAGAGGCGTGCCGTATACAGCGTATGGGCGACGGTGAGGTGGACTAACGCCGCCCCTGTTGAGCGATCAGCCGGCGCAGCGCCGCGGCGAGCGTGTCAACCTCTTCACATGTGTTGTAGAATGCGAGTGAGGGCCTGACCGTCGCCTTCACGCCGAACCGATTCAGGATGGGCTCGGCGCAGTGATGGCCGGCGCGCACGGCAATCCCTTCCTCGTTCAAGGCGGCCCCCACTTCGACCGGATCATAGCCGTCGAGCACGAATGACAGCACACTGGCTTTCTCTCGCGCCGTGCCAATCAGTCGCAGACCAGAAATTGTCTGCAAGGCTGCGGTGGCATAAGCCAGCAAGTCGTGCTCATAGCGATCGATGTTGGCCATTCCCAGCCGGGTGACGTAGTCCAGTGCGGCAGCGAGGCCTGCGGCATCGGCGATGTTGCCGGTTCCGGCCTCGAATCGTGCTGGCGGCTTCTGATAGGTAGTGCGCTCGAACGTGACCGCCGAAATCATATTGCCTCCGCCCTGCCAGGGTGGCATGGACTCGAGAATTTCGGCGGTCCCGTACAACACTCCGATGCCCGTCGGGCCAAAGACCTTGTGTCCCGAGAAAACATAAAAATCAGCGCTCAGCTCGCGCACATCCACAGGCATGTGCGAGACCGCCTGCGCGCCGTCGACCAACACCCTCGCGCCTGCGCGATGGGCCAGTTCGCTCACTTCACGCACCGGTACGATGGTTCCGAGCGCGTTGGACACGTGTGCGATGGAGACAAGCCTGGTCCGTGAGTTGAGGAGCTTCTGATATTCGTCGAGCAGAATCTGTCCGCTGTCATCTACGGGGATGACTCTGAGGCGCGCCCCCTTCTCCCTTGCGAGCATCTGCCATGGAACGATGTTGGCGTGGTGCTCGAGGTGAGAGACGACGATCTCATCTCCAGGGAGGATGTTCTGGCGACCCCAGCTCTGCGCGACCAGATTGATGGCCTCCGTGGCGCCGCGGACGAAAACGATCTCCTCGGGCGAGCTTGCGCCCAGGAACCGCTGCACAGTGGCGCGAGCGCCCTCGTAGGCATCTGTCGCCCGAGCCGCCAGCTCGTGGGCCGCGCGATGAATGTTGGAATTCTGGTGGCTGTAGAAGTGCGCCAGCCGATCGATGACCGCCTGGGGCTTCTGCGTGGTCGCGGCGTTGTCCAGCCAGATGAGCGAACGGCCGTTGACCCGCTCGGAAAGAATCGGGAAATCGCGCCGGATCGCCGCTACGTTGAATGCCGGATGCTGGCCTATGCCCTGCAGTCTCCGAACGTCGGCGGCAGGCAACGTAGACTCGAGGAAATAGAACGTCGGTGCAGACGCGCCACCGGCCGACCCTGATACCGGCACCGCCGATCCGCGCAACCCGCCGAGATCGAAGCCGCTTGGGAGAGACTGCGCATGGGCTACCGGAGCTGTTGGAAGGCTGATTGCCTTGGAAGCTGATCCGGCCAAGGCATCCCAGCCGGAGCCTGCGTATTCGAGAAAATAAAAAGGAGATGTGGGCAAGGGGGATGCCGTCGCAACGACTGCTTTCGTAGCGCCGACGGCAGGAGCTTTGGGCGGATCGGGGACATTCTGGCTTGTCACGCCGACTTCGGTAGCCTGAGGCGCACGAGCGCCATGCGGTAATGCGTCCCCGGGAGTCGCGGCGCGTGCGCCGGGCGCATTGAGGACACCCGCCGGGTCCGACAATGCCGTCTCCTCCGGTGAGAGCGGCCATGAGGCGACTGAAGCGACCTGTCCCGCACCCTGCGCGGCGCCGGGCAAAGCCGTGAAGAATGCATTGGCCATGCGTGCCAGAGTCGATACGTCCGGGAGACCCGCCGGCACCTCATCGGGAGTTGGTATCAACTCACTTGTAGGTATGCGCATAGTCGTGCCACTTGCCCACTTCGACATCATCGAGGACCGCCAGGGCGTCGTCCGTCAGGATCGCCTGCGAGCAGTAGAGTGAGATCAGGTAAGAGGCAATCGCCTGCCGATTGATTCCCATGAAGCGGACGGAGAGGCCCGGGCTCTGCTCTCCGGGCAGGCCCGGCTGGAACAATCCCACGACGCCCTGGCGCTTTTCACCTACCCGCAGCAGCAGGATTTTGGTCTTATTCTCAGTCAGTGGAACCTTATCCGAAGGAACCAGCGGTATCCCACGCCAGGTGATGAACTGCGAGCCAAACAGGCTTACCGTCGGCGGCGGTACGCCCCGCCGGGTACATTCGCGGCCGAAAGCGGCGATTGCCTTCGGGTGTGTCAGGAAGAACGCAGGCTCCTTCCACACCTTCGTCAGCAGCTCGTCCAGATCGTCCGGCGTCGGCACGCCGAGCGAGGAGCTCGGAAAGATGCGCTGTTGGTCAACGACGTTGGCGATCAGTCCGTATTCCTGGTTGTTGATCAGCTCGCTTTCCTGCTGCTCCTTGATTGTCTCGATGATCAGGCGGAGCTGTTGATCGATCTGGTTGTACGGGCTGCTGTAAAGATCCGAAACACGTGTGTGGACATCGAGGACCGTAGTCACCGCGTTCAGATAGAACTCGCGCGGCTGCTCCTCGTAGTCCACGAACGTTTGTGGCAACTCCGACTCGTCGCGCTTGGCGCACAAGATCCGCAGGTCCTCCGGATTCTTCACGCGGTTGAGCCGGTAGATACCCGCTTCGACCGGAATCCACTGCAACAGGTGGGCCAGCCAGCGCGGGGTGATGGTCGAGAGCTGCGGAGCAGTCTTGGTGGTATTGGCGAGTTGACGTGCCGCCAGGTCGCCCAGAGCCAGGGCAGTTTGTGGGCCTTCGGCCATAGCAGAGTGTCCTTTTGGATATTCGGGCTTGAGCCCGGACGCGGCCGCCATTCTGCCACTTAACTTTAAAGCATATGGATATAACGAATCATGCTATGCACCGCGTTGGTTATAAGAGGCTATTGAGGAACGCTCGTGAGAAACGGCCGGAGTGGAGCCGGCCGTTGGGGAGAGGCGGGGTCGGGGCGGGGTGGCCCGGGTCAGTCCTGGACCCAAGGCAGCCGGTGGAACCGCCACCCATTGCGGTTGCCACGCTGCGCGAATTCGTCCAGCTCCCCTTCGAAGCCCTCCAATACATTGAAAGCGCTACGAAATCGAGCTTCGGTCAGCGCCTGTGCTGCCGCTACGGAGCGGCTTCCGGTGCGGCACAGTAGGAGCACCACGTCGTCGCGGCGTACCTTCGATTCCAGCTCGCGCACGAAGCGCGGATTTTTCTGCAGGTTGAGGCCCGTCGCCCAAGGGACGTGGATGCTCTCGGGAACCCGCCCGACAAGCTGCCGTTCCTCCGCGGTGCGCACGTCGACCAGCACGGCCGAATGAGAGGAAATGAGCTCCCATGCCTCCTGCGGTGTGACGTTCCCCGCATATCCCGGCTTAGTTGCAGGTGCCCGCTCGCGGGCTCGCACCAGCAGCGGGTGCGGCGCAACAGGATCAGCGTTGAGTACCGCGCCAGCGCTGCCTGGCGGTAGTGTAAGGGGGGTGCCGCGCGTCGATACCAATTCAGTCATGGCTGCCTCCAACGGACCGTGACGTCAGCGCAATGCTGACGCCGCGATACCGGGCTGTTGCACGACACGATAGCCCGCGCACACCCCTGGCGGGAAAGCCTCAGTGTCTATGGCGTCATTCCATTCAGTCATGGACTGTCAGTCACCGGCCTCGAGACGGACACGACACATGCGGCTGGGCCAGGGGGCCTACGCAGCGAGCATGGTAACATTCCGGTATCACGCGACCAACACCATTCTTGCAAGCCCGCCCGAATCCCGCTCAGCGGGAAGGCGCGCGCGTGAAGCCCCGTGGCGTGTGGTCAATATCTTCACCCCAATGTTAGAGCATGCGCGCGGATGGCGAGAAACGCCGTTTTCGAGCTGACCTGTTACGAAAGCAGTGCGAAGCGCGCGGGAAAACTCTCCCCACGTCGAGTTGCTTGCGGTTTGGCGGTCAGCAGCCGCCCGCCTGGACGAAGCGCTGTGGGCTGGCCGGAATCATCACATTCCGTTTCGCTATGCCAGCTTGGCGTAGCGCTGCTGTATGCTGCCGCTCCCGCAAGGCCTGTTGGAAGACAACGAAAATGAAACTGCCACATTCGGGACAACTGCTGCTGTTGGTCGCCTCCGCGGCCGTCGCGAGTGCCGCTCCCGCTCAACAACGCACTCCCGACTTCAGTACGGTCGAAGTCAAAACGACCCGGCTCGCGGATGACTTCTATACCCTCGAGGGCCAGGGCGGTACCATCAGTGTGTTGACCGGGCCCGATGGCGTATTGCTGGTGGACTCGCAGTTCGCGCCACTCACCGACAAGCTGGTCGCCGCGATCCGCAAGATCTCCGATAAGCCGATCCGCTTTCTGATCGATACGCACGTGCATGGCGATCACACAGGCGGCAACGAGAACTTCGCCAGGCTCGGTGCCCTCCTCTTCAGCCGCGATCAGCTACGCGCCCGGCTCGAGCACCCCGGTCCTGCGCCGGACGGAACGCCCGGCATACCGGCCCCGCCCCTGGCACTGCCGGTGGTTACCTACGATGGCCCGGTGTCGATTCACCTCAATGGCGAGGACGTGCGCCTGATTCCCATCCGCAACGCTCACACCGACGGCGACACGCTGGTGAGCTTTCCCCATCATGACATCCTGGCAGTGGGAGATTACTACCGCAGCGTAGGGTACCCTTTCGTCGACCTGAAGAACGGCGGCAGTCTGAATGGCATTCTCGACGGACTTGGCGCCACCATCGGGCGGGCGGGTCCTCATACCAGGATCATTCCGGGACATGGCCCCATCACCGACCGCAATGGGCTGATCGCGACACGCGATCTGATCCTTGCCGTCCGCGATAAAGTTGCTGCCCTGGCGGCGCAGGGCAAGACCGTGGAGGAAGTGATCGCGGCCAGGCCGACAGCGGATTTCGACGGACAAGTGCCACAGGCGGCGCAGAGCTCCGAACGCTTCATCAAATGGCTATATGCGGAAGTGACAGCGCAACACTCCTGATCCAACGAGCCGCCCTGTTTTGCGGCCGGCTGCAAACGACTGCCAAGCGCCCGAGTGCAATGTTTCGGCCACAGCGCAACCACGTGGACTCCACCGTCACCGTTTGGGAAGACTGTGCCCCGTCTTCGTCGCTGCCGGGGAATTCGGCGTTGAGACGAATGGCGAAGCTGTCGGCCGTACTGCTGCTGTGCGTAGCGAGAACACTATTCGCCGCAGACCAGAAAGTTGCGATACTGAATGCATCGTACGACGTCTCGCGTGAGCTTTTCGCACAGATCAATCCGGCCTTTGAGGCCGAATGGCTCAGGAAGTCGGGTCACCCGGTAGAGATCCATCAGTCGCATGGTGGATCATCGAAGCAGGCTGGCGCGGTGGCGGAAGGGCTGGCGGCGGACGTAGTAACATTCAACCAGCCTACTGACATCGATTTCCTCGCGCGCTCCGGCCTGGTCGCCGCGGACTGGGCCAGACGATTTCCGAACGATGCCTCCCCCTACTATTCGTTGCCAATATTCCTGGTGCACGCGGGAAACCCCAAAGGCATCAAGGACTGGAATGATCTCGCCCGTCCGGGCATTCAGCCTGTATTCCCAAACCCCAAGACATCCGGTAACGGCCGCTACACCTATCTTTCCGCCTACGCCTACGCGCTGCGCCACTTCGCGGGCGACGCGGCCAAAACAAAAGCGTTCGTGAGTCAGGTGTTGAAAAACGTGCCAGTGTTCGACACCGGCGGCCGGGGCGCGACGAACACATTCGTCGAACGAGGCATTGGCGATGTACTGGTGACTTTCGAGTCTGAAGTCATTGCAATCAGAAACGAATACTCACAAGCCCGGCTCGAGGTAGCCTATCCCTCGGTCAGCGTACGCGCGGATTTTCCGGTAGCCGTCGTCGACAAGGTAGTGGACCGGCGCGGCACGCGCCCGGTCGCGAGCGCATACCTGCGGTTCCTCTACAGCGCCGAGGCGCAGGAGATCCTGGCCAAGCACTTCTTCCGGGTGCGCGACCCTGCCGTGGCGCTACGCTACCAGGCGCAGTTCCCCCTGGTGCAACTCGCCTCCGTAGAAGACACATTCGGCGGCTGGGATCGTGTGACTGCCGAGCACTTCAATCAGGACGGCATTCTCGATCAATTATTGACCCGCGGTCGCTGATCCCGACGCTCCGCCGCGATTCTCGCGGTTGCCACCTCGACGGCGGAGAGCTTGCGCAAAGTCGGCAATGCCTTCGCCCGTCAGCTCCGGCCGGTGAGGGTTAGACACTGGAAATCGAGTCCCCTCCCTTAAGTGGGCGCGCCGCTGATCGCGCCTCGGGCAATTACCGTGCCCGTAGGCTGCCCGGTCGGAGAGCCACCGGGCGGCTCATACGACACGGCGAGCGAGGCGGTGGGTCCGAGCTGAGCCAGCAGCTCCTGGCTGAGCGGCAGGACGGTTGCGCTGCCAGCCGCGAATACTCCAACGGAAATCGGGGCCTTGCCGGCGGGAATCAGCCAAAGTTGCGTGCTGCGGCCGTTGGGCACTGAAGGCAAGGAAGCCGGAATCACGAGTATCTGCTTGCGGTCGAGGTCCATGGTGGCTGTCCAGTCGGTCACGCCGTCGTCCTGGCGAATGCTCGAGACCATCAGCGCGATGTGGGCGCCCTTTGGACTTCCGCCCCCCACCGGAGCCCTGAACAACAACACCAGGCAAAACACAGCCATCAGTGAGGCCCCGAGGCTGATCCACTGCCAGGGACGCGGAGTGCCCCAGAAACCAACAGGCCGACTTTCCCTGGGTGCATCCCACCCCAGCGCCTGGCGGATCCGAAGCCAGACTGGGGCTGATGGTGTCACCTCCGGTAGCGACTCGACCATAGGTGCAAGCCGCCGCTGCCAGAGTGCCACAGCCACGGCGGCCTCGTCGCTCGTAGCCACTTCGCGCGCGACCGCGGCACGCGCGTCGGCATCGAGCACACCGAGTACATATTCGGCGTAACGCAGGTTGTTCTGGTCATCGTCGTGCGAAGTGTTCATGTTTCCAGGCAAGCGCGCAATTGGAGCAAGCCGCGTCGGATCCAGCTCTTCATCGTCCCCAACGGCACCGCCGCGCGCTCCGCCAGGGCGTTGTAGGTAAGTCCGCTGAAAAACGCTTCCCGAATGGAGCTTCGCTGTTTGGGCTCGAGCTCGTCCATACACTGCTCCAGCCGGAGATATTCCTCACCCCGCTCGGCACGTAGGGCGGGCGTTGAATCCTCATCGGGGATCGATTCGAGCTCCACAGCGGAGTCCTCTGGCGGCCCCCGATGCTGGCGCAATCTGTCGATGGCCTTGTTCCGGACCAGTGCGATCAGCCACGTCATGGCGCTCGCACGCGCTGGATCAAACGCTTTTGCGCGCTGCCACACGGTGACGTAAGCTTCTTGCAAAACCTCCTCGGCTTCACGGCGGTCCGCAAGCATTCGCACACAGATACCCAGCAGACGCGGTGATGTGCGCCGGTAAAGCTCGCCAAAAGCCCCCCGGTCCCCCGCCGCGGTCTGCAGAAGCAGCGGATCGAGCTCCACTGCCTGGGAAACAGGTCTGGTAACGCTCATGGACACCCTCAAGACTCCGGCCAACGCTGCGGAACTTTGCGTAGCTTGCCAACATCGTACCCCAACGCGGCGACGCGCTCGACCAGATGCTCGTACTCAGGCTCGGGTAACGTGGGAGTGCGTGCCATGATCCACACGTAATCTCGCTTGTTGCGGCCCACGATGACGGTCTGATACCCGGGATCGAGGTAGACCACGAGATATTCGGCGCTGATGGGCCAGATGAACTGCATACCCCACACGGCCTGACCTGTCCCGGGCCGTACAGTACCCACGGGACGCATGGTTTTCACCGGTGCTGTAAAAGATCCGTTGCGGTATCGAAAAGTGGTCTGGATCTTACCGTCCGCACGCAAGGAATAGGACTCGATGGCATTGTAGGCGTGACGCTCGAGATAACTCGGAATCGCTGCGATGACATACCAATCGCCCTGATAGCGCCGCAAGTCGACTTGCTCCACGGTAGGCATACGAGCTTGTGTGCGGCACCCGGATAACAGCACAGTCATCAAGGCCATACCCCAGAATGTTGGCGCGCGCCAGTGGATCGAGATACTCATGGTCGCACGAAGCGGTAGTGGGCCACGAGCCACTGGCGCCCGTTGTCGTAACCGAAAAGCTCGGCGCAGGCCATCCAGAACATGCGCCAGCGCTGGAACCACAATCCGGCGAGCTCGGCGCCATAAGCCCGGCCCAATATGTGCAGCACGGCTTCGCGGTGGCGGTCCTGATTGGCGAGCCAGTCATTCGCGGTACGCTCATAGTGCTTGCCGGACAGGCTCCAACGCTCCTCGAGCATCAGATCACGCTGGAACCATAACAACGTCTCGATCGCGGGCATCAGGCCGCCGGTGAAGAAGTGCCGGCCGAGCCAGTTGTCCTCACCGGCCGTCTCAAAAGGATACATG
This sequence comes from uncultured Steroidobacteraceae bacterium, assembly GCA_964494895.1. GTDB lineage: Bacteria > Pseudomonadota > Gammaproteobacteria > Steroidobacterales > Steroidobacteraceae > 13-2-20CM-66-19. Next base: position 13,607 of record CAZBTV010000015.1, on the reverse strand, counting down.
TAATCCCGATGGACAAAAACGTGCACGAACAACTTGCCCGCCGGGCGCAGCCAGCTCGCGATGCGCGCCAGCAACACCTCGTAGTTGCGCATGTGCTCGAACATCTCGACGGATACACAGCGATCGAATTCCTCCGCGCCGAGGGCGAGAGAGTTGGCATCGCCGGTGATGACCCGAACGTTACGCAAGCCACGCTCCTGGCAGCGCTGCTGTATGTAGGCACCCTGGGAGCGCGAGTTCGAAACTGCCGTGATATGGGAATGCGGGTACCGCTCCGCCATCCATAGCGTCAAGGAGCCCCAACCGCATCCGAGCTCCAGGATGTCCTGACCGTCGGCGAGCTCCGCTCGTACGCCGTAGAGCGCAAGCATGGACTCTTCCGCTTGCTCCAGCGACTCGATCCCTTCAGGGTAGTAGCACGACGAATACTTCAGTCGTTTTCCCAGACAGAGCTCGAAGAATGCGGCGGGCAGCTCATAATGCTGGGCATTCGCCGCTTCGGTATGAATGGCCACCGGACTGTTCCTGAGCGCTTCGATGAAACGCCCGAATCGCCGGGCCTGCTCTTCCGGGCTGCCGCGACCTTCCATCCGCAGGCGCTCGCCACACAGGCGCCGTATTCCCAGTCGGATCAGTCGATCGGGTAGCAGACCGCGTTCGGCAAGACCCAACAGGCCGGGCGCGGGCCGATCGGCAGCCAACTCGGCGGACGCGAGGACGGTGGTATTCATGACAAGCTCCTCATGGACGCGCTCGATTTCGGAAACCAGGGAAACAACATGGAAGTGGTTCGCTGATAATCGCGATAATCCTCCCCACGGGTGCGTAAGCCCTGCGCCTCCGTATAAGGGATACCACTGATCCATCGTAGAAACACATACATCAACGCCGGACCGAGCCAAGCCAACCCTACCCACGGTGAGCCCCACGCGAGTGCGACGTAGGTAAACCAATGGAGCCACTCGAAGAAGTAGTTCGGGTGGCGTGAATATCGCCACAGACCCGACCTGCACGTGCGGCCCCGATTGGTGGGATCGCGGCGAAAACGGGCGAGCTGGGCGTCCGCGATCGACTCCCCGGCCACGCTCGTCAGCCAGATCACAAAGGCAATAGCCAAAGCCGGCGTCATGCCGCTGACCGGGTTGCGTGCCACGGCAACGAAAGGCAGAGCGAATACCAATACCAACAGGGCCTGAAACTGGAAAAACAGGAAGAATTTCCATTGCGAGCCGGCACCGCCACCCCAGTATCGGCGCAGATGTTGGTACCGGCCGTCTTCGCGCTCCGCGCCCACCCGGCCCCACAAGTACAATGCCAGGCGCACGGCCCAGACCCCTGCGAGAACTGCCAGAGCGCAGCGCGGCTCGAGCGCTCCCTGGCCGGTTGACGCCGCCAGCATGGCGGCGAAGCCCAGGCCTGCCGACCACAGGACATCGACTATCCCAGCGTTGGTGTGGCTGGCCTGCCAGAGCCAGCCCAACGACATGACCGGCACCATGACAGTGGCGAGGAGCAGGAGTTGTGTCATTACGCTCATGGAGCTCTCCAGGGCGGAGTGGCCTCAAGGCTTCCCATCAGGGCAAACACCAGCCCTCCGCCGGCCCATACCAGATTGGAAACAGGCCACGTCAGCCCGCGCCGCAGGGCGCCTGCCCGGCAACCCATAAAGCTACTGACCGCCCGCATTGCCCGGCCGCCTCAGCAGTAGATGACATACCCCGATGGAGCGCTCCAGGAACCCGCCCTCACAGTACGCCAGATAGAACTCCCACAATCGGATGAACCGTTCATCGAAGCGCTGCGCGCGAACTTCGGCCAGGTGCGACAGGAAGCGGGTGCGCCAGGCATGCAGGGTGCGCGCGTACGACAGCCCAAAATCCTCGAGATGCACGATCGCCAGATCGGTCGCGCGAGTCTTGGCAGCCACCATCGCATTGATCGAAGGAATGAAGCTGCCGGGAAACACGTAGCGCTTTATGAAGTCCACCTCCGCAAGGGCCTGCTCGTAGCGGTGATCCTCGATGGTGATGGCCTGGATGAGCACCCGGCCTCCAGGCTCGAGGAGGCTCGCCAACTTGGCGAAATACGTTTCGAGGTACTGCGCCCCGATGGCCTCGATCATCTCTATGGACACCACTTTGTCATACCGGCCTTCCAGGTCGCGATAATCATCGAGCAGGACCTCAATCCTTGCCGATAAACCCTCTTCGGCCACGCGCCGCCTGGCGAACGCCTGTTGCTCGCGCGACAAGGTCGTGGTAGTGACATGGCATCCGTAGTGTTTTGCGGCATGGAGCGCAAAGCCGCCCCACCCCGTCCCGATCTCCAGGATCCGCTCACCTGGCTTGATATCCAACTTCTGACAGATCACGTCGAGCTTGCGTCTCGATGCCTGCTCCAGCGTATCGTTCGCGTCGTGCCACAATGCCGAGGAGTACATCATGTCCCCTGACAGGAACGTTGCGAAGAATTCGTTACCCTGATCATAGTGGGCAGCGATGTTGCGTCGGCTGCCAGCGCGTGTGTTCCGGTTGAGGGCATGCCACAGGCGCAGCACCCAGCCGCCGAAGCGCGCCAGCCCGGCTTCCATTCCATCGAGAAGATCGCGGTTACGAACCAGCAGACGCACGAGGCCGACGAGGTCGTCGCAGCTCCACAAGCCGTCACCATAAGCGTCGCCCGCACCAACACTACCCTGTGTACCGATTCGTGAATAAAAGGCCATGTCGTGCACCCGGATATTCACGGCGGGCGCGCACGCAAGGTCGCCCAGCTCCACCCGTCCCCGCGGATCGTGTATGAGGATCCTGCCGTGTTGGATACCGGACAGCCGCTGCAACAGTTGGTGGCGAAAAAAGCGCTCCGGGAGGGCGCCCGGAGTAGCCTGCCGTGCCTTTAGAGTAATTTCATTCATCATTGATTTCCGTGCTGCGAGGATGTGGGCATCGGGTGTTCATAAACCGGAATGTTTTTAAGCCACAGGCGTAGCGCCTGCCAATGGATAGCCCCGATCACCTGGAGGGTCATCAACGGATACCGCCAGAGCACCCGGGCAAGTGAGCGGCCATCGAGCGGCCGCCGCTCCAGAGCCAACGTGGCGTCGAAGTCAACCTGGTGACCTTTCTGCACGCGCATGTGCACATGAAGAGTGCGTTCGGGCACAGTGAATCTCCACTGGTATGCACGTTCCATTGGCATGAAAGGAGAAACATGGAACGTCTTGTCGAGCTCCCAGGTGAATGCACGACCGCGGCGCTCTGCCCCGGAAACGGGCAGGACGTAAGAATGGCGCTCCTTCCAGGGAGTGTTTGTTATTTCCGCGAGGATGGAATCCAAGGTCGTGCCATCAGGCCGATAGCAGTAATAGAAACTCACGGGGTTGAAAATGTAGCCCGCGTACCGCGCATGGGTGAGCAAGCGGATCGGACCCGAGGGCGCACGGCCGATCGCAAGCGCGATGCGCTGCCTCACAGCTTCCGCAAGCGGAATTTCGTCCGGGCCGAGGTAATCCGAACGCCGCCACTGCGCCAGGTTCGGCCGGCCTGCGGACCATAGCCATCGGCCGCGAAATACCCGATCCAGCTCGTCCAGGTCGAGATAGAGTTGCGCCATCCGATACCTGAACACATGCGCTCTCGGCGAGTGGCGGCGGTGTCTAACAACGCCTTCATAGACGGCGCTCGCGAGCATCACGCCACCGCTCGTGTGGGAGATGCAGTAGCGAAGGTCATCGCACCGATACCACATTGTAGGGCGTTCACTGCGTCCACCGCGCTTCGCAAGCCGTCCTCGTGAAACCCCCAGCCCCAGTACGCACCCGCGAACCAGGTGCGCTGCCTGCCTTGGATTTCGTGCTTGCGCTTCTGAGCGGCCACGGCCGCGGCGTCATAAACCGGGTGGTGATAGAGCATCCGGCGCAAGATGCGCGACGGGTCGATCGCGTCTGTGCGATTCAGTGTCACCACGAAGGGCTCGCGGGATTCCAGCCCCTGCAGAATGTTCATGCAGTAGCTGACAGTGCAGCCGGCCCCCACGCAGCGCGGGATATGGACATTCCAGGCTGCCCACGCCTTTGGATGACGCGGCAGCACGGCGGCATCCGTATGGAGCACGACGTCATTGGGCTGATAACGAATCGCCCCGAGTATGTCGCGCTCGCGCTCACTGGGATCCGCCAGCAGCCTGAGAGCCTCGTCACTATGGCAGGCCATCACCGCTTGATCGAACCGCTCGGCGCCTGCCGCGCTGATGACTTCTACACCGGTGAAGTCGCGCCGTACACCCAACACCGGACATCTCAGACGCTCGACCACGCTCCACCGTGAGCGCATGGCCCGCACGTAGCTGGCCGAGCCTCCCTCTATTACTCGCCATTGCGGTCTGCCCGAGACCTGTAGCATCTGGTGATTGGCCATGAACTGCACGAGGTAGCGGGCAGGAAACGACAGGATCTGAGTAGAGGGTGAAGACCACAGCGCCGAGGCCATCGGAACCAGGTGCTCATCGCGAAAAGCCGCACCATAGCCCTGCTCGGCGAGATAGTCTCCAAGCGTCGGGCCGGGACCCGGGACATTCAGCAAGGCTGGCGCCTCCCGATAGAAGCGCAACAGGTCGCGAACCATCCCCCAGAAGCGTGGCGATACGAGGTTGCGCCGCTGGCAGAACAATGTGTCCAGGCGGGTGGCGTTATATTCGAGTCCGGTGGCCTCGTTGTGGACTGAAAAGCTCATGGTCGTCGGCCTGGATTCGACCCCCAGCTCATCCAGCATGTTTGTGAGGAGCGGATAGTGCACCGGGTTGAATACGATGAATCCCGTATCCACGGCGTACTGGCGACCGTCCTGCTCCACTGAATGCGTGTGCGTATGGCCACCGAGATAGTCGTTGGCCTCGAACAGGGTGACTTCGTGATCACGCGAAAGCATTCTTGCGGCGGAGAGTCCCGCTATGCCGGAACCTATTATCGCGATGCGCATGGCTGGCGGCCTCGTGTAAGGGGTGTAGGCAATTCAGCGTCGGGCCCGATCAGCTACCCAGGCCGGCACGGGGCGCAGACCCCACACGAGTCCCAGGGCCGCCATCAGACGCAGGCCGTACCAGGTCAGGTCTACTTCCCACCAGCGAAAACCCTGCCGCACGGAGCCGGGATAGAAGTGGTGGTTGTTGTGCCAGCCCTCCCCGAAGGTGAGGAGCGCGAGCCAGAGGTTGTTTCGGCTATTGTCCCGGGTCTCGAACCGCCGCCGGCCGAAGCGGTGCGCCAGTGAGTTGATAGTCACGGTGGCGTGGAACAACACGACGGTCGAGATGCAGAACCCCCACACCAACATCTGCCAGCCGCTGGTCCCCAGGGAAGGCGCCAGGTGCTGTAGCAGCCGGCCGAGGGCGAACAGGGCGACCGCGAGCGCCACCGGCACCGCGATGTCGAAGCGATCGAGCCAGCGTAGCTCGGCAAACCTGCGCAGATCGGGAATTCGAGCCCAATCGGTTTGGAATCCGCGTGGAGTGAGGAACCAGCCCACGTGACTCCAGAGAAAGCCGGTCACCGTCGGCGAGTGGGGATCGAGTGCCGTATCGGCGTGGCGATGGTGGGCGCGATGGTGAGCAGCCCACCACAATGGGCCGCGCTGGACGCAGCTAGCGCCTAGCAAAGCGAACACGAGCTGCGTCGCGCGTGAGGTTCGGAAGCTTCGGTGCGAAAAGTATCTATGATAGAACGCGGTCAGGGCAAACATCCGCACTACGTAGAGGCCCGCCGCCACCTCCAGGGCCACCGCTGAGACGCCAACCGACACGACCGCCAGGCATGCCAGGTGGAGGAGGATGAAAGGCGTGGCGCGTAGCCAGTCGATCCGGTCGCGGCGATCGGCATCGACCGCTTCCGCACTTGCCTGGGTGTCAAACCATTTTTGGAGTGTTGTCAGGAGCATTTGGAATCCGGTTGCCTTTTGCTTTGGTCTATACGTAGTGGCATTCGTGGCGGATGCAGCGCGTGAGAAAAAATTTGCTCAGGCACCGGATCGTCAGCGGGAACCGGCTGCGGGACCATTTCTTACGGCCGGACGGGGCATGCCAGGTACCAGGCGACTCGAGATAAACCAATAGGTACGAAAGCCCCGGTGAAAAAGATGCATCCAAGCGCCGCGACACAGGAGCTTGCACTGGGCGACGACGGCCGCTTCTTGGGCTCGCAGCGGCGGTTTCGGTGCGCGCCTGGCGTGGTTGCCGGAATCAGCAGCTCAAATCCGTCTTCGATGCCAGGGGGGTTGGGGGGAGGAGTTGTATTCCGCGCTGTGGCTCGAGCTCATCGAGCTCGGTGCGGCTGCCGGGGGGTGTGTTGGTCGAGACCGTCTGATCGCGCGGCCTGTCGATCACAACGCCGTCATCAGGCCACGGCACGCTCTGTCTGGCCGGTACTCCCGGTCAAGATGTTTCCCTGATGAATCGCGTGCACGGCTTTAAGAACGTCTGTCGGGGCTTGAGGCAGATCCTCGAGCGCCGGTTTGGCAAACAAATAGCCCTGGAGGTAGCGCACCCCCAGCTCCCTCAGCGCGACCGCCTCCTCGAGCGACTCGATTCCCTCACACACGAGCTTGATGCCGAGATCATTGCACAAGGTGATGATCGAACGGGCGATCGCCCGGCGTGCACGGTCCAGGTGGATATTACGGCACAGGGACATGTCCAGCTTGATGATGTCCGGCTGAAAGTCGGCGAGCATGGCGAGGCCGGAGTGGCCCGCGCCGAAATCGTCAATCGCGGTCACCATTCCCTGACTGCGGTACTCCGTGAAGATCGCTCGGAGATGCGCAAGATCGCGCGATGGCTCCACTTCCGTGACTTCGAAGATCAGCCGATCCACCGGAAAGCCGGTGCGATGGGCGGCATCGAGAGTCCTGCGGAGGCACGCCGCTGGCTGATACACGGCGTTCGGCAGGAAATTGATACTGAGAGCGCACGGCATGCCGAGCCGCGCGGCCCATTCGATGGCCTTGACACGGCAGGATTGGTCAAAGGCATACCGATTGTCATCCGATATCTGGCTCAGTACTTCCATTGCGCTGCCGCCGCCTATCGGCCGTACCAGTGCTTCGTAGGCAAACACCGAGCTCGTCTCGAGATCGAACATCGGTTGGAAGGCCATTGTGAACTCCGGCAGGACCACGTCCTCGCGGCACGCCCGACAGGGCTGATGTGCGGCGGAAGCAGGTGCCGAAGGCGAGCGCGAATCCATGGAAGATTGATCGACCGAAGTCCCCCGAACTTGAGCTCGCTTCGAAACCGGCCGAGATTCCCGGATTGTGACGGGATCCGCATCATTGCGATCAGGCCTTCCGACTTCGTTACTGATCAATCGGTCCGGAAGTTGCCCGACACAAGCGCCCGAGCGGACGCTGGATGTTCAGACGTTCCGTCAGGCGTCGTGTCGCCCAAGCTACCGACCCCTCAGTAAAACATCACGTATGCGTTCCTTTTCGCTGCAGGGCAAAGGAAAAATCCGGGCCGTATCCACGTTTGCGGGCGAGCTCGATCCAAAGCATCGCGAGCGGCTCGAGCAGTCGCGCCTGACGCAAGCCACCCACATCGACCGCCTCGAGCCCGGCATCGGAAACCAACGTACAGACAGTCTGCTTACCGGCGGCATCGTCTCCCGCCACGAACATCACGGGCCGCGACGCGTACGGGCGGGCATCCGCCATGTTTTCGAAGCCGGTCTGATTGAACGTCTTGAACACGAGCGCCCCAGGAGCCAGCGATGCGATCTGCTCCGCCCCCGACGCCGAAAACCCCAGAGTCAGCCCCAATCCCTCCTCCCCCATCCCAAGTGGGTTGGTCGCGTCGATCAACACTTTTCCAGCGAGGTTACCGGCGGACTTGAGGACGTCAGGAACGGCCGCGAAAGGCACCGCCAGGATCGCCGCGTCAGCTTGAGCTACCGCCCTCCCGATGACTTGCTCGTTTGAGCTCCCCGGGGCCGGGCTCCTGACACCGAAGATGACATGATGACCTGCCCGGGAGAGGGCCTGCGCCAAGGCCTTTCCGACGTTACCGCTTCCGATTATCACGACGTTCATTTTCAAGTACTCCTTGACTTAATGGGTTCCCCACTTTCGTTCAGTCTTGGCCTCCGCGTCACGGGAGGGGCTTCGCACGCTGCAGGAAGAGGGACACATGGCCGACCCATACAGTACCGGGAAAGGCGTCGGTCGGGCACGGTTCAGCTCGAGGAAGCTCTCACTCCGCTCCCTCATTCGGCTTGACTGGCACGCTCATTGTCGACGTCGAACTTGAGCAATTCATTGCGCATTCTCGGTACCCAGGTGCTGGTCAAATCACGCAAGTCCGCCCATGGTCAATCTAGAATGGTCGCGCAGCGGCCGGAAGAACGTCCTGATCTCATCCGCCAGCAACTGCGGCTGCTCGAGCGCGGCAAAATGCCCCCCTCTGGGCATCGCAGTCCAGCGACGCACGTCAAATACTCTCTCCAGCCAGGAGCGGGGCGGCATCGGCAACTCGCGTGGGAAATGTGCTACTCCCAACGGCGCAACAACACGCTCGGTAGCCCGAAACGCCAACGGATTCAGCCGGTTCTCCTTGTACAAGCGCAGCGACGCGTCCAGGTCATTTCCAAACCAATAGAGTGATATATCGGTCAACATGGTATCCAGCGAGAAGACACTCTCGACATCGCCATGACAGTCACTCCAGCTACGGAATTTCTCAACAATCCATGCGGCGAGTCCGACGGGCGAACTGGCCAGCGAATAGGCCAGCGTCTGGGGCTTGGTGCTATGAACCGCTGCATAAGCCCCTTCGGCGGCCGCCCAAGCGGCGGATCGATCGAGGAAGTCCTGTTCTTCCGAAGTGACCGGAAGCTGGTCCGTTATCGGGGGTTTGTAATTGGCAGCGACATAGTTGAGATGAATCCCAACCACGCTGTCAGGGAACTGGCGTGCCAGCCACATCGACACACCGGCGCCAATATCACCGCCCTGAGCTGCGAACCGCGGATACCCCAGCTCGAGCATGAGACCGTGCCAGAGTTGCGCGATCTGCTTCGAGCTGACGCCCGCCTTACGGGGTGCAGGGGAAAAGCCGAAGCCGGGAAGCGACGGAACGACCACGTGGAAGGCGTCGCTAGCATCGCCTCCATGTGCCTCTGGATCCGTCAGCAACGGCAGTATCGCCTCCATTTCAATGAAGGAACCGGGCCAGCCGTGGGTCACGATGAGAGGCAATGGACTGGGACCACGCCCCCGTTGATGAATGAAATGGATGTTGGAGTCGTCATCGACTGTCGCCATCGCATGTGGAAGGCGATTGATATTCGACTCCTGCGCTCTCCAGTCGAAACGATATAACCAGTAATCGACGAGCCGCCTCATGAACGACACACTGGCGCCATCATCCCAGCTTTCACAATCCAGTGAGGCTGGCCACCTGACACTCAATAAACGCGCTCGCAGATCATCCAGAGCAGCCTGCTGAATGTGTGGTGTGAACAGTCGAATCGTCATCGGATGTACCTCGGCGTTGATGGTAGCATCGCGCCTGGGGGTGATGCCGTCTTGAGCTTCAGGTCACTACCTCGACTACGAGGGAACTATCTTTCGCTCGCAGCGAGGACTGACCGATAACCGCCGCAACCGCCATGTCCGACGGCACCTCCATCTCTGCAGAGCCGATTCCACTCCCCAGGGGAGCTGGCGGCGTACTTGTGAATGCTGCGATAGAGGGTCTCGGCATCATTCGTCAGCCACACTTCCTTGTCAGAAACTCGCTATACCGCAAACAATTGGTTCGGATTCTCCCAGCCTGGTCCGCCGGTGAACACGCCGTATACGCGGCCTACCCCAGCCGAAGATATCTGCCGATCAAGGTGCGAGTCCTGGTCGACTTTCTAGTCGAGCGCTTCAACAACTATGCAGTCGCATTGAGGTAGCCTGCGAAGGGGTGCCCGTCTTGGCCGAGATGAGCGTCCAGCTTGCCGCGACGCCTGAAGGACGCCTACCATCACGATTCGCTGGACATCCGTGTTGCCGCCAGTGTGAATTTCAATGTGGACTTCAGAAGGATCTGTATGAATTCGTCTCTGGCTAAGCAACTCCTGCTTTCAATACTGCTTGCGGTTATGAGCATAGCCAACGCACCGACGAGCGCAGCGGCCTCCGGAACCCCTCTCACGCGCGATTTGCATGACAGTACGGCCAACCCGAGGCTCGTCCGCATCCTGCACCGCGAAGCACACGGGACGATCGTTGCGGCCGTTCGCAACGGAGCGGTGTATGAAAGCACGGACGATGGCGCGACGTTCTCCAAGCTATCGGACATTGCGTTCCTCCCGGGTACCCGGTGGCAGTGTTGCGGCACACTGTTCGAGCTCCCCCGGGCGGTTGGCCAACTCCGGGCCGGCACCCTTCTCCAGTCTGCAACGTTCTGTGCCGGCAGTACCGCCTCGATCGATGTTTACTCCAGCTCTGATGGAGGGAGGTCCTGGGCGTATCACTCCACACCCGTACGGCGCGGCAACTGTAACGCCGCCAACCACCACGGATTGTGGGAACCCGAGCTCGAGGTCGACTCGGCCGGCGCACTGGTGATGTTCTGGTCCGACGAAACCGATCCGTGTTGCGGTCAGAAATTGGCCCAGATTCGCAGCCTCGATGGAGTGACCTGGCAGGACGAGAAGAATACGGTTGCCAGCAACATTCACGCGGATCGGCCCGGCATGGCCGTCGTATCGCGGCTGCCCGGCGGTATCTATTTCATGACCTATGAGCTGTGCGGGCCCGCACGATGCACGGTGTTCTACCGAACATCTCCGGACGGCTGGAATTTCGGGGCTCCGGCCAACACCGGAACGAAACTGGCGGCGGCCAACGGCGAGTACTTCGAGCACGCTCCGCGCAACATCTGGATTGGCGCGCCCCCGGGCGACGGTGCTCGCGGATTTCGGCCGGGCGGTGGGGAGTTGCTGGTAGTCGGGCAGCTGCTCTTCAACCGCAACGGAACCTACTCTCCCAGAAGCGGGCATCTCCTGTTCGTGAATCACACCGCGGACGCGTCCGGTCCTTGGCAAATGATACCGGCACCCGTGAAAGTAAACATCGACGCCAGCGTAGCCACCCGTGCCGGCTACAACACCTGTCAGAACTACTCCTCTGCCCTGTTGGGCGTCAGGGACGGATCCACGCTGCTCGAAATGGCGAGCGATTGGAACACGAGCCACGTCTGCGCTTCCTACTTTGGGAGCGATCCCGTGGGTAGAGCACTGACTTCGCCGCACAACGAACCCCATTGACGCTGCTCGGGTTTCATCCAGGCCCTGAACACGACGCCCGGAACTGGCCTGGCAAACCTGAGGGGCGGCTTTGCAGAATGAAGCTTGCCTCATTCCAACCTTTCGCCGCCGAGGTCCTGGCCTGCAGATGACCGACCAAGCCGGAACTCAACCCGATCGAAGCGTTGCGTTATGAGTAAAGTGAGGCGCGGCTGCTCCGGCGCGCTTAGCGCTCGGACACGACCGTCGCGATCCTGGCATTGACTGGGATGTTTTTGGCGTGCAGGCCAGGCCGTTGGCCGTGGTGGTCGAACTCGAGCCGCACCTCGGGGCGGAATATCAGACAATGGGTCGAGCCGCCAAAATGGAACATTCCGAGCGGGTCTCCTTTGTTGACGTGCTGGCCTTCGTAGGCGGTGATCTGGCAACTGGAGACTTCGGCCATACCCACTGCCAGTACGCACATCAGGCCGACTTTCGCGTTGTCGGCTTGCATGAAGATCAACGCTCGAGTGGCCACCTCGGTGATGAAAGCTTGCGAGTCATTCGGGCCACACGGGTCGAATCCGTGCGATGACGCTTCGGCGTAGTACGTCCCATCCTTCAAGTAGGCTTTCAGAATCGTACCCGTCACCGGGCTGTGCCAGCGGTGATAGCTCAAGGGGCTGAGGTACGCCTGGTAGATGGTTCCACCGGCAAACAGAGGCGCGAGCGGGTCGTTGGCCAGCATGTGCCTGATCGAGTACGGCTGCGATTTGATCCAGAAGGTATCCTGGTAATTCACATGTCGAGCGATGCGGTACGGCGCGGATTCGCAGGCATTGACGATCACGTCATCATTCTCTGGATGGGAGACTGGACGCGCGCCCGGGCGAAGTTTCCGGGTGAAGAAATCGTCCCAGGAACGGAAGCCCCAGTGGGGCTGTTTGGGATCGCATACGTACTCACGCTCGAACTCTGGCATGGCCTTGCGGGCGTCCGCGCCAAACCAACCTTTGTGTGGGTGTTCGTTGAGCACGTAGGTCGAATCCGGCGAGCTCAGGTAGCGCGCCCAGGTATTCAGTACTTTTTTGAGCCCTGCGTTCACTCGCTCGTCGAGGAACGCGGCCATTCCGGCGGCGGTGCCCATGGACCAATCGAAGATGGTGTTGATGGGGCAGCCTACCAGGCCCGCCCGGTCGAATTCTGGCGCGTGCGTCAGAATGGTATTCAACAGCCTGAGCATCTGCGGGTAGTCGCGCACCTGTGGCTTGCCGCAGGGGTCCTTGTCATACGGCGGCCGTTTCGGGACTTGCTCGAACATCTGGTTGAAGAGCATGAAGATCGTGGGATCCGACTCGATGAGCTCCTTGAAGTCCACGATGACCGGGTGCAACACCTCGGGTTCGGCTTGGGTTTTCTGAATCATCGCGTCGAGCCATTTGGCCAGGAAGGCGTGATCAGAGGGCAGCCATGCACCCACGCGATAGGGGATGTGCGCGCCTGTTGCTGTGTCCACGTTAGCGTTTCTCGTTCGGATCCTGAGGAGCCGGACCTGTTGCTCAAGGTGCCGCAACCCCCCGTGAAAACGATGCGTGGATGTACTTATTGGTCCGGGAATCCCAAGGGAGGAGGATGCGCTTTTCGGGGTATGACGCATGGAAACCAAGCTCCGCGATCTGACGCCCATCGTGGACCTGACCCGGGAGAAGGGCACCGGGCCTTTGCGCGTGCGCCGCCCGGTGTACGTTGCTTTGCAGCCGCCGTGCAATGCGCAGTGCCCGGCCGGAGAAGACATCCAGGGTTGGCTCGCTTTGGTACGCGCGGGAAACTACCGGCAAGCGTGGGAGCGGCTCGTTCGGGATAACCCGTTTCCTGCGATTCACGGTCGCGTGTGTTACCACCCCTGTGAAGGCGCGTGCAATCGCGGCGCGCTCGACCTGACCGTGGGAATTCACGCGGTCGAGCGCTTTCTGGGTGATCTGGCCACGCGCGAGCGCTGGCCCTTCATAGTTGAGTCGCCGGCGACCGGCAAGCACGTGTTGGTTGTTGGGGCGGGACCGAGCGGTCTTTCAGCGGCTTATCACCTTGCTCGTCAGGGTCACACGGTTGAGGTTCGGGAAGCGGCGGAGCTGCCCGGGGGCATGATGCGTTTCGGGATTCCCGTGTACAGGTTGCCGCGGGAAGACCTTGCACGGGAGATCGAACGGCTCGAGGTGATGGGCATTCGGATCGTGTGCAATCATAGGGTTGAAGATGTGCTCGCGGAGAAAGCAGAAGGGTTTGATGCAGTTTTTGAGACGCGCCACGATATTTGATGGCCTGGTTTTCACGATCGGTAATGGACGTA
>CAZBTV010000014.1:0-68180 GCA_964494895.1 uncultured Steroidobacteraceae bacterium | reverse complement strand
GTCGGGTAGCAGCGACGGGCGAGGGCGAGGGGCGCCGTCCCGCCCCGAGCGCCGGCCATGGGCTCGCCGCATGCGGCGAGCGGGTGGCCATGGACGGCCACCCTGGGCTTGCGCGGAGCATGGAATGCGCAGCGCAATGGCCGGCTGGGGCGACGGGCGTTGTCCCGCCCGGAGCGCTCCAGGGACGGTACTACGAGCAGGCTCGAATGCCGTGACGGCTCCAGAGACGGATAGTCGCGTAGATCGACGCCGGCCGATGCGGCTCCGCGGACGGTTCTACGAGTAGGCTCGAGCGGGCATCAAAGACAAAGCTGGCCCCACCACCCAAATCAAGGACATCAATCACAAATTCGGCGTCACAGTCAAGTTCAAGGCGTGGTGCTGCGTAAAAAGATCCAGTGCGAGCCGGATGCAGATTCTTTGCAAATTGTTCTGGTAGAGTCCGTCAGCCTCATGCCACGCCGCCTACTGAAAAAGATCTGCCCGTCTCCAGGGGCCCTGCAGAAGCGTTGGTATCTGCGCCCATTTGGAGACCGCATCGCCGACCCGCGCCTTTGGACCGTCCACCGGCGCGCTGTCACCAGCGCATTTGGCGTCGGCTTGGCCATCGCCTTCATTCCGTTGCCGGTCCACATGATCGTCGCCGGGATGGTCGCGATTGTTTGCCGGATCAACTTCCCGGCGATCTATGGGGCCACCTTGCTGGTCAACCCGCTGACGTGCGTTCCCGTGTATTACACGGCCTACCGCATCGGTGCGACCTTGCTGGGAATCAACCCGGGCACTTTCCGGTTCTACCCGAGTTGGGACTGGTTTCAGACGAGCCTGCAGCCGGTCTGGAAACCGTTTCTACTGGGTTGCGTTGCCTGCGCCGTGGTCACGGGGCTGCTTGGCTGGCTCACGCTGGAGTTCGTCTGGCGGTGGCGCGTGACTGCACGCTATCGGGCCAGACATCTGACATCGACTGCGAAGGCGGCACGGGACCTGCGGACTCCCGCCTAGGCTAGCCGGCAGCCGCGGCTAGCACGCCTCGCTCCGTGAGCACACCACTCTCGATTGCAAATATCCGTTCCATGCGCGTGGCAAGGCGCATATCGTGGGTTACGACAATCAGACTCGTCCCCAACTCCCGATTGAGCTCCAGCATCAACGCAAACACCGACTCCGCATTGGTGCCATCCAGATTTCCGGTCGGCTCGTCCGCCAGGACGATCTTAGGGTCGGTTACGAGCGCACGGGCTACCGCGGCACGTTGACGCTCGCCGCCGGAAAGTTGATCCGGCCTGTGATTGATCCGCTGCCCGAGCCCCACCCGTTCCAGAAGCCGCCGGGCCTTGGCGCGTGCCTCGGGAACCTTCATACGCCGCACCAGCAGTGGCATGGCCACGTTCTCGAGTGCTGAAAACTCTGGCAACAGATGGTGGAACTGGTAGACGAACCCCAGAGCCTTGTTGCGTAAGACACCGCGTTCCTGCTCACTTTGCTCGTGGATGTCCTTGCCGTCGACCAGCACGTGGCCGATGGTAGGTCGATCCAGGCCACCCAGGATCTGCAGCAACGTCGTCTTGCCGGAGCCCGATGCGCCCACGATGGCGATGCGTTCCCCTACCTTCACCGACATGTTCACGCCTGCCAGGACTTCCAGGGTCACCGGACCCTGCGTGAAGCTCTTGTGAACGTTGCGCGCCTCGAGAATAGGTCCGCTCATCCAGCCTTACTCATTTGATGACTACTCATGCCGAAGGGCTTGCGCCGGTGCGGTACGCGAGGCGCGCCAGGCCGGGTAGATCGTCGCCAGAGCGCAGAGGACAAACGCCACGCCGCAAATCCGCAGCACGTCCCCGCTTTCGACATACGTCGGCAAGTCGCTGATGAAGTAAACCCTGGCGTCAATGAGCTGCGTGTCGAAAATGCGCTCGAGTGCGCCGACAAGGGTACCGAGATGATCGGAGATGACGTTGCCGAGAATAGCCCCCAACGCGGTGCCGGCCAAACCGATCAGTACCCCTTGAATCGCGAAGGTCAGCAGGACATTGGGCGGACCGGCACCGAGGGTGCGCAGAATCGCGATATCCGTCTGCTTCTCCTTCACGATCATCACGAGCGTGGCAACGATGTTGAAAGCCGCGACGGCGACGATCATGAACAAAATGATGAACATCATCCTCTTCATGCTTTCGATGCTCCGGAAGAAGCTCTCGTGGTCCATCGTCCAGTCTTTCACGTAGAAGTTGCCGCCCAGGGCGCGGGCAACCTTGCGGACAGTCGTGGGAGCGCGCAGCGGATCCTTCAGCGCAAGTCGTATACCGGTCACCCGATCATCCAGGCGAAAAAGTCGCGCCGCATCCGCCATATGTATGATGGCGTAATTGCGATCGATCTCGTACATACCTGACTCGAGGATTCCCACCACCCGGAAGCGGCGCATCCGTGGCACTACGCCGGTTGGGGTCGCAATGCCGTCCGGGGCGATGAGCACCACTGAGCCTCCAACAGCCGCGTTGAGATCCTTGGCCAGCGCGCTACCAAGTATGACGTTGAACTCACCAGGCCGCAGGTCGTCGAATTTCCCTGCAGCTATCCGCTGCGCAAGACCGGTGGCTGCTTTCTCCTCCGTTGGCAAAACACCTCTGACGGTGGCTCCATCGATGTGAGCGCCGTTCGCGAGCATGGCCTGCTCTTCGATGTACGGCACAGCGGCGAGGACGTCTGGCTGGTTCCGCGCTTCACGCTGCACTTCTTGCCAATTCGCGAGATTCCCCTCCAGGCCCATCATGGTCGCGTGCGAGGTGACGCTGAGGATGCGGCTGCGGATCTCGCGCTCGAACCCATTCATCACAGAGAGGACTACGATGAGGGTCGCGACACCGAGCGCAAGGCCGAGCACCGAGACGAGCGCGACGAAAGAGACGAATCCGCGCCGATGCGTCGATCGCAGATATCGCGTGCCGATGAGCCATTCGTAGGGAGTACGCACGAGCTACTCGTACCGTAACGCTTCGGCAGGCGCCGTACGGGACGCGCGGATCGCGGGATATAACGTAGCGATTCCGGTGAGGAGAAGAGCCGCGACCGCGATCACGACCACATTCTCCCATCTGACGTCGGATGGAATGGTCGTGATGTAGTAAACGTCGGAATCGAAGATCTGAAAGCCGAAAGTGCGTTCGAGAAACGGCTCGATGGTGCCGACGTTGAGTGCGATCGAAAGGCCCAGTCCGAGGCCTATCGCGACGCCCAGCCAGCCGATCACGAGGCCTTGGGTGATGAACACTCCCATGACTCTGCGAGGGGAAACGCCGAGCGTGCGCAGGATCGCGATATCGGTGCGCTTGTCGGTGACCACCATGACCAGCATGGCGACGATGTTGAAAGCGGCGACCGCGACGATGAGGAACAGGATGAGCGACATCATGGTGCGCTCGATGCGGGTGGCACGGAAATAACTCGCGTTGTCCTGTGTCCAGTCGGTAAGGTCGAAGCGTTTCGGCAATACCGCGCGTAGCTTCGCAGCCAACTTCGGGGTGGCGAGCACGTCCTTGAACCGGACTCTCAGTCCGACTCCGTTCTCCTGTCCCGGAGCGAGGGCTCTGACGTCGTCAATATTGGCAAAGACGAATACCTCATCGAGATCCGCCAGTCCCGCCTCGAACACTCCCGCCACCTTCAGCAATCGCAACTTCGGCGCAGGTGCTCCATCTGCCGTGACGGTCGGGATGAGCAGCGTCAGAGTGTCGCCGCGCGCGAGCCCGAGGCGGTCCGCGATGACGGCACCTACGAGAACGGCATCCGACCCTGGAATCAGATCCGAGAGTTGGCCTTGCTTGATGGATTGCGTGATCTCGGTCACTTGCGGCTCCGCCCGCGTGTCGATGCCGCGAAGGACCACGGGGAGCATTTCCGGCGTCCGCAACGCAAGCGCCTGAATCTCCACATAAGGAGCCACACCCGCCACACCCGCGACGTTTCGTATGGCTCGTTCAGCCTGCCGCCAGTCGGCGGCTGTGGGCTTGGGCGCATGCGGATCGGCGGTCACTCGCGCATGCGCGCTCAAGGAGAGCAAGCGATCCCTCAGCTCGTTCTCAAAACCGTTCATCACCGAAAGGATGACGATCAGGGCCGCGACCCCCACTCCGACTCCCAGAAGCGAGGCCCAGGTGATGAAGGAAACGAAAAACTTGTGGGAGCGCGCGCGGACGTAGCGCAACCCTATGTAAAGCGGAAGCGGGTGAAACATCGTCTCAATTTAACCACAATTGGCTCCCTTCGGACTGATCCGCCAATCCGGTCACAGAATCACGGGTTGGTCGGGAGCGCTGCTTTGACAGATTTCGCCCAGTGATACTATTTGTTCCGGTTCGCCCGTACACGCGAACGCGTGCGGGCTCAAGCACCGCCGGCAGCTGGCCGGGACTTTGAGGAGCATCAAATGGAGACTCGTCGTCGCATTCCAGCCGTCCTGCTGTTCAGCCTGGCTTATGGCCTCGGGGCTGCGGGAGCCGCCATGGCCGAGACGATTGTGATTGACGACCAGGTGCAGGTGCGCGAGTCTGCAGTCGAGAAACCCAAGCGCGGCTTTACCATGACACAGGTGGAAGCCAAGTTTGGCCCGCCGGTTACGAAGCACGATGCGGTTGGCGCGCCGCCTATCACGCGTTGGGACTATCCAGGGTTCTCGGTCTTCTTCGAGCACGATCGCGTGATCCACGCGGTGAGCACCTCCGGCTGACGCGCGACGGGTCTCATCATCCAATCCAATTCTATCCCAACCGGCTGCTGGCGAAAGTTCATACTGCTGTAATAAACTATTCACTCGCGAAGCTTGCGCGAAGTCGCTGGCGCACGCCGTCGCTTCCCAACCGCTCAGGTTGGCTTCCCTGACCCGCCGATTATAACCACCCTGTGATGAGGTCTTTTCCATAATGGAGTGGTGAGCACACCTGCACCGGTGATACGCTTTACACGGCTCCTATAAGAATTCGGGGATATCGACACCGGTGGTGGACGAATCGTTAAGGACCCGTATTGAGGCGTTGGTGCGTGCGGGCTCGGTACGGCGCAAAATCGCGGCTGTACAACTTGAAGCAGAGATCCGGCGTCGCGAAGACGTCATGCGGCAGACGTTTCGCCGCTATGTCTCTCCGCGTCTGGCGGACAAGATTCTCGAAGACGCGCAGCTGCGCGACACTCTCCTCTCGACGGCTGACGTGCGTACCCATGCCGTCGTACTGTTTGCCGACTTGCGCGGGTTCACGAGCATCTCTGAGCGGTTGGATCCCCACGAGGTGGTTCCGCTGCTCAACGAGTATTTCTCACTGCTCACTGAGATCACGTTCCGCCATGACGGCACCGTGTTTCATATGGCGGGCGATAGTCTGATGCTGGGCTTCGGCGTCCCGCTGGAGCAGCCGGACAGTGCCCAACGCGCCGTCCGCGCGGCCCAGGAAATGCTTGAAAGCTTCGCCGAGCTGGCCCGCTCCTGGAAAGAGCGCTATCAGATCGAAGCCGGCCTCGGCATCGGGATCAACGAGGGCGATGTGGTCGCGGGCAATATTGGCTCGAGTGCCTATATGAGCTACACGATCATCGGCGATACGGTGAATATCGCCGCCCGACTGTGCCAGCGGGCTCGCGCGGGCGAGATGCTGTTCTCCCGGGCACTGAAGAAGTCGCTCGACGAGAGCGGCTATGACGTGGGCGCCCAGCACCTCCCGGCTATGCAACTTCGTGGCCGCTCCGCTCCGATCGACATTTATTGCGTCCCCACGGACACCCGCCTGCAGGTCACCGCCGAGCCGGCCTCGCTCTGAAGGCCCGATAGCTCGCGCAGGGCGGATGGTCGTTCCTCTGTCCTGCGCGACGACGGTTGCCGCCCGCATCCTGCCATTCGTGAAGCTTGCGGGGACTGAAGCTCTGAGGGCTCGCTCCGGCGGCCCGCCTCCCCTTTTCCGGCAGGGCTACGCCCCAATGTATCGAGGCCGCTTGGCGCTGGTAAGCTTCCGCGCCTTCCACTGCTCATCCTTTCCCAGACTCTTCAACCGATGCCCGCACTCCTCAATCCCCCGGTCCCGTCGGCCGCGAGACCCCGACTTCGCTGGCACCAGCTCTACGGCAGCGCTCCCGCTCTGGCTCTGGCCGAAGCGACGAGGGGTGACCACCGACTGTACGTCGTCGTGGTCGACGCCGCGCGCGAGCTGGAGCGGCTTACCGCCGAGCTTCGCTTCTACGCTAGCCAGTCGCTTCCTCTACTGACTCTGCCGGACTGGGAGGTTCTGCCTTACGACCTCTTCTCACCGCACCCGGACATCATCTCCGAGCGGCTGAGAACGCTGTTCGAGCTCCCCCGTGCCCAACACGGATGCCTGATCGTCACGGCGGATACCTTGATGCAGCGGCTTCTGCCGCGAACTTACGTGCAGGGACGTGCCTTCGAGCTCACCGTAGGCGATGCTCTGGCGGTCGAGCCCTTCAGGCAGCGGCTTACCGAAGCCGGCTACGCAAGCGTCAGTCAAGTCGTAAGCCCCGGCGAATTCGCCGTGCGCGGTTCTTTGCTCGACGTCTACCCGATGGGGACCAGCGCGCCTTTGCGGATCGACCTTTTCGATAACGAGATCGAAGCCATCCGCACCTTCGACCCGGAAAGCCAACGCTCCCTGGATTCGCTCGAGAATGTGCGCCTGCTGCCCGCCCGTGAGGTGCCGCTGGACCCTGAAGCCATCAAGGAATTTCGCCGCCGTTTTCGCACCCGGTTTGAGGGCGATCCTACCAAGACGAGCATTTACAGGGGAGTGAGCGAAGGTATCGCACCCGCCGGGATCGAGTTCTACCTCCCGTTGTTTTTCGAAGGCACGGCGACGCTGTTTGACTATCTTCCGCCCAACGCCGTGATCGTGCATGACGCGGGTCTGGCCGGAACGCTGGTGAAGTCCTGGGAGGACGTCAACGCCCGCCATGAGGACCGCCGCCACGATGTCGAGCGGCCCATCCTCCGCCCCGGCGAGCTGTTTCTCGAACCCACTGAGCTCGATGACAGGCTCTCACGTTTTTCCTCCATCACGCTCGAAGCGTTCAAGGTCGACACTGAGCTCCAGGCGCCCGACGAAGCCGTCCGCAACTTCCCAACCGCCAGCCCGCGCGAGATGCGGGTCGACGTGCGGGCGGAACAGCCGTTCGCACCTTTCAATGCCTTTCTGGGCGAATTCGCCGGACGTGTGTTGATCGCCGCCGATTCACCGGGCCGACGCGAGGTTCTGCAGGAGATGTTGCGCGCGCAAGGCCATGCCATCAGCGCGGTGCAGAGCTGGGACGCGTTCGCGAGCGGGAAGGCGGCTCTGGCCATCACGGTGGCGCCGGATGTGCAGGGCCTGACCCTGACCGAATCCCATATCGCTGTCATTTCCGAAACCCAGTTGTTCGGGGCACGCGCGCGCCAGGAGCGGCGTCGCAAGCGTGCCGCCGCCGATCCGGAGGCGATTCTCCGCGATCTTCAAGACCTGAATCCCGGCGCACCGGTGGTGCACGAGGAATACGGCGTCGGGCGCTATGTTGGAATGCAGGTGATGGAGATCGCGGGGCAGCCAGGGGAGTTCCTGGTACTCGAATACATGGATGGCGATCGGGTGTACGTGCCTGTGCATTCACTGCATCTGGTCAGCCGCTACACGGGCTCGGCACCGGAAACAGCGCCGCTCCACAAGCTCGGTACGGACCAATGGGCGAAGGCTCGCAAGCGTGCGGCCGAGCAGATTCGCGACGTAGCGGCGGAGCTGCTGGATCTGTATGCCCGGCGCAAGGCTCAACAGGGCCTGCGCCTTCCGATGGCTGAGGCCGACTACCAGGCCTTCGCGAATGCCTTCCCTTTCGAGGAAACCGAGGACCAGGCACAGGCCATTCGCGCGGTGTTGGGAGATCTCAAGAACGATCGTCCCATGGATCGCATCGTGTGCGGCGACGTCGGCTTCGGCAAAACGGAAGTGGCGATGCGCGCAGCGTTCGTCGCTGTCCAAGGCGGTAAACAAGTAGCCGTATTGGCCCCGACGACGCTGTTGGCTCATCAGCACACGGCAAACTTCCGCGATCGTTTCGCCGAGTGGCCGGTGCGCATCGAGGCTTTATCCCGTTTCGGCAATGCCAAGGAGACGCAAGCGACACTCGAGGGCATCGAGCGCGGCTCAGTCGATATTGTCATTGCCACACACCGACTGCTGCACGCTCATCCACGCTTCAAGGACCTTGGCCTCATCATTGTCGATGAGGAACATCGATTCGGAGTGCGGGATAAGGAGCGATTACAGGCACTGCGGGCCAACGTGCACGTCCTCACTCTGACCGCGACACCTATACCGCGTACGCTCAACATGGCACTGGGTGGGTTGCGCGATTTGTCTTTGATCACCACTCCGCCCTCCGAGCGTCTGGCGATCAAAACCTTTGTGGTGGAGTGGCATGCACCGACCCTGCGGGAAGCCGCGCTGCGTGAATTACGCCGTGGCGGGCAGATCTATTTCGTCCATAACGAGGTGCAAACGATCGAGAAGATCGCCGCGGAGGTCCAGGAGCTCGTTCCGGAGGCCGGTGTCCGCATCGGGCACGGACAGATGAGTGCGCGCGATCTCGAGCAGTTGATGGTCGACTTTTACCACCGGCGCTTCAACCTGCTGGTCTGTACGACGATCATCGAGAGCGGCATCGACGTGCCAACTGCCAACACCATCATGATCAATCGCGCGGATCATCTAGGCTTGGCACAGCTACACCAGCTCCGTGGCCGTGTCGGGCGCTCACATCACCGCGCCTACGCCTATCTGATCGCGCCTCCGCGCAAGGCGCTCTCGGCGGATGCGGCAAAGCGGCTCGAAGCGATCGAGTCCATGGAGGAGCTGGGCGCGGGATTCGTGCTCGCCACGCATGACCTCGAGATCCGTGGAGCGGGCGAGCTGTTGGGCGAGTCGCAAAGCGGACAGATGACCGAAATCGGGCTCGCGATGTATCTCGACATGCTCGACCAGGCGGTGAAAGCGCTGAAGGAGGGGCGCGAGCCCGCGCTGGACAAGCCACTCGTCGCGGCCACGGAGGTGGAGCTGCGGTTACCGGCATTCGTGCCGGAAACCTACATCGCCGACGTGCATGTACGGTTGAGTCTGTATAAGAGAATCGCCGCTGCCGCGAGCGACGAGGCTCTCGATGAGCTGACTTCCGAGATGTACGACCGGTTCGGGCCGCTTCCGCCCGCGGCTCAAAGTCTGCTGAGGATCGCGAAATTGAAGCTGGCCGCCCGAGCCATTGGTGTGCGGCGGCTCGATATCGGGCCGCAAGGGGGCACGGTGACCTTCGAGGAGCGCAACTCCATCGATCCCAGCACCATTGTTCGCATGGTGCAGAAGGGAGCGCGCGATTATCGTCTGGAGGGGCCGCTCAAGCTGCGGATCACCCGGCAACTCCCGACAGAAGAGGCCCGTTTTGTCTTTTCGGACGCGCTGCTGAAGTTGCTCGGGGAGAAGCCGAAGGCCGACGCACCATCAACGCGGGGCACCTCCACCGACGGTGGGGCGGACGGCGCGAAGAAGTCGGCGGACCGGCGCCCCTCCTCCCCCCGTCGCCATTGAGCATCAGTCGCTAACGGCAGCCAGCATGTGTGAAGCCTGTCCACCACCGCTGAAGTAGAATGTGCAGATGAACCTCAATATTGCGCGTCCGCAGACGCTTTGTCTCATTCTGGTCGCGGCCCTCGCCTGCGCGGTCCCTGCCGTTTCGCAGGAGTCCTCTGGCTCGGCGTACAACATCGAGCTGGTCATCTTTCGCGCAACGACCGCGCAGGGCATCGCGGAGAACTGGAGCGCGGAGACGACAGGAGCCACCAATAGCATTGCCGGCGACGAGGCCTCGAGCGGCTCATCGCAGGTCGGCCACTTCGGAGCGATCATCCCGAGCTCCGCCTTTCAACTTACGGACATCGAGAGCAGGCTGCGCTCGAGTGGCGCGTATGTGCCGATCGCCCACATAGCGTGGTCGCAGACAGCAAGCGCCTGGGGCACGAGAGCGGGATTCACACTCCAGAAGTTGGGCGTCGACACGCCGGGCCTGAACGGTACGGTGTTTCTCGAGCGGGGGCAGTATTTGCATCTCGGCATGACGCTTACATACGACGACCCCTCGCCCCCCGCGGGGTTGGGGGCGGCGGCCGGCACCACTTTCACGATCAACCAGAGTCGCCGCGTCCGGTTCTACGAGCGTAACTACTATGATCATCCGGCGTTCGGTGTGATCGCATTGGTCTCACCGGCGCAAGGCGCGCGGCCTCCGGGGCGGTAGGTACAGTTATTTATTGTGCGTTGTTCCGCTCATAGAGGCACAACCCGCGTTCAAATCGACAGTCTTGTCGCGCAAAGCACTTCCCCGGGGTTGGGGCTAGCTCTCACGTCCAGAATTCGGCTCCTTGAGCGTCCTCGACGGGCAGGACCTGACGATTCTTCGAGCCACGCGAAATCTCTCTTCGTTGCTGGCACCTTGGTCCGCCGGGCGCTCGCCAGCATCATCTGAACCGTCCGACGCGCCCCGGGAACCCGGCAGCGTCAAGGCCGCAACGTGGACAAGCAATTGCAGTTGGAAGCCGAGCTCACAAGCCCGATGAACCCTTGGAGTCTGGGGGTGCCTTATGGAACTCAACGAATATCTCAGTAAGCTGATCGGCGACCCGGAAACCTCCATACCAAGCACCATCGAGGTGCCGCCGGATCTCTGCCAGACTTTCCATGACGATCTGAAGGTTTCCGACGATAACGTGCGCGAGCGCGGCAGGACGCTGCTTTGGGAGGGCGGCCGCGTGACACTGGGCAACCAATTCGCGAGCCAGAGTGCGACACTTGTCAATGTCAACATGGAGGTGGAATCGCAATTGCCTGTTCCTGTTGGTTATTCGCAATCTCAATGTTCAATTCACGTATCCAGGAACCAGTGATGCTGCAAGGATGAACGAGCTGGTAGCCCAGTGGTCTTCAGAAGATCAAGTCAACATATACGAGTTGAAGGCCGAGGGGAAGTGGCAGGAGGTGCGCGACTTATTCGCCCGACACAAGCCTGATGTCCGCGCGGTGTTGCAGCAAGATGTCAACACCATGAATGTTCAGACGGCAAACGCAAATTCATGCGAATACTTTTCCGGACCCCTGATCCAGGGCACAAGCACCCTGCGGCTTCTCTCCAATCGCGCCAAGCAGAATTGGCCTGCTCAGTGCTGCCAGATTCAATAAAACGTCGGCGGGCAGCCATGGGAACCGCGCATCGAGCGTGGAAGCTCCCTGGATTGATCGCTTCTTTCGGAAACTGATCTCACTCTCGCAAGATACCTCATCGAGGAGCTGCGCCGCTGCTCGCGGTAGTCCGCGACGCCGGCTGCGGCTGACTCTTGCCCCGCCCCGATGTCTCCCCGACCGCACGAACCCGTGATGACGTCAGCTCAGTATAGTTGAGTTAGCTCCCTTCCTTGGCTCCGTCCGCGGAATTGGGAATCTACCGGCGATTATTCAATCCCCCCGAACGGTGACTTCGGCCAGCACGGCTTGGTCCGAACGACGCGCCGCGCCATGCTGTGTCCCGCCCGACGGACAAGTTAGATCAAGTTGCAGCCGGAGATGGCACGTGGATCTGGAATCACAGTTAGCGCAGCTCGCCGAGCCGATTGCCGCAGGCGATCCTTGCGGGCGCAGCCTGGATGACAGCCAGACACTGGCCGCACTCGAGGCATATCGGGTGTTCGGGCGGCTGAAAGCGGCCGCGGACGAGCCCAACTGGCAAGCGCTTCGCACAGAGTGTCTACATGCGCTCGGCGAGAGCAAGGATCTGCGAGTCCTGGCGTATCTGGCAGCAGCCGTACTTCGGATCGATCCGCCTACCGCTACCCTGCAGATCTTTCCGTTGATGGCAACATGGCTCGAGCTGTATTGGGATGAGCTTCACCCGCGAGTCTCTGACGATGTCGTCGCCCGACGCAACGCCTTGATGTTCTTCGCGGATCGCTTGGGCGTGTTGGATGCGCTGCGCCGTACACCGGTAGTATACGACGCGAGGCTCGGATCGCTTTCGGTCCGCGACTTCGAAATTGCCACGGGTGTGCTCCGTCCGTCCGATCCCGACACCGCGCCCATTTCCAGGGAGGAGATCGACTCTGCGCTAGCGGCGGCCGACCCGCAGGCGCTCAGACGAATATCTGATCTTGCACACGCGGCCGCCGAGGGGTTGCGCCGGATCGAGACCTTGATGCTCGAGAGAGGTGGCGGCTACGAAGCGGTCCCCCAGCTAGATAGCCTCTTCCAGGTACTGCAACGTATGCAGGAGATGCTCGCGCCCCATACGGTGGCGGCGCCACAAGGGACAGAGGTGATCGCTGATTCTACTGCTGTCCCGAACACCAGCTTCGGCGAACAGTCATGGCAAGCTGGAAAGATAACATCGCGCGAGGACGTGCAACGGGCACTCGATGCCGTGGTGAGCTATTACCGCGCATGTGAGCCAGGCAGCCTGGTGCCGATAATCATCGAACGCGCGAAGCGCCTCGTCTCGTTGAATTTCCTGGATGCGCTTGCCGAAGTTGCGCCCGAGGCGGCGGAAGTAGTGAAGGCGGCCGTCGGTGTGCGCGAGCAATCCTCATGAGCAACATCAAGGTGAAAAACATGGCCAAGATCAGCAGTCAGAAGTTCATTGCGCGCAACCGCGCACCCCGCGTGCAAATCGAATACAAAGTCGAGGCGTACGGGTCGGAGAAGAAGGTACAGCTTCCGTTCGTCATGGGTGTCATGACGGACCTCAGTGGCGACTCGCGCGACTCCCTGCCGCCGATCGATGAGCGCAAGTTCATGGAGATCGATATCGACAACTTCGATGAGCGCCTGCGCTCGATCCGGCCAACCGCCGCGGTCACTGTACCCAATGTGTTGACCGGCGAAGGGGATCTCCCGCTCGAGCTTGCTTTCGAAAACATGAATGACTTTTCCCCTGCAAGGGTGGCAACCCAGGTGGCTCCGCTCGCGAAGCTCCTCGAGGCCCGCACGCAGCTCATGAATCTCGTAACTTACATGGATGGCAAGGCAGGCGCGGAGAGACTCATCGCGCAGGCGTTGAGCGATCCTGCCTTGCTGCAGGCGCTGGCCGCCGCACCGACAGCGCCCGAATCCTTGGAAGGTCCGTCTGAAGACGACCGACCATAACTATTGTCTGTTCAGGAGACCCACATGGCCGAAGTCATGACCGCCACACAACCGGCACCGGCGCCCGCCGCTATCGAAGCGGACAGCTTCCGGCAGTTGTTGCAGCAGGAATTCAAACCCAAGACAGAGCGTGCCCGCACGGAGGTGCAACGTGCAGTACAGACGCTCGCGGAACAAGCATTACGCGAAGCAACCATCGTTTCAAACGATGTCATCGCGACGATCAAAGCCATCGTCGCCGAGATTGACCGCAAGCTCACGGAGCAGATCAATCTCATCCTGCATCACCCACGCTTTCAGCAGGTCGAAAGCGCCTGGCGCGGCTTGCACTACCTCGTGCAAAACACCGAAGTCGACGAGATGCTGAAAATCCGGGTCATGAACGTCTCGAAATCAGACGTTGCCAGATGCCTGCGCAAATACAAGGGCGCGAGCTGGGATCAGAGCCCGCTCTTCAAGAGGATCTACGAGCACGAGTACGGTCAGTTGGGCGGCCAGCCCTACGGTGCGTTGGTCGCCGATTATTATTTCAACCATACCCCTGGGGACGTGGAGCTGCTCGGCCAGATATCACAGATCGCGGCGGCCGCGCACACGCCGTTCCTTGCGGCCGCCGACTCCTCGCTCATGGGGCTGGATTCATGGCAGGAGCTGGCCAACCCGCGGGATCTGAGCAAGATCTACGCGCCGCCCGATTACGCGGCATGGCGCTCGCTGCGCGAGTCCGAAGATGCCAAGTACCTCGGACTATGCCTGCCACGCTTCCTGGCGCGTCTGCCCTACGGGGCCAAGACGAATCCCGTCGAGGAGTTTGATTTCGAGGAAGATACCGGCAACGGCGAGCACGCGCGCTACTCCTGGGCCAACTCGGCATACGCCATGGGCGTCAACATCAACCGCGCGTTCAAGAGCTACGGCTGGTGCACCACCATCCGGGGTGTGGAATCGGGCGGCTTGGTCGAGGGTCTTCCAGTTCACGCGTTTCCCAGTGACGACGGCGGTGTAGATATGAAGTGCCCGACAGAGATCGCCATCAGCGACCGCCGTGAGGCGGAGCTCGCGAACTGCGGACTGATGCCGCTCGTGCACCGCAAGGGCACCGATATGGCGGCGTTCATCGGAGCGCAATCGTTACAGAAACCAATCGAGTACACGGACCCGGCCGCGACCGCAAACGCGCGCCTTGCCGCCCGCCTGCCGTACATGTTCGCAACCTGCCGGTTTGCGCACTATCTCAAATGCATGGTGCGCGACAAGGTCGGCGCGTTCAAGGAGCGCGAAGACATGGAGCGCTACCTCCGGGACTGGATCATGGACTACGTGCTCGGCAACGCCAACATCGCGGGTGATGAAGCGAAGGCCCGCAGGCCGCTGGCGGGCGCGGAAGTGAACGTCGAGGATGTGGAGGGAAACCCCGGTTACTACGCGGCCCATTTCCACCTGCGTCCGCACTACCAGCTCGAGGGCGTCAATATCGCGTTGAGCCTGGTATCGCGCCTGCCGTCCGCCAACAAGTGAAATTGCTTACCCAACACTGACTTGAGGAGTATCGATCATGGCCAATCCATTCATCTATATGAAGCTTCCGGGTGTGAACGGGGATGCCAAGCCCGCACCCTACAAAGGACAGATTGAGCTTCTGACCGCGAGCATCGGCACTTCCAACGACACCAATGTCCACACGGGGAATACGAGCTCGGGGAACGTCCATGTCTCCAACTATGGCTGCACGAAGGCGCTCGATGTTACTTCCCCCTCGATCGTCCAGTTGTGCCTGAGTGGCAAGATCCTGGACACGGTAACACTCTCCTTCACCCGCACTCCAGCGACGATATTGGCCAAAACGCCTTTCGAATACCAGGTAGTCACGCTGTCGACGGTGTTGATCGCGAATTATCACGTGAATTCTTCTGGCGGTGGCGCGGAGATCGAGACATTCTCGCTGCACTTCGGATCGATCAAGGTCGAGTTCTGGCCGCAGACATCTACCGGAGCCAAGGGTGCCGTCACCCAGTTCACGTATGACATCCCCGCCAAGGCGATGAGTTGATAGTGGCATGGGCGGGAAATAGGAGTGGTCATCATGGCTGAGCTCAGCTTGCGCGAGCGCCTGCAGCCTGCGCTTTTCGACCGGCTGATCGATCCGGAGCGGCTGCTTACGCTTTACGAGCTGACTTTCGATCGTGCCCGGCTGCGTAAGCTGGGCATGCTCGAACGCGACCTGTATGGCGTCCTCGATGCTGCGGGCCTGACATCAGACGCTTCCGCCGGCACGAGTGGGGACGAGGATCTGCTCACACTGTGCTACAGCGCTCCCGCAGGTCGCATCGGGCTCGCCAGGCTGAGGAGCCTCGTTGTGAAATGCCCGGGAGCTCCCGGCGGTGTACTGCTCGAGGAACTCTGCAGCATCCGTGCATGCAACATCCTGAACGATACGGCGGAGACGCCGGAGCAGCGTCTCGCTGTCGGACGCCGTTTGCGGGAGCTCGTCAGCCGCGATCTTTCCCTGCTCTTGAACACCTCATCGCTGGAAACATTGACGGATCTCCAACCCCTGCCGCACGTGCGCACGTCGGTGTTGAATTTCGGCATGCCGTCCCTGATCGGCAGGATGGCCAGCTCCGTCGGTCACGACCAGCTTGCTCGCATCCTGGAAGGTGTGATTTGCAGGTTCGAGCCCCGTTTGACGAGAGTACGGGTCACTCCAGAGCCACCGGGGGATGATACCGAGGTTCAGGAAATCTCTTTCCTCGTCGATGCGGAGCTCTGGGCACAACCCGCCCCTTATCAGGTGGTGCTGCGCACCCGTATCGACACCGGGTCGGGCAAAGTTCGCGTCAGCGAGATGAGTGGCCGATAGGATGAACCCGAGGCTGCTGGAATTTTACAACCAGGAACTGCAGTTCGTGCGCGAGATGGGCGCGGAATTTGCGCACGCCTACCCGCGCATCGCCGCGCGCCTGGGAATGGAGGGGCTGCAGTGCGCGGATCCCTACGTCGAGCGATTGCTGGAAAGCTTCGCCTTCCTGGCCGCACGCGTGCAGCTCAAACTCGACGCTCGGCATCCCGACTTCACACAGCACCTGCTGGAGTTGGTTTACCCTCATGCTCTCTGTCCTGTCCCTTCATGCGCGATCGTTGAGATCACCCCGGATCTGAGCGGGGGCCTGCCGCCCACTGGACATGTGATTCCGCGAGGAACCAGCCTGCGCACCCCGCTCGGCAAAGGAGACCGTACCTCGTGTGAGTTTCGGACGGCACATGAAGTTACGCTGTGGCCTCTTCAGGTCACGGAAGCCCGCTACCTCCTCGGCAGCAGCGTCCTTGCCTCGCAGGGGATGACCTCCAGCCGCCCCGTGCGTGGCGCTATCCGGTTGCGGTTGAAGACCGCTCCTGGGGTGGAGCTGAGCGCTGTCCGTCCCGAGCGGCTTGCGTTCTTCTTCAAAGCCACTCCCGCGGTTGCGGCGTTGCTTTATGAGCAGATAACAGTCGATTGCGTTGGCTTTCACGCCCGCGCGCTCAAGAGCGGCGCCTCGGTCCAGGTGCGTGGATCGAACTGTGTGCGCGCACTGGGGCTCGAGGATGAGGAAGCGCTGCTGCCCGAGACGAGGCCAGGATTCCAAGGGTACCGGCTGTTGCAGGAATACTTCACGCTCCCGCAGCGGTTCCTGTTCTTCTCGCTGGAAGACCTGGGTGGGATATTCGCCCGAGCAGAGGGCGAAGAGCTTGAGATCCATATCGCGCTCGGGCGTACGCAATCTGCACTCGAGAACGCAATCGCCGCGGACAACTTCCGGCTCGGGTGCACGCCCGCGATCAATCTCTTCCCGCGCTCGACCGACCGAATCCATGTGAGCGCGACCGACACAGAAATGCACGTGGTGCCTGATCGAAACCGGCCCATGGACTTCGAGGTCTTCAGCATCGATCAGGCGCAGGCAATCGGGGCCGCCGGCCAGCGGATCGCCGACGTGCAGCCCTTCTACTCCGCGCACCACCTGTCCGAATCCCGCTCCAGGATTTACTACACTCTGCAGCGCCTTCCCCGCATGATTTCCGCGCACCAGCGCGAGCTGGGTACACGCAGTGCCTACGTGGGCAGCGAATGTTTCCTCTCCATCGTCGACTCTGCAAAGCGTCACTTTACCGGCGAGATTCGTCAGATCGATGTGCAGGCGACCTGCAGCAATCGCGACCTGCCGATCCTCCTGGCTGTCGGACAAGGCGTCACGGATTTCTACGTGGAAGGAGGCGGACCGATAGAGGCCGTGCGCTGTATCGTCGGGCCTACTTTCCCACGTGCTGCGCCGGCTTTTGGGGATACGGCCTGGAAGCTGATCAGCCATCTGTCACTCAACTATCTGTCGCTGAGCGAGCGGGGACCGGGCACAGGCGCGCAGATGTTGGCGGACCTGCTCGCGCTGTATGCTGATCCTAACGACTCGGCTCACGCACGCCAGGTGGAGGGCGTCAGGAATGTGAGTTACCGGCCGGTAGTCAGGCGCGTGCCTGCTCCGGGGCCGATGTCCTACGGACGCGGACTCGAGATTACCTTGACGCTCGATGAGGCTGCCTTCGAAGGACTGGGCATAGTGCCGCTTGCGAGCGTGCTCGAGCAATTCTTCGGGCGCTATGTGTCGCTCAACTCATTTACGCAGACGCGGCTTGTGTCCGCCTCGCGCGGGGAGATCAAGACATGGCCAGTGAGATTGGGCCGTCGTCAACTCGCCTGACGCCGCAGGAGTTGCTGCGCAGCGAGCCTGGCCGATTCAGCCTGTTCGCCGCGTTACGGCTGCTCGAGCAGACGTTTTCTGCACGGCCGCGCCTGGGTGAATCCCGCAAGCCGATTGATGACGGCGTACGGCTCGGGCAGATACCCCACCTGATCTTCGCTCGCTCTGATGTCGCCACATTCAAAGAAGGCGACGATGGCATGCCGCGGCTCGAGCAACACTCGTTCGGGCTATTTGGCCCCAATGGCCCGCTCCCGGCCCACACGACCGAGCTTACCTACGCACGACGTCACCACGCAGCCGATGCCACCATTGTCGATTTTCTGAACGTCTTCCAACATCGCTTCATCTCACTGTTCTATCGCGCGTGGGCCAACTCCGATCCGGCGACCAGTTTCGACCGCCCGGAGAGCGATCGCTTTCGGATGTACGTAGGGGCGCTGCTCGGGATAGCGCCGGTTGAGGCTCGCGACCGCGATGCCGTTTCGGACTATGCAAAGCTCAGTCGTGCGGCGCTGTTCGGCCAACAGACACGCTCAGCGCCTGCCCTGCGGGCAATTGTTGGGGAGTATTTCGACCTGCCGGCCGAGGTGCGGCAGTTCACCGGCGAGTGGCTGACCGTTCCCAGCGAGCTGCGCTGCCGTCTTGGCCTGAATCCGGCCACGCTCGGCGATGGCGCGTTTCTCGGAGCTGGACTCTGGAGGAGCCATCACAAGTTCGAGATCGTGTTGGGACCCGTCACTTTCTCGAGATTGGAGGGACTCCTGCCTGGCTCGCGAGGACTACGCGAGCTCGGCGATCTGGTACGCCTGTTCACAAATGACGAGTGGACATGGCAGCTCAGGTTGCTTCTGCCCGAGGAGGAGATCCCCCGGACCAGGCTCGGACGCGTGGGCAAGCTCGGCTGGGTTTCCTGGCTGGGGACCCATCGCGGTGTCGCGGATGATGTCGTGATCCAGGAGCATAGCGCGCCTTCCTCCTGGAAGAGAAAACGCATGCGGGTTGCTTAGCTCATCAGGCAGAAAGGAAGCGCCACGTCAATGTCAACCTACACCCAAGCCAACCGCCTCTTCCAGGCAACGACACCTTTCGGTGGAGAGGTGCTGCTGTTCGGCAACATGCGGGCAGTGGAGAGTTTGAGCGAGCCGTTCGAATTCGTCCTCGTTCTGCTGAGCGAGCAATCCGAGCTCGATGCCGACCAGATCCTCGGCAAGCCGGTCCTGGTCAAGATAGCTGCGAAGGATTCGCCGCCGCGATACTTCCACGGCCTCACCGCCGCTTTCGCCCAGGTCAGCTACGGCAACCCGGCGGGAAAAGGGCTTTCCGAGTACCGCGTCACCCTGCGTCCGTGGCTGTGGTTTCTCAGCCAGACCGCGGACTGCCGTTGGTTTCAGAACAAAACAGTTCCCGACATCGTCCAGGAAGTATGCCGGCAGGCCGGGTATACCGATCTGCGCCTGGCCCTGAGCGGGTCCTATGACCCCTGGGAATATTGCGTGCAGTTCCGAGAAACGGATCTCAACTTCGTGAGCCGTTTGCTCGAACAAGAAGGTATCTTCTATTACTTCGAACACTCCGAGAGCAAGCACGTGCTCGTGCTCTGTGACGATCCGGCGCAGCTCGCCACCATGCCAGGTTACGAGAGCGTTCCTTTCATGCCCGTGTCGGGACAGAACCCCATGGACCTGCGCGAGAACATCTTCTCCTGGTTCGTCGAGAAGTCGTTCCGCTCCGGAGCCTACGCGACACGCCAGTTCGAATTCAAGACTCCCTCACCAGTGCTCTCGGGCACCTCATCGGTTGCGAGCGCATACAACGCCGCGCAGTTCGAAACCTTCGACTTTCCCGCGCTTGCACCGACGCCTACCTCAACCGCGGTCGAGCGTGTGGCACGCCTGCGTGTTCAGGAGCAACAAACGGCACAGACCCTCGCGCGCGGCTCAGGCGATGCGCTGGGACTGGCGACCGGGGATGTTTTCGCGCTCGAAAAGCATCCGAGGGCAGACCTCAACACCCGGTATGTCATTCGCTCGACAGTCATATGGATGAGCAATGGCAGCTACGTCTCGGGAGATGGCCGCAGCTCTGCGGAGTTCAATATCTCCCTCGAGGCCGTGTTGGCAACCGAGCCGTACAGGCCTGCGCGCAGAACAGTGAAGCCTCTGGTGCACGGCTTGCAGAGCGCCCTGGTGGTGGGACCGAAAGGCTCTGAGATCTGCACCGACGAGTTTGGCCGCGTGAAGGTGCAGTTCCATTGGGATCGCCAGGGGAAGATGGATGAGAACAGCTCCTGCTGGATCCGGGTGGCCCATTCATGGGCCGGCAAGGGATGGGGCGCGGTCCAGATCCCACGCATCGGACATGAAGCGCTCGTCGCGTTCATGGACGGCGACCCCGACCGCCCGGTGATCGTCGGCAGCCTCTACAACGGCGCAAACCAGCTACCCTATCCCGTGCCGGCGAATGCGACGCAAAGCGGCGTGCGCTCGCGAAGCTCCACGGGTGGCACCGCAAATAACTACAACGAGATCTTCTTCGAAGATCGGAAAGGCTCCGAGCAGCTCAGCTTTCAGGCCGAGAAAGACTATCGGCTGCTGGTCAAGCACGACTCGACGACTTCGATCGGTAATG
The DNA here is from genome assembly GCA_964494895.1 of uncultured Steroidobacteraceae bacterium. Classification (GTDB taxonomy): domain Bacteria; phylum Pseudomonadota; class Gammaproteobacteria; order Steroidobacterales; family Steroidobacteraceae; genus 13-2-20CM-66-19. The sequence continues at coordinate 47,614 of CAZBTV010000014.1, read as the reverse complement.
ACCTGACCATCGACGTGACGGGGACCGGCAGCGCGCACATCAAGGGCAGCCTGGAAGTGAAGTCAGACACCTCCATTTCGCTCTCCGCGGGGCTTGCAAGCCTCACGCTCTCGAGCTCCGGCATGGTCGAGATCAATGCCACGATGGTCAAGATCAATGCCGAAGAACTGATCAACATCTCCACGCCAGGAGCGGCCACATTCTCCGCGGGAACAGCGGCCACATTCAATGTCGGAGCAGCCGCCACATTCAACGTCGGAGCGGCGGCCACATTCAATGTCGGAGCGGCCACCACGATAACCGCCGGGGGGTTGGTCCAAATCAACGCCGTAGGGGCGGCCAATATCGTCGCGTCCGGGGGAGTCATATCGGGTCCCGTGCTGGGCTGAATTCACATTCACTCCCCTCCGAACAATGCGCCTCGACACGTCTGCAATACTTGCAATGGATCGCCATCATGTGGGACGCAATAACGTCCACACACAACACATTCATCATATTGGAGGAACACCATGAATGACGCAGACTTCCAGCGATGGGGTGTCAAGCGCCGAGACGCACTGGAGACTATGAACGCAAATATCAGCACGAACCTGTACAAATCAAACTGCGTCCTGTACTACCCAGGGTCTGGCAATGACATACAACATGCCCTGTTCGCCGCCTACGGACGGTCGACTACTTTCATTTTCGTGGACCCACAGGCGGATCTGGCTGAGTACATGCCGACCGCCATCCGCGAAGAGAGCCGACCTCTAGATCAGAACGAGAAATCGTCCAACCTCCTCGACCTGAAAATAGCTTCGCCCGCGGACGGTGCCTGGGCTTTCAACTTCAACCAGGTGGAGCGACGCCTGTTCTGGTTCAAGAGTGGTCACGACGAGTTTCTGCAGCGAAACTCAAGCTTCATGTGTGACGTGTTCTTCGAGAAGGATTTCTGGGAAACAGAAGCGGTAGTCGATATCGAGACAGTCCGACTGCGGCTACGTCAGGACGGATTCTATTCTACGAACGCCTCGATCGGCGTTTTGACCTCTCTGTTGAAGCTGGTTGGCTTCGAGTTGAAGGCGACAGTCGATCTCAATGGAACGCAGTGGCTGTTCCGCTTCAGGAAGACAGGTATCAGTTGGACCACCTTGTGGGAACAGGTTTTGGCGGCGAAGGCTGAGGCCCTAGAGTTGATCTTTGAAGATGAGGGGCCGTTCGACCCATTGGAAACCAAGGAGTTCAAGGACGATGAAAAGAAGCAAGTCATGAGCCAGGCGGTCAACGCCATCCGGAGTAAACTGACAACATTCAATATTCCCAGTGATGACCTGAACGCGGCGATCCGGCAGATTCTCGAGTGGGCATTGGGCGCCGCCGCGAGCATGTATGCCCGATACATTGCGATTTGAGAGCAGCCAACGGCGAACAGGGTTCGCGAGGCACCGGTCGGGCGCTTTTTCTGAATTCAAAACTCAGCCAAGGTGAATTATTCGGATGTCTCACCGTGCAGCCGGGCGATATGACGACCAAAAGGCATCGGGAGTCGAAGCCATGAATCAAGATGTTTCCAGAGCGGGCCGTCCCTGTGCTGCTGCTGTCGCAGCCGAGTCAGCCGAGTCAGCCGATCCTACGATACTTCGACCTCGACCGGGGCGTCCGCCTGCCGTCGCGCCCTCGCTGCCACAGGCATTGACACGCGCTCCGTTCCATGGACCTGACACACAGTCAATTTCACCGCCGACAGGCGGGCCGGAAGCGAGCTTCGTCACCTTTCTGACAGGCGGCATCAACCCCCTCCTCCAGGCCGCCACCCCTCTGCTGCTTCTAGCCGGCCGGCTACGCGATCAGATCAAAAACCCGCGAGTCGACAGTCTTTACATGCAGAGCGTGCACGAGATTCGTGCCTTCGAGGAGCGAGCCCGCAAGGCAGCCGTGCCTGAAGAGGATGTGCTTGCGGCACGCTACACGTTGTGCACCGTGGTCGATGAGGCCGTGCTCAACACACCTTGGGGGGTGGAGAGCGGTTGGGCGGCGCGCTCGCTTTTGATCACATTTCACCGCGAGACTTTCGGTGGAGAGAAGGTGTTTCGGATCGTGGAGCGCGTGCTGAGCGAGCCGCGCCGTTATCTGGCGCTGTTGGAGCTGCTGTACATCTGCGTCTCTCTCGGGTTCGAGGGGCGCTATCGAATAGCGGATCGCGGCAGTGCGCGGTTGGTGGATGTCCGCCAGGAGCTGTTCCGCTGTATTCAAACGCTGCGGGGTACGCCTGAGGCGGCCCTGTCACCACAATGGAAGGGAGTCGAGAACAAACGCCGCAAGATGTTGCATTTAGTGCCTTTGTGGGTGGTCGCAACCGCCTGTGCAGCCGTATTGCTGGCCACCTTCATCATCTTGAACGCCCGGTTGAGCGACCGCGCAGCGCCGCTGAACGTGCTGCTTGCGGGCATCGGACGGCAACCGCTGTACTCTCCTGCACGCCGTGCGCCCGAAACTCCTTCGCTCAGCCTGAGGGTACTGCTCGCCTCGCAGATTGCACGCGGGCTCGTCTCCGTAACCGACAAACCCGGTGGCAACGAGCTTGTCACCATCTCCGTGAGCGATCTGTTCGCCTCGGGGAGCGAGCTCGTCAACCCGAGTTATGTGCCCCTCATCAATGAAATCGGAGCCGCCGCGGAGCGCGTGCCGGGTCGCTATACGATTACCGGGCATACGGACGACCAGCCGCTGCGCTCGTTCCGTTTCCCGGACAACTTCGCTCTTTCGAGAGAGCGAGCCGTGCAAGTCGCCAATCTGCTGAAGACCCAGATCCACGACCCGGGCCGAGTCGACTTCGTGGGCGTGGGCTCCGCTGAGCCGCGTTACATGCCACCAAGTCTTCCCGAGAATCGCGCCCGCAACCGGCGGGTCGAGATCATGCATCACACAGGGAGTTGACTTCGATGCTCCGCCGCCTAATGAAAAACCGCGCCCTGCTGGCCGCTCTGGGCCTGCTGCTGCTCGCGCTCATCATCTGGTTCGCAGGGCCGTATTTCGCGTTCGCGGAGGTCAAGCCTCTCGAGAGCATAGTGGGCCGCCTCGTGGCGATCCTGCTCCTCGTCACACTTTACGCGACCTATGTGTCGTTTCGCCACCTCCATACTATTCGCAAGAACCAACGCCTTGCGGAGGAAGTGTCCAGGCAAGCGAGCAGCACCGGCGGAGATACTTCGGACAGCCCGCCAGCTTCCGGCGAAGCGGCGCGGCTCGCCAGGCGCTTCGATGAGGCGCTGAATGAGTTGAAAGAGCGTCGCAAAGGTGCCGGTCTCTACGACCTGCCCTGGTATGTGATCATCGGGCCGCCTGGCGCCGGAAAAACGACAGTGCTGCGCAACTCCGGCTTGAATTTCCCACTGGCCCAGAAGCTCGGCAAAGAGGCGTTGCGCGGTGTCGGGGGCACGCGGAATTGCGATTGGTGGTTCACCGACCACGCTGTCCTTTTGGATACTGCCGGCCGATACACCACCCAGGATTCCGACCAGTCGGCCGACGCTGCCGCCTGGATCGCATTCCTCCAGCTCCTGCGTAAAAGCCGGCCGCGCCAACCCATCAATGGAGTCATCGTTGCGATGAGCGCCTCCGACCTGCTGAGACTCGATGAGGGCGGGCGGGAGCAGCACGGGCGCGCTATCCGGGCGCGCCTCGACGAGCTGAGCAAACACCTGCGCATCGAGTTTCCAGTTTATTTCCTCCTGACCAAGTGCGATCTCATCGCTGGATTCGGGGCACTCTTTGACGAGCTGGGCGAGGAGGCTCGGGCGCAAGTCTGGGGAATGACGTTTCCACTGGAGCTTACCGAGTCGGGACGTGCGGCGGAGTCGTTTACCTTGCAATTCGATCGGCTTCTCGAGCGACTCCAGCAGCACATCGTGCCTTGCATGCAGGCCGAGCGTGATCCGCGCCGCAGGCTCGCCTCGCTGGCCTTCCCGCAGGAGATGGCTCTCCTGAAGCCGACGTTGAACGACCTGCTGAAGCGCGCCTTTGACGCCTCTGAATTCGACCGCAAAGTGCTGCTTCGAGGAGTCTACTTCACGAGCGCTACCCAGGAGGGGACTCCGATTGACCGCCTGTTGCGCTCGGTCGCCCGAGTGTTTGGATTCGAAGGCGCCGTTTCCTCTACGGCCGCGGCGAAAGGTCGGGCTTACTTCATCGAGCGACTGCTCAAGGGCGTAGTGTTCGAAGAGGCTGGACTCGCCGGAGTGGATCGTAAGCTGGAATTGCGCAAACTGGCTCTGCGCACAGCCGCTTACGCGGCCTGTGGCGTAGTTCTGCTATTTGGGTTGCTGGCGCTCTTCATCAGCTACGGCGCGAACGCAAGCTACATCGACGGTGTGAATCGTGCTGCCGCGGATCTGAAATCGACCGAGCTGGCTTCGGGCACCACGGGGCTGCCCGTCGAGGCATTTCTCCCCAGGCTCGACGTTCTGCGCAACGTCGTGGAGGCGGCAGAAAAATACAAACCGAGCGTGCCGCTGACGATGCGCATGGGCTTGTACCGGGGAGAGTCGATTGGCCAAGCTGCGCGTGATGCATACATCCGGGAAGATAACGGCATTCTGCCCCCCTTCCTGTCTGCCCGCTTCGAGGAGGAACTGCCGGCAAGCGTCACAACGCCCGACCGGCTGTATGAATTCCTCAAAGGATACCTGCTGTTGGGAAGCGCTGCACATCGCGATATGGCAAGTCTAAACGCGTTGGCCAACTCAGAATGGCACCGGATGTATCCCGGAGACGCACTAACGGCTGGCCGTCTAGCGGAACATTTTCAGCAGCTCTTCGTAGATGGCGACCACCTGATGTCACAGCCGGTAGACCCGGCTCCCGTGGAGCAGGCAAGGAGTGCTCTCCGTAACGCATCACTGGCACTGTTGATGTATGGCCGTCTGAAATTCAGCTATGCCGACGACTCGAAGGGCGCAATACGGCTCGACATCTCAGCGGGCTCCGGAGCCCCGCTTGTCCTCGTGCGTCGTAGCGCCAAACCGCTATCGGATCCCGTGCCCACGCTCTACACGCGTGCCGCATTCGAAGAGATCAACGCCGTCGGCAAGTATCGCCTGGTCAAGCAATTTGCGGATGACTCCTGGGTATTCGGTAGCAACGTGTTCGACATCGCCCGCGGCCGGCAGCTCATCTATGACGTGCTCGATGTGTATGAGCAGGACTACATCAGCTACTGGGACGCCCTGCTCAGCGATGTGATCCTCAAGCCAGCTGACAATGTGCGGGACCTCACGCAGGTGCTTAGCATTGTCTCGAGCCCCACCTCTCCGGTGAAAGGACTTCTGCGCATCGCGGATGACCAGACGGCTCTGCTCGCCCATGGGCCGGCCGATACATCGAAGTTGCTCGCGGCAGCTTCGGATCATCTGCAGCTCCAGGTACTCTCAAGAGCGCTCGGCTCGGACAAAGAGGCCCCGCGCGTTCCAGGCACGAAGGTCGCAGCGCACTTTGCCGCCATTCACGCCTTGATGACGGGCACCCCTGGACAAACACCCCTCGATCAGATTCTCACCTTGCTCGCGCACACGCACGACGCGCTCCAATCAATAGGCCCGGGCCTGGGGGAGACGAGTGCGCTCGACACGTTGACCAGGTCGGGTCAAGCGGACGCACTGCAGGGCCTGCAGCTCGCGGCGAAGCAGCTCCCGCCACCCATCGACAACATGATCGGACAATTTGGCATCCGTACAGTTGCCGTAGCTTCGAGCCAGGCTCATGCCGACCTCGCACACCGCTACGCCGAGCAAGTATCGGGGGAGTGTCAGAAACTCATCGCGGGCCGGTATCCGCTGGCTCACGACAGCCTCAATGATGCGCCGCTGGAGGACTTCGCGCGCATATTCGGTCCCGCCGGGGTCTTCGAGAAGTTCTTTCACGACAACCTGGAGCCGTTGGTAGACACATCGAGCTCACCGTGGCGGTGGCGTCCAGGAGCCGCCCCCATAGGCGGCTCCGCAGCCTTGCTGCGGCAATTCGAGCTCGTCAGAAACATACGCAACGCGTATTTCAAGGATGGCACGTTCGGCCCGCAGGCTCAGTTCTCACTGCTGCCAGACGCTCTGGATGCGGGAACGAGCCGGTTCACGCTTACAGTGCAGGGACAGACTCTGGAGTATCGCCATGGTCCCCAACGGAGTCACCCGTTCGCCTGGCCGGGAGCTTCCTCCGAGGCCAGCTTCAACTTCGAGACCCTGAATGGCACTTGGCCGGGCCCGGGCTTGCAGGGCCCCTGGTCCTGGTTCCACCTGTTGGATGTCTCACAGGTCGAACGAGTCTCCGACACACGTTACCGCATCACGTTCGCTGCAGGTGGACATGCGATGCGCATGATCCTGGATGCGACCTCCAGTCGCAACCCATTCGGACAAAACCCGTTCTCGGGATTCCGCTGCGCAATGTCGAAGTGAGAATTCAACCACACTGAATTGTCCAGCGAGCCCCCTGTGAGAGGATCTCTCGTGCGGACAGCGGATTGCAGGCCGGTATCTGGCGAGTTGGATATGAAACTGATCCTCGAAGTGGTCGCACAGAACGGGCAACCCTCGCCGGGAGAGCCACGCAAAGTCTTCGGCGTCGAGGGGGGGCGTATCGGGCGGGCGTCCGACTGCGAATGGGTCCTGCCCAGCCCGTATATCTCGCGTCATCACGCGACCGTGTGTTGGGACGATGGCATCTTTTACATCGTCAGCACCGGGGAAAACGGGGTCGCGTTGAACGATGCCGAAGTCATGTTGCCAATGCTCGAGCATCATGCACTCAGGAGCGGCGATCGGCTCTCCATTGATGGATACGAGATCTGCGTGGCAGTCACCGAGGCTGCTCCACTGACGCTCTCCAACGCGCCACCGCCGACGACCACTCCGGGATCGACGGGCGCCCTCCACTCGACTGCAGTCGTCGCCACGGCGGCAGACAAGTCAGCCGTCGCATCGGCCGATGCACGGTACGAAGCCACAACCGAGGAGTTATCGATCGCTACGGCGCCCTCGCTGCGGACCGCCCTCGGACTCGACCCCGCACGAAAGTTTGCAGCGCTGGCGGAGCCCCCGACGCACCTGCAGGTGCGGGAAACAGCCTGGAATCACTCCTCGAGTCTCTCAGATCATTTCGTTCCCCCACCGGTGGCGTCCGCACACCTATCATTGCCGGCTGACTGGAACAACGCGAGCCTGCCGGCGTCGCCAATGCCACTGAAGCCTGTGCAATCAGCGCTTCCAACAGCCCCCCAAGAAACACAACCCATGAGAGCATCCGGCCTATCGAGGCTGCCGCCGACGGATGCCGTTCCTCTGGAAGACAACACAGGCGTGCGCCCAATTGGCGGTTCGAATGGCGTGTTCGATCTATCGACGCTTCTACGTGGAGCGGGCATCGAGCCCGGCAGCCTGTCGCCTGGAACGGCGGAGCTACTGGGCGGCTTGCTACGATCGCTCGTACAGGGCCTCATCGAAGCGCTGCGTACGCGTGCCGACTTCCGCAAGCAATTCCGGCTACCTGTCACTCGCGTGCAGATTTCGGAAAACAACCCGCTGAAGTTTGCGAGCGATCCGAGCGATGCGCTGTTGTTTCTGCTCCGAAATCGCGCGGGCGGGTATCTCGGTCCGCTGGAGGCGGTGGAGGACGCCTGCGAAGATATTCGCAGGCATCCTCAAGCCGTGGCTATCGGCATGCGCGCCGGCTTCGAGAGCGTGCTGAATCGCTTTGATCCCAAAAGGCTCGCGCAGGAGTTTGACAACCGCGCGCACCGCAGCTCGCTGTGGCCTATGTCTCCCTGCGCGCGCTACTGGCGGCAGTATGAGGATCTGTTCGAGATACTGGCAGCAGATACCAACTCCGCATTCCGCCGCCTCTTCGGTGAGCCGTTCGCTGAGGCTTACGAGCGGCACTTGCATTCGGAAGATCCGTCATGACTGAAAACAATCGCATTCTCTGGTCAGAAGGCCTGTTCCTGAGGCCACAGCACTTCCAGCAGCAAGAGCGCTTTCTGGAGACCTACATCGAGGAGCGGGCCGCCTCATTGCGGACTTATCCCTGGGGATTTCGGGAGGTCGAGGTCGAGCGCGACCTGCTCTCGGTCGGAAAGCTTGCCGTGCGCCGGGCGAGCGGAATATTTCCCGACGGCACACCGTTCGCGATGCCCGACAACGATCCGCTGCCGCCTCCTCTCGACATTGGTGCACGACTTCGTGACGAGGTCGTGCATCTAGCTGTCCCGCTCAGAAAATCCTCCGCCATGCTCGGCGACGCCGATGACGCGGACAGCGCCCTGGCGCGCTATCGGGCACGTGACTACGAGGCTCGCGACATTCTCTCGCGTTCCAACGACCTCGCCGATCTCGAAGTGGCCGCACTCAACACTCGCATGCTGCCAGCGAGCGACCCAAGCATGGATTTTGCCTGCTTGCCGCTCGCTCACGTCGTTGAGTGCCGGGCCGACGGGAATGTCGTTCTGGATGAAGCGTTCATTCCTACTGTACTCAAGACTGGCAGCGCCCCCCGTCTCAGGACATTCCTCGCCGAGCTGCAGGGAATGTTGCATCAACGGGGAGAGGCGCTGGCAAGCCGCGCGGTGGCCAGCGGCCGGGGCGGAGCAGCCGAGATAGCTGACTTTCTGTTGCTGCAAACGGTGAACCGCTACGAGCCGGTGATCATGCACCTGGCCACGCAACCCCATTGCCACCCCGAGGAGCTCTACCGTCTGCTGCTCGAGATGGCCGGCGACCTGTCCTCTCTGACGACTCCCGCGCGACGACCGCAGCGCTTCGCGCCCTATCGTCACGAAGCTTTGCGGTCAAGCTTCGAGCCCGTGATCCAGGCACTGCGTATCGCACTGAGCGTGGTGCTCGAGAGCAATGCAATCTCCATCCCACTCACGCCGAAGAAGTACGGCGTGAGTGTCGCAGTTGTCGCCGATCACTCGTTGTTTGATAACGCCATGTTCGTGATGGCCGCGCGGGGAGACCTCGCCGCGGAGGACCTGCGTACCCGCGTACCACTGCAAGTAAAGATCGGGTCGTCGGACAGAATCAGCGATCTCGTCAATCTGCAGCTGCCGGGTGTCCCTCTGCGTCCGATGGCCGTGGCGCCGCGGCAGATTCCCTATCACACCGGGTCAGTCTACTTCGAGCTCGATCGGGCCAGCGATCTGTGGCCCGGGATGAAGAGCGCGGGCGTGATGGCGTTCCATCGTGCCGGAGAGCTTCCCGGGCTCGTGTTGGACCTATGGGCCATCCGGGGATTGAGCCATGAATGAAGACAAGACGAGGTTTCGCATTCCTGCGTCAGCCCTCCATGGCAGCGACGCGGAGCCTACACTCTTCAAGCCCAAGCCCGCGAAGTCCACCTCGACGCAAGATTCAAGCGTCTCCTCAAGTTGGGGCGAACCAGCGTTTCAGCTGCCGGGCGGCGGGCCGGTTCCCAGCGTAGGCAGTGTCATAAAGGGCCGTTTCGTGCTGGAAGAGCTGATCGGCAGAGGCGGCATGGGCACAGTATTCAAGGCGCGCGATCTGCGCAAAGTCGAGGCGCAGGATCTCAGCCCTTTTGTGGCCATCAAGGTCCTGAACGAAGATTTCCGGCGGCATCCGCAGTCGCTACAGGCCCTGCAGCGGGAGTCGCGAAAAATGCAAAAGCTCGCGCACCCGGACATCGTGGCTGTTTATGACTTCGACCGCGACGGCGGCAACGTCTACATAGTCATGGAGCTCCTCGAGGGCGAGCCGCTGGACCGGCTCATCAGGCGCGCCCACGGGGTCGGTGTTGGTCTGAAGGAAGCCCTGCGGATCACTCAGGGAATTTGTCGGGCGATCGGCTATGCGCACGAGCAGGGCATCGTGCACGCGGATTTGAAGCCAGCCAACATTTTTCTGACCCGGGAGCACGCCGTCAAAGTGCTCGACTTCGGCATCGCGCGTGCGGCGAAGCACAGCGAGGACTCCTTCGGAGACCGTGCACCGTTCGATCCGGCAAACCTCGGCGCCCTGACCCCGGCCTATGCGGGTTGCGAAGTCATCGAGGGACAGAAGGCCGACGCTCGCGATGACGTCTATGCCATCGCTTGCGTCACCTACGAGCTTATCACCGGCCTTCACCCCTTCGACCGCTTGTCGGCCGCGCAGGCACGCGACGCCGCTCTGAAGCCGAAGCCCCCTCGGGGACTGTCGAAGAGGCAGTGGGGTACGTTGCGACGTGGCTTGTCTCTCCAGCGTAGCCAGCGCCCTAAATCGGCCACTGAGTTTTTCGAAGGTCTACAACAGCACCGTCGCGTGCCAGTCATCTATGCGGCGGTCGGGGGTACGGGCATTGCGGCGGCAGTGATCGCCACTATATTGGCGCGAGAATACATTCACAAACAGCGCGACGTCCTCGCTCAGCGTGGTGCCCTCGCTCAGCGCGATGTCCTTGCTGCCCGCGCGCAGACTCCCACGGCTCCGTCAACACCCCCTCTCTCCAAGCCGACTTCGCCGCCCCCCTCTTCCTCGATACCCCCTCCCCCAACACCCGCCGCGCAGTTACCCGTTGAAGCCCTGCGAACTCAGATCACCACGGCTCTTGCACAACGGCCTGTTTCCCTATCTCAGGTACGCACGTTGGCCAATGCAGCGGTGGATCTGACCCGCCAAGGCAATCCCGACGCAGGCGCCTTGATACTCCAACTCGAAACGGGACTGGCGCACACGGCTCGAGAGCTCAAGGCCAGGCGAGGCGTCGACGCCGCCATCCGGTTTACGAACGAAGCCTACGCGCTACTCCCCGAGTCTCATGAATTACGTGACGCCCTCGCTGAACTGCGTATGTCCGCCGCTGAGCGCCTCTCAAAGCAACATCAGGCATCCATAGCAACCACTCAGAAGAAGATCGAATCGTTGCTCGGCAGCTCGCAGATCGATGATGCATGGATTGCCGCTTTCGACCGCAGGTTGCAACGACTGCGTACGTTGTTGCCCGCCTCGGATCCGTACCTCATGCAGGCTCGATCGCGGGCCGCCGCTTTGTGTCTAGTCGAGGCGTCCGCATTGCGCGGGCAGCAGCATCTGCCCGAAGCCCGTCATCTGCTTGAGTTGTCTGCACGCTATTTGCCCGATTCACCGGACGTCGCACAGGAGGAAGAGCTTCTGGCCGAGGCAGAGCGCGATGCTCGAGCAAGCTCGCTCGAACAGAAGCTGCTCGAGCGGGCACAAGCCAACGACGTCGCCGAAGCCCTGTCAGAGTTGAGCGAGCTCCGTAGCATCCTGCCCGCCGGCGATCGCTTCCTGACACGGGACGGACCCAGCGCTATTGTGGCCGCCTATCTGCGCCAGGCGGCGGCGCTCGCGCAGGAAGGTCGATTCACGGTCGCGCTGGATATCGTGGACAAGGCGCGCACGACCGCTCCGTCCATGGCAGAGTTGGCTCCGGTCCGCGCGCGCTATAGCCACTATGACGCTCTCGACCAATATCTGACAAGCCGGGAGCACATCGACGCTCGCCGGGTGCGGGGAGAGCTTGCGGGGCTCCTCAAACAGGACCGGGACGAAGCGGCGGCCGCGAGCCAGGGGCTGATCCGCAATCTGATGGCGCGTATCAACTCCACACACGATCCCAGGCTCTCGGACAGCTTGCTGCAAACAACGAAAGCGATTTTCGGGGAAGACTCAGTAGCCCTGGCTTCCGACCGTGCTTCCGCAGCCGCCTCGAAGTGAGCCGCATGCTCAGGATGCGCACGCCAACATTCCTTGGATGAGTTAGCGGAGGGTGCGTGACGACGGCGTGTCGGTTCGAAGCGGCTTCTGGAAAGAAAAGAATCTGCGAAGCCAGGATGGGGGCACTCCTGTTGCTGTTGCCGCCGCCGCAGGCCTATACGCTACACTCGCTGGCACCCGCAAATCTATCTCCGTACCCGCCCCCGGCTTACTCCAGACTTCAAGCTGCGCACCGAGTTTCCCCGCTCGCTCCCGCATGCCAATGAGACCATAGTGCCCGGGCTTTTCCCCGGCATTTCCAACGGCCGCGCTGAACCCTTGTCCGTCGTCGCGAACTCTGACCTGGAGCTCCCTATCGCTGTAGGTCATTTCAACTTCGATGCTCCGCGCGTTCGCGTGCCGGAACGCGTTCCCCAACGCCTCGCGAGCAATGAGGAATCCTTCCTCGTGCACGAGGGGGTGCAGGTCGCGCGGGGCTCCTTGGACTGTCACTCGAAACTCGGCAGGATGCACCAGCTTCGCAAGCTGTTCCCCCTCCGCCGCCAGAGCCTGGGCCAGATTGGCCGCCCTGCTTGCCAGCGGCCGCAGATCCTTCACTCTGTCCCGACTTTCACCGAGCAACTGGTCTGCTCGGTCGAGAGACTGCTCCATCAGGGCTCTGACGGGCTCGCCAACAGGAATCCGGTCAGCCGCGGCCTGGAATCGCCAGATCAGCCCCTGCACTCCCTGGAGCAGCGTGTCGTGCAGCTCGCGTGCGATCCGCTCGCGCTCAGCGAGACGCGCCTCCAGCCGGTCGCGCACCTGTGCCGCGACCTGGCGCATTCGCATTCTGTATAAGGCGGCGAGGATGGCCAGGCATCCGCAAACAATCAGCGCGTAAAACCATTCAGTCTGGTAGAAGGCTGGAAGGATTGTGAAGCTGATCGATGCTCCTCTGGTGTTCCAAACGCCGTCGTCATTCGAAGCGGAAACGGAGAAGCGATACACGCCGGGGCGCAGGTTGGTATAGAAGGACTGGCGGCGTGTGCCCGAATCCTGCCATTTCGTGTCCCACCCTTCGAGCCGGTACCGAAAGCGCGCACGTTGCGGCAGCACGAAGGTTGGAGCTGTGAAATCGATCTGGACATTGCGCGTGAGCGGCGGCAACTGGATGGAGGACTCAGGGTCATAGGAGCGGCCATCCGCATAAACCCCTTGGATCATGACTTTGGGTGCTACGGAGTTGTACGGTAGATGCCCCGGGTCCACCATTTGCACGAAATGCGCGTTGGCGAACCAAAGTTTTCCGTCCGCTGCCGCTACGGCCCGCGGATGGAAGTCCGGTCTGGCAGGCAGAGCCCCGTCATACGCATCGAGCACGCGGACGTGGAGCTTCGTCGAGGGATCCCGCCACCAGCTCTCGAGCTGCTCGCGCGTCAGAACGGCCAGGCCGCAGGAGAGGTAAGTCCATAGGCTCCCACTCTGGTCGAAGACCAACGAGTAGCTCAGCGAGCACGGCAATCCATTCTCGACGCCTAGAATGCGAGCGACTCCATCGCGCCACTCGACTACTCCTGAGCTCGTAGCAGCAAATACAGTATGCTCATCTGGAACGATCAGGTCAGTGACAAACCCCGTACCAACAATCTGACGCAATGAAATGACATCCCATCGCCCGTCGCGAAATCGGGCCAGACCCCGGCCGAGCGCGGCCCAGAGAGTGCCGTTCGGACTCGAGACCAGGCTGGCTATGTACGTGTCTGGGGGCGGCGAGATGAATTCGAGTGCGCGGGACTCATTCATGCGCACGAGTCTGGGAGGTAGATCGTACAATCCATATGATGCGGCCCATACTGTCCCATCAGATGACTGAGCAAACGCGATGATCGGAGCGATCGGCGGCCCATCGAAACGGATCCTGGTAAACTTCCCCCGATCGAAAACGGCAGCGCCATAGTCCACTCCAATCCATAGACGCCCTTGCCGATCCTCGAACAGGGCAGTCACCTTGCCGGGAAGGCCGTCACGCTGCCGATAGCTCGAGACAGTTCCTTTGTAAAGCCTGTCCAGCGCGTCGTAATTGCTGACCCATATCGCGCCTGTCCTCGAGCTCAGGACGGCATTTGCGACATCAGCGCTCAACCCCTCGCGGACGGAAAAGGTGATCACTCGAGGTTGACGGAATTTGTCGACACCTTTCGTGGTAGCCACCCATACATTTCCTTCGCGGTCTTCAAAAAGATCCTGGACTGAGTCGGCTGACAAGCCATCGCTTTGTCCGAAATGATCAACCCGCACACCCCTGATCCGGAAGATTCCGTTGTTTGTGCCGACCCACAGAGCGTGGTCACGGTCGAACAGGATCGACGTCACTTCCCACGTACTCGTGTCGATATCAGCAATTTGCAAAGCTTCCCATTTCTGGCCGTTGAGATGCTGCAGGCCCAGACCGGGCCCAGCGCGAAGAGCCCCACTCCAGATTGACCCGTCCGGCGCAATCACAACGGACTGGTATCCAAGCCCAGGCCTCGCCTTCAAGGCTTCGGGTGCGACTATTTGAGAATGACCGTGTTCCCAGCGAGCGAGCTTATCGACCCCTGCAATCCAGATAGCGCCGGACTTTTCGATGGCGAGTGGACCTCCGTTGAGAAACGGGATGCCTTCTCGAGGACCGTAGCAGCGCAGACTCTCCTTGAGCACCCGGCACAAGGGTCCAGCATCATCCTGCGCCTGGGCGCGCGAGGCCCAGATCGATCCGTCGCCTGCCTCCCGTACCCCCCAAAAGTGCCCACTTCCTTCCGCGTAATGTTGGAGTCGCCCGTCCTTCCACTGCTCGAGGTCCGCGGTGGTTCCAATCCAGAGACTTCCATCCGTTGCCCCGTAAAGTGCGTGAACGATCGGTGCGCGCAACCCGCCGCGCTCCGGAGCAAACGGCACAAAAGTGGCTCCATCAAACCGAATCAGTCCTGCCTGTGTTCCAATCCATATGTACCCGTCAATGGTTTGTGTAATGACATTGGGTGATCCCGGAAACATTCCATCCTGAACCCGCCAGGCCACATGGCCAAGCTGTGTCAGGGACACCTCAGAGCCAAGCGAATGGGCTGGGGATGCGAAGTGAAGCAGGCACAATCCAATCCACCATAGACCCATCGCACTCCGGATCCAACGTTTCATGCTACTTGGCCGGTACATCGGTCGCCTGATACACACGCGTGCGGTGGCCGTACTACATTGGGGCGCAATCAGAGATCGAGAATGCCCCGCTTCAGAGCAATCGTGACCGCATGGGTCCGGTCGGAGGCATTGAGCTTGGGCAGAATGCTTTTCATGTGCGTCTTGACCGTTCCCTCGGAGATGTCGAGCTCGGCGGCAATCAGCTTATTGGACTTTCCTGCCGCCACTCGTCGCAGCACTTCGACCTCACGGTCGGTCAGGATTTCGTCGGCGACGTGCTGGGCAATTTCCGCCGCAATTTCGCCCGGCACCCGGCGCTTGCCTGCGTGAACGACGCGGATCGTCTCAATCAACTCCTTTCTCACGAGGTTCTTGAGCAGGTATCCGGCAGCGCCGGCCTTGAGTGCTGCGGCGGCCTGCACATCGCCCGCGTAGGTCGTAAGTACAATGAGACGGGCCTTTGGAAATTCGGCTCGGATGGCGGAAATCGCCTCGATACCACTCATGTCTGGCATGCGAAGGTCCATGAGCGTCACATCCGGCCGCAAGCGACGAAAGCTCTCGATGCCCTCCTGCCCACTGCTGGCCTGTCCGACCAGGACCATATCCTCGTGATCTTCCAACACCGCGGCGATTCCTTCCCGCAGCAGCAAGTGGTCATCGACGGTGAGTATCCTGATTACCCCGGACGGCTGTGCGACGCTCACAATGTCGTCTCCATGACAGGTATGCAGACTCCGCTCCCGAGCTCGCACATCCGCTTCCGTTGCGCCACTTACCTTGAAACTGAGAGTTGCGGATCTCCTGAAAGGGGTAGCGCGCGCCACCCGGGAATAGGGTACGCCGCGATACGGGAGTAAAGCATCCTCATCCGCATGCAGCGGCTCTTCTCCATGTTCCCCCAAGGATGGCCCGGGATTGGGCTGTTGTTTTTGCGATCTTCCGTCGCCATAGCCTTGCTGGCCGAGCAGTACTGCGAACGACAGGCTCTGCCCGGCTGGATACAAGCCGCCGCAATACTGCTGTCAATCACGTTGTTTGCGGGGTATATGACCCCGATTGCTGCCGCCATCGGACTGCTATTGCAAGGACTGTGCTGGTCCAGATCTGGCGGTGGCAGCGCAGCCATCGCGATCATCATCTCTCTCGACACCGCCGCGCTGGCATTGCTCGGCCCGGGCAGCTACTCGATCGATGCTTTCAGATTCGGGCGTCGCGTACTCGTTCTACCGCCACGTTGATCAACTGAGCTGGCCGGAACTGCCGCCGAGCGACGGGTCCACCGACGGCGCGTGGCGTGATGGAACACGTGTCAGATCCAGCAGCTCTGTTTGTCTATCAGACAAGACTGACATGACTCTCACGATTGTCAACACCCCAAAGTGGGGGGATGCGGGACAGATCGCTCCGATACCTTGCGGAAGTACCGAGTGGTCATTCGGACAAAACGGATGTGCAATGTGCCTGGCCTGGCGGCGGCCGCATGTGCCGTGAGTGTACTGAGTACCGGGGTGGCGCAAAGCCAGGATCCCCGCTATCACTTTGATATCGCCAACCAGTCTCTTTCACACGCTCTACTCGATTTCGGGCATACCTGCCACCGGACGATAGTGTTCACCGAAGACATCGTGGCCGGGCACGAGACCTCCCTCGAGGGAGACTACACACTGCAGGGCGCGCTGGACCAGTTGTTGCACGGGACCGACCTCGTGGCCGAGCGCTCGGATTCCGGGGAAATCATGATTCGCCGGCGCGCGCCCGACTCGGGAGCTGACGCGCGTGCACCGGCCGGCTTGCCGCGAACAGCGCCCGGAGGAGATCGTCGAATCAACGCTCCCTCGCTATCGGCTACAGCCGCGCAGAAGCGCAAGACCGCGAACTCCGGCGAAATGCAGGAAGTGATCGTGACCGGCTTGCGTACGTCACTCGTCAGTGCCGAGACCATCAAGCGCGAGTCTCTAGGGATAGTCGACGCCATCGTCACCCAAGACATCGGTCAGTTTCCCGATGCCTCGATCGGTGAGGCCATAGCCCGCATCCCCGGCGTCACGGTGAACCGCGGCTCTATCAACAATATCGCCTCGGCCGGCGCGCCGACATCTACCGGCCAGGTGAGCGGGATTACGATTCGCGGGTTCGCAACACAGTTCAATGAAGTGCTTTGGGAGGGACGGCCTGTCGCCTCGGGCAACGGCCAGAGCTTCGATTTCAGCGCCCTGGGGGCTGAGTACGTGGGGGAGCTCGACGTTCACAAGACTCCGGACTTCGCCCTTTCCTCCGGAGCCATCGGCGCCACCATCAACATCAAATCCCCTTTACCCCTCGACAAAACCGGCTTCCAGGCCCAATCCTTCGTCGCCGGTACCGATTACGAGAAAGATGGCAGTGTCCAGCCTGCCTTCGGCGCTCTCTTGAGCGATACATTCGCCGATGACACCATCGGCATCCTGTTCGCCGGGGACTACACAAGCAAACACATCACAGCCCATCATTTCGACATCGTGGGCTGGAAAGGGGTGCCGAACCCTACCAACCCCGCCGACCCCACCAGGACTCTTCCAGGCTATCTGCCCTGCACGAGCTTCGCCGTCACTCCCGCCGGCTCCGGTTGCCCGGCCGGAGCTCAGGGTGACCATAACAGCGCCGTGCCGAGCTGGTACCCCCAGGATCAGGCCATGTACCTAGAGCGCACCGACTCCCGACGCAAGGACGGACGGCTCGCCCTGCAGTGGCGCCCAACGGATACGGTACTGGTGACCCTGGACGACAACTTCTCATCCGACGACGAGCTAACCTACCGCTACCAGTACAGCACCTGGTTCGGATGCTTCCCGCGCGGTTGCACGAACGTCACACAAGACGCTAACGGAACGATCACCAACTTCTTCTACCCTGGGCTTGACGGTGCCAACAATGGCGCCCCTACGGACTTCAACGCCTTCATCTCCGATACCTACATCGTGACCAATACCCAGGGTATCAATGTGCGCTGGGACGTGAACGACCGGTGGTCAGCGGAGCTCGACGCCAGTGCGTCCACATCGAGGCTGAACCCGAACGGCACTTTCAGTGACATCGACGCAGACGTCGGGTATGGCCCGAATACCCCCTCCGGGATCTACGGCCACTTCGGCGGCACCGCCGTCGACGCCAATGACAACACGCTGCCCTATTGGACCGCATACGGCCCAAAGAGCAACGCCCGCACCGGGCCCGCCGTCTCACCCAATTACCTGGGGCTGAATCCATTTATCATCGGCTCGCATGTGTTCATGATCCAGACCCAGGAGAACTCCGACAAGGTCAATCAAGTGAAGCTCGATGCGACCCGGCACGTGGACGAGACGACCGTGCACTTCGGGGCGCAGTTCGTGGACGACACCTGGGATTCGCAGGAGCTTGACACCCAGACCAACAATGAATGGCAGCTCTGGGCAGGGTATGGCCCCGCTTCCAACAACATCATGTATTACTGTGGACGGATCGGAACCACATGCGCCAACCCCCCCAACCCCGCCAACCCGGGACCCGACGCGATCGCGGTGACGCACGGCGTTGCCCTGCCCCCGAGCCTGTTCACACCCGTGTCGGTCGCGAACTTCATTCCCGGCTTCAAGGGCAATGGCAGCCTGCCGCAATCATTGCTCCTCTTCAACCCGTACTCTGTGCTGCGCTATTTGAGCACGCAGCCCCCCAACAAGGACTTTTTGCCGACCCTGGGTTACCCGAACTACACCGGCGGCTATCCGACCCCGGTGCTGAGCCCCGGCTCAGTGCAACACGTGGAGCGCAAGAACTACTCTCCATTCGTCACCGCGCAGCAAAACTTCCCGATCGGCGACATGAAGCTCAATGTCAACCTGGGGTTGCGCTGGCAAAGAACGGATGCCACGCTCGCTGGCCTGGCGGCGCCGCTGAAGCGCCTGCAGCCGAACCCCGGCGACAAAACGTATTATACCTTCGATCTCGACACGGCAGAGCATAGAACGGCTCATAACACGTACAGCTACCTGCTACCGTCCCTGGATCTCAACCTCCTGATCACCCCGGACCTGAAGGTGAGAGCCGATCTGTCGCGCACCGAGACTGCACCGAACAATGGCCAGCTCACTCCCAACACGACGTACACCGGGCGCGTGGATGCACTCACCGAAACAGTCAACAATCCGAGATTGCTGCCTTACCTGTCGGATGATTTCGACCTGGGCTCGGAGTGGTACTACGCTGACAACAGCTACTTGTCAGCAGACGGCTTTCTCAAGCATGTCACGCAATTCCCGGTCTCGAGCATCACGACGGCGATGGTCTATGCTCCGGACGGCAACGTCATTCGCAATTCATCCGGAGCCAACATAGGCACGCCGGCTCTGTTCTCGAGGAGCACCGTCGCCAACGGCCTTGCGGCCAACGTGACTGGAGTGGAGCTTGCCTGGCAGCAGATGCTCGGGTGGGGCTTCGGACTTCTGGTGAATGGAACCTATGTCCATAGTGACAGAAACTTCGATGATTACAGCACAGTGGCCAACCAGTTCGCGCTGCCGAGCATCGGCAGCTCGGCGAACCTCATCGCCTTCTACGAGCGGGATGGGCTGCAGGCCCGGCTCGCGGTGCAGTGGCAGGCGAAACAGCTCCTGCAGCTGGGCCAGGAGCAGAATGGCGGCGCATTCAACGAGCCGACGTATCTCGAGGCCAACACG
The DNA here is from genome assembly GCA_964494895.1 of uncultured Steroidobacteraceae bacterium. Classification (GTDB taxonomy): domain Bacteria; phylum Pseudomonadota; class Gammaproteobacteria; order Steroidobacterales; family Steroidobacteraceae; genus 13-2-20CM-66-19. The sequence continues at coordinate 28,056 of CAZBTV010000014.1, read as the reverse complement.
GAGCTCGATTTCGGCGCCAGCTACGCCATCGACAAGCACCTGAGCGTGTTTTTCGAAGCGTTCAACCTTGCGGACAGCGTATACCATACCGCGGGACGCTTCGATAACCAGACCTTGAATCTGGTCGACTACGGCCGCTCGTTCACCTTCGGCGTGCGCGCCAGACTATGAGCCGCCTTGCCTCCGGCATGTCGATACTGAAAGATGTTCCCATCGCGATGACCTCGCGGCTGGCCAGCGGCGCTGACAGAGAACGGCCTTTCGATATCGGTGCGGGGTCAAAGCGAGCGCTGCGAGGAAATCGAGCCTTGGAGGGTTTCTGCAGTCCCCGCGTCTTACTTGATCAGGAGGCTGTTGAAAGTGAGGTCCGTACGCAACGCCCATTTGTTCTGAGCACATGGTGTCCACGCGAAGGGTAATGCCAGCACAACCATCGCCGAAGGAAACGAGATCGGGAATCATGGATCGAATCCAGGCCATGCAGATCTTCACGCGTGTCGTGGAGACCAACAGTTTCAACAAGGCGGCCGAAGCGCTCGCGCTCTCGCCATCGTCAGTAACCGGCAGCATCAAGAGTCTCGAAGCCTTTCTGGGCGTGAGGCTCCTGCAACGTACGACGCGCCGCCTGAACCTGACTCGCGAGGGAAGCAGTTATTATGAGAGCTGCCGGCGCATTCTCATGCAGATTGCGGAAACCGAGGCGGGCTTCCAGACGAGCACTGCCCGGCCGCGGGGAGCGTTACGTATTCACATGCCGGCGGCCATCGGCCGGCTGATCGTCCTGCCGGCGTTGCAGGACTTCCAGACCCGCTATCCCGAAATCGAGCTGACCATCAGCCTCGGAGACCGACCCGTGGACCTGATCCAGGAGGGTCTCGATTTTCTGATCCGCGCGGGCGAGCTCGAGGATTCGAGCTTCGTTGCTCGCAGGATCGGGTCATTTCACTGGCTGGCCTGCGCGGCGCCTGCATACATCTCACGCCACGGCGAGCCACGAAGCGTCGGGGATCTCTCACGCCATCGTGCCGTCGGTTACGTGCACTGCAGCGCCGGCCGGACCAAAGATTGGGATTTCATGGTAGACGGCGAGACTGTCACGACCCGCATGAACAGTAGCCTGGCCGTCAACGATGCCGACGGCTATCTCACATGCGGTCTCCAAGGCCTCGGCCTCATTCGGCCTCCTTCGTACGTTGCGCGCCCCTATCTCCAGTCTGGCCGCCTGCTCGAAGTACTGGCGCCCTTCAAAGGACCTCCGGTGCCCCTGTCTGTCATCTACGCACACGGCCGTCTCGCCTCTCCAGCCGCGCGTGCCTGGTTCGAATGGCTCGTTGAGACCTTCGCGAGCTGTCCGTTGCTGGATTAGCGCTCGAGCTCGCGGATATCGCGCTCGATCCGAGGAGCCGCCGACGCGCTCCTACTTGAAGTCGCTGGCCTCCGCCGTCGAGATGCCGTTCTTGCCCAGCGACTTTGCGCGCTTCAGGGACGCGCGGCAGGCTTTCAAAAGCGTTTCGAGAGCCAACTCCCGTGGAGGGACCAGGCTGGCAACTCCCGCACTCAAAGTAACGAATCGGCCGGTCCCGGCACGAGGATGATGCATCAGAAGGTCACGCACCCGCTGCGCCACCACCTGCGCATACTGGGAAGCCTTCTCCGCGGCATCACCTTGTGTCAGAACCGCGAAAGTACCGCCCTCCCAACGTCCAACGAGATCGCCACCACGCCTGTACGAAGCGCCGATCACGCGGGCAATACGGCGGATGCACGCATCCCCCGCAGCCCTGTCGAACGTCTCGTTGTAGGCAGTCAGATCATCGATATCGAACAGCGTGAGTCCGATCTCGTGCGAGTCGCGTTGGGCCAACAGCCAATCACGCTGCAGCAACTCTTCGAAGTAGGCTCGCGAATGCAACCCCGTGAGCCGGTCCTCCCGCAGCCACGGCGGCAGCCCCTGCGCACTACGCTCGGTCTGTTTCAGGCGCTCACTGGCATCGCGGTGATAGCCAATGAAGTGGGTCAGACGCCTCTGTGCATCGTGTACGGGTTGGATAACGATCTCGTTCCAGAACAGCGTGCCATCGGGCCGATAGTTGCGGATGAGGACCCGCGCAGGCTCGCCCTTCTCGATGGCCTCGCGCATGCGCTGGCGTGTTTCCTGCTCCCGGTCGTTACCTTGCAGTACGCGGAGGTTGGTACCGAGCAGTGCGGCAACCGGATAGCCGCACATCTGAGAGAAAGCGGTGTTGGCGTAAACGACAGGACAGTCCGGTACGGTGGCGTCGCAGATCACAATCCCCTCTGGGGCAGTATCTACCAGGGCGCGCCATCCATCCGCGGACCAGTTGTTCATGACTTCCCGGGTTCCAGTTTCAACGCCGGCGTCGTGGCGTAACGTGCCAGCAACTCCTGGCTCCGTGCCCAGTCCGGCAGAGCCGTCAGCTCCTGTCGAGACAGTCTGTCGCGACCATGGAGGCGAACCAGCCGCAGCCGCGAGGCCGGTTCCGGGTCCACCTTCAGTCCCTCGATGAGCTTGACGACGCTCGCGCGATTGTTGCAAACCGGTAGCATGTCACACCCTGCGGCCAGTGCCTTTTCGGCACGGGCGACTACGTCCCCATACGCCGCGGCGGCTCCTCCCATTGACAGATCGTCGGCAAAGACTACGCCCTGGAACCTCAATTCACCGCGTAACACGTCGCGAATCCAACTAGACGAAAGGCTCGACGGCGCAGCATCCACGGCCGGAAATACGATGTGGGCCACCATGACGGAAGGCAGTCCGTTGGCGATGAGCCGGTGATAGGGAGCGAGATCATCCGCCATGTCGACCAGCTCCCGCCTGTCCACTGGGAGGACATGGTGGGAATCGGCGGTAACGGCCCCGTGGCCCGGGAAGTGTTTGGCAGTAGCGGCCATGCCAGCGTCCCGCATACCGTGCATGTAGGCTACCGCTAGCTGACCAACGATGTCCGCGCGCTTGTGGAAAGCCCGCGTTCCGATCGCCTCATTCACGCCGTAATCGAGGTCGACAACTGGGGCAAAGGAGATATCCACTCCGTGCGCACGCAGCTCGGAGGCCATGAGCCATCCTGTGCGCCGTGCCAGCTCCACCCCGCCCTTGGGGTCCTGGTCAAATGCATGGCCGATCAGGCGGGCGGGAGGAAGCCGCGCAAAGCCCTTCTGGAAGCGCTGGACCCGCCCGCCTTCCTGGTCCACGGCCACGATCAACGGCGGGTTGCGGACGGTATGGATGTCGGAGACGAGCTCCGTGAGCTGTTCCGGATCGACATAGTTCCGTGTGAACAGGATCACACCACCCACCAACGGATGGTGCAGCAACTCGCGATCTTCAGCAGTGATGGAGGTGCCAGCCAGGTCGATCATCAACGGACCCAGGCTCATGATGCACGCCCCCTGCGGTCGCCCGGCTTAAGGAGAGCCAATGATTCGAAATGGGCCGTATGGGGAAACATATCGAGAACCCCCGCTGCTTCAAGAGTAAATCCATGTTCGGTGACCAGCACGCCCAGGTCTCGCGCGAGGCTCCCCGGATGACACGAAATATACAACACCCGCCGCGGCTCCAGCCTCGCGATGGAAGCCAACACCTCACGGGCGCCCGCTCGTGGGGGGTCGAGCACGACGTGCGTGTAATCCCCCCGGAGCCAAGGGACACCTGCCAAGGCTTGTGGTTCAGCGGGGAGCCGCGCCAGATCGGCTACGTGAAACTCTGCGTTTTCCACCGCATTCAAACGAGCGTTGTGGCGCGCTCTGGCTACCAGAGTCGCATCGCCCTCGACACCCACCACGCGTCCGGCCGACCTTGCCATCGGCAAGGTGAAGTTGCCTATGCCACAGAACAGATCGAGAACCCGATCGGTAGCAGTCAGCTCGAGCAACTCGACCGCTCGCGAGACCAACGCTTCGTTCACCGCACCATTGATCTGGATGAAGTCTGTAGGCAAGAACTGAAGCTCGATCTGGAACCTCGGTAATCGGTAGTGAAGCGGCTCACCGGGAGCATCGAGCTCCTGGACTGAATCCAATCCACCAGGCTGCAGATACAACCGTAATCGGTGCGTCACCCCAAATGCTCGCAACCGCTCGAGATCCGCAGCCGAAGGTGGGGCAAGAACACGGAACACCAGTGCCACCGCGTTGTCGGCAACCGCCACCTCGATCTGTGGCACCCGTTCGCGAATGCTCAACGTCATGATGAGCTCGGCCAGCGGCGTGATGAGATCCCCTATCGGGGGCGCCAGAACGTCGCAGTGTTGGACATCGGCAAGGTAAGGTGTCAGGCGCTCGCGGAAGCCCACCAGCACCCTGCCTTTTTTCGTGACGAATTTGGCTCCGAGGCGTGCCCGCCGGCGATAACTCCACACGGGACCACGCAAGGGTGGCAACCACGTCCGCGGCGAAACGCGCCCGAGCCGCTCCAGGTTGTCCCGCAGCTCGGTATGTTTGGCTTCGAGCTGGGCCGCGGACGAGAGATGTTGGAGCGCGCAACCACCGCAGATTCCGAAATGCGCGCACCGTGGGACGACGCGCTCCGGGACGGGAGTCAACACCTCGACCAGCTCGGCCTCGTCATGTTGGCGGTGCGTGCGGGTCCGGCGGAATCTGACGCTCTCCCCGGGCAGTGCCCCGGCGACAAACACCGTCTTGCCCTCGCCCCGCACGATTCCCTCGCCGTCGTGCGTAAGGCCCACGACCGTCGCGGTCTCTATGCGGTCAGGAACAGTCTTCCCCCTGCTCAAGCGTTCGCTTCCCAGGCGCGTAGGAACTCGGCGAAATGGGGCTCTTTGCCGGCGCGTAAAAGAGCCTTCACACGCTCCACCTCCTCAGCGTAACGCTCGCGCGTAAAGCGTCCACGCATCATCTCGAAGCGCAGGTAAATGAGATACGTATTCAGGACATCGGTCTCGCAGTATTGGCGAATGCCCGTCAGATTCCCAGCCAGCCAGGCGTCCCACACCTGCGCCCCGGAAAAGCCCAACTTGCCGGGAAGCCCGAGGAGGCAGGCAGCATTCTGCAGCGATACACGGCCGCGTGCCTGGTAGGCGGACAGCACATCCATCAGATCGGTATGGCGCCAGTGGTAGCGGCTGAGATAATTGTTGTAGCGGAAGGCGGTATCGCCGTCGCCGGTTTCCCAGTAGCGCGGGGCCTGCACTCCGGCTGCCAGAGCGCGCAGGCCCAGAACCGGGAGATCGAAACCCGAGCCGTTCCAGGAAACCAGGTCCGGAGAGAAGCGCTCGATGCCGTCGAAAAAGCGCTCGAGCAACTCCCCCTCGCTCGAGCTCACCTCGCCCAGGCTCCACACTTTCAGCGCATCCCGGCTGCGCAGCGCGCACGAGATCGCGACCACGCGCTGTTGCTCGTAGGGAAGGAACTCCCCGCCGCCGGTGTTCTGACGGCGCAGGGCAAACATGGCCTTCGCAACTTGCGCGTCGGGAAGGCCATCGAGGTTGTACAGCCGCCGGCCAAGGGCCACGTCGGGAATGGTTTCGATGTCGAATACGAGGCAGTTCATGGATCTCAGGCAGCGGGTCGCAAGGCTGCGGTCAATGCTAACACCGGCGGCGGCGCGGGCGGGCCTACCGCATGCCGGTCAGGCTTTCATCAACACGGCCACGGCCACCACGAGTCCCGCCTCGTCAGTGAGCGTTACGTGCCCTTCGCCGATGCCGAGTCCTTTTCGGACGCGCTCGCCGCGTTCTGAAAACACTACTTCCGGTTTTCCCCAGGAGTTCTGAACGACGCCGACGTCACGGATCCAGATACCGTGCGCGAAACCGGTGCCCATGGCTTTCACGATGGCCTCCTTTGCGGCGAAACGCATGGCCAGGAAGCGCGCGGGCCTCTGGGTCCTGGCAAGCTGCACCTGCTCGGCGGGCATCAGGAGATGTTGGACAAAGCGCGATCCGAATCGCTCCAACGTCTCATCGATACGCTTCGCCTCGAGCACATCGACGCCGATTCCGAAAATCATTCGCGCGCCGCCACCATCAGCGCCTTCATTTCCCGCACGGCCGTCGCCAACCCATCGAACACCGCCCGGGCGACGATGGAGTGCCCGATGTTGAGCTCGACGATATCGTCGATCGCGGCGACCGGCTGGACGTTGTGGTAGTGGAGACCATGCCCAGCGTGGACTTCGAGTCCGAGGGTGGCGGCGAGTCTGGCGCCGGAGCGCAATCGCTCCAGCTCCGCAGCCTGGCGTGAGCCGGTGGAGTCGGCATAAGCCCCCGTGTGCAGCTCGACTACCGGTGCGCCAGATTGCGCGGCGGCTTCGATCTGCTGGGGGTCGGGATCGATGAACAGGGCGACGCGGACCCCCTGGCCGAGAAGTACCGAGGTCGCCTCCTTTATGCGCTGAACCTGGCTCCTGACATCGAGCCCACCCTCGGTGGTGATTTCCTGGCGTCGCTCGGGGACGAAACAACAGTCGGCGGGCCGGACCACACGCGCGATCTCCAGCATCTCGTCGGTAACGGCCATCTCGAGATTCATGTGAGTCTTCAACAGATCACGCAAGGTGCGCACGTCTTGTATCTGGATGTGACGGCGGTCCTCGCGCAGATGCAACGTGATGCTGTCCGCACCGGCCATTTCAGCGGCGAGAGCTGCGTGCACTGGATCGGGATACAGGCCTCGACGAGCCTGGCGCAGGGTCGCCACGTGATCGATGTTGACACCCAGAGCGATGGTCTTATAACTCATGGTTCAGTCCTGCCTGCGGGCGACGGCGCGCGCCACTATCCGCGTGGCGAGCGTACGGCCTTCCAGACACTGTGCCAGCGCTGCCTGCAAAAGCCGCTTGGAATCCTCCAGCTCGCGTTCTCCAACGAGATGCTCGCTCGCCAGCCCGATGAGCGAGTGCCCGGCGAGAGCGCCCGTCGCATCAGCGACAGTGGGGACGAGCCCTTGCTCGGGCCGGAAATGATAGTACGCCGTGGGCACGATGCGCCTGCCCGTCTGCGCCTCGGCGCCCAGATCCAGGCCATAGCCCAGCGCTTCCAGCAGGCGCTTCTCGAAGACGCGCAACCGCGGCTCGAGTGGCGCGCCATGGCGCAGCCGCTCGAGGGTTTCGTGGTACGTATCGAACAGCGGAGGTAGCGGATCATGGCGAGTGGTGAGCTTCATCAACAGCTCGTTCAGATAGAACGCCGCCATGAGGCATGGGGATGGGAGCGGTGGGGCGGCTTGCGCAAGCTCCGCGCCGGTAAGCTGCGCAGCCTCACCGCGGCCGCTCCATGAAAGCAGCAACAGCTGAAAGGGCTGGAGGGTCGATGCGAGTTTCGCCTTCGGCCCACGCACACCGCGCGCGAACAAAGACAGGCGCCCGTGCTCGCGGGTGACGACCTCGAGGATGCGGCTGGTGTCCCGATAGGGCCGGTGATGGAGAACATAGCCTGGTGTGAGCTGGACGCGGCGAGCGCCCGCCGCTCCTGGCGGAGAGAAGCCCGGGTCCCGAAGCGAGCCGGACGAAGTGGGCTTACGCGTCATTCGAGACCGAGTTCCTGCAAGGCGCGAGCGTTGTCTGCCCAATTCTCGCGAACCTTCACCCACAAAGTCAGGTGCAGCCGTTGGCCGAGCAGCTCGTTGAGGGCGAGCCGTGCCGCACGCCCTACCCGCTTCAGCCGTTCGCCCTTTGCGCCTATGACAATCGGCTTCTGGCCTTCACGGTCGACCCAGATCGCTGCATCGACCACCAATTGCCCCTCCTCCTCGACCGCACGCTCGACCTCGACCGCGATGCCATAGGGAACTTCCTGGTTGAGCTCCAGGGTCAACTTCTCCCGGATCATCTCAGCAATACGGAAATCACGGCTGCGATCAGTGAGCTCACCGTCAGGAAACATCGCCGGCGCTTTGGGGAGGTGTTTGGCAATGGTCCGTTGCAGGTCCGCGATGCCATCGGCCTTCAAAGCGGAAATCGGGACGACCTCCAGGAAGTCGTGTTTGGACGCGACCGAGGCGATGTAAGGCAACAGCAGATCACGAGGATGCACGCGGTCGACCTTGTTCACGGCCAGAATGGCGGGACGTCCGCAAGCCTTGATACGCTCCAGCGCCAGGTCGTCTTCCGCGGTCCAGCGAGTCGCCTCGACTACCTGTACCACGAGGTCGGCGCCTTCCAGGGCGCTCGCGGCGGTACGATTCATGGCCTTGTTGAGAGCGCGGGTGGCGTGGTGATGCAGACCGGGGGTATCGACAAACGCGATCTCGGCATCAGGCAGTCTCGAGATTCCAACGATCCGGTGGCGGGTCGTTTGAGGCCGCGGCGTGACAATGCTGACCTTCTGCCCGACCAGGGCATTGAGCAAGGTCGACTTGCCGACATTCGGACGGCCGACGAGCGCGGCAAAGCCGCTGTGGAATTCCGGAGGTGCTTCTGACAAAACGGTCCTGCCTGATTGGGGCGGGACAGCGCGCCTCGCCCGCGGAAAGAATTATACGGGGTTTCCCAGCTCCACCAGAATGCGCTCGGCGGCTTCCTGCTCCGCGCGGCGGCGGCTCGAGCCGCTACCCTGGCTCCGGCGCCCGATGTCGGCCACTTCGCAGGTCACATGGAACGTTTGGGCGTGGGCCTCGCCGTCGATTCGATCAACCGCGTAGCGCGGGAGAGAATAACCCCGCGATTGAAGGTACTCCTGAAGCCGGGTCTTCGCGTCTTTGAGCGTTTCCGGAGCCGGTAACGCTGAGATTCGAGGCCCGAAGAGCTTGCAGATCACCTGCTCGGCCGCTTCCAGGCCTCCGTCCAGGAACAAAGCGCCGCAAATAGCTTCCAGGGCGTCGGCGAGAATCGATTGCCTGCGGAACCCTCCGGTCTTCAGCTCTCCCGAGCCGAGCTGCAGCTCATCTCCAATACCGAGGCTGGCCGCGATCTCGGCCAAGGGCTCCGCGCTCACGACACGCGCCCGTAAACGGCTCAGATCGCCCTCGGTAGCGGCCGGAAACGCCATGAAGAGATGCCGCGCGATGACCAGGTTGAGAACCGCATCGCCCAGGAACTCGAGGCGCTCATTGTTGCGGCCAGACGCGCTACGATGAGTGAGCGCGGCTTCGAACAGGCTCATGTCGCGCGGCTCATGCCCGAGCCGCTCACGGACCCAGCGGACCGGCCAATCGGCGCTGCTATTGTTCAGAGGTCGCCCCCCTGCATTACTCCCCACCGCCGCCTTTGAGCTTCACCACCTTATCAAACGTTACCAGGATGAAAATGTTCGAAAACAGCGGCGCCTGGTCGTCGTAGTTGGCCTCGATCTGCCAGTTGGTATTGATGCGTTTGATCTTGAGGTCCTTGGGGTCGGGATAGTCTACGCTCTCGATATTGAAGTGCTTTTCGCAAGCGTAGCGAATGCCGCCCTCGGTGGCGCTCTCGTTGGGAACCTCGGTCGAGACCTGCTCGAGCGTGTGCACCACCTTCATATAGTTCAGATAGACCGGGGTGAGGCGGATGCCCGCGTAAAACACGATGGCTACCGGGACCAGCAGAATGATCCACCCGATGGTGGTGATGCCCCGTTGGTATCTACGCATCGATGCTCTCTCCGGTGCGTTCGCCAGGGAAGCCGTGTCCGGGCCTCCCTATTTGATGGGGGAGCCGATGCGGCTCCACTTCGGCCCGCCAGAACGCTGCGGGTCCCAATTGAACCAGATCCGGGTCGCCTTACCGACCAGGTTCGCCTCGGGCACGAAGCCCCATACGCGACCGTCTTCGCTGTTGTCGCGGTTGTCACCCATCATGAGGTACTCCCCCGGTGGCACCACGCGATCCCACACCGGCGCATCGCCCAGCAGGGCCGCCGCGGCCCCCTGCCCATCCCCGCAGTTGTAGCCACGGACCTCTTTGCGATCACATCCAGGCAGAGGCCCCGGGGACGGATCGAGCGGCACCGGGCACAGCATTGCCTCATGCACATGCTGCCCCAGCTTTTCCTGAGCAAGCTGGAAATTCACGTAACAACCGTCGTTGTAGGGCCCGACGATCTTGAAGGGCACCGGAGTGCCGTTGATGGTGATCCGGTCGCTGCGCACCTGTACATGATCCCCCGGCAGACCCACCAGGCGCTTGATGTAGTTCACGGAAGGATCGAGCGGATACCGGAACACGACCACATCTCCGCGTTGGGGAGACCCGACCGGGACGATTTTGTCGTTGATGACCGGCAAACGCAGGCCGTAGGCGTACTTGTTGACGATGATGAAATCACCGTCCAGCAAGGTCGGCATCATGGAATCGGAGGGGATGCGGAACGGCTCGAAAATAAACGAGCGCAGCACCAGCACCACCAGTGCGACCGGGAAGAAGCTGCGCGCGTAATCGACCGTACCGGGCTCACGAATCAGGCTGGGGTCCTTGCCGGCGGCGGTCGCGGCCCGAACCCGGCCGCGCGCGAGCACGAGGGCATCCAGCCCCCAGACAATGCCCGTCAGAACCGTGATACCGAACAACACCGCGCTGAAGTCGAGCCGCTCGGCCACCAGCAGGCGTATCACCGCGGCACCTATCAGAATCGGTAACGCGTGATAGGCCACCGAGACCAACGTTGGATCGCGCGCCTCCTTGGGAGCGGCCGCAATCTGGCGGCGGGGCCGTAGGAACCAGTCGTCGATCACACATAGCACGCCTACCGGCAGGGCGAGCCAGGAGAGCAGAACGATGATCTGCATCAGCAGTTGCGACATATGAGATCCTGAGCTGACATTGGACTTGTTTGGACTTTTTGACTGACTTTCCCGGAGGTCGAGGCGCCCCAGGGACGGCGGCCTCACGCCTGCTCAGGCGTCGAGGCCGCATCGAAAATGCATTCGCTTTATTCCTTGCGGCCGACTTGCAACACGGCGAGAAACGCTTCCTGCGGAATCTCGACCTGCCCCACCTGTTTCATGCGCTTCTTGCCTTCCTTTTGTTTCTCGAGCAGTTTGCGCTTGCGACTGACGTCGCCGCCATAACACTTCGCCAACACGTTCTTGCGAAGCGCCTTGACGGTAGCGCGCGCGATGATGGCGCTGCCGATGGCCGCCTGCACCGCTACTTCGAACATCTGCCTGGGTATGAGTTCCTGCATCTTGTCAACGAGCTCGCGGCCACGTTGGTAGGCGTTGTCCCTGTGCACGATGATGGATAGCGCATCCACCTTATCCCCGTTGATGAGGATATCGAGCTTTTGCAGGGGCGCGCTCTGGAAGTGGCTGAACTCGTAGTCAAAGGAGGCATACCCGCGGCTCACCGATTTCAGACGGTCGAAGAAGTCGAGCACCACCTCGGCCAACGGCAGCTCGTATTGCAAGGAGACCTGGGTAGCGACGTACAGCATTTTCTTCTGCTTGCCGCGTTTTTCGTTGCACAACTTCAACACTGCGCCGACATGGTCCGGAGGCACGAGGATATTGGCGGTAATGATGGGCTCGCGCAGATCCTCGATCTCGTTCGAGGGCGGGAGTTTCGCCGGATTGTCGACATATACGAGCGTGCCGTCCGTGCGCGCGACTTCGTAGACCACCGTCGGCGCGCTCGTCACGAGCTCGAGGTGGTATTCACGCTCGAGGCGCTCCTGCACGATATCCATATGTAGCAGGCCGAGAAACCCGATGCGGAACCCGAACCCCAACGCCGTGGAGACCTCCGGCTCGTAATGCAACGCAGAGTCGTTGAGGCGCAATTTCGCGAGCGCGTCGCGGAAGCTCTCGTAGTCCTCGGAGTTGATGGGAAAGACGCCCGCGAACACGCGTGGCTTGATCTGCTTGAACCCGGGTAACGGCGCCTCAGCGGGTCGGCCGTCGAGGGTGATGGTGTCGCCGACGGGCGCGCCGTCGATTTCCTTGATGCCGGCGACGACGAAACCTACATCACCCGTGGGCAGATTTTGCTGTGCAATGGGCTTGGGTGTGAAACGTCCGAGTCGGTCGACCTGGTGATTGCGGCCGGTGGAGAACACCCGGATCTTGTCGCCGGTCTTGAGGGCACCGTTCATCACGCGTACGAGCGACACCACTCCGACGTAGTTGTCGAACCACGAGTCGATGATGAGCGCTTGTAGTGCGGCATCCGGGTCGCCCTTCGGCGGCGGAATGCGCTTGATGAGCGCTTCGAGGAGATCAGGAACGCCTTCGCCCGTCTTGGCGCTCACGCGCACCGCATCGGTGGCATCGATGCCGATGATCTCCTCGATTTCCTTCGAGACCCGGTCGGGATCGGCCGAGGGCAGATCAATCTTGTTGATGACGGGTAGAACTTCGACGCCCTGCTCGATGGCCGTATAGCAGTTCGCGACGCTCTGCGCCTCGACTCCTTGGGACGCGTCGACCACCAGAAGCGCGCCGTCGCACGCGGCAAGGGACCTGGAAACCTCATAGGAGAAGTCCACGTGGCCCGGAGTGTCGATCATGTTCAGTTGATAGCGCTGGCCGTCGCGGGCGGTGTAGTAGAGCGTGACGCTGGCCGCCTTGATCGTTATCCCGCGCTCCCGCTCGAGCTCCATTGAGTCGAGCACCTGCGACTGCATCTCACGGTCCTGGAGGCCTCCGCACAGCTGGATAAGGCGGTCGGCCAGGGTGGACTTGCCGTGGTCGACGTGCGCGATGATCGAAAAGTTGCGGATATGCCTCGAACTGGCCGAATTGGACAGGGATTTTTCCGAATTCATGACTTCAGCTTCATCGGATCGCGCACATATTATGTACACAAGCCGAAATGAACTCCTTCCGGTCGGTTTGGCCCGCGCACGCTAACAGTCGCCCATGGGCTTTCACGCCGGGGAGTATTCGCACTCAAGGCACTCAAAACGCGGGATGATACCCCACCCTCGGCCGCTTCGGTCTTTGAGCCGTAGCCGTTTACTGTCAGCGGAAGCAACCGGGAACAATACTGTGAGTATAGACAGCTCAGCGGGACCAGCCCTCTTGGGGCTAGGGTGCTGGTCTGAACACGGTGCGTTCGGTTTGATAACGGATCGTGGCCTTGTCCCCCGCCGCCACGAGGAGACGGAAGGTTGGGCGTCCGTTACGGGTCGTAGGGGTGTGATCGGCGCGGACGATCTGTGCACCGTCCGGTATTTGGAGGCGCAGCTCGACGGAAACGGGGGTGCGGCGGGCGTTGCTGACCTCGAGGCGATTTACCTCATCGACCGTATTCGAACGGAGGTGGACGACGCCCGGTATGAGAGGGAGATCCTTCAGTGTGGTCAGGTCCGCATGAGTGTGTTCGAGCGCAGAGGTGACCTGGACATCAGGTGCATCACCGGCGGCGACCTCGAATTCCTCGTTGACTGCCACGTCGCGCAGGGCACTTTCCTTCACCAATAGTGGCGTACCGCCACGCTCGTAAAAGGCATCTACGCGCCCGGAGGGAAGTGGGAGCCCCAGATGGTGAATGCTATCGTTCCGGGTGCGTAGGAGTTTACGCGTCGGAGCGGGAGGGGATTCGAGGTTGGCCTGGACATCGGCGCTGTAGATGAGCTCCACCGGAATCGCTTGCCGGTCCAGCAGGCGCACTTGTTTGATCTGCCGGCTGTTGACCGAGGTGCGCTCGGGCACCCGGTAGAGCTTGAGGTCGCCGAGTTGCTCTTGCGTGACCTTCGCTTCCGCCAGAGCGAAGTCGGCTGTCGGGGCAGCCATTGGCAGCGCTCCCCTGCGCAAGCCCGAAAACCTCACCAGCGACATCTCGCCAAATGGCGTAGCACGCTGGATGTCGGGCTCTTCGGGGGTATCGCTGGTCGAGCCGCGCGGCCAGCACTGCGCGAGAATTTCCGCTCCGGCATCGACTGGCTCGACTTCTCCCGATTCCCGATTCAGCCGGCCGGCGACTACTTGCGCATGGGCTTCGGGAAAGGAGGCGGCGTTGCTGTTCGCAAGCGTGACCCAAGCCCCAAGATCCATCGTGGTGCCGTCGGGTGAGACCGTGGCCGTGTAGGTAGCCATCCAATCGAACCCACCCGCCAGGTAGGAAAGTCTGACTTTGGCTGTAACCGGCGTGACGCTGCGGATCAACGCGGACAGTGTTGGAGTGGCGGCATCGGCCGCAATCGCCTCGAAGTGAAAGGTTTCCGGCAAACCGGAGCAACGCAGCGCCTCCAGACCTTCGGAGCTCTGAAAAATCACGCCGTCCTCGTCTGCAACGATGCTGCCGGACACCTGCGTCGCTTTGCCGGTCTTCGGATTGGTACGCACCAACCACACATCGCGCCCAACCGTCGCCGCCACCAGCGACGAGGGGCTCAGAACCTTCGCGTCATGGTTCTTCTCCAGTATCCCGTCCGGCAGCCCGGTAATGATCGCACTCTCGGGCTGAATGCCGTCGGCCACTCCTTCGAAGCGAAGTCGACTCACGCCGGCGGGAATGGATACCGTACGCGTCTCGGTCACCAGAGCGAAGCCGCCGAGTTGGTCCAGGTCGAGCTCAGGTGAATCTGAGCCATTCCCTCTGGTGGGATCCCGGTACAAAGTAACGGAGAGGTCTGTCGGAGCACTTGCGGAAATGACCGCAGGCACTTCGGACATAGCGACGCCCCAAGCAGCAAGCCCAACCCAAAGCAGCCAACACGGGCGTAAAGGCGAAACTACCGGTAAGCTGCGAAGAACTAACACAACGGAGCGGCCCTGAGCGTGAGCCAACGCATCAAAACTGCGTCTCAAAGCTGGCAGTCAGGGTCGCACTGCCATTCCCAGGTACCGTCACTACCCACTCTGCCTCATCGGCATTACGCCGCGTGCTTTTCTGACTCTCCGCCTTGATGGCCGTGTCCCCCCATAAGCCATCCTGCAATACGGAGACCGTAACCGACTTGGGCATGGCATTGGTGAGCACATAGCGCATGTCGGTTTGCCAATGGGCAAAGCCCAGGCGCGTGCGCTTCTCGACAGTAGGTTGCACCTTGACGTCGAAGGCATCTCCCGTCGACAGTGACAAGACAGAGCCCATGGGTGTGTGATCGATGCGGCTCTCGCCGATGAACTGCGGGTCGCCGCGCTTGTCGCGCATATAGAAGCGGAGAGTTCCCGCCGGGAGCTGGTCCCCGAGCCCCGCATGGGCGCTGGTGGAAAAACGATAGACCACTTTCGCACTCACGGGCGTATTCGACGTAGCCATCCAGGCATTGCGGAACTCGTAACCATGTTCCGCGGGCACACCGTGCACATCGAGAAAGCTGACCTGCTTGGTTTGCAGATTGGCGATGGTGGTGCGCTCGGCAAGGGGATAGAGGTAATAATCGCCGAGCCGCTCGCGGGAGCCGCTCTCCGTACCCGCCTCCACCAGAGTACCCGGCTCCGCCAGAGTCGGGCGAGGTGGCCGGGGCGGCCATCTGACCGCGGTCCCGCCGGTGCCTTCGCTATGGCTCGGGGAGCCGGCCACCAGCAAGGTCCTCGCGTTGTCATATGTGGTGCCGCTCGTGTTGGTCAGCGTCACCCAACCCTGAACATCGATCTTGGAGCTGGCCTCGTCGAACAGCGCGACGTAGTCCGCGCGCCAGCCGAGCCCCGGAGTCAGATAGCTCAAAGTGGCAGGCACCGAGCCAGCATGCGTGCCGTTGACTGTGACGGACAGCGTCGGGCGAGCGCGCAAGTTGTCCGGAACCTTGTCGAAAATGACTCGCGCTGGCAGGCCGTCGTCGCGTAATACTTCGATGTGATCGCCGATTTTCAACACCACCCCGCCATTCGTCGCCAGCACCTGCGCTTGCTCGCGTGTCTCCGCGCCGGTTCCCGGATTGGTCCGGACCACCGTCACTGTATGGCCGACGGCTTTTTCCATCAGCTTTGCCGGCGTCAGCAGGTCGTAGTCGAAATTCTGCTCGAGGATGGTCAGGTCGCGAGCCGCCAGTGCCACTGTCTCGGGGCGGATCTTGGCAGAGACGTTCCGGAACTCGAGCCGTTGCTTACCGCCGGTGAGGTCGATGGTCCGGTGATCCTGGACGAGGGCGAGATCGTCAGCATAGATAGTGACCGAGAGGTCCTGATCCGCGACCGAGCGGTCAGCGAGGGAATCCCCAGCGGGGACGACTGAGCGGTCAGCGACGGAACCCCCAGCGGGGGCGGCTACCGCGGTGGTGGACAGAGCACCGAGCGAGACGAGCGTCAGGGCCAGCGAGCGTTGGAGTTTTTTCATGGCGGCCTTTTGCCGAGGGGAGGACGTGCATTTGAACGCCGCTGACGTGAGCTTAGGGTTACCGCAACAACCTGCGCAGCTCTTCGACATCCAGGCGATGACGGCACACCACCGTCCCGTCCAGGAGCAGGACCGGAACGTCGAGTCCGTGACGGCGTTTCAGAATAGGGTCGCTATCGACATCAACGACCTCGATAGGCGGCAGAGCCAGCGTACGCCCGAGAGTGTCAAGCTCGCTCAACATCTCATCGCATAACTCACAGTCATGCCGATGCACGACCTGCAAGCGCACTGAATTGCTCACAATGCCTCGCTCACCCGCGCTTTGCGCGGGCTTCCTTACGGGCTATGGACCCGTAAAACCCTGCGCGCCAGCGCATCAATGACGGGAACCAGCCTGCACCGAGTTGGCGATGAAGCGCACAGTCGCGGGCGGGACTTCGCCCACGGCGGTGATCTTGTGGCCGTCGATCACGGTGGAGAAGGCGGACGATGACCCCACTCGTGCGGACTCGTCCATAGGCTCATCACCTGTGGCTTGAGAGGGCTGCGATGTGGACTCCACAAATACAGACACGGAAGCCAACCCGTCGGTGAAGACCAGGTGGTCCACCGGAGCAGTAGATCCTGGCATGGTCTGTGCCTTGCGCACCGTCATCTTGAACCCGGGAGGCAGCTTCAGGGCATCCCAGACTACAGGGTCCGGTGATGCCTCTTTCGCTCCGTCCCTCGGTAGCGTGGCCTCACTGCGCAGCCATTGAAATCCTTCGGTGGACACTTCCGGCTTGAATGCCGAATCAGGAATGCGCGACGCAAGCGTCAGGCTCGCGAAGACCACCTGCTCAATGACGTGACCGTGGGTGTCACAAAGCTGCGTCTTCAGTGGCATCGCGGTCTTTTCATCGATCCACAGCCGATAGCCGTATCGGAACTCGTCTTTCGGCGAGACAGTGATGTAGTGGGTATCGCGGCCCAGCAGCCGGGTCTGCGCAACTTCCTTGATGTCGTAAAAGCTGGCGGTCTGGTCGTTGATGGTTGGAAACCCGCTGAGCAGCGATTCTTCCGCTGGCCGGGTCTCCACCAGCACGGTGCGCTTGTCGGGGAGATAGCAGGCGAGATTCGAGCCGGTCCGGATGAATTCCCGCCCGGAGCCGTCGAGCGAGACCAGACGCTCGGAAACCGTGCCGTTGTGCACGCGGTGGATGATGCGCAGCATTTCGACCTTTCCCCCCTGCCAGTGGGAGAAGGTACCGTCGTAGTTGCGCTCGGTGAGCGCCTGGTTCATGCGCTCCAGCCATTTTCCCGGCTCTTCGGCCAATGCCGCTCCGGCCATGGCCAAAGCGAGGGTGAACAGGCTGCTCAGCGTGAGCGCGCTTCCCCGTTCGCTACTGCGGATTCTTCGCATCGTCTTGGACGTCCTCAGTTGGCTCCTCCGACCCTGCGGACGTGCCTGCGGTTCCCGACTCACCCGCGACAAATGCAGAGAGCAGATTCCGTCGCGTCACCGGCGAAGAGAATTCGCTATGGGCAACCACGTAGTTGGCAAGCTCGGTGCTCGGAACCACCAGGCGCCGGGCGGGTGTTTTCGGCACCACGTAGCTGTCAGGCTCGCCGCTGTTGATGGGTGCGGTTGCCGCGCCCCCGGACGCTGAAGCCGCCGCAGTCATTGCCGCTATGGCCGGAACTGCCGTTTGTGCGACCACGGGGACCGCTGTTTCTGGAGCTTGTGCCCTCATCCAGACGATTGCGGTCGCAGCCACCCCCGCTGCCACTGCGGCACCTGCAACTGGCTGCCACCATATTCTGGCCCAACGCTTCTTTGCCTGCGTGTCAGGCGCGGCTGCGAGAGCAGGCTCAGACGAGATAGCGGCGCTCACTCGGGTCGCCAACGGCACGTTAAGCCTGACTCCGCGCTCGGCGCGGATGGCTGCGCCAATGACGGCGTACCTTCCCCAACGAGCCTTGAGCTGCTCATCGCGTGATAGTCGACGTGCCAGCAGCTCGCATTGGGCCGCGGGCAGCTCGTTGTCGAACATCGCGGAAAGCTGACTGTCGAGTTCCTCGTTCATCCCAGCTCCTCCACCCGGCCGAGTCCGCCTTCGAACACCTCTCGTAACCGGCGATCAATGGCTTCGCGTGCCCGGAAGATGCGCGATCGTACTGTGCCAACAGGGCAGTCCATCGCCGCAGCGATCTCTTCGTAGGACAAACCCTCCAGCTCGCGCAGAACGATAGCGGTGCGCAGATCCTCTGGCAGCGCGTCTATTGCCGCGTTTACCGTCGAACGGATCTCATCCGTCAATACGAGCCCCTCGGGGGTCTCTGCATCTTTCATACGGCCTTGCATGTCGTAGGACTCATCGGTGTTATTGCGGTCGAGGTCATATTCAATAGGGCTACGGTCGCGAGAAACGACAGCGTTTTTCGCGGTGTTGATCGCTATCCGGTAGAGCCAGGTGTAGAAGGCGCTGTCGCCTCGGAATTGCGGTAAGGCGCGGTAGGCCTTGATGAAGGCTTCCTGAGCAATGTCCTCGGCCTCCGCCGGGTTGCGCACGTAACGCATGACCAGCTTGACCAGTTTGTGCTGGTATTTGAGGACCAGCGCATCAAAGGCTCCCTTGTCCCCGCGTTGTACACGGCGGACGAGGCTGAGATCGCTTACGTCGGCGCTCATGGGCGCCCCTGCTCCTGGACACAAGGTCGCTCCACGGCGACCTGAATAGACCCTGAACCTTTCTGAAAGTTCAGGCACCGTGCCGCTAAAGAGAATTCGCGGCGGAAATGCAGCTCCGGACAGTGCGCCCATTGCAAAGATGTGACGGAATTGGAAGCGTGACTGACCAACGGTCGCCGCTGCGACCTCCATGGAGCCAATTGCCGCGGTCGTTTCCTGAGCATAGCCGACACTATGTGACGGAAAGCATCGCGGCAAGTAGCCGATAGCGTGCGGCTGGCAAGCGTTGGTCAGTCGGGCTCCAAACATCAGGGCCCGAAAATATGGCTCTCAACTGGCCCCTCTTTGGCGCCGGATCATGCCTCAGGCAGAAAGCATCCGCCATAGATTGAAGATACCTACAGATCACTACCGCGTGAGCTACGCCCATCCAGCCCGGCATGACCGCCTTCGGCCATGGCCGGCACCGTAACCGTGGGTGAAGCCGCAATCCGCCGCGCGAGCTCCGCCAGCTCGGGCTCAGGGGGAATCCCCTCCCCGAGCAGGTAGTCCACCAACACCGGGTCGGGCAATTCCAGGAACCGCGCAAAGGTGTCCCTTTGCTCGCGAGAAGCCGAGGGCAGCTGGCAACGCGCGAAGCGCTCGAGCAGAAGGTCGAGCTCCTTCATTCCGCGGCGGCAACGCCACAGGAGTCGACGTGCTTCAGTGTCCAGAATTGCAATTGACAAAGTTCGTCAGACCTTCCCGGCGTCAGCTCTGACGCTCCACCAGCATCTTCTTGATCTCTGCAATCGCGCGCGCGGGATTGAGATCTTTCGGGCACACGTCCGTGCAGTTCATGATGGTATGGCATCGATACAGACGGAACGGATCCTCGAGCTCGTCGAGGCGTTCACCCGTAGCCTCATCGCGGCTGTCAATGATCCACCGGTATGCTGCCAGCAGCGCAGCGGGACCCAGAAAGCGGTCGCTGTTCCACCAGTAGCTGGGGCAGGAGGTTGAGCAGCAGGCGCACAGGATGCAAGCCGCCGGGCGGTCGATCTTCTCCTGGTCCTCTTTGGACTGCAGGCGCTCGCTGTCGGGCGGGGCCGGCGTGTGTGCCTGTAACCACGGCTTCACAGAAGCATACTGTGCATAGAAGGTGGTGAGGTCTGGAACGAGATCCTTCACCACAGGCATATGTGGCAAGGGGTAGATCTTGATCTCGCCCTTGAGGTCGAGCATCGAGGTGGTGCACGCAAGCCGATTCACGCCGTCGATGTTCATGGCGCAGGAGCCGCAGATGCCCTCGCGGCAGGAGCGCCGGAAGGTCAACGTCGAGTCGATGGTGGCTTTGATCTGGATCAGCGCATCCAGCACCATAGGGCCGCAGCTCTTGAGATCGAGCTCGAACGTGTCCACCCGTGGGTTTTCGCCCGAAGCAGGATCGAACCGGTAGATCCGAAACGTGCGTACCGCGGTGGCTCCCGAGGGCGCCTTGTGAGTGATGCCCTTGCGGATCCGAGAGTTGGGGGGCAATCGGAACTCTGTCATGCTGGATTCCTAATACGTGCGCGCTTTCGGCGGTATGGTCTCGACGTCGCCGGTCAGCGTATTCAGGTGAACGGGTCGGTAGTCGAACCGGACTTTTCCGGGCCCCTCGACACATACCAACGTGTGCTTCAGCCAATTCTGGTCATCGCGGCTCGGATAGTCCTCCCGGGCCTGCGCGCCGCGGCTCTCGGTCCGGTTCTCGGCCGAATGGATCGTCGCCGTCGCCTGCAGGAGCAGGTTCTCGAGCTCGAGCGTCTCAACGAGATCGGTGTTCCAGACGAGCGACCGGTCAGTGACTCTCACCTCGGCGAATGACTCAAACGTTTTCGTGAGCTTCACAATACCCTCGCGGAGCGACTCGCCGGTACGGAACACGGCGGCGTCGAGCTGCATGGTCTTCTGCATCTCCAGCCGGATGGCGGCAGTGGGGCGCGACCCGTTGGCGTTGCGGTATTTGTCGAGCCGGAGCACAGCCAGCTCGCCAGCCTCTTTTGCGAGTGGCCGGTGTCGCGTGCCAGGCTTGATGACCTGAGCGCAACGGCGTGCCGCTTCCCGGCCGAACACAACGAGGTCGAGCAGGGAGTTCGAGCCAAGGCGATTGGCCCCGTGCACCGACACACACGCTGCTTCACCAACAGCCATCAGTCCCGGCACCACGCAGTCAGGATCACCGCCGCGGGGTTGTACTACTTCACCGTGATAGTTACAGGGTATGCCGCCCATGTTGTAGTGGACGGTGGGCTGCACCGGAATCGGCTGCTTCGTGACATCGACGCCGGCGAAAATACGCGCGGTTTCCGCGATACCGGGCAATCGCTCATGAATGACGGCAGGCCCCAGGTGCTCCAGATGCAAATGGATGTGGTCACGCTCCGCGCCGACACCGCGGCCTTCGCGGATCTCCATCGTCATTGCCCGGCTCACGACGTCTCGTGAGGCGAGGTCCTTGGCATTCGGCGCATAGCGCTCCATGAAGCGCTCGCCTTTGGAGTTTGTCAGGTAACCGCCTTCGCCGCGGGCACCTTCAGTGATCAGACACCCCGCGCCGTAGATGCCCGTCGGATGGAACTGCACGAATTCCATGTCCTGCAGGGCGAGCCCGGCCCGAAGCGCCATGGCGTTGCCATCGCCCGTGCACGAGTGCGCGGAGGTGCAGGAGAAATAAGTGCGGCCATAGCCGCCAGTGGCCAGAATCGTGGTGTGAGCGCGGAAGCGGTGTAGCTTGCCCTCGGTCATGTCGAGAGTCACCACGCCACGGCAGACACCCTCCTCCATCATGAGATCGATCGCGAAGTGTTCGATGAAGAACGTTGCCTGGTGGCGGATCGACTGCTGATACAGGGTGTGTAGCATCGCGTGACCGGTACGGTCTGCCGCCGCACAGGTTCGTTGCGCGATGCCTTTGCCAAAATGGGTGGTCATGCCGCCAAAGGGGCGCTGGTAGATACGGCCTGCCTCGGTACGGGAAAACGGCACGCCATAATGCTCGAGCTCGATGACCGCGGCGGGCGCTTCCTTGCACATGAGCTCGATCGCATCCTGGTCGCCGAGCCAGTCCGAGCCTTTGACGGTGTCGTACATGTGCCAGCGCCAGTCGTCCTCGCCCATGTTACCGAGTGCGGCACTGATGCCGCCCTGGGCAGCCACGGTGTGGCTGCGGGTGGGAAACAGTTTCGTCACACACGCCGTAGACAGACCCGCCTCCGCGAGTCCGAGCGTCGCACGCAGGCCGGCTCCGCCCGCTCCCACGACAACGACGTCGTAAGTGTGGTCAATGAATTCGTATGCGCTCATGGGGCGCCTCCGAACGCCACCTTCAGAACGGCGAAGACACCTGCAGCCGCCACGAGTGCGTGGATGAATGTAATCACCACGAGCGTGAGGGTCTTGGCTCCGCCGTGAACATAGTCCTCAACCACGACACGCACGCCCAGTTGTGAGTGCCAGGTGGCCACAAGAATGAAAAGGATCAGGAACAGTGCCGTCCAACTGTGGGCCATCCACGTCAGCACGGCCACGTGCTCGAGCGATGGCAGTGAGAGTAGCGATACGACGAACCACACCGTCAGGGGCACCAGGGCAACCGAAGTCAGTCGCTGCAACCACCAGTGATGGACACCTTCTTTGGCGGAGCCCTTACCCAACACCCGGCCCAAGGGACTGCGCAAGCTCATGGTCGGTGTGCTCCCGGACAGAATGCCCAGTAAACGAGCCCGATCGTCAGCAGAATGCTGACCGTGCCTACGATCCAGGCGCTGCGTTGCGACTGGTAACGCTCCAGACTATGGCCCGTATCCCAGACGAGATGCCGGATACCGGCGACCAGGTGATAGGAGAAGGTGAAGAGCAGAGCTCCGTAAATGAGCTTGAACAGGGGGGACGCCAATATTGCGACCGCTTGCTCGTAAGCTGCCGCACCGCTTGCGGCCGCCATGAGCCAGAACACCAGGATCAGCAGCCCAAGCGATAGGGCAACTCCGGTTACGCGGTTCGCGAATGAGGTGAACAGCGTGTAACGGAACATCCGGTACACGGTCAGATGGGGTGACAGAGGTCGTTGCGGCATAAAGGTGGATCGCGCGGGCGTCGGACGGCGGCAGCATCATTGCCGGCCGGTTATGGGTTTCATGGTTTTCAAGGAACGTCAGAAATCGATGCAGCGGCCCTTCTTCTCCCAATCGCCATACCGGGTGGGCTCAGGGCCACTGGGGCCACCGACTTCCCGGGGTCGCGGTTGCGGGGAACTCCCTGACAGGCTCGCAGTCGCATCCGGCTCCAGGTCTGCAGGCCCGGATGCCTCGCTTACGGCACACCTCGGCGAGACCTTTTGCGAGGGATTCGGGTGAGCGACGGGAGGAACGGAACAGGGAACTTCGGCGAACTTCGACATTTCGCAATTGTGCCAGAATGCAGGTTTCGGGACCACCAGAAACCTGTGAAAAAACAAGGTGTAAGTTCCGCACATGAATAACGGCTGGAATCTGATCGAGCTTGGAGATCTGGGAGTTCTGCGGCTGCGCGGACCGGACGGCGTGCGCTTTCTGCAGGGGCAGGTCTCCAACAATGTGGAGCGCCTGTCAGCTGAGGCTTCTCAGCTCGCCGGCTATCACAATCCCCAGGGTCGCACGATCGCGCTGCTGCGGCTGGTGCGGCTTGCGCCTGACGACCTGTTGGCGATCCTGCCACGCGAGCTGGTTACGCCCGTGGCGAACCGCCTCACGAAGTTTGTCCTGCGTGCGAAGGTGAAGGTCACGGATGAGTCGGACAATTGGCGGGTCACGGGGTTGGTGGCGCCACACCGGGTTGGAGACCATCTGGTCGGAGAGACGCCCCCCCCGGGAAGTGCTGTCGAGCACCCGGCCGATGACGCATCCGCAAGCCGGTCAACCAGCACGAGTGCGGACCCGAGCGACGCGGCGAGCATCGAAGGCGCGTTCGAATCACGGGCAAGAACCTGGGCGGCCGCCCAATTTGAAGAAGCGAACGCGCTTGCAGCGACGGTGGGCGAACGCAACTCGGCGGCTGCCCAACTGGAACAAGGAGACGCTGTGGTGGAGCTTCCAACAGCATCGGCGCTGATGCTCCCCGACACGCTGAATGCGCAGTCGAGCGCCGGCACGACGTTGATCATCAGCGTGGGAGCGACCCAGCGGCGTTGGTTGCTCATATCGCCTGCGAACGAGGCGCTACCCCTGTCCGGATGTGTCGTGGGCGACAGGGACGCATGGCGGCTTCTCGACATCGCGGACGGCGCGCCACAGGTCTACGGCGCAACATCGGAAGAATTCGTCGCGCAGATGTTGAATCTGGACGCGCTGGGAGCGATCGCTTTCGACAAAGGCTGCTACACGGGACAGGAAGTCATCGCACGTGCCCACTATCGCGGGCGCGTGAAGCGCAGGCTGCAGCGTTTCATGACACGCAGCCCGGTGAAGCTGGCGATCAACGACTCCGGAGTCATGACGGACGGAAGGGCGTTCAAGGTGGTCGAAGCGGCACAGCTTTCGAACGGGCGGTGTGAGTTTCTTGCGGTAGCGCCCCTTCCGGGTGCGACGAGCGGTGAAGCTGGCGATGGCTCGCCTCAGGCTGCTGCGTTACCCTCAGCGGAAGTCGGCCATAGCAGCCAAGGAGACCGGCTCGAGCTCGATGTGCTGCCCCTCCCCTACCAACTGCCGGAGTAAAAGGCGCGGCTCGTGGATTGCACCGGTGACGAGACGCGGCGCTCGGCCGGGCTCGCCGGTCGTGTTCGGCAGGCCCTTCGGGGTTGGACTGCGGCAGGGGTCGCACGGCACTAGCCTCGACCTCGGTGTCTGAATGGCGGTTACCGAGCAGACGCTGTCGCAGCCAGTAGGCGCATCCAGCGCGATGATCTCCCATGCACCGGGGCTGCGGCTGAGGTCCCTCACGACCCTGCGTTTCTTCGCCGCCATGACGGTCGTCCTGTTCCACTTGCGCGTGACGCACGTCCTGGACGGGGGACCCTGGTGGTATCAGAAGTTCGCCGGCATCGGCTATGTGGGGGTGAACTTCTTCTTCGTACTGTCCGGATTCATTCTGGTTCATACCTACGGCGGTTCCCCTGTCAGCCCGCGGCGGTTCTGGCAGGCGCGGTTTGCACGCGTCTATCCCGCTTACGCTTTATCGCTCGCCCTGAGCGCTCCGTTCTTCTTCTATGCCGTGCGGCACCTGGACATCCCTTTTTTTGCCTGGAGCCGGCAGCATCTCGCGGCAGCGTGCATCCTGACACTGACCCTGCTCCAGTCGTGGGTTCCGCAAGGCGCGCTGACCTGGAATTCCGTTTGTTGGAGTCTGTCGGCCGAGGCGTTCTTTTACCTGTCGTTTCCCTTGCTGCTGCTGTGGAGCAAGGGTCTCAGGCGCGGCACGCTGGTAGGCGGACTGGTCGGTTGCTCTCTACTGAGCCTCGGTTTTTCGTTGCTTTACGTGCTCGCGCATCCGGATGGAGCGGACAAGATCAACTCGCAGGAAACGACGCTGTTGTGGAGGAATGTCCTGAGCTTCAACCCGCTGGTGCGTTTGCCCGAGTTTGTCACCGGAATGCTCGCGGGGCAGCTTTTCGGTCGGCACTCGAGGAATACGCATCCGCTCGCGCCGGCTGCCGCGAACGGGACGGGCGCCAACCCATCCAAAGGCGCAACGCCCCTCGTTCTGGGCGGGTTGGGTGTACTTGTGGCAATGATCCTGCTTGCCGGAGAAATCCCCGATCCGCTGATCTCCGCCGGCTTTCTTTCGCCTGCCTTCGCGGCGATCATCTACGGACTGGCATTGCGGCCGGCCTGGGCGTCATTTCTGGAGGCGAGGTGGATGGTGTTGCTTGGGGAAGCCAGCTACAGCCTGTATCTGCTGCATTCTCTCGTGATCAGCTGGAGCTTCGATGCGCTGGATTTCCTCCCGGGAGAGCTGCGCGTCACCACCTGCCTGGCCGCCGCGATCGGCGCTTCCCTGCTTTCGTTTTGGCTGGTCGAGCAACCGGCGCGCCGCCTCCTGAGACCCGGGAGCGCATCGGGAACGCCGAGCGGCTAGGCTGCGGATGGCTCGCGCGGCGCCGTTCAGTTAACTTCGGCGGACGTCCCAATACCGGCTCAGAGGGAGCGCGTGAAGCAAAAATATGTCATTTGGGGTTTGGCGGGTGCCGCCTTCCTGGTCACCCTAGGCATCTCTGCGTGGCGGGAGGGACTGTGGAGTCCAGACGAGCCGAGCGCGCCGGCCAGCGGTGTCGCTGCGAGTCATTCCCTCCCTATGCCGGAGCATCCCTTCCAGGCTGCCGTGAACACTCCAGCCCCCGTGAGCTCTGCCGCGACCGTAAGCCCTCCGACGGCCGTGCTCCCTCCCAAAGCATCGATGCCGCCCCCCGTTACTGCTTCGCCCCCGACGCAGCCGGGCGATGGGAATGCTGCAAGCGCCGTGACGAACGCCGGGCCATTGTCGGTTGACCCCCCGCACGAGCAATCCCAAGACGACTATGTCCAACGTGCAAAGCTCATGCAGGAGATCGCCGAGCGAGCACGGGCGCGGTAGGTCGACCCTGCCCTCATAAGTCCATGAGCTCCACTTCCTCAGGATGAATGGGGCGCCCCAGAAAGCGGCTGCCGATACTGGCGAAACGCTCGGCGGAGTCGGTTGCCAGGTAGCGTACGGTCCCCTCTCCAGCTTCGCGAGTGAGGCTCCGAGCCACCAACATGCCGCGGACCGATCTGGCGGTGGTGGCCGCTGAATCGACGATGTGAACGCGCGGACCGACTACGGCGCGGATTGCTTCGCTGAGCATGGGGAAGTGCGTGCAACCAAGTACCAACGTGTCGGGACTCGAGGCCGCGGAACTTCCGTGGCCAGCCCAGTCGCTTTCGACGGGGCCAATGGCGGCACCCATGCCTGTTGCAGGAGCCTCACTTTCCTGGGACCTGCGCTTGAACATCGGGTCGAGGTAGTACCGGGCAACGCCCTCGGCTATCGGGCCTTCGTGAAGACCCTCCTCAGCGAGCGCAACGAACAATTGTGTTGGTTGCGCAATGACGCGCGCGCCTTTGCGCAGGCGTAGGATGGCTTCCTGATAGGCTCCCCCACGCACGGTGCCTTCGGTGGCAATGACAGCAATGTGGCCCGAGTTGGACGCAGCGCACGCCGCCTCCGCGCCGGGCTCTATGACGCCGATAACCGGTATGCCGTGAATGCGCTCGCGGATGGCAGGCAAGCCGACCGACGAGGCGGTATTACAGGCAATGACAAGACACTTGACGCCATATTCCAACAGCGCCTCCGCCGCCTGCAGGGCGTAGCGAGCTACCGTCTGCGGGCTTTTCGTGCCGTACGGCAGCCGCGCAGTGTCGCCCAGATAGACAAAGCGCTCGCGCGGCAGCTCCGCGGCAAGCGCTTTGAGAACCGTCAATCCGCCTACGCCCGAATCGAACACCCCGATAGGGGATTCGGTCACTCGACCTCCGGGCGAAGATGCGGGAAAAGAATCACATCGCGAATGGAGGGCGAGTCGGTGAAGAACATGACGAGCCGGTCGATGCCGACGCCCAGACCGGCGGTCGGCGGCATACCGTACTCCAGCGCCCGAACATAGTCCGCGTCGTAAAACATCGCTTCCAGATCGCCTTTCTCCTTGCGGGCTACCTGCGCCTTGAAGCGGGTGGCCTGGTCCTCGGCGTCGTTGAGCTCAGAGAACCCGTTCGCAAGCTCGCGGCCGGAGACAAAGAACTCGAAACGGTCCGTCAGGAAAGGATCAGCATCGTTCGCGCGCGATAGCGGTGAGACCTCTGCCGGGTAGGCATACACGAACGTAGGATCGACGAAGGTGTGCTCGGCGGTCTTCTCGAAGATTTCGATCTGCAGCTTGCCCGGACCGTCGTTGGCGTTGACCGGTATGCCCAGCTTGTCGCAAACCTTGCGAAGATAGGTCAGGTCCCGCAGCGACATCGGATCGATCCCCGGATTGTTCTCGATGATCGCTTCCTCGACCGTGACGCGGCGAAAAGGCTTGCTGAGGTCGTAGGCGCGCCCTTGATAGCTCACTTCCTGCGAGCCGTTCAGGCTCTGGGCCAGACCACGCATCGCTTTCTCGACCCAATCCATGAGATCGCGATAGTCGGCATAGGCCAGGTACAACTCGAGCATGGTGAACTCGGGGTTGTGCCGGGTCGAGACGCCTTCATTGCGGAAGTTGCGGTTGATCTCGTAGACGCGCTCGAAGCCACCGACCACCAGGCGC
>CAZBTV010000013.1:0-71892 GCA_964494895.1 uncultured Steroidobacteraceae bacterium | reverse complement strand
GCAGATAGTCGACGACCGCATCCAACACCTGCTGCACGCCCTTGTTCTTGTATGACGAGCCGCAGAGCACGGGGTTGAAGGCCGAGCTGATCGTGCCTTTGCGCAGGCACTTGCGCAGAACCTCGGGGGAGGGCGGTGTGCCTTCCTCCAGATAGACCTCCATGGCCTTGTCGTCCTGCTCGAGGCAGGTGTCGATCAACTCCGTGCGGAACTTCTCGACATCGGCGAGCAGCTGCCGGTCCGCCGGTACGGTGATGTGCAACTTGTCGGCGAGGTCCGGAGTGACGTCCAGGGTCTCCCACTTGGCGTCCTTGTCGTCCGAGTCCCAGACGAGCGCCTTCATCTCGACGAGGTCCACCATGCCCTTGAAGTTGTCTTCCGAGCCGATGGGGATCTGGATGGGCAAGGGCCGGGCTCCAAGCCGCTTCCTGATCATGTCGACACAGCGCATGAAGCTGGCGCCGCTGCGATCCATCTTGTTGACGTAACAGATACGCGGTACGCCGTAGTTGTCGGCGAGGCGCCAGTTGGTTTCAGACTGGGGCTCCACGCCGGCAACACCGTCAAACACGACGACAGCGCCGTCCAGGACGCGTAGCGAGCGATTCACCTCGATGGTGAAGTCGACGTGACCCGGAGTGTCGATGAGGTTGATTTTCTTGTCGCGCCAGAACGCGGACACCGCGGCGCTTTGGATGGTGATGCCGCGCTTCTGTTCCTGCTCCAGGTAGTCTGTCGTCGTGGAGCTCTTCAGGTCCTTCGTGTCGTGGATATCGACAATGGTGTGCTTACGCCCCGTGTAATAGAGAATCCGCTCGGTCGTCGTCGTCTTTCCGGCGTCGACGTGGGCGATGATCCCGATGTTGCGGATATCAGAAAGGGCTGTAGTTCGGGGCATGGCAGGTTCCGTAACTGGTTTGCGAGGTCAAATAGTTGTGGGGACCCCGTTTTGGGGCCGAAAGTCATAGGGTCAAATGGGCGGGCATTCTAGCTGAACTCATTGCCGCAAACGAGGAACAATCCTCAACGAATCCGGGTACTTGGACGAGTGGGTGTCATGGGAGGCAACGCTGGAGCTTATTGGGCCCCCAACAGGCCGTGTGCCGGGACTCTTGGCGCTCGGTTCCCCGTCCTCAGACACGGGTCGCGGGAGCGACCCGGGAGCGTGCGCGCGCCGGATGCGACCTCAGATTCCAACGCTATCGAGCCAATGGGTGAACACCAGCCGCGCCTGTCCGGCCAGTATCGGACCGAGGCGGTGTGTTTCCTCGCGGAGCCGCTCCACGCTCGTGCCGCTGGTCGCGGCAATTTCGCAAGCATGTCCGACGAGCCAGGACTCGATGTCCTGGTGCCTGATTTCGGGATGGCATTGAAACGCCAGCGCGAATTCCTCCCATGAATAGACCTGATGCGCTACTTGCCGTGTCGAGGCCAGCAGAGTTGCTCCGGAGGGCAGGTCGAAGGTGTCGCCATGCCAGTGCAACATCGATGTGCCTTCCGCGGCCAACGGAGCGATGACAGATCGCTTGCCTTCGTCTGTCAGGAACAACGGGGCCCAGCCGAGCTCCTTGCGTCCGGAAAAGACTCTCGCGCCCAGCACACTGGCCAGCATCTGCGCGCCCAGGCAGATGCCAAGCAGCGGGCGGCGCGCTGCCAGCCTCCGCTCGAACAGGCGCAGCTCGTCGGTTATCCAGGGGTAGCGGTCCGCCTCGTAGACGGATACCGGTCCTCCCAGGCCGATGAGGAGATCGGGGCCGGCGACTTCCAGATCGCGCAGATTCTCCCGCCACGGCTCGACGTAACGAACGTCAAACCCGCGTTCGCGGAGTATGCCGTCGAGGGTGCCGCAATCCTCGAAATGGATGTGCCGGATGGCGAGTGCAAGGCGCGTCAGGCTCATGAGAAAGATCCTTTGGGTAAGCCCAGATTCTAGCCGCTTGCCGGGGACGCACGCGCTCTTCGTTGGCGCGCTTGCGCTGACACGGGCGCTGGCCAGCGGCGCAGGGACTGTCGGTGTCGGCCACGCATTGGCGTGGCTTGCTCTGATGGGCGGCCCCGTGGACACATCGCTCAATCGCTTTGAGCGCCTTGCAGAACGCGGAAGTGTTGGCGCACAGCGACTCAGGGCTCGGCCGGCACGGAAAAAGCGGCCGTAGTCGGCGGAATTCAGCACCGCCGCGTGTCATCTTGGACTGCCTGACTCCCGTTATATCCTCTGGTCCGGCCCGCGGGGCATACACCAACGGCCAGGCAAGACGAACCGTTCATCAACGGTTCACGATATCTCAACAAAACACATGGCCTGGAGAGTGCATGAGGTACATTGTTGTTATTCCCGCCGTCCTGCTCATGGCCGGATGCGTGGCGACCGTCACACCGGCACGCGTCGAGGTGACCGCGCCGGCTCCGGAGGTGTACGTGCCGCCTCCACCGCCGCCGGTCGTTAGCGTCTACGTGGAGCCGCCGATTGAGCAGCCACCGCCGATTGCGGTGGGCTGGGCGCCGCCTCCCATGCTGGTCGAGGCTCCGCCGCCCCCGCCTTTTCCGGACGCGGTATGGGTAGGCGGCTACTGGGTCTGGCAGGGGAACTGGGTGTGGGCGCACGGCCATTGGATGTCACCGCCGCGACCGAGGTATGTGTGGGTGCATCCCTATTATGAGCATCGCGATGGAGTCGTGATCTTTGTCACCGGCCACTGGTCGCCACCAGGAGTGGCGTTCGTTCCGCCCGCGCCGGGGTTGCATTTGACGGTCGAAGTGGCACTGCCCGGAGTGGTGCCTGGGCCGCGCCCGGTCGGGCCGAATGGATGTTTCGTGCCGCCCCCTCCGGGGTCGCGGCCGGGCTTCATCGTGCCCGCTCCGATCGGTACAGCTCCCGCGGTCGTGACCAGCGCTCCGCCGGTCGTTGCGCCCGGCATGCGTATCACCGCCAACACCACGATCAACAACCGGACCACGAACATCACCAACATCACGAACGTCACGAACGTGACCAACGTGACGATCATCGCTCCTCCCGGCGCCACGGCGGGTGGTAAAGCATTCAACTCGCAAGTGCCGGCGCAGGCGCACCTGGCTGCCGCGCAGCCTGCGGTCGTGAAGCACGTGGCGCCGGAGCCCGTTTCGACGACGCCGATACCTTCTTACCGGCCCGGAAGCAGGCCGATGCTACCGGCCGCGCAGGCAGTGAGCACTTCGGGATCTCCCGCGCGTCCTCCCGTCGCCCATACCGATCATGACCAGGGTCGATCGGGCGCTCCGGAAATGGGGAACAAGCAGGGGCATCCGGGCGCCCCCGAGAATCAGCATTTCAAGGCCGTGCCACCCGACAGGCCGCCTGTGGCGCAAAACCCAGGCGACTCCCGGATGCGGAACGACTCTCATGATCCTCGTCCGAATGCCGGGTCCGAAGGCGGCAAGTCGCCTATGAATCACGAGAGCGGAGGGAAAGTCGTCAGCAATGCAGCGCCTGCGGACAGGAAGCCGGTACCGGTTGCGGCCAACAAAGGGGGCGGGCCGGTGAACAAGAGCGCTCCCAAGGGGCAGGAGAAGGATGGCAAGAAGCAAAACAACAAGAAGGACTCGACAAAGGACAAGAGGGAGCACGAAGCCGCTGCCAGATAGCTGCCAGATGGAATGGCATTACGCCGGGGCCGCGTATCGGGCCCCGGCTCAAACCAGCCAGTGCAGCCGGTCGATCAATGCAGCACGCCGAACACCACGATGCTGTTCGGCGTGCCTACGAAGACCTTGCCGTCGGCAATGGTCGGGGTGATGAACTTATTGCCGGGACCGAAGTGATCGCGGTTGCCCGCCTGATTGCTGTTATATAGCTCGTGCGTCAGGTTGCCGGCGTCATACGCGTGCAGCACCGCGACCGCCGAATTCTCGTGTGCCCAGACGATACCATTCGCGGTGCCATTCGCGGATATCGAGGGGGAGGCGCCTGGATAGGGGAAGGCCGTGGTTGATTGCGACGCCGACGTATTACCGAGCTTCGCGTTCGTGATCGCGAACGCTTTGAGGCTGCCATTGATGTCGGCGTAGTAGACCGCGCCGTTGAAGTATGCGGGCGTGCTGAAGACCGCGCCCGGCAGAACCATGTTCAGTTGCTGCCAGATATTGTTCGCGCTTGGGTTGAATTTCCCCATGGAGTCGCGGTTCACCACATAGAGGTTGCCGTCCTTGCCCGCACCCACCATGAGATGCCGTACCGTGCCCCCTGCGTCAGTCAGATCGGGCAACAGCATTTCGCCACCCGAGCCAAGGTCTATGTCGCCGCTGGACTGTTGGACTCCATTTACGAGCGCGAAATAATCCGCGACCTTGAGCTTGCCACCGGAAACGGAGAGCTTCAGGAAGGAGTTGCCGTAGTCCTGCCCGCTGGGAAAGCCATTGGCGTCGAGTTTGGTGTCGAAAATCCCGTTCGCGGACAGGAGATAGATGTTGCCCGCACTGTCGGCCGCGGGCCCATCTCCGGACATCCAGATCGACGGACCGGAGTTGCCGTTCGGGCCGATGTTGAGTGCCGCAGTCTGCGCCAGAGTCTTCTGGTCATAGCCGATGATCCAGCCGGAATAGGGAGGAACGTCACAGTGCGAGGTCCAACTCGTGTAGATGACGCCCTTCGAGAGCAACAGTGCCGCGCGCTCCGCGTATTGCCCGGGGTCGAAGTTGCCCGCCGCGCTGCCCGGGGGCGCGGTGGCGCTGATGTCCACCGGTCCATTGAAGAGCTCCGCGCCATTGGTCACATCCAGTGCGTGAAGCCGCTGGTGATAGGCGCCGGATGGATCTTTCGACATTGCTACGACGTAAATGGCTCCATGTGGGCCGGCGCCGCGGTCGATAACCGGGGTCGACGTGATGCCGATGGCAGGGCTCAGCTGATAGCAGCCGTGGTCGTCGCTGAGCGTCTCCCCAGATCCCAGCAGGGAAACGTGCCAGAGGGCTGCCCCGGTATCCGAGTCGAAGGCAAAGACCGAATCCGACTCGGTCGCAGCAAACACGACGTTATGAGAGGAGCTTCCAACAGCCAGGCCCGAAAGATAGAGTGGCTGCGCGTCGACCTTGCCGTCCACCATGAGAGTGCGGAGCAGGCCAAAGGTGCCGGAGTTGACATTCGCGGGCGTCAGAATGCTCTCAGTGAGATTCTGCCCACTGCGGCTCAGGTCGTTCTTGAAGGTCACCACGTCGGTCCGGGCTGTAGGCGTGCTCGTCGATCCGGAGCTGACCGGCCCGGGGGCTCCCGTTGCGGGAGGCGCGGCCTGCGGGGGGGTGCCGGAGCCCGCGCTGGCGTTGGCTGTTGTGCCCTGATCGCCGCCGCCGCAAGCGCTGAGCGTAACAAGCAACACGGCGGCAACACCCGTGCAGAGTCTGCTAGAGGAGATTCCAACTTTCATGGCGAGATGATCCAACCTATGTGAACAGCAGAGCGCTCATGGATGGCGCAACAGGCTCACGTTCGGGATCGAATCCAGGCGGCGTGCTGTGCGGGAAACCATCCGTTGGCTGTGTCTCGTCAGCAAACACTGTGCCGCGCATGCGCCGCGAGCCGTTCCCGAGAGCGTCCCGCCAGGGATCGGCGTGCGGCCCGCGGCGCGAGTCGAGCTACTTTCTAGTAGTAGGATCGTTGAAGTGATAGACGAGATTGACTGTGGTCAGCTGGTCGGTGGTTTTGCTGCCAAATGGTGGCGAGCTGTTATAGCGCAGCCCGTAACCGACGCTGAGCGCCAGTGATCGGGTCATGTCGACGGCGACGGCGAAATCGTTGGCGAGGGACGTGTTCTGGCCTCCGGATTGCACCAGGAGCTTGTCCGTGAGTTTGGTTGTCCTGGTGAGCTGCTGCTGATAATCGAGTGCGGCGCGGGCTACCCCATCGCTCGTGGGCTCGCCTTTGATACGTGCGAAAACACGTCCGTCGGTGTCCCGAAGCAACTGCTCCGGTTGCAGGCGGCGATAGCCTGCGCCCAAAGTCGCGGTCAACTTGGCTGTATCGGTGGCGATGAAATCATAACCCAACCCCGTCGCCAGGGTCGCCTGATACACGAACCCGTCAAAGCGATCGTTTTCGCCATTGATGGACCCGAAGACGAAGGCATGTTTTTTGAACTTGTAATCGGTTTGCCACGCACCCTCCAGGCGCTGCGCAGTAGTAAAGCTCGTGCTCTCGCCGTACAGGAAGGCCAGGTGAGCCTTGTGTTTCCATGAATCGATCGTGTCCGTCCCATCGAACTTGACGTTGGCTGTTGTGGTATCGGCGTTGCCACGTGCGAGCACCAGCCCGGCTTCACCTTTGCCGGTCCAACCGATGGGCGCGGGAGGATCATCGGCGTGGGCCAGCGAGCTGCCAAGTATCAGGGCAGCTCCAGCGAAGCGCAGCGAATGCTGCTGGATCGATCGACTCATCAAGGGGGTCTCCTTGCAATGTTGTTGTTCGGGGGATCTCAGGTCCCCGCTACGGCGAATCGGCCGCGGGCGAGAGGCAAAGTGGCCCCTTCGCCGGAAAGCGACCTGATGTCAACGGCGCGCCAGGTCAGGGAGCGCCGGGTGAAACAATACCTGAATAGGGTTTCAGAGGAAGGTCAGGACTTGTCGCCTGCACGCTTGAGATCAGAGAGGATCTCCATGCCGGGCAGATCGTCCGCGGAGGCGAGGGGGCCAGGAGGGAGTGGTGGCCGGCGTGCTCCCTTTACTATGAGGCGTCGAGGAATGAGCGAATCGTTCCGGCGTACTTCAGTGACGGTGGTTTCCGGGATCGCCCACGCACGTGGCAGTAGATGCTTGCGTGCGATGGACACGAATTCGCTCAACTCGGGTCCCGTGACGGCATCGTCTGTCGTAGTCCAGAAATGGACAAACCTCGCTCGAGTCTCGAGTTGTTTACGCAAGGCCGCTGCGTAGGTTCCATTCGCGGTGTGCTCGAGCTGAGCTGCCTGGGCCGCGCTCATGACGAACTCACTCAAGCATCCCGGCGAGAGCGGTGCCGTTACACCCAGCTCGCGCAGCTGCTCCCTCAACAGGCGCAGCCCGCGGCTGCGCGTTGGAAAGAGAAAGCGTGGCAGTGATTCGATGAGAGGCATGGGGCGCAATAAGGTGAATGCTGACATCTTCGCGGCAAACCGCGATACCGCGCGTGACTCGCGTCACATCGCCAATTCAAGAGACCGACGACGCTCGCTCCCGTTCACTGCCTCCGCCTGAATGCTGGATCTGAGCGACATGAGACTGTCAAGACAGCCAGTGTCGCCGTTGTCACGCAGTTTTTTCAACATCGGCGAGCATGTGTAGCAAAAGTGCATTGTGCTGATCGTACACTCGAGCCCCCGCGCTCAGTACGCTACAGTCATCTGGCTACGTACATGCGCCGGCCTTTCCAACTCATTCACGAGCGCGTCGGCATAGTCCTCCGCGCTGATGCGGCTCGCACCTTTCTCGTCAGTGAGCAACAGCGTCGTGCCCAGACGATACTTGCCGGTGTGGTCCCCCGGCGCGATCGACATCGGGGGACTGAAGAATGTCCAGTCGATGTCGCTGGTCTTCTTCAGGGTGTCGAGAACTCCACGCATGGCGCGAGCTTCAGCCTGATAGTCTGGGGGTAGTGTATCAACCACTCTCCTGCCATCGGGGAGATTCAAACTGCCCGCCCCGCCAACCACGACCAGGCGCTTGTGAGTGGCACGAGCGGTCGCTATCGCGGCGTTCGCGACCGCATTGGCTTGCGCCACCGGGTCTCCGCTGCCCCTCGGGCTCGTCGCGAGGACAATCACATCGGCATGTTGGGCTGACTCGATGAACGCTTTCTCATCCGTCGCATCGAGTTTCGTGGGATGGATGTTTGGTCCGCTGGTGATCTTCTCCGGATGTCGCGCGGCAGCCAGCACATAGTGCCCCCGCGAAGCGGCTTCCTTGAGGATGCGGGACCCGATCATGCCGCTCGCGCCGACCAGCAGAATGGTAGGAGGCTTGTGCGCGGCCTGCGGGCTTGTCTGAGCGCCGCCCGTTTGGGTCGCCAGGACGATGGTTGCCAGCAACGTGAAGACAATTCCGACTCTCATGCCTCGTGACTCCGTGAAATCTCGGCGAGCTGCCGCGCCAGTGGACGACGGCGCAGCGAGATGTGTTTTCGCTGCGATGCGGCATGATATTCAATGATCCAGGCTTGCCAGGAGGGGGGATCCACGAGCCGCCGCCAGGCGGGTAGCTCGCTCAGGCCGTGACCGGAGCGTCCGCTTCCGAGTGACCCGATGTTCCAGTCCTTCTGCGAGACAAAGGCGTGGCGAATGCGCACAATAGCAAAGTCCTTGGCATCCATATCTGAGCTCATGCCGCTGTCCCGGTCCGTTACCATCCAGGAGGTCGCCGATCTCGCCGAAGTGTCCGCAAAGACAGTCTCGCGCGTGATCAACAACGAGCCGGGGGTTCACGTCGAGACCCGCAACCGCATTCTCAAGGCGATCCAGCAGCTAGACTATCAGCCCAATGTGAACGCCCGCGGGCTGGCCGGCGATCGCTCATTTCTCATCGGCCTGTTCTGCGACAAGCCGGGGGATTATTTGAGCGAGTTCCAGGCGGGAGCGGTCCAAAGATGCCGGGAGTCCGATTTTCACCTGATGGTGGAGCCTTGGGACGGCGATAGCGCGGAGGTCGGGCGGCAGGTGAACACCCTGTTGCGCCAGTTGCGGCTGGAGGGGGTCATTCTGCTCCCACCGTTGAGCGACCACCCTGTCATTCTGGAGAAGCTGGCCGAGAAGTCGATTCCCACGGTGCGGGTTGCCCCTCGGGTGAGGCCGACTCATTCCCCGTGGGTAGGGATCGACGACTATGCCGCCGCGAAATGCATGACCCGCCATCTCCTCGAGCTTGGACACCGGCGCATTGGCTTTATTCTGGGGCGCCCGGGCCACGGAGCCACCGATCAGCGCTTGCGCGGATTTCGGGACGCCATGCATGCTGCCGGTGCGCCTGTCTATGAGGAGTTGATCAGGGCGGGCAACTTCCTGTTCTCCGACGGACTGGTGTGCGCGGAGGAACTGCTGCATGTCCGGCCGGCGCCGACGGCCATTTTCGCCAGTAACGATGACACGGCCGCGGCCGTCATCTCGGTGGCGCACCGGATGGGCCTTTCCCTGCCCGACCAACTCTCGGTGGCGGGATTCGACGATGCATCGGTCGCCACCATGATCTGGCCGGAGCTGACGACGATCCGTCAGCCGGTGGCGGCGCTCGCACGCTCGGCAGCCGACCTCATCATCGAGCATTCGCCTCGTCGCCGTGGCTGGCCCAACCCTGTGCCGCACCGCTTGTTCGAATTCGAGCTCATTCTCCGGAGCTCGACCCGAGCGCCGCGCCACTAGGAACGGTGGGAATGCTCCTGAGCACCTCGACGTGCCACCATTTTGGCAGCAGTCGGCGTACGTCGGCCTGCGCGAAGCGCTCATCCATGAGGTATACGGTTCCGCAATCTCCGGTCGTGCGGATTACGCGCCCCGCTGCCTGCACCACTTTCTGCAGCCCCGGATATAGGTAGGTGTAGGCGTATCCGGCGCCGAACCTGAGCTCCATTCGCCGTTGCATTTCTTCGTTCACGGCGCTGACCTGCGGCAGCCCCAGAGTTGCGATGAAGGCCCCGATCAGGCGCGTTCCCGGCAGATCGATTCCTTCGCCGAACGCGCCACCGAGCACCGCGAACCCGATGCCCTGTCCCTCTGGCGTGAATCGCTGCAGAAATTTGTTCCGCTCGGGCTCCGGCATGCCGCGCTCCTGGCGCCAGGTTGGGATCCGCGGATGGTCGCGCTCGAAGGCTGTCGCAACCTGCTGCAAATAGTCGAAGCTGCTGAAGAAGGCGAGGTAATTTCCGGGCCGCGCCGCGAACTGTGCTGCCATGAGGCGGATGATGGGGCGCACGGAGGTGGACCGGTCTCGCCAGCGTGTGGAGATTGCGCGCGTTATGTAGACCTCGAGTTGCTCGGGTGAAAAGGGTGAGCGGACATCGATGCGGCGGCTGTCCGCCGGCAGGCCCAGCATATCGAGATGAAAATCCGGTGGGCTCAAAGTCGCGGAAAACAACACTGTGGCATGCGCCGCATTCCAGCGGGGCGCCAGGAACCGGCGTGGAACGACATTCCGCAGGCATAACGTGCTGTCTTGGCCTGGTGTGGGCTCCCGCGTGACATCAAACAGCGTGTCGCTTTCCAACACTGCGGCGAGTCCGCAGAAATTCATGGCCTCGAAATGGAAATCCTCGATCTCCGGCGCCAGGATGCCCGGCGGATCGGCCATGAGGTCGGTCGTGGCGGCGACGGCGCGCTCCAGTGCTCCCAGCACACCCGCGGGAACCTCCTCATAGGCACGGTAGGGCTCGGACTGGGCTTGCAACAGGCTATCCCATGCCCGAGCCACCCGGTCGAGAGAGCCCTTCAGCAACTGGGGTGCGGCGAACCTCACGGCCTCGAGGGCGGCATGCTCGAGGGAGGCAGAATACATCTTGCGCGCGCGCTCGATCAGGTTGTGAGCTTCGTCGACGAGCAGGGTCACCCGCCATTGTTGGCCGGTCGTAAGCGCATATAGCGGGGCACTGGAGTCGAAGTAGTAGTTGTAGTCCCCTACCACCACGTCGGACCAGCGCATCAGTTCCTGTCCGAGATAATAAGGACATATCTGATGGGTCCGCGCGATCTCACGAAGCGCGGCTTGGTCGAGAAGCCCATGTCGCGTCGCCTCGGCACGCGCGGCGGACAGCCGATCATAGAAGCCCCGGGCGAGTGGACAGCTATCGCCGGCGCATTCCTTATCGGGATTTTCGCAGGCCTTGTCGCGGGCTACGAGCTCCAGGATTCTCAGCGGGCTCGTCGGCGAGCCGCGCTTGATGTGCAACAGGGCGTCGAGCGCCAAGCGGCGCCCGGGCGTCTTGGCGGAGAGGTAGAACACGCGGTCGAGGCCTGCAGCGGGCATCGCTTTCAACACGGGGAAGATCGTCCCCAGGGTCTTGCCTATGCCTGTTGGTGCCTGTGCCAATAGCGCGCCGCCTCGCCGGGTGGTCTTGTAGACCGCCTCCGCGAGGTCGCGCTGCCCCGGGTGAAACTCGGAAAACGGGAAGCGCAGTGCCTCCAGGGCCGCATCGCGGGCGCTACGGTGGGCACTCTCCAGCCGAGCCCAGCCGATGAAGCGCTCACAGTGTGCGGTGAAATCGGATTCCAGTTCTTCAGCGCTGCGACGCTCCAGGAGCGTCGTTTCCCTTTCGGTAGTGATGTCGAAGTAGATGAGAGCGAGTTGGATCTCCCGCAGGGCTCGCTGGCGGCACAACAGCGCGCCATAGATCCGCAGCTGTGCCCAATGCAGGGCGCGCTGATTCGCCGGCATGCGCTCCAGGTTGCCTCGATAGGTCTTGAATTCCTCCAGCTGGTTCGTTGCGGCGTCATAGCCGTCCGCGCGCCCGCGTACATGGAGCTCGGCATATTGCGCCTCGAGGTGGATTTCCTTTTCGTAACCGGCGCGCCGCCTGCCCGCGATGATCGCATGTCCTTCCATTCCTTCCTGCGCGGACGGCGAGGGTGTGAAGCGGCGATCGAGATCGCCCTGTTTGGCCGTGAACTCGCACAGCGACCGCACTGAGACGGTGTAGGTCACTCCGATTCCCGCCACGTGACCTTGCAGACACACACCGGGATTTCCTGCTGCAGACAGAAGCTCAACCAGCGGATCTGATTGTCCTGCAACCGGTCCCCAGGCCCTTTGACTTCGATGAGGCGATAACGCCGCTCGTTGGACCACAGCTGGATGAGGTCCGGCAACCCACTGCGATTGGCGGACAGGTCGGCGAGCAGGCGTTGAAAAATCCGGGAGAGATGCGCGGCTGGTATGCAATCGAGAGAGCGCTCGATATCTTCACGGCTCAGCCACTTCCAAGCCACGAACGGCGTCTGCAGGCCAGCCTTGCGGTCGAACGCCTCCAGAATCGTGTCACGGTAGGTGCCGTTCTCGAGGCGGGCGAAGCAATCAGCGAACTGCCGCGCGCGCCGCCGGTGGAAATCCGGGTCCAGCAGATCCGCAGGTGCGGCGTGGAAGGCGTGGAAGAATGCTCCGGGCAGTGGTGCGAAAATAGCCTCCCAACACAACAGGCCGAACAGGGCGTTGAGGAGAGTGTTCTCCACGTAGAGCACCGGTGACTGGGGCGTGCTGAGATGCTCGCTGACGACCAACTCAACGGGGTGTGGCAATGTGGGCCGCGGCAAGGTCAACTCGAGGGTTTCCCAACCGCGGCTCGCTCCGCGCTGCGTGGATTCCGCGGGTGCCTCGGGCGCGGCCGACACTCCTGGCTTGCGGCTCAGACGGCGTAGGATGCGGTTTGAAAGCTGTAGCTCCAGCTCGCTCGCGGGTTGCTGCCGGACGCGCAGGGCAAGTCCGGCAGCCTCTTCGGCCCGACCGAGCTTTTCCAGAACCCGGATAGTGCGGATTCTGGCTTCCGGGTGGGTGCAATCGCCGTAGACGGCCAGCGCCCGAGAGAGCTCGCGTGTCTTCTCGTATCGTTGTCCGATTGCGAACAACAGTCTGGCGCGCTTGGCGTCGATCCAGGCTTTACCTGCGCTGTCCACTGCAGGGCCTGCTCGTTCAGGCGGTGCGAGTGGGGGCGGCACAGCCGCGAGAACCTCCTCGAGGGGTACCGCTGCTTCGAGCAACTCACGGCAGCGGTAGATCGCATAGAACTGATCGATCTCACGCCTCGTCTGAAAGGCGCGCGCCGCTTGGTCCACACAAACAGTCTCGTAGCGAAAAATGCCCAGGTCGGCCAGCACAAACTCCGACCAGGTCTGGTGGAAGTTGCCAAAGAACATCAATCTCAGGCGCTCACAAAGGGCTGTGATCCGCATGTGGTAAATCTCATCGGGAGCGGCCGGCCACCATTCCCGCAACGGGCGTGGCTCGGCGGCGGTTTGCTCCGCGAATGAGATGAGAGCGGATTTGTGCAGTGATTTTGCCGTGTCCTGCAGTCCCAGCACGCTGCAGATCTCGGCTTTCCGGAGCAATCGGCACAGGCTGGAAAGGGAGAGCGACGGGTTGGGGTCGAGCCACCCTGACTCGGTGAGCGCAACGGCGGCTTGTCTCGGGCAACCAATCTCCGCGTATTCGAGCTTGCTGGTGCGGAACAGATCACCCTGGCGCATGACCATGCGAACCGCGAGCGCCGCAGACCTGGTCGGCAGCCGGGTGAGCTCCGTGATAAAGCGCCGCTCCTCGTCCGAGAGCAGATCCTGGTAGCGGCCGCGCAGCCAGTCCAGCGCCACCGTGAAGTTTTCCAGGTAGTAATACGGGCGCGGGTGCGCGTTCACCGAGTCATTGTAGCCCTGGCCGACAGGCTCGTAGCCTAGGAGACAAGAAGGCCTGCGTCCATCCAGGGCCGCGACGCGCAGTGTACTGTATGACTGACTGACGATGACTGATGCCGAGGCGCGGCGGTTCAGCGCTCGGGTACGGGCACGACGGGCAGGCTTCGGTGCCCCGCCTTGTCCAAGGCTCGTACGGCAAAAATAACGTTGTCTTTGGATATCTTGAGCGTCGTCGTGTTGGTATCCCCAACGGGCTGCACGTGCTCCCAGGTGGGAGCGGTGGTCGCCCGCCACAGCACCTCGTAGCCGCTCGCTCCCTTGGAGGGCTGCCACTTCAGTGTCGAGTCGTTGTCCAGCTTGGCCGTGACCACTTTCACCTCGGATGGAGGGGCGGGAGCGGCGGC
Source organism: uncultured Steroidobacteraceae bacterium (assembly GCA_964494895.1). Lineage (GTDB taxonomy): Bacteria > Pseudomonadota > Gammaproteobacteria > Steroidobacterales > Steroidobacteraceae > 13-2-20CM-66-19. The sequence goes on along the minus strand of CAZBTV010000013.1, from coordinate 58,166 downwards.
GAGAGACGCAAGCGTGAGGGCGTTCAGGCGGCCCACCCTCGCGACGTAATCGAAGTCCACGTACTCGAGCTTGTCTCCGTACTCGATGCCATTGTCGGTCCGCACGTTCTGGTGTTGATGGTCGAAATTCTCGCGGTATTCAGTCAGGCGCACGGCCGCGAATCCCTGCTCGTTGAACGCCGAATGATCGCCTCCCCGCAGGTAACGGTCAGGGCGGAACACGAGCATCGGACGGACCTCGGTAGAGTAGGCTCTGCCAACTTCCAGAAGGTATCGCGCGAGCTCGCGCGAGGTGGAATCGCTTTCTCCACCTAGCGCACGGATCTGCTGTATCTGTTTCTGATCGGCCGTGAACGGGACACCTTCCGAGAATACACGCACGAGGCGGGTGTCCTGGCCTGGGCTCCTGTCGCCGCCGACGATGTCATCGTCCAACACAGCTTCGATGTTCCAACCCGCTTCCTTGGCCATGCGTGCGAAGTGTTTGGCGCCGTCGAGTCCCTGCTCCTCGCCGGCAACCGTCAAGAAGACGAGTGTGGCGCGAAGTTTCAGCCTGCTGAGCGCGCGCGCGCTCTCGAGGCTAACCGCCGTGCCGCTGGCATCGTCGTTCGCACCGGGGGCGTCATCCGTTATGTTGAAGTTATCGCTGTTGCGCGAGTCATAGTGTCCGGTGACCAGCACGATGCGCTTGGCGTCCTCCGGATCCGAGCCCTTCAGTACGGCGTATACGTTGGTGATCGGTGTCGGCTTGGCGATGCGGCCGCCGGGCTCTTGTATGAACTCGTCGGTCTTTACCTCGAGGCAACCGCCACATTCCGTCGCGAGCTGCTCGAATCGCGATTTGAGCCACTCGCGGGCGGCACCGATGCCGCGCCCTGCCGCGATCGAGGCGGAGTCCTGCGCCGATAGCGTCGAGCGCGTCCCGAAGCTCACCAGCTTTTCGATATCCGCTTGCACGCGTGCCGCGGTAATCTGCTTCACGGCGGCGGCAATCGCCGGATCGGCTACCTGGGTGACTTCCGCCGCGCCCACCGGGCGGATGAAAGTCAGGAAGAGGGTAATCGCGGCGGCAGTCACAGTAACGGCCATCCCGCGGGTACCACCTGGCGCCCGATGCTCCATTCGGCCTGAATCTTTTTTCATAAGGAGAGGAGGGGGTTTCCTTCGAGGACGTGTTGCTCGAGCTGAGGCCGCTCGCCCTTTTTCCACAGCGGGGTGCGGTGAACGACGCGATAGAGTAGCGGTCCGCCGTCGTGGCTTGCAACGTGCTCGAGCGGACGTGGGATACAGACAAACTCACATTCCCACATATCCGCGGAAGCGCGCACGGTCGCATAGCCGTGACCGCCCATGTCCACGAATGCAAGGTGAGGGGATAACTCCGGATTCGACAGGCGCCGTGCGCGCTCGGCGTCGCCGCTCCTTGCATACTCCAGGCACGATCTAACCCCATGCCGCAGCAGCATGTTGATCGCCGGCCGCGGCCGCGGGTCTCCCGGCCTTTGCACGACATACAAATCGCGCAATGGATGGTCTTTGGGCAGCTTGTGCTCCAGGGCCTCGGCCAGCCCGGGAGCGGAGATCGAGCCGACAATGAAAGCGATACCCACCGGGTCGAACGCCTTTGGAGGCAGGGTCTCTGCGGCAAGCCCCGCCCAGAAGCTGTGGCGGTCGCCGGCCACAGTGGCAAATCCGGTGATGCCCTCGCCGCGAACGAATGAATAGATCTCCGCCCGCTCCAGGTACGCGGTACTGTGATCCGCACTGTTTGATCCAGCATAACCGGCGCCCGGCCACGGTGCCGTGAGGCCGGCCGGGAGGTTTTGGGGGTCGGCACGGAGCTCGAGAGTTCCCATGGTGTTGCCCCAGACCTTCCATGTCGCTGTCGATGTCTTCAGGCGATTCAGGAACCACGCTTTCTGTTCAACCCCGAGGATGGTTTGCGCCGGCTCGTGCTTGCGGAAGTTGGGAATCTGCCGCTCGCCGAAGCGGATGGTTTCAGGCGCCTTGCCGCCGGCATAAGCGCGCCCGGCATCGAGAATCTCCAGCGCTTCTTGCGGAAACAGCTCTGGAAAATGATTGCTCAGAAATTCCCGGGCGCCCGGCCGGGCTGTAGGGTCCTCGGAGCGATAACTGCGCTGGTCCGTTATGATGAGCTCGACATGGCGCCCCCAACGCAGGGCGCGATAGCCGGTAAGGCTCCCCAACGCGGCCAGGTTGTTGGGTTCCTCACCGAGACCGTGCGCATCGAAGCGGTTGATGGGAGCGTCCACTACCTTGGGCGGATCGAATCGTTCTAGCCCGGGTCCGCTCCCCTTACGGACCCGCGCCGGCTGATATTCGAACCAGGCCTGCATGGCGGCTACCTTGCGGGTCTGCGCCGGGCGCGTGGTGCTGTCGAATACTTGCAGCGATTGCCATCCAAGCCAGGAGAACTCGTGGTTATCCCACATTGGAACGAAGGGCCAGCGGGCACGCGCATCCTGCAGGTCCGGATCGTGCAGGTAGGCCCGATAGGCTGCCCGGTAGTCCTCGACCGTCGTTGGAATATGGAAGTCCTGGATCTTTTCGCCGTGCTTGTAGCGAACGACGTCCCGCAAGCGGCGGTCGTACCTTCCCTGCGGACGGTCCTCCGGGTACCAGACGACTTCGTAGATAAAATCGCCGAGGTGAAGAACGAATCCGAGTCGCTCATCTTCGGCTGCGTGCTCATCTTCGAAAATCATCCGGCGGTAGGCGTGTTGCGAGCCCTGATTCGCATTCTGGCAACTGATGAAAGCGAACTTGACCGGCCGCGGATCGTCCTCCGCCGGGGCAGTGATTGTCCGGCCCACTCGACTACTCTCGCCTGCTTCGTCCGTGAAGCGATACCAATACTCGGTGGCAGGCTTGAGATTTCCTGCCAGGACCCGGCACGTCCAGTCGGAGGAGGCCGAGACGCTCGCATGTGCCGATGCGATCACGCGTTTGAAGGCGTGATCCTCAGCGACCTCGACGATCAAGTGGCCTTCGGCACCGCTTTCGAACGGTCGGCGCGTCCAGAGCAAGACGCTGTCCGGTTGCGGATCTCCTGACGCCACACCCTCCGGGAAAAGATCGCGCCGCTCGCGCGAGGCGGGGCCGGTCGATTCCGCGCTATGTGTGCCTGCCCAGCAAGCCGACGCACCCCATGTGGAGGCGGCCGCCATGAATTCCCGCCGGGTGATCTGTCTCATCAGTCTGCCTCGCGGTCCCATGCGCTGCATACCGCCGCTTCCGCGCGCGATGTGGCGCATATGATGCCACGGGATCGTAGTCGGTCCTAACGCAAGCTATCTTTTGCCGCTTGCAGCACCGACCGGGTAAGCCGGCTCAACATGGGCACCTGAAGTCGGGAATGCTGCCAGTACAGCGGTACCGCGAGCGGGCGTCCTGGCACCAGTTCGACCAGCACGCCGGAATTCAGGTGCTCACGGACGAGCGGAACGGGGTTCATGCCCCAGCCGATGCCCGCCACACTGGCGTCGATGAATGCCTGGGTCGAGGGAAGCCAGTGAGTTGGTATGTCGATGTTCCTGCGACACACGCGGCGTACCCATTGCGCTTGCAGGCGATCCTTGCGGTTGAATCGCAGACTCGGGGCTTTCGTGAGGGTTGCCGCATTGATGCCCTCGGCAAAGTAACGCCTCAGGAACTCCGGGCTGGCTACTGCCAGGTAACTCAAGCTCCCGAGCGAGACGCTGCTGCAACCCTGTACCGGTTGGGAGTGAGCGGTTACCGCCGCCAGGACCTCGCCCGAGCGAAGCCACTCGACAGTGTGCTCCTCATCGTCCACTGCGAGGTCCAATAGGGCCTGCTCATGTCTGGTGAATTGCGCAAGCGCGCGGATGAACCAGGTGCCAAGGCTGTCCGCATTCACTGCCACCCGCAAGGTGATGCGACCATCAGCGCCTCCTGTGCGTGTCAACGTGGGAAGAGCAACTCGCAATTCCTGCTCGAGCAATCCCACCTGATCCACATGCGTACAGAGCAGCCTGCCCGCGCTGGTCGCGGTACAGGGCTGTCCGCGGACGATCAGCACGGTGCCCAGTCGCTCCTCGAGTTGTTTTATTCGCTGCGAGATCGCCGATGGGGTCACGTTCAGCGCGCGCGCGGCGCGCTCGAAGCTGCCTTCGCGCACGACTGCCGCTACGGCCGCCAACGAGGTGTAGTCGAGCATCGGGGTGTGATTAGGCGCGCTTAACCAAGTACAGAAAGTTTAAATGGACTGATCTGGGGAGCGCCACCACACTTGTGGACATGTTCGTATCTGCATTCGCTACCGGCTTTGCGGTCTGTGCCACGCTGATCGTTGCAATCGGCGCTCAGAACGCCTTTGTGCTGCGCCAGGGTATTCGGCGGGAGCACGTGGCACCGATCGTTTTGTTTTGCGCGGTGGCGGACCTGCTGCTCATTGGGGCTGGTGTAGCTGGGCTCGGCGCGTTTCTGGGGGACTCGCCCATGCTGGTCGGGGCTCTCACGACCGCGGGGTCTGCCTTTCTGGTCTGGTACGGCCTACGCGCTCTGCGCCGGGCAGCAGCGCCGCAAACTCTGCGTGCGGCTTCTGGAACGGAGCCGCTCTCACTCGGCAACGCCATGGTGCAGGCCGCTGGGTTCACTCTACTCAATCCCCATGTCTACCTCGACACCGTGCTCCTGATGGGATCGGTCGGAACGCGGCAGCCGCCTGATATGAGAGTCTGGTTTGTGGGCGGAGCGGCTTGTGCGAGCGGAATCTGGTTCACCGCTCTCGGGTTCGGCGCGCGACTGCTGGCTCCCATCTTTGCGCGCCCGCGCGCCTGGAAGTTGTTGGATACCGTGGTGGGACTGACGATGTTGGTGCTGGCCGTAGTCCTCATCAGGCAAGCGATAAGCGGCTTGCCGCAGGGCTAACCCTTGCCGCAGGGCTAGCCCAAGAGGCATCTGACGGCCCAGCGCTACTTGCCCGATGCCTCGTCAGCCAGGCGTTTCTGAAGGCCCAATCGTGCGGTCTCGGCGTACTGCTTGCAGGCGCCTGGGTCCACCAACGCGTTGACGTCGGCGTGCTCGTCGCGCTTTTTCAATCGCGTCCAGAGGTCGGACACGCTGGGATGCGGTGTCAGGAGGATGTCGCAGGGCAGGGCGCTGATGGTCACGAAGCTCTTTTCGAAGTCCTGCCGTACGTCCGGATAAGTCGAGTTGCCCGAAAAGCGGAAGGTGTCGTTCGAGATAGCCGACAGGCTATCCACATAGGCGATATTCAAACAGCGCTCATGCTCGCAGGATTGCCATGTCCAGCTCGTGCCTCCACGGGTGTGACCGGGGGTGAAGTGCGCTGTGACGGCCAGGGAGCCGACGTGAAGCGTTTCGCCATCCTGTACGATCCGGACGGAGGCCACCGCCGGTATGGCGGGTGCCGTGCCAAACTGCGGATCGTCGGGCTCGGAATGCCCCGATTTCAACACGCGTGAGGTGGACTCGCTCGCCGCCACGACGGCGCCACTCAAACGCTGCAGCTCCGCAATCCCGCCGGCATGATCGAAATGTACATGCGTGTTCAGGATGAGCTTCACGTCCTCCACCTTGAACCCCAGGGCGCGTATGTTGGAGGCGATGACGGGCGCCGATTCGGCCAGCGTGCCATCGATGAGTATGTGGCCGCGCGGCGACGTGATGAGAATCGAGGCCAACCCATGCGTACCGACGTAGTAGGTGTTCCCATAAACCCGAAACGGTTGCTGAGGAGCACTCCATTCGGGGTTGCGGTCGTAGGCTTGCGCCTGCGTGGGCAGGCAGGCGATGGCAGCCAGAACGAGCAGCGACGCCTGGACGGGAGCCGCCCGTCGAATCGGCCGCATGGTCATATCCTTGTCCGAGATTTGTGTCGAGGAGGTGCCTGTATTGTACTTCAATCCCGCGCCAGCTCGAAACCTTCATCCAGCCAGCCCGTGATGCCGCCGATCATCAATTTCACCGGACGCCCGAGGCGGGCAAGCCGGATCGCCCCCTTGTGGGCGCCGTTGCAATGTGGGCCGGCGCAATAGACCACAAACACTGTGTCCGGCGGATACTGGGCGAGGCGTGATTCGAGGATCTTCGCGTGTGGAATGTTGATCGCACCTGGCACATGGCCCCTGGCGTAGAGATCGGGACTGCGCACGTCGAGGAGCACGAAGTCAGGCTCGCTGGACAACGCATCGTGCACGTCCCAACAGTCGGTCTCGAAAGCCAGGGCTGAGGAGAAGTGGCTCAGAGCGGCCGCACTATCGGCGGGCCTGGGCTGTGTGACGGGGCTCGGCATGGGGCTGCTCCTCCAGAGAAGTTGAACTGTCGATGGCGTGATACTGCCCTGCGGAGTCGGACCGCCCTAGTGGCGTAATTGCCATGATGCGTTAAGATAATGCCATGCCAGAGCGCCACATCGTCGCGGCCGTCGCCTACGATCGCCTTTGTACCTTCGAGTTCGGGTGTACGGTCGAGTTGTTCGCGTTGCCCCGTCCCGAGCTGGATGTCCCTTGGTATGACTTCGCGGTGTGCGCGGCCGAGCGCGGGCCGATCCGTGCCACCGGAGGCATCGCCGTGCAGGTGTCGCATTCACTGCGTCTGCTCGAGCGAGCCGACACGATCGTCATGCCGGGCTGGCGCGACGCCGATGAGGCTCCGCCGGAGGAACTGTTATGTAAGATACGGCAGGCGTATGATCGTGGCGCGCGCCTGTGTTCTATCTGCTCAGGCGTCTTTGTGCTGGCGGCCGCGGGCGTGTTGGCTGGGAAGCGGGCGACGACCCATTGGCGGTATGTCGCTCGTCTTGCCTCTCGATATCCTGATATTACGGTCGAGCCCAACGCACTGTACGTGGACGAAGGGCGGGTGTTGACATCGGCCGGCTCAGCGGCGGGCCTCGATATGCTGCTGCACCTGGTGCGCAAGGATTTCGGTGCCAAGGTCGCCAATCAAGTTGCGCAGCGCCTGGTGATTCCTCCTCATCGTGAAGGAGGGCAGGCGCAGTTTGTGCCTCGTCCCGTCTCCTCAGACGACCGCGGGCGCCTTGCGAAACTGCTCGACTGGCTGCGTGCTCATCTTGCCGCGGAACACACTATCGAGTCTCTCGCGCAGCGTGCCTCGATGAGCACTCGCACGCTACAACGGGAGTTCAAAGCGGCGACAGGGCTCGCGCCCTACGCATGGATCGTGCGCGAGAGGATCGAACGCGCCAAAGAGCTTTTGGAGACTGGACGGCTGCCGGCACAGCGGATTGCCGAGCGCGTGGGAATGGGTAGCGCGGAATCACTGCGTCACCATTTTCGGGAACGTGTAGGCACCACGCCGTCGCAATATCGAGCACGTTTCCACCGCCGCTCGCGTTAGCTACCTCATTGCAGACGACGCGGCGCGCGGCAAGGTTCCCGATGGCAGGACAGCCGTCTCACTTTGGAATTTCGGGTTGGCGATCCGGATGTGGCACGCCCCTATAATCAGGGCTTCCTGGCCCGACGGATTTAGAACGCATGACTCAGGACGACTTCGAGTCGCTCGTCCGGCGGCTCGAGCAGGAAGCGGCGGCGAACCCTGTCGGTTATCGCAGACGACTTGGGGCGCTGGCCTTCCTGGGTTACGGCTATATCGTCGCTACCCTTGTTCTGCTGGTCGGCGGAGCCTTCTCCATTGTCTGGATGGCCACCTCGGTCAGCCACGCGATGGTTCTTCTCGGGAAGGTCGGATGGGCACTGCTCGTCCTCATCTATGTAGTGCTGCGCGCGATGTGGGTACGGCTGGAGCCTCCCCAAGGCACGCCTCTCACGAGTCAGGATTGTCCTGACCTGTTCCGCCTCATCGAGGAGCTTCGTACCAAGGGCGGGGCTCCGAGGGTGGACCATGTGTTGCTCACTGGCGATTTCAATGCAGCCATCGTGCAGCATCCGCGACTGGGTATTCTGGGCGGCACACGCAATTACCTCATGCTCGGCCTGCCTCTCATGCAGTCACTCTCCCAAGCGGAGTTTCAAGCTGTCGTGGCCCACGAGTTCGGTCACCTCTGCGGGGCGCACGGTCGCTTCGGAGCCTGGATTTATCGCCTGCGCACCGGTTGGGCGCGATTGCTGAGCGCGTTGCAGGCTCAGAACCACTGGGGAGCGGCGCTCTTTACCCGATTTTTCAACTGGTACGCGCCGTTGTTCAGCGCTTATTCCTTCGTTCAGGCCCGGAGGCAGGAATACGAAGCGGACCGGATGTCTGTCGAGGCGGTGGGCCGCGAGGCGACCGGCTCCGCGCTCCTGCGTGTGAATACACAAGGAGATTTTCTGGCCGAGACTTTCTGGCCATCCATTTTCAAGCGCGCGGATGCGGATCCGGCGCCGATCATGTCGCCTTTTCTGGTGCTTGGAGCCTCTCTCAAGCGGCGCGACCCTGCGGCTACGCCGGATCGATCGTTGGCCAAAGCTCTTGCGCAGCGAACGGGCTATGGTGATACGCACCCGTGCCTTGCGGACCGCCTCAAGGCGATTGCCGTGGAGCCCTATATGCCCGAGCCGATCGGCTCGAGCGCCGCCGAAGTGCTGCTGGGCCCGAGGCTCGATGGCTTGCGCCGCGAGTTGGATGAGCGCTGGCGTTCGAGCGTAAAACAGTGGTGGACCAAACGGCACCAGTACGCGAACGAATCGCGCGCCCGCCTCGTGGCGCTCGAGCGCAAGGCGGAGTTGGAACCGCTGTCGGAAGACGAGCATTGGGACCGCGCGCGATTCACCGAGGAGTTCACATCGAGTGATGCCGCCATGGGATTGTATGTGCAGCTCCTCGAGCGCAATCCCCATCACGTGGGCGCTCTCTGGCGCCGAGGGCAGTTACTGCTCGCCCAGGGTGATCCTCAAGGGATCGACCAACTCTCGGCCGCCGCGCGCATCGACCCGAAGTTGGAGCAGCCGGCATGTGCGGCGGTCGTAGGCTTTCATCGTCGCCATGGGCGCGAGGTCGAGGCCAAAGAATACGAGAAGCGTTATTGGGAGCTCAGTGAGCAGGGAGAGCTCGCGCGCCGCGAGCGGACCAACGTGCGCTCGACTGATCGCTTTTACGAGCATGGTCTCGAGGCGGGTGCCATCGAAGCCTTCGCGGGCAGCCTGCGGGAAGTTGGCGGGGTGAAGCGCGCGCTGTTGGCTCGGAAGGCGCTCAGGTACCAGCCGGAGCGGCCGTTGTATGTGCTGGGTGTGGTCTCGGAGGCGCCGTGGTGGAGGCCAGTATCACGGGTTGCCGAGAAGGAGCTGTTGGCCAGAATCAGCCGGGAATGCCGGACTCCCGGCGAGACGCTGATCCTTTCCCTGCGACTCAATTCGGTATTTCACCGGCCGCTGCGCCGGGTCCGCGGCAGCGAGATCTATCGCCGCCGCGGGTGATCATTGCAGTGAAGCCGCAAGTCTTCTCGGCGCGGGTACACGCTCCCTAGTAAGCGAAGAACGGTCCCGGGCCCCCGGAGGTGTTCCTGAGCTCGATGGCGGTGAAGACGTTGCGTCCGTAGAAGAACGGCATGCCGAAATCGAAGCTCTGCGGGTCCGGGTTCGGTGCCGCCACATTATCGAATGCCGTGAACGACTGGTTGTTGCTGAACTGGGTGCTGGCATTCGCGACGTTGAAGCCGACCGTCGATGGCATATTGTTGGCGCCCATGTTGATGGCGCTGAGGCGCAGCTCGCTGGCCGGGCAGAAGAACTGCTGGGGCTGGCTGGCCGTGCCCAGATTGCATGTGCTTATCGTGTCATTGAGGAAGAACAGATTCGACCCACTGTCAATGAAGCTCTTGGGATACTGGGTCCCCTTGTAGTTGACCGTAATGTATCCGTGGATGGCATCGGTGGTGAGCACGGTCGCGCTTCCCAGCATATTGTTGCTCTGGGTGTCGATTCCGAATATCAGTACCCCCGTGCCTGTCAGTGAGCCTGCGTCCGGGACGGAGCTCATTTCGAGAACCACTCCGTTGTTGTCGGTCGTGAAGCTCGCGACGGGGTTCGAGACAATCTGGTTCTTCTGGACGATGGTGGGAGTGCACGGGTTATTGTTATTGGAGCACGTATAGTAGGCTCCGGATCCCGTGCTGACGTCGCAGTCCACGCAGTCCTGCACGAACGGACCGACACCGAGTATCCCGTTTGCGCCGAAAGTATCCACCGTGTTTTCGGGTGGTCCGTTGCTTTGACACGCGCTCGGCACGTTGGGAAACGCGGGGTCGCCGATGATCTGGATCGGGATGTTGCTGGCGGTTTCGCTCGAGATATGGAGATCCGCGTTGTGTACGGAGCCCCAGCTGAAGCCGTCGGCGAAGGCCGTGCACTCCACTATGGGTGCGCCGGAGGCCATTGCCGGCGGCAGGGCCTGTAGCAGCGTCGAGCTCATGGTGGACGAGATAATCCGCAGGCCGTATGAGCCTGTGTCTACCTGGATGTGGTCGATAGTCTGACACGCGGTCGTGCTTCCGGGAGCACAGACTGTGACGGAGATGAATGGGGTGTTGAGGCTGACACTGCTTTGCAGACCCGCCGGCCCTTGGTCCACTGTGATTGCCACGACGTTGGGTCCAGTGATGTTCTGACCACCGCCACCTGTGGTGCCGCCACCGCCGCCCGTCGTGCCACCGCCGCCGCCGGTAGTGACGCCACCACCGCCATTGTTGCCCGAAGCAGGAGCAAGGTTGCTCGAGCCTCCACCGCCGCAGGCGGACAGGAGGAAGAGCTGCATAAGGGCGAATAAAGCAATTCTGTGCACAGGAGGTCTCATCATTTGATCTCATCCAATGAGAAGTTCGGCGGCAACAACGACGGCACGTAGGCTCTCCCACTCCAGGCGCGCATATGGCCGCCGGTGCTCACCACCAGGTCGGATTGCTGCACGCGGAGTTGGTGATGGCCAGTGTGTGGGGTCGCCGCTGCGGCGGCCTTGTACTGTCCGAAATAGGTGCCGAGCGTTTGCTGCAGGTCGGGCACGACCGCGCCGCTCCAGGTCACCGCGAATACTTTTCCTTCGGCCGAAATATATTCGCGGAGCACGGTCCCGGACGGGAGCGTGATCTCACTGACCGTATAGCCTCCTGCGGGCCTGGAACGCGCCTGTCCCTTCATTCTGGCTATGTCTGTATCCACTGACGCCGCATCGCCACCCAGGGCGGCGAATGCGGGCAGGACGGATCCGCCCAAGGCGACCGCGCATAGCGCGGCACCGAGGATTTTACGTAAGGGGATCGTTCGGCTCATGGGGACTCCCTGCAAAACCGATGGGGCCCGGTTATACACCGGGCCCCGTTGTGGATGCTCGAAGGAATCAGGCAATTTTAGCCTGCACGGCTGTTCCCGATTGCGTGCTTCTCTTGCCAGGCAGCGCGGCGTGCCTCGGCCTTCGCCTTCATCGAGGCAAGTACCGTCGGCAGTTGCGCTTTCTGTTCTGGAGTCAGCACGTTGTAGATCTGCCCTTGCAGCTCGCTTTCCGTCTGGATGCGGTTTGCCGCGGCCGACTTCGCGCTCTGCAACGCTGTGGCGTAGTTCGGGTCACCCGGATTGCCGAGCACGGCAATATCGATCGTCGTGTTGCCAGCCGCGTGAGCGGCTTTCATCTGGGCGTGTGCGTTGCTGAGAATCGTCTTGATGCTCGCCTGTTGCTCGTCGGTCAGGTTGAGCTGGTTCACCGCATGGAGCGTGATTCTCAACAGGAGTCCATCGCCGAAGCGCGCGTGCCATCTGTGGCCCTCGGAGGGCGCCGTTGTCGTGGCGGACGGCGCGGTAGTCTGGGCGCTTGCGGTGCCGGCCACGGCCGTCATGCCTGCGATCGCAAGCACCCATAAACTGACATGTCTGTTCAACTTCATGACTGCAATTCCTCGGTCACTGAGTAACGTGTTACCAATCTTTGCGGCAGTTCGGTGCTATCACCGTGCTCCGTCATGAAACCGAGAGCGTGCGAGGCAGTTTGGGGTTGACCGCGGATGCATTTGCTTACAAAGCCTTTCAAGGCGTTGCAGGTGGGCATGGCGCGACCGTGTGCTGGGCATTGAAGTTCGAGGAAATTTTTAGACTGGCTGGCCCCCCCTGCGAGTTTCGCCGATGCGGCGGGCGGCCACCAGCGGCAGAGGAACTCCTATGCTTTGGACTTTACGACGGGGTGGAGTGGAGGACCATGACGCCGGATTGAGACAGGAGCACGGAAAAATACAGGAGGTGACATATGAAGCAACTCAATCTGGGTAAATCGGGACCGGCGGTTTCCATGGTCGGCCTCGGCTGCATGGGGATGTCCGGGATGTATGGCCCCTCTGACCGCGCGGAGAGTATAGCCACCGTGCACGCCGCGTTGGACTCCGGCATTACGCTGCTGGATACCGGCGACTTCTACGGCATGGGCCACAACGAACTGTTGATTCGTGAAGCGCTCGGGAGCGTACAATCGAAGCGCGGATACTGCCGGCTTGTCGTGAGTTGGGCGTTGGTATCACAGCGAGAAGCGGTAGCTGGGCTCGGGCAGGCCAGCACCGGCTCAGGGTGGGGTGTGCGGGCGCTAAGCTGGGGTCAGGTGCGCGTCAGAGCGCCGCTTTGGAAGTCTCGCACCGCCTGTTCGATCTCCTGTCGGGTGTTCATCACGAAGGGGCCATATTGCACGACCGGCTCGCGCAGGGGTCGCCCGGAAAGCAGGAGAAAGCGCGCACCTTCGGGGCCGGCAGTGATTTCAATGCGTTCACCAGGCGTAAGAACCCCCGCGCTGTGTGCCTTGAGCGGACGTGCCGTCGCTGGGGATCCCACATCAACGCGGCCCTCGAAGGGATAAACGAAGGCGCTGTACTCGCTGTTGATGGTACGTGAGAAGCAGGCACCAGCGGGTAAGGTGACGTCGAGGTAGGTCGGGTCCGTCGTTACCCCTTTGATCGGGCCAACGGTCGTGGTTCCCTCGACCTCAACGGTGCCCGCGATGACCTTCACGGTACCACCGCCCGGCAGCGCGACCGCCGGGATCTCCTCCGGTTGCAAGTCGCGATAGGTCGCAGGCTTCATCTTCTCCCGTGCTGGAAGATTGATCCAGAGCTGGAACCCGCGCAGGCGGCCGTTTTGCTGCTGAGGCATTTCCGAGTGAATGATCCCCCGCCCCGCGGTCATCCATTGCACCCCACCGGTTTTGAGGTCTCCTCGGTTCCCGAGGTGGTCCTCATGGAGCATGTGTCCGTCGAGAAGGTAGGTGACCGTCTCGAAGCCACGATGCGGGTGGGAGGGAAATCCGGCGATGTAGTCCCCTGGATTGTCCGATGAGAATTCATCGAGCATGAGAAACGGATCGACTCTCAAGCCGCCAGGCCCCCCAAGGCTGCGGCGCAGCTTTACGCCCGCCCCGTCGGAGGCGTGGACCGATTCGATGACGTGCTCGAGAAGACGGGTGCTCATCCGTAGGACCTACGGTGGTGACGTTACGGTCATTAATAGCGCTACCATGGGCCAAATCAAGGTGGATGGCCGGGAATCGATGCAGATGCGGCCAGGAACGAGGGTAGGTGGCTCCAGCCCGGTGGGGTGGTGACCTATGGCACGCGCAATTGACGCATCCCCTCCCTGCGCGCTCACAAATCGCTTGTGGGTCTATCCATCAGTCAGTTACGATTCGCGCCCCGTTTGAGGGGCGGCCTGCGGCCGTGACAGCTTTACCGCAGGCATCCCTGAGGCCGCCGTTGGCGGCCTTCGTCCCTTGAGCGGCACCCCAAGCCGGAGCGGTAGTTCAGCTGGTTAGAATACCGGCCTGTCACGCCGGGGGTCGCGGGTTCGAGTCCCGTCCGCTCCGCCAATAAAATCAATGTATTACGCGTACACGTAACCTCGAATTGAAAGTCATTTTTGACTTCCCGTTACGCTAAGACGCACCGTTACGTCACGGTGAATATTGGGATCAGCATGTATCTCAGTGACGGTAGGGATGCTGAGACGCTTTTGAAGAAAGCCGACGCCGCGCTGTTCCACGCCGAGGCCAAAGGGGAGGCAACAAGCATCAGGTCCTTGTGCCGGGTAGGGTTGCGTGTGGGCGACGGTCTGAGCTCGCGGCTCGCCTCCTGGATGGGAGTTCGGCTCGGGCGCACAATGAGGCCGCTCGATGTCTAGGACAGCAACGGGTGTCCATCCGGTAATTGGTGTGCATACCACGCTGCGAGCCTGTGCCGGATCGCTTTCTCGCCGACTTGCTCCATCGGTATGGGCGAAATAACTTTGTCGTGGACGAGCAAACGATATAGGTATAACGCTTTGTCGCTTGCCGAATCCGAGGGCTCGAACCCCACCGCCTTGCGACCCTCCGAGTATTCAACGCCCGCGCGCAAGGCGGCCTTGAACAATTGCGCTTCATGTTTGAGGTTCTTCACACTACGTGCTCCAGTCGATAACAGTGATGACGCAATCGCCGCGCTCCTCGCGTGGCGTCCGGAGCTTTAGGGCTCCACCCGCTGCCGCTGGACCGGACTCGTTGCAGCCCGATCCAGACTCCTGTGGCTTGGGCCCGGCACGCGGACACGAGCGCGGAATTCACAAATGAAATGGCATGTTCGCCTTCTTGTGCTTCTTCGCCGCCCGTTTTTCCATCAGGGTCTTTGCCGGCTGCTTTTTCGAATCCTTCTTTCTGTTCATACCCTTGCTCATATATATTTCCTGGACCGCGGGCAGCGAGCGATCAACGATTCCGTTTACTGCCGTCCTGGTTCCGGCACTGAAGGCAAGTGCGCTATGGCACCGATCCGGGCGCGATGTGCGATGTTCACCCCTATGTAGTGGTTGAACAGCGAGCCCGCAGCAACCGCGCCGATGACACCTACACAAAGATCCAACAGAAAACCGCGGCGGCGCTATTGAAGACCCCGCGGGTGAAGCCGCAGGCGGCAATGCCGATCAAAACGAAGGACAGTTGACATGCTCGTCCCGGCGTAGGTACATGGTCGGCATACTACGGAGGTCCATTCGGGAGATCTGTTCGCCAGCGCACGCTCGCTGGATGCGTTCAGTTGCGAATCTTGCGCGAATGCCAAGACGTGCCCGTGGCCCCGGTGCAGGTGAGTCAACGGCCCTTCTTGCCCCTGGTGGAGGTTCCAAATTCGACTACGAGCGCTCATCCGCCTGGCTTGAGCACCCGAAGCGTTTGCGATCGGCGTGATCCTTTCAGGCGGAGGTTCTGACCGAGCCCGCGGCATCCGAGCGATCCGGCACGCCGGCGGCATTACGTTTTCTCAGTACCCCGGTTCGGCGCGCTTTCCCAACCTACCGATCAGTGCTATTGACACCGGATGTGTGGATTTCGTGCTACGGCCGAATGAAATCGCATACGAGCTGGTACGCATCAACCTGCACAAAGAGAAGGCCCTGTGAGGGGCCTTCAAGCACACACAAATCACTCAGCCGGGGCCGATCCTCACGCGGCGAGACGCCGGCAACTGCCAGTTCTTTGGCAGAATGACCGCATCGATCGCGTGGACGATCCCGTTTGTCGCGATAACATCCTGCTGTGTGATGCTGGCTCCATTGACACGCACTTCCGAGAACACTGCCGCTGCTGTCAGCGTGCTGCCCTGGTGTAGGCGGCTGCTGCTGTGCTAAGTGCGCCGACGTACAGACCCGGTGGCTTAACGTCGCGCATAGTCTGCGCAGTCAGCAACCGGAGGGTCATTTTATGCACATCCAGAAAAAGTACAGAGCGATGTCGCCCACGAGAACGCCGCCGCCGATAAAGATGTCGCGAAAGCCGAAGACCGACAGGCGCGTGTTGATGCTTCAGCAAACGACAAGGAGTCGGCCGCCGCGGACAAAGCTGAGGGTCAAAAGGCCGATGCCGCAGCAGATACCCTGGTGACGCAAGCGGAGGGCACGAACAAAGTCGCCCTCGCCAAGTGCGAGGCGCTGTCGGGCGATGCGCAAAGCGCCTGTAAGGAACAAGCCAACGCGGCGCTGGAGATGGCCAAGGCGAAAGCCAAAGGCATGAAGGCCGCGCACGACTGATGGCGTAACGCCGCCACGGTTCGCACTTTATGCTGGGAGACCGAGCGCCGAGTCGGGTCGGTCTCAATCAATTTCCCTCCGACGTGGAGTTTCTTCTCTCACCGCGGATGTTCATGCCAGCCAGACACTCCTGCAGCGTTACCAGGGCCCACGCCTCGGCGTAGATTGCCCAAACAATCCACAACAGATTGCTGAGTAAAAACAGCCAGAAGCCGACCTTCCGGCGCGCCCTCTGGCTCGATGCGACAAACCACGCGGCCGCTACTGTGACCAACATGGCCGGCCATTGCACACAGGCCCACATCTTCATGCAGTCAATTCGGGCGCGCCCGCGTGGCCGAGGAGTGCGACGTCCGATGGTGGCTGGGATGAGCACTCCGCGCTGCATGGGCAACGAGGCCGCCACGGTGGGGGCTTTTGCGGCGAACGATCTCTACACGGTCGGCAAGCGTATGCGCGGACAGGCAAGACGCTCAATCCCGTGGGGACCGCGGGAAAGCGCCCGCCCCGCGCGTCATCGCCCAATCGAGCATACGGGTTACGATTCCGCCGCCGAGACTGGCGCCAGTCACGTCCTCCAGCCCATACGATCTTCCCTCGAGGATGGCTTCGGCAACCCGGGTGCCACTTCGGACCGCCGGGCCGATGCCCTCCGCCATGTCGCGGGTCGCCAGTCCGGCCGCATCACCGGCGATGAAGGCATTGTCGCGGCGAACCACCTCCACTCGGCCGCGCAAATAATAGCTATAGGCCCCGGGGTCGCACACCGATCCCACGGCGAGCCTGCGCCCCAACATGTCTGTGAAGATGGACCAGTGATCGTTGATATCCCTGCCGCTGCTCTTCATCCGCTTCACCATGCCGCCGATGCCGACGTTGAGCCAGCCATGCTGCTTCGGCACGTACCAGGAGTATCCCGGCAGGCCCTTCTCGAAGAACCACAGGTGGCAGTCAGGATCCTTCCAGTCGTATTCCAGCTCGTGCTCCAAGGCGACCACCTGTAGCTCACTCATGCGCGGGTTCAACTCGCGGAACAGGGTGCGATAGACCGGGCAACGCGTGCCGCCGGCGCCGATCAGATAGCGGCAGCGAAACGCATCGTCAATGACGTAACCGCCCGTCTCCGCGCGAATATTGTGGACATTGTGCTGCAAGACCGGCGCGCCCGAGCGCTCGAGCAGCCATGCGTCGAACTCGAAACGCCGAATGGAATGTTGCACGCAGGGCGCCCGCAGGTGCAGTCCCTTCAAATGGACGTGCAGCCGACTGAAGGTCAGGAATCGATGCGGATACGAGGCGATGTCCATCTGGAGATCGCGAACGACTTCCGGCGTTATCCAGCCTGCGCAGAGCTTCAACCGCGGAAAGCGCTCCCTGTCCAGCACCAGCACATCCGCGCCCCCGCGCGTCAACTTCCACGCCGCTGAAGAGCCGGCAGGTCCGCCGCCCACAATGAGGACGTCACATGACCGCATGGACTCTACCGATCAGCGGGAGTAGAGATGCTCGCGGGTCCATGCGACGTCGTTGTTGTCGTGGGGCGCGAAGAGGACCTGGAAAAGCTGCAGCGAGCCTGTAGTGAACGCGGCGATCGAGCCAGAGAGATAGAGTCGCCACATGCGCACGAACCTCTCATCGAACATCTCGCAGACGCGACCGCGGGCGGCTTCGTACAGATCAAGCCATTGGCGCAGTGTCTGCGCATAGTGCAGGCGAAGGTTCTCGACGTCGAGAACCGAGAAGTCCCAGGGCTCAAAGATACGCATCATCTCGCCGAGAGACGGAGGGTAGGCGCCTGGGAAGATACGCTTCTCGATCCAGGGATTCATTGGCCGGGGCAGGTTGCAGCCAATCGAGTGGATGAGCCCGCGCCCGCGGCTGCCCAGACTCTGATGCGCGAGGCGGCCGAGCGTCGGGTAATTGTCGGGACCCACGTGCTCCAGCATGCCGATCGACACGAAGGCGTCATACCGGCCCGAAATATTACGATAATCGTCCTCGACATACTCCACCAGCGAGGCTAGACCCTCGCGCTGCGCGCGCTCACGCGCATAGGCGATCTGCTCGTGAGAGATGTTGAAAGCCCGCACTCTGACTCCGTAATGGCGCGCCATGTGCAGCGCCAGCGTGCCCCAGCCACAACCGGCTTCGACCACGCTCTCACCGGCATTGAGGCGAAGCTTGCGGCAAACGTGGTGCATCTTGGCCATCTGCGCCTCATCCAGGGTGGCGGATGGCGTTGGGTAATACGCGCAGGTGTAGGCCATCGTGTTGCCCAGCCAGAGCGAATAGAAAGCATTACCAATGTCGTAATGGTGATGTATGTTGTCGCGCGAACCTGCCAACGAATTGATGCGCGGACGATGCAGCAGATCGAGCACTCGAGGGAGCGTGACAGGCCGTCTCGGGCCGCCAACGCCCGCTCGATAAACCGTCTCGAGCATGCAGACCAGGTCACCCTCTATGGTGATGCGACCATCGCTGTACGCGTCGCCGAAGCACACATGAGGATCGACAAGGATCCCGAGCAGCGTCGCCCGATTGGCGATGCTCACGCGCGCCACAGGCTCCGTCGCCGCCGTCGACACCCGCTCGCCGGTCCACAGGACAAACTCCAGGGGCGGATCCCCGAGGCGCGTCAGCAATCGCAACAAGAGCCGCATCTCAACGGAGCGGCCCCGGGGCTTGTTGGCCGATGCCGGTGCAACGGAGTCGGAGATGGGCGTGACCGGACGGTCGTCCGCTCCAGGGGTATGACTTGGCCTGGATGCCAGGGTTTTGTCGCAAGCATTCACCGCATTTCTCACTTCATCTATCTGGTTCGCCGGCGGTGCGCGCCGCTCGGGTCGTGCTACGCAAAAAGCCGAAGCGAAGTCAGAGTGGCGACACCCGAACCGCCTTTGTTCGGAACGATGGTCAGCCTCAGATGGGTGATTGCGGGAAGGTCCAACTGCACGTCCTCGTGTTCAAAGGTCGCGCCTTGCGGGCTGAAGGTGTATTCCTGCACCAGCACTTGGCGGTAAGTTCGGACGTGATCATCCCAGACTTCCACGCGCACCTCCTGCGTGCGCTCCTGCCGACACTCCTCCACCTCGTAGATAATGCGAGAGACCTTCTGCGCGTGATCGAACTCAAGCACAATGTACTCGGTTGTATTGGGCCGGGCACTCGCCCAACGCGTGGCACCCTGCCCGAAGTGCTTGTCAATCAAATACTCGACAGGGTGATCCGAGTCCTCAGACGAGTAGCCCAGTGTGGTATGACTGGCAATGTCAATCTCACCCGGCCTTTCAGAAGGCACGGAGCCCTGCTCGCTTATCAGGCGCTTGCGTATTCGAGGGATTTCGTTGTGGTCCACCTCAATCTCCTTCAGTGCTGGCTAGAGCTAGAGTCTCTCTGTGCCGCGCTAGCCCGAGAATTTACTCGAAGTGCTTTTCAAGGTGCCGGCGCAAAACCTCAGGCGCGTGCCCCGCAGTCGTGCCACCTTCATCTTCCCAGACATCTTACGTCAGCCGGATGGCGGCTCAACGACCGTCGCGCCATTCCAATCGCAGCGTGCTGACAGGGCCGATGCACAGCAATACCGCATTTTCCCGAGACAAGGCGGGTACATGGGACAGGGGTAGCTGGATCGCAACGCATGGCCGTCTCCTTCTCGTATGGCCTCACCTCAACGCGGCGGTCGAATTACCGATGATCACCTCGACGCGACGGTTCTGCTGTCGACCGGCCGCGGAATCATTGGTTGCCACGGGGTCGCTTCGGCCCTTGCCGGATGTGGAGAGCCGCATCGAACCGATCCCCTGTCCGGTGAGATACGACTTCACCGAGTCGGCCCGGCGTTCGGACAGTCCTTGGTTGTAATCGTCACTCCCCACGTTGTCCGTATAGCCCTGGATGACGACATTGCGGTCAGGATATTTGTTGAGAAAGGCGACGAGCCTGTTCAAATTGTCGGTGGCACCGGGCTTCAGATCGGCTCTTCCGGTGGTGAAAAGGACATCGCCAAGGGTCAATACTAACCCGCGATCCGTCTGCCTTGCCTGTAGCACGTCGATCTGTCGCTGCAGCTCCGCGGCTTGCTGCTGGGAGCTTGCAGCGGCTAACTGCGCAGCTTTGGCTTCATCACGCGCCTGATCCGCCGCTACTTTTTGTTCAGCATTTTCTGCTTGCGCGGTGGCGACCTGATATTTGACGGCGTCCGCTTCACGCGTGCGCGCATCGAGACGAGCATTGTCTCGCTGTGCACTGATCACCGCACGCTGATCCTCAGCGAAGCGAGTCTCAGCCAGAGCTCGGGCGGTGTCCACTTTTCGGTCGGCCAAATAGACTCGATTCGCCGCCAACTCCTTGTCGGGCTCCGGCTGCTCGGCCACGCGTACCGCAGCGTCCGCGTCCTTGATAGCGGCCGCTGCGCGACTCGCCAGATCCGGATCGGCCTGCAGCTGAGTCAACTTAACGCGCGCTTCCGCGGCGCCGTCCGGTTTGACCGGAGCGGTTGTACAGGCCGCGAGCATTAGAGATGCGACGGCCGTGCCGATCAGTGTATTGCGAAGCATCACATCGCGGCATTTTGTCGTGTTCATGGTTTGTCTCCCGAACCACGTTTCATTTCATCGATCAGCGTGCCGTTGCTACGCTTCATTTCATCGTTGACGGCGTAGGCTTTAGCGGCAGACGTCTTGGCAGAGGCCAGTTCGGCCTCGGCGCGTGACTGATCGGCAAAGTGCTCCGCCACCACTATTTTCTTCTCCGTAACAGCAGTTTCGGCCAAGGCGAGCTTGGTATGGGCTTCGCTCAACTCTCCGGGCGCATAGCGCGCGGCTTCGCCACGTTCGGCGGCAGCGATGGCCTGCTGTGCGGCCTGCAGATTGGCTGTGGGGGCCGGCGGCGTCGATGCGCATGCGGCGAGCAGGAGCACGCCCGTGAACTCGAGCGTCATCTGTAAACGCGAGCCACGGTGTTCTTGCGATGTTGCATTCATGTCGATTCTC
This sequence comes from uncultured Steroidobacteraceae bacterium, assembly GCA_964494895.1. GTDB lineage: Bacteria > Pseudomonadota > Gammaproteobacteria > Steroidobacterales > Steroidobacteraceae > 13-2-20CM-66-19. Next base: position 37,189 of record CAZBTV010000013.1, on the reverse strand, counting down.
TACTGGTGAAGGTGGGTAACGGATCCGCCGGAACCCACCAGGAGGGCGGAGCGTGCCCGCTCCCGATGCCGGCGTCGGTGCGCGAACGTACATTCGATGCGGATGTATCTGTTGGCTTAGGTTGGCTTCCCCGTGTTCCCGCTCACGACATTCTGGCGATCATTACCAGAGGTGCCGGTAGTGTGCTGGTAAACTTCCAAAAACGAACGGAGACCAAAGACCCGACTGTGCCGCGAGAGCGATAGCGTTGCAGTAGCCCACTCAATCTTTCGCCCTCATGTGGGCGAGGTGATAGCGCGAACTGCGCTCCGTCCTACAACTGCCACGGGATGCTTGAAGATCGAGACATGGTGTGGGGTCGCCGGCGTGTAGGGTAGATTTCCAGATATAATCAAACGAAGTAATATCATGAGAACGATACTGTTGGTGTTGGTGACACTGGCCTTGAGCAACGTATCCCTCGGACAGGTTGGCACCACTTTGAAGGACGGGGCTAAGGCGACGGGCGAAAAAGCGCAGCAATATGGCGACCAGGCGAAGGCCGCAGTGTCGTCACAGCCTGATAAGTCGATAGATAAAGGGAAAGCGAAACGGCACAAGGCCAAGGCCCGCCACCATGCAGCCAGTGCCAAAGATGCCGCCAAGGAAATTCCCAAGTAAGTTGGAACGAGGTGGCGACGATCGTGGGGTCAAGCCGCTACGACCGTAGACGATAGATTCGCCATGACACCGGGCGGATGATCCACCGGTTGGGCTTGAGTCATTTCGCGCAGATAGCGGGTGTGCCGGTGTTTTTTCTGTTTGCCGCGGCAACACCCGCGAATCCTCTCATGCCGGGATCGGCCGAGTGGACTCGATACGCCCTGGTCGTCAAGCTCGAGAATTTGCCTAAGCGCTATTCCTGCGAAATCCTCGAGAGTAAGTTTCGGGATGTACTTCTTACCCTGGCCGCACGTCCTGAGAACGTTCTCGCATCTCAATGCGAGCAGTTCCTCGGGCCTAACGGCCTATCACCGGAGGTTCACCTCCAGTTCTTGCTTCCCACGAGAGTGCGCGTCCCCGAATCAAGAGCAGTCACGGTTGCCGTGGTGCGCAAGACGATCGAGTTACAGCCAGGGCGTCCGTCCGCGCGTTGGACGCTTCAGATTGCAATCTGTTGAGGCAAATCAAGGCTGCTCTTTGTTCACATCCACAGCCTTGGTCGACTTCCAGACCACGGTTTCCGGCGCAGGACTTGGCCGATTTTTGTACCCAGCGGTCCAACAGTTGCCGTTCACTTCCATGCGACAGCGATCTGCAAACCCTCTCTTGACCTGCATCAAGCGCTGGCGCACGCATGTTATGCGAGACTGCGATCCAACGCGACGCGCGCAGCCAATGCCCGAGCCACAGCTGCGCGCTCGCGGCCGGCAGCTCGCCCAGATGGGACGGCTTGACGGGCCCTCCCGTCGTCGTCTCGGGTGGGCGCCTCATGATGGAAGACCCATAGGCGACATTCGCTCTGCCCGCTTTCCGGTATGCCCACTAACCTAAGCGGGCATCCGTAAGCGTTTAAATCCGCATTCCATCCGGGCCGCCCTTCAGCCGTACGCGAGGTCTGTACTCTGTCCGACCTCGATAATATATCCGTCAGGATCGCGGATGTAGCAGCGCGTCTCGCCGTACTTGGGGATCGGCTCCGTGATGAACTCCGCTCCTCGACTTTTCCATAATTCATAGCACGCTTGAATATCCGCAACGCGGAAATTCATAAAGCTGTTGATGTGATTCGGGTCGGGGACGCTGAGTGTTACGGTCGGCTTATCCGGGGTCGGGCCGCCTCCGACGTTTAGAATCATCCAGATGTTCGCAAGCTGAAGGTACCCGGGCGCGTTGCCGTCGCCCAGGCTCAGGATGCGAGCGCCGAAGACCTTTTCGTAGTAGCGAGCCGATCGCCCTACGTCGGCGACGGTGAGAAAATGCGCGATGCTCATTCCCTCTCGCGGGGGCATCTCATAGCTCTTTCTTTCGATTTGTACGCTGTTCATCTCCGATCCTCCTCTGTGGATTCGGGTGGACGGGATTGCAGGCCGAAGTGCCCGCAGCAAAGTGTCTCCCAACAGAAAGTATGGCATGTACCAGTGAACGCCGATGAGCAAATTGCACCTCGAAGCGTATTGATTGTTGTCTCGCACCGAATGCTTGGCTTCAGGCTCTGTTGCCTGTGCGATGCTTTGCCCGTGCTTGCGCTTCTTTGCTTCTTTGCGTCTTTGTCACACTTTCGTGGAAGAATCGCTTACAACAGGCCGATGCATCAGCGATTCATGCCGGGGATGAAAGCTTGCGGTCAAACTCAAGAGTTAAGCCCCACCCCGGATTGATCTCACTCCCGATTTCCGGACGGATTGGCATTAGACTAAGCTTGGTTCTGAAGTCCTCCCGCAGTAGATAAAAGGACCATGAAGAATAAACGTTGTACCGATGAGCAGATCACCTACGCGCTGCGACAGGCCGAGAGCGGCACGCCTGTGGCGGACGTGTATCGGGCTTCCGCTGTCGGGCTCCATGGGATTCGAGGTCCGTCCGGCGGGTGTCGTCGCCAATAAGCTCCGTCCTGACCGGATTCCAGATCCTAAGTTCCCGGTCGCATTGTTCGCTTTCGCACAGAGGGGGCGCGATAGTCTGTTAGCCTACGCACATGAGCACGAATGCGCTGGAAGTCAACTTGCCCGACGCCACGATCGTTCCGGGGGGCGAGCTGCGAGCCTTGTGTGCGCGATTCGCTCGACCCTCGTTGATCCTCGGGCTTTGGCAATTGTGCAATACGCTGGCGCCGTTCGCGCTGTTGTGGTCGCTGATGGCCTGGAGTATCCACTCCCATTGGAGCTATGGTTGGACTGCGCTGTTGGCGCTGCCCGCCGCGGGCTTGTACGTGCGGTTGTTCATCATCCAGCACGATTGTGGGCATGGGTCGTTCTTTGCCAGCCAGCGAGCCAATCAATGGGTCGGCGCCTGCCTCGGGCTGCTCACTTTGTTTCCCTTCGGCTACTGGAGGAAAACCCACGCCGTGCACCATGGAGCGTCAGGAAACCTCGATCGCCGTGGGTTCGGCGATATTCGCACACTCACGGTAGCGGAGTATCTCAGGGGCTCCGGATCGCGGCGCTTTCTTTATCGATGCTATCGCAGCATGCCGGTGCTGCTGGGACTTGGCCCGATGTATCAGTTCTTGATCAAGCATCGACTGCCGATCGGCCTGCCGCCGTCCTGGAGAAAGGAGTGGGCCAGCGTACTGCTCAACGATCTCATGCTCCTGATCGCTGGAGGAGCCTGTGTCGCATTGCTCGGTTGGCGCACACTTCTGCTGGTGCAGCTTCCGGTAGTGTTCATCGCCGGCGCGTTGGGTGTTTGGCTGTTCTACGTGCAACACACTTTCCGGGGCGCGTATTGGCAGCGTCAAGAATCCTGGGATTACAGCCGGGCGGCGGTCGCAGGCAGTTCCTACTACGACCTGCCGTGCGTCCTGCATTGGTTCACCGGCAATGTTGGTTACCACCACATTCACCATCTGGCACCACACATTCCCAACTATCGCCTGCGTGCTGCGTTCGAATCCAGCACGCTGCTGCAACGCGCGCCGCGCCTCACGCTCAGGACGAGCCTCGAGTGCGCTCGCCTGAAGCTCTGGGACGAGGAGCGTGGGTGCATGGTTGGTTTTTCCGGGGCAACAACTTTCCCGGATTGAGAGCGCAGGCTGAAGCCAGCCTCGCTGAAAGTCAGTGTGCTGAGCTCAGCGCAATGCGCGAGAAGGCCCGGCTGGACGCTCGCACGCGTGAGGCTGACGCCGCCGAGGGTCAGGTCGCGAGGGTTCCTGGCGCGGTGTCGCGGAAATAAGCGCCCGAATCGATGGCCGATGGTGAGAGCCAGAAAGCTTCAGCCCGGCGATTCACGATTCGGAGACCGCTGATGTCCGCCTTGTCTGATGAAGCCGTTGACCACAAACGTGTGATCGCGTGCCTGGCCAAAAAATCAACAGTGCCGATCGCAGAAGTGACACTGCTGTATGAGCGCGAATGGGTCGGACTCGAGACAGGCGCGCGCGTCAAGTGTTTCGTTCCCATTCTTACGGTGCGACGCCTCCGCGAGCTATTACGGAAGATGCGGGATCAAAGCACCGGGCCCGCAGAGCTCTACGCCGGCGGCGCGACGGGCACTGTAAAGTAGAAAGTAGTCCCGAGGCCGAGCGCGCTGTCGACCCAGACATGACCGCGGTGAGCCTCGACGATGCCCTTGACGATAGGGAGGCCGAGTCCCGCGCCTCTACGCTCGGCCTTCTCGGCCTTCCGCGCCTGCCAGAAGCGATCGAAGACGTGCGGGAGGTCGTCCGCGGAGATGCCACTGCCGGTATCCGCTACCCAGAAAAGGACATCCGTCTCTCTCGGTCGTGCTCCAATCGTGATCCGTCCGCCCGCTCCTGTGAACTTGGCCGCGTTGCCGATGAGATTCTCGAATACCTGGAGCAGTCGGTCCCGATCGGCCCAGATCTTCGGTAGCTCCGCTGTCACATCGAGTCGAAGGTCGAAGGAGCCCCACGATGCGAGTGTCTGTTGTGCTTCCACGGAATCCAGAATGACCTGCTCTGCAGGGACAGCGAGTGCTTCGATGGTGAGACGTCCCGCCTCCATGCGCGTCAGGTCGAGGAGGTCATCGATGAGGCGATTGATTCGGATCGCCGCTCGCTCGATACGGCTCGAGTCAGCCCCCTGTTGTCGGAGGAGCGTTGTCTGCATGCGGATCGTGTTCAACGGGTTGCGGAGGTCATGTGCAACAATCCCGAGCATGTCGTCTCGTGCCTGGATCGCGCGCTCGGCAGTGCGATAGAGCCGGGCGTTCTCGAGTGCGAGTGCGGCGCGCCGACCCACTTCCTCCAACAGGCGTAAATCGGTGGCAGAGTACCGTCGTTCGGGGCGACACGATGCAACTACGAGTGCTCCCAGAAGCTGGGTGCGGACGATGAGCGGCACTCCCATGATCGAGGTCGGAGCAATTGCCTCCAGCAGTCGCTGATGCTCTTCACTTTGCGTGATCGTCTGGAGGGTCTCCGGAAGGACCTCTGGCAGCAGCTGCGATTGCTTCGTTTGAAGAATCTCCCAGCTCGGGTGGGGGCGGGTTCGGTCCAATGCAAGCCGCTTCAGCGCTTCCGCAATCCCTGCCTTGGCCGGATCTGAGGTGGTCACTTCCTGCCCTCGCAGTTCCCCTTGCTCGTCGGTGAAGTCGATGACACAGAAGTCCGCGAATTCGCGCATGGCTACCTGCGCGACGTTGGCGAGCGTCTGCTGCGAATCGAGGGAGGCGGCGAAGAGGGCGCCAACCTCGGCGAGGAACTCTTCTTCGTGCTCGATTCTCTTCTGCTCGGTGATGTCGCGGAGAACGACTGTGAACAGCCACGCCCCTCCCACGTTCAGCTTCGAGACTGCCGCGTCCGCGGGAAATTCCTCCCCGTTTTTGCGAAGCCCAAAGAACCCAGGACGCCGTTCCGCCGTCCTGCGCGCCGTCTCTGACTCTGTAGCGAAGTTCGAAATGTGTTTCCCGTGAGCGCGGCGGAAGCGCTCTGGAAGGAGAATGTCGTGTGGCTTGCCGAGTACCTCGTCGCGCGACCAACCGAAAATGCGTTGCGCTCCCTCGTTGTACATGACGATGTGCTGTTCCTCGTCGACCGAGATGATGGCGTCGGCCGCCAGGGAAATGATTCCCGCGAGTCTCGCCTCCGAGGCGCGCAGAGCCCGGTCGGTTGAATTGCGATCCAACGCAACGGACAGCTGGCTCACCACCGCGTCGATGAAGAAGAGGTCCGGTTCCTCCAACTCCCCGACACTTTCGATCTGCAGGGCGCCGAAGATCGAGCCGCGACCCACGGAAAATGGCAGCATCACGAAGTGGTTCTTCGCCTCGGGCTGCATGTCAGTTGCACCCGCTGGTAGCGGCGGATCCTCGAGCGTCCTTGCCTCTTCGCGCTCGAGATCGACGCGGGAGTGGACGAGATCCCGGTATGCTTCTTGCGCGTGAGTTTTCGCCACTCGCAGCCGCAGTGGCGTCTCGTCCGCGGCTTGCCAGGTGATTGTCTGCGGTGCGTCACCCGTCTCCCGAAAAACAATCGCGTTGCGCAGGGGCAGGGTACGATTGGTCAGGTCCATCACCTCTGGCACGGTTCGCTCGAACGTCTGAAAACGCGTGAGCAGTCGGCTGATGTCATACAGGTGCTGCAGGCGCTGGCGTGATCGCTCCAGTACAGCGAGAGGGTCATCGTAGTGTGCGACCTTGTTGCGAGCCTCCGCGCCTTCCAGTCTTTGCCCGTTCATTGCCGCCACCTATCCCGTGGTGGGGTCGCGAGTCGAGCTGCTCTTCTTGCCGGACGCGTCGTCTTGAGCGACGCGTTTCCCGATCCGTATTCCGCCCTGGGTGATGGAAAAGTAGTAGTTACCCCAGTCGTGCAGGCTGCCGCGGGTTTTCACCACGGAAACGGTCGGTCGAATGTCCCCGGGGCCTCTCACGTATCGAAGCATGAGGATGTTGTCGGCAATCGGAGAATAACCGCGCTCGGTTACGGTATCGCTCGAGTACATCGAGTCCGACTCGAGAGTGAGAATGCTCGTTACGCCGCGAGCCTTGAATCGCGCGACCATTGCGCACAGAAGCTGCCGTTGCGCCTCCGGACCCGCGCCGCCGCGCGCCATCTGACTAACGCTATCGAGGACCAACCGCCGCGCCTTTTGCGCTTGAATTCTGTCGTCCAAAAAGGAGAGGAGCTGACCGGCGCGAACGTGTTCGGCAGACAAGTACAGGATTCCGACGAGCCCCGCGTCGGCCGCCTGCTTCAGCGATAATCCAAGCCCCTGGGCGGCGTTGAAGATCTGAGCTGGACTCTCCTCCAGCGCAACGTAGAGCCCGGGCTCTTTCTGGCGCGCGCCCTCGAGTATGAACTGGAGCCCGAGGGTGCTTTTACCGATCCCCGCGCTCCCGGAGGCGAGCGTGACACTCCGCTCGAGCAGACCGCCACCGAGTAGTTCGTCGAGGCCAGGAACTCCAGAGGGCAGGCGCCGCGCCGGCTCCAGCGTCGTCGGGGGCTCCCGGAGTTCGGCATCCCCTTCGTAACGAGGGAATACGGTGATCCCTCCGGAGCCGACCAGCATGTTATGTCGGCCCTTGAGATGGGCCGTATTCCTGAGCTTGTAGACCTCGATGTAGCGCTGACGGTCGAAACCCTCCTCGGTCGAGGTGAGCAGGACGACGCCATCGACGACGGTCTCCTCGACTCCGAAGCGACTGAGCTGGTTTGATCCATAGGCGATGTCGGTTGCGAAGAAGCCCACGGCCTGGGAGTTCTGGATGATGCTTGCGAGCTGGAAGATCTTCTCGCGATCGACTTGCGGATCTTTGACCTTGTGCAGAAATACTGAAACAGAGTCGATGGCCACGCGTTGGGCCTGCATCGCTTCGACCCGCTCCTGCATCATGAGAAGGTGCTGTTCCACCATGATGTTGGGCTGCGCGATGAAGACGATCTCAATCATTCCGTGGTCGATCTCGTGTTTGAGATCCCAGCCGAGACCGTGAGCCGTTGCAAGCAACCGTTCCCTCGTCTCCTCGAAGGAGAAGATGATTCCTTTCTCGCCTGCTTGGGCGCCGCGATAGAGAAATTCCAGCAGCAGAACCGTCTTGCCGGTTCCGGCGACTCCGGCGATGAGGAGACTCGAACCGCGTGGGATACCCTCTCCCAGCAGGTCGTCGAACTTCGAGATGCCGGTCTTGCAGCGCGCTGTGCCGGGTCCGCGGTCTTCGCGCTGGAGGGTGACGCGCGGGACGAATACCTCGATGCCGTTCGCAGTAATGACGAAGGTATGCTCATCACGGTTATGCTCGGTGCCGCGCAGCTTGATGAACTGGAGAAAGCGCTGCTGCTCGCCGGACTGCTCGCGCTGACTCATCAGGACCAGGCCGTCGATTACCGAGAAGAGCGGATTGGTGCTGATATCTTGCGGTCCGTATTCCCCGAGGAGGAAGGTGGTGACTTCCCAAGCCATGAGATTTACTGCGAGCTCGTAGCCGAATTTGCGCAACTCCTCTTTCGAACCTGCGAGATCGTCGAAAACCCTGAAGCTGTCGATGACGACGATGGCCGGCTTGACCTTCCTGACCTGCTCCATGATGAGCTTGGAGGCTTGCTCGAGGCCCTTCGTTCGCAGAATCACTCCAAGGTCGACGAACTGCATGCCGCCCGCATCGAGCTTCTTCGCATCAAAGAAGCTGAACTGGGCAAGGTGCCGAAGGGTCTTCGCAGTGGGTTCTGAAAGCGTGTTGAAGTAGAGCACGGGTTGCCCGGCAGAGGCGTTGTGGAAGCATATCTGCTGGGTGAGGATCGTCTTGCCTGCGCCTGGCGGGCCGGCGAGGACGACGACCGAGCCCTTCGGCAGCCCACCCCGAAATAGCGCGTCCAGGTTCCGTACGCCTGTTTCGATACGCGCGACGTCCGTCTTCTTCATCATCATGATTTTGCTTCCTCGCCAGCCTCGCTCTCGGAGTCCGGGGGGCTGTCTTGCGACTTACTCTCGTGAGGACGCCCCTGTGCTGGCGCCACCTGCAACAGCGCCGAGTGGAGCGCTGGGGTGAGGATCTCGGCGGTGAGATTGCCGAGGACAGTGAGGAACTCCACCAGGACGAACCGAATTCCCGTCTCGAACTCGTCGCGCGGGAGGCTGCTGACGTGCTCCCGGATCTCCTGAAAGCCTAGTCCGGTAGCCTCGACCTGAAGTGCGGAGAGGAACGGGTACTGCTCGGTCGCGACATGGAGCACTCGATCGGCGATGGCCATCAGCGTGACATCGCCGAGTGTTTGATTCGCGCGGCCCCAAAGGGCAGCGAAACCTCGTTCGAACACCCGCAACAGCCTCTCCAGAGGCAAGCCCTTCGCGGCTCCCTCCATCCATGCGTTCACGCAAGCGCTGTGTTCGTGCGCGTCAACCATGATCGTTATTGTCCTTCTTGATGGCGCGTGGTCGCCAGATGATATATCCCGGCGGCCCCATGCCGTTGACGGACCGTTACCCCGAATCCTAGGGCCCGGTTGATTGCTGCAAGTGCCGATCCTGGAGTGCAGTCGCGCCTCCCCATCCTAACCTCCGCTGGCCACTACGGTGCAGTTACGTCCCTTGGCCTTTGCGTTATACAAGGCTCGGTCGGCCCGCCGGATTAGCTGCTCGAGCGTGTCTTGATCGGGTAGCGCCTCGGCCAGCCCGACACTGATCGTGGCCACGACGCGCGCCGTGCGCGTCTCGATTCCGTCGGCGGCGATCGACTCGCGAATGCGCTCGGCAACGACTGCAGCTTGCTGTCCAGTGCTACCCGGAAGCAGGACGATGAATTCTTCGCCGCCGTAACGCGCGATGACGTCCGCCGCGCGCAGATGCTCACTGCCAGTCCGAGCGACCCGCTTCAGCACCTCATCGCCCATTTGGTGCCCGACGGTATCATTGACTCGCTTGAAGTGGTCGATGTCGAATAGCATCACGGCGAGCGGCAGACCGTAACGTTGTGCCACGGCCCATTCATGGGTGGCCAACTCAAAAAAGTGACCGCGATTGGTCAACCCAGTCAAGCTATCGGTGCGTGCTGTCAATTGCTCGCGTGCGAGCGCCTCGCGAAGCTCGCGGTTTGCGATCTCGAGGTGCGCTTGTGAGGCGCGCAAGGTTCGGTCGGCCAGATTGCGATCCAGCGCGATGGCCAGTTGGTTCACCACCGCGTCGATGAAGAACAGGTCAGACTCCTCCAACTCCCTGGCGCCTTCGATCTGCAGCGCCCCGAAGATCGATGCGTGACCCACGGAAAATGGCAGCATCACGAAGTTGTTCTTGGTCCCGGTCCGCGCCTGCGTTGCGGCCGGGAGTGGCGCCCGGATCTCGGGCATCGTTGCCTGTTGGTGCGTGCGATCGACGCGAGTGTCGATGAGATAGTTGTATGTTTGTTGTGCTTGAGACTGGGCAAGTCGCAGCTGCCGTGGACCTTCGCCCTCGGCTTGCCAAGCGATCGTCCGCGGCGCTTCACCCGTCTCCAGAATGAGGATCGCGCTGCGCACGGGCAGGGTGTCGGCAATGAGAACCACGACCTCGGGAATGGTCCGCTCGAAGTCCTGGAAGCGCGTGAGGAGTTTGCTGATGTCGTACAGGTGCTGTAAGCGCTGTTGCGATCGTTCCAATTCAGCAATGCGGTCGTCGCGGCGGGCGATGTCGTCGCGAGCGCTGATGTCTCCGCGAGCATTGTTTGGATCTCGCCCACTCATCGCCCGACGTGCTCTTGAAGGCTGGGGGCTCATCATACCGCAGTTCGGTGTCTGAGGAGTCGGGACAAGCCCCACTCGGCGGAAAACATGAGCGGCTCGCCGCTCGGTCATATCGACGGAGCATGTGGCAGGAGGTGACGGGTCGAAGTGGCGCCAGGGGAAAAGAAGGCGGCCGACACCTCTGCAACGCGACCCCACCGCTCGTGCCTGGGCATGATGGTTGGAACCAGACGCATCCGATGGGAGTCGCCACAAGCAATTGAATCTATAAAGGATATGCGTGATGAAAATCCGTCGCCGCCGCGCATCTCGAACTCGGATTTTTGAGCTCACGTACGTTCGTTAAAAATAAAGCAGAGCTTGCGGTGTTCGAAGGGTTTTCGTCGCTTCCGACAAAAACAGGGTGGGCACTCCCTATTGAGGCAACGGTTACGATGAGCATTTTTCAACCCAAGAGGTTTGGCTCTCTCGGACGGTCCGTACGGCACTGACGGCCGCTACGGCCGTGGCGGAGACCATGGTGATTTGGATCAACTGCGGCGGCGTCACCGCCGATAAGCTCCGGCCGCGCGGATTCCAAAGCCTAATGTTCGCCATCGCACAGAGGGAGCGCGAGGGTCTGTTAGTATGCGCTATGCGCTCATGAGTGAGAATGCGATGGAGACCGGTTTCGGCGACGCCACGATGAACGTCGTCCGGGACGGTGACCTTCGAGAATTGTGGGCGCGACTCACCCGATCATCGCATGGCAGCCTGTGTGAGCTGCCATCACCGTGGTTCAACACAACGGTCGCGGCCGCACAGAGGGCCGGCTAGCCCGGAACTACAGTCTACCGACCCCGGATCGTGCGTCGGCACGTTTTCAGCGGACGTCCCCTGGGTGAATCTCCATGAATCCGCCCCCCACGAGATGTATCGTGAAGTTAGAGACTGTCACCGATATTCGCAAGCGCCGGAGTTACGCCGAGATTCTGGAGCTTTCCGACTGTGCTTCCGTGACGCCTTCGCGTCGGACGCCCAGGATGTTATGAGGTTTTCAGCGGCGGTGATCTTGCACGTTGGGTGTGTGCACCCGCTCGTAAGTATCCTTAGCGGATGCATAGCATGCGCACGCGGCGGATTCGAGGCGCGCTACGTCGAGAATTTCGATGTTGCCTCGGCTGTAGTGGATGACATTTCCCCGTCTGAGCGCGCTCGCAGCCTGTGTCACGACCTCTCGTCGCACGCCCAGCATGTGGGCGAGGGTCTGGTGCGTGATGCGGAACCGGTTCGAGTGCGCCCGATCTCGCGTCATCAGAAGCCAGCGCGCGAGCCTTTCCTCGACAGGATGGAAGCGGCCGCATGCCGCGCTTTGCGCGATCAGACTGACGAGCACATAAAGGTAGCGGCCCAACTCGCGGACCAGTGTCGGGTTGCGCCCAAGGGCCCTGCTGAAGGCGGTGGCGTTCGTCCGCCATGCCGAGCCGCCTCCGCGCACCATCGCGCGCAGGGGAGAGGTGTCCACGCCCAGAATCAGGGACGCGCCGAGCACGCCCTCATTCCCTATCAGCCCAACTTCGAACTGCGAGCAGCGCTCCGTCAGGGTGATGAGTGAGATGAAGCTGGTCGTGGGAAAGAAGACGTTTCGAATGCGCTGGTTGGGCTCGGTCAGCGTCTCACCGGCGACGAGTTCGACGCGCTCACTACACTCGAGCAGTGCTCGCCTCTGTGCGGCGGGCAGCGCGGCCAGAAGGAGATTTTCCACTGCCGCGCGCCTCTTTATCGCGAGCAGGACGTGGCCGCTTGAGCAGGGTACGGGCCGGGGAGGAGGTTCCCGCGTCTCGACAGAATCAGCGTGCCGTCCGCCATGACCACGTCATATGACCACTCGGCAGGCTCGATGTACGTCGTCCCCTTCCAGACGCTGAACGTGTCGCGAGCGTTCGCCATTTGAAGGCGCATCTGTTCCTTATTCGCCTGGAATCGCGTCTGGAACAACAAAGAGCGCACACGGTGATGCCGCTCGCCACTGACTTGGCCGGTCGTTTCAACCACATAGAAGACCTCGAGCGGAGCGGCAAGGTGATGTTCAGAGTTCATGGGTGCGTCGCAGGTCTGAGCCGTCGCACGTACGTGCACTTCGGCGTGGCAGAGGTAGCCGCTATGTCCGGAAACTCGAAGCCTAGCCATTGGCCGCTCCGAAGCGGCCTGGTCAGTGTATGTGGCTAGAAGCCCTCGGGGACGACTATCACTCTAGTTCCACTGATGGCTTCCAGTCAGTACGCTAGCACACTGAGCGCGCACTTAGGGTCCGGCGTACTCGAACGACACAGGAGAGCTGAGGATGATCAATTGCAGGTCGTGATCCTGTTTGGGTATGTAACGGTTTTTGCTCTCTCAGTTTCTGTCTGCTGCTGCGTGATCCAGAAAAGTACTGACACTCTGCCGTATCGCACTTGCACATGGCGGACTGATCCCGGCCCTGTGGGTATTCGGCGGTTTCGATGTGGCTTTCTTCGTCGTAGTGCTGCCCATGACTCTGCTCGGGAGCTCTCTCTTTTTGCGCCGCACAGTTTCAAGCGCAAGATGCGTCAAGTTTGCCGCAAGCTCCGCCCGAACGCCGGTGAGAGTGCGGAGGTCGCATTCGAGTCGAGTGGCTCGGCGAAAATCTGATTTGCTCTGGCGGGATACGTTCCCTTCGCTTACGGTGCCGGTGGAGTATTCACGACGCTGAGCACAGCTACAAAGTGACAGGCGACGCCCGCGAGCACGAACAAATGCCACACTGCATGGGTGTAGCGCCTGCTTTTCCAAACGTAGAACGGGACGCCGCAAGAATAGAATATCCCGCCGGCCAACAGCCACGTGAATTGCCATGACGTCAGGCTGATGATGAGCTGTTTGATAGCAATGATGCCGAGCCAACCCATGGCGAGATAGAGTAAGGCTGACCGGACATGCTTGCGGTCCCGAGCCGCAAACTCTGCAGCGATCCCTGACGCTGCCAACAGCCAGATTGTGCCGAACAGCGTCCAGGCGAATGCGCCACGCATCACGCCGATCGTGAATACCGTGTAGGTCCCTGCGATCAGAAGGTAAATCGCGGAGTGGTCTAGTTTTTGCAGAATTTCCTTGGCGCGCGGTGCCCGTACGGCATGATAGAAAGTCGATACGCCGAACAGGAGAAGAGCGGCGACACCGAATGCGATGCCCCCAACCATGCGCCAGGGGTTGCCATGCAGCGCGGCGGACATGACCACCCATGCAACCCCGACAAAGCTGCCAACCACGCCCAAGGCGTGTGTCGCTGAATGCGCAACCTCCTCGCGTGCAGAGTACGGCCTTAACATAGCTCCATTACCCTTGGCCTTGTCCGGGCCAGAAAGCTTGAGGGACTCTGCATTGCGGAGAGACTGCGAGCACCGTGCCGGCGGTAGTGTCTTGCATAAAGCCTTTCATACCATACCTTCTTCGTCAGCGTGATCCGGTTGACCGTCATCTCCCCTGCGGCAGTTAAAACCCCGGCAGGCCGTACTGGAAGTCCGGAAACCTGAGATTTGGTACCCTCGCTCGCGACGCAATTGATGCGTGGGACCGGGCGAACTATGCCAGAAGAAAGCTGAATTACCTGGCTCATCCGCCTCGACATTTGAATCCCAGCCCGTCCAGAGCAGAATAGTTATCAGTACAGTCGATATTGCAAACATGCTGGTAGCGATTGCCGGGGCCGCTGTACTGCTCGCCGCGCACCACGCGATGCTCCCCGACCTTAGTGTCGCGGAACGAGCGTCCGAATCGATAACGCGTAGCGAGGATTTGAAAGCTTCAGCCCGGCCATTCACGATTCGGAGACCGCTGATGTCCGCCTTGTCTGACGAAGCGTCGACTACAAACGCGTGATCGCGTCCCTGGTTCTGCTGCGGGAGCGATCCAGGTATCTATCCGTCGAGAAGAGGCGCACACTTATCCTGACTCTATAACCGTGATGGGAAGGGCATCCAATGATCATCCGAACACCGTCGATCACAGGCAGATTGGCTGCGTGTCTGTTAGTGGGTGCCGCGTTGACGATCACCTGTGGAAGCATTACGCCAGCGCTCGCCGGGAGCGCCGTGCCAGCCAACGCTCGCGTGAGCGCGTTTGGCGGAGGTTGGGATTGCGTGTGGGGTTACCGGCAGGTTTTGGAGCATTGTGAGGTCGTAAAGGTCCCGGCCGATGGATATCTCGACTCCTCCGGCAGAGGATGGGATTGCAAGCGCGGATTCGAAAAAGCCGGGCAGCGGTGTGTGAAGATCAAACTACCTGCAAACGCATATTTGGGCGATTCATGGCTCGATCGCGCCGGCTGGCGATGCAACCGTGGATACCGCAGAGTGGGCGAGACATGCGCTGCCACCGTTTTGCCGGCCAATGCATATTTGGCCGACTCGAGCTACGGTCGTCAATGGGAGTGTGCACGTGGATTTCACGCTGTTGGGGAGCGCTGCGCGGCGGTAAAGGTCCCGCCTGACGGGTACCTTACGGCGGCGGGCGATGACTGGACGTGTGAGCGGGGCTTCAGCAAGCAGGGCGAGGCTTGTCTCGCCGTCGCCGTTCCGGCGAACGGCTATCTGGATAGCAGCGGCGCTGGTTGGTTGTGCGAGCACGGGTTTCGCCGGGAGCTTTCGGCTTGCGTGCCATTGAACGTCCCGCCAAACGGTTACATCGATTACTCCGGCAACGAGTGGCGTTGCGTTGACGGATTTCGAAAGCAGGACAAGATGTGTGCGCCCGAGTGAGGGGCGTTCGATCTCTTGGAGGCATCACGTCCTCCAGGCCGTAGCCGGCTCGGGGCCCGTCCGCTTTCCCCAGAGTTCTTTCAGTCTGTCCAGAAAACGTTTCCAGCCGGCTTCAATCCAGTTGTGTTTCATGGCAATTACCTTGGTTCGACTAGCATGGCGTGTGGTTCTCACAATCAGTGAAGCGTGCGTATCTCATCTGGCGCGAGCCCTAGCGCTGCAAGCACCAATTCGCGCAGCTGTGGAATCTGGAGCATGCGGCGCAGCAGCTCGATGGTGACCAGCGCTGACTTGGAAAAATGAAAATCGCAGTTCTCGAAGCGGTTATCCGCAAAGATCGGCGGTTGTTTTCCTCCAAAAAGAATCCGGCAATTGACGAGATGGCAACTGACAATCTCGTCGTCGTCCAGGTTGACCGTTAGATCTGTGAGTGTCTCGTTTTCGTACAGCATTGGGTCCCTCGTCGCGAAGCCGGGAATGCGGCAATCAGGTAGCGCCTAACGTGATGGTACGCGGGCGCGTCGCACCGCATCGGTACGCCGACGCACATACCTCGCGCCCGGATCCGGTACGCTCCGCCGCCGGGACCAATGGCACGCGACGTCCGCGCGGCGGGTGTCATAGCCAATCACTGGATCCGCGTCTGCCTCGGGCTGCTCACACTGCTGTTCGCCCGAAATGCATCAGTGTGTAGTTCGCCATAGCCATCCCAAGCTCACGCTCGCCTAGCACCACCAGACCAACGCCTTTTTGCTGAAGACGTTCCAGCTCCGCATCGCTGTGCGTGCGAACTGTAGTATGGATGTGCGGATTGAGACGGCGAGCGATCTCGAGGACCCCACGGGCCTGAAAGCCGTCCGGTATGGCCAGGACGAGCACGCGCGCGTGCCGGATGCCAGCGGCATCGAGAACGGTCTCGGCCATGGCGTCGGCGCGAATGGCAGGCAGTTTGCGCGCATGTAGCGCTTCTGTAATGCGCGGATCTTTCTCCACCACCGTGAAGGGCACACATGCGCGCTCGAGAATCGAGCCTACCACGCTTCCGACACGGCCGTAGCCCACGATCACCGCGTGATTTCGCTGCGAGTCGCTCGAAAAAGCCCGCCCCGATTCGCCCGACGCGTGCCGGTCCAGCCAACGCGCGAGTGGTTTGATGCTGGCAAATGCGAGTGGATTCAGAGCGATCGACAGTATGGCGCCAGCCAGGATCAAGTCTCGTCCCTCTGTGGGCAGAATCCCGAGCGAGGCCGCCAGGCCCGCGAGAATGAATGAGAACTCGCCGATCTGGGCAAGGCTCGCCGATACTATCAGCGCCGTGCGGGGCGGAAAGCGAAAGGTGCGCACAATGGCGTAAGCCACGACTGCCTTGCCGAGGAGAATGACTGCCAGGGCGGCGAGCAGCTCCAGGGGGGTGCGCAGCAGCATGGACGGGTCAAACAGCATGCCGACAGAGACGAAGAAGAGGACCGCGAATGCGTCCTTGAGGGGTAGCGAGTCCGCAGCGGCACGCTGACTCAACTCAGATTCGCTCAGCACCACGCCTGCGAAGAATGCTCCAAGCGAGAGTGAAACGCCGAAGGCAGCAGCGGAACCGTACGCGATCCCCAGCGCGATCGCCAACACGGCCAGCGTGAACAGCTCGCGCGATCCAGTCTGCGTGACTTGCATCAGGAGCCAGGGCACGATTCGTGCCCCGACGAATACTGCGAGAACGCCGAAGATTGCGATTTTGCCGAGGACGACAGCAACCGCGACTGCGAGCGCGCCCGCGCTCGCGCCGATGACCCCTGGCTTGGCGATCACTGGCAGTATGACCAGGACGAGCACCATTACGAGGTCTTCGACGATGAGCCAGCCCATGGCAATGTGGCCTTCTGCGGAGTCGAGGGCGTTGCGTTGCTCCAGCGCCTGCAACAGCACCACGGTGCTCGCGACTGACAGGGACATGCCGAAGACGATCGCCGCTCCCGCATTCCACCCCCAGCCTGTCGCGAGTCCTGCGCCGATGAGAGTGGCGATCGTCATTTGCGCGATGGCACCGGGTAGGGCGACGCGCCGCATCTTCAAAAGGTCCGCAAACGAGAAGTGCAGACCTACGCCGAACATCAGCAGGACGACGCCCACCTCTGCGAGCTGCGCTGCGATATTTGTGTCAG
Organism: uncultured Steroidobacteraceae bacterium; assembly: GCA_964494895.1. Taxonomy (GTDB): domain Bacteria; phylum Pseudomonadota; class Gammaproteobacteria; order Steroidobacterales; family Steroidobacteraceae; genus 13-2-20CM-66-19. The sequence continues at coordinate 19,964 of CAZBTV010000013.1, read as the reverse complement.
CCACCGATCCAGGCGTGAAAGGGCCGAGCGCGATTCCGGCGATGAGGTAGCCGACGAGCGGGGGCACGCGCAGGCGAGCGGCGATGAAACCGAATGCCAGCGCCACCACGAACGCGGCCGCAATCGTCGCAACCAACGGAGTGTCATGGAGCATATGAGCCCTCACGGGATGGAGGTCCGGCGGACAGGAGAGCGGCCTTATACACGCTACACTCGTTGCTGTGTCAGTTGCTGGGAACTCGGCGAAGTGACGACCCGGTGTTCGCATGGACGGCCAGGTGAAGGGCTGCCGTCAATTGTCGTTTCCGGGATTGTCCCGCCGGTTGCTTTCTCAAGGTTAGGGTGTGCGGTCCGGGCCGGACGTGTCGGCGGCGAATGCGCGCAGACATTCGCGCGAACAGATGACCGCAGCCAGTTGCTGGTCATCGATCGCGCCAGGGTTGGGTGCCGGCTCACGTGAAAGTATTCGTGCGGACGCCGCCAGTCCTCGCAGCCGATATCGCGTTCGCAGAACGACCCTGCGAAGCTCGAGTCCGGGCTAGTACGAAGGTGAGTGGCGAGTGCCCCCTGTCGGGTATGGCAGCGTGTGGGAGCTGCTGCCGAGCACATCATCCTCCAGTTCGACGAACCTCGGAACCTCTCCCGGATTGTGTTCGAGGTCGAGCACAGACCGGACACACCCAGGAAGTGGTCGCCGAGTACTCGGTGGATGGCGGCAGGACATGCCGTCAGGTGTTTGTGCAGGAGTATGCATTCAGCCCCGAACGGATCGACCTGTCAGTGCGAGAGTCTCGCGGTGGAACTACGCGGGCTAACGCGCCTTCGGCTCGTCATAGTACCGAACAAGGGCGGCGCCGGTAAGGCCCACACTCACCTCCTTGCGCCTGTTTTCCTGATCCTGGATCTCTGCGAGACCGTCATCGATCTGCTCGAGTAGAAAGACCCAACTCGCAATCCACGTCGTCGCAAAGCACGGGAGGGGCACTCATTTTTATTGATCGCATCTGCGCGATGAGCCCGCCGGCTCAGCCGACATGTTGAATGTTGCAAGTCGTGCGGGCGGCGCTCACTGCCCGCGGCCGGTATCGGTGCTCGGCGCGGAAAGGCTCTGCATCAGACGATCCGTCTCGGCCTTCACGACCTGGTAACACTCACAGCACAGGGACTCCAGGCCTGGCCGGTCGAGAACCGTGATCTTGCCTCTGGTGTATTGGATTACGCCGAGATTCTGGAGCTTTCCGGCTGCTTCCGTGACGCCTTCGCGTCGGACGCCCAACATGTTCGCGATGAGCTCCTGTGTCATGGTCAGCTTGTTCGAAGCCAGTCGATCGAGCGATAACAGGAGCCACCGGCAAAGTTGCTGATCCACGGAATGATGTCGATTGCAGACCGCCGTTTGCGCCATTTGGGTGATCAGTGCCTGCGTGTAGCGCAGGAGGATGTGCAGCATCTCGCCGTGGCGCTCGAACTCCTGTTTGAGCCGCGCGCGTGTCAGACGGTAAGCGGAACCAGCACTCTGCACGATCGCGCGGTTCGTGGTGGTCTCGCCGCCCATGAACAGCGCCACGCCAATCGCGCCGTCATTGCCGACCACGGCGATTTCCGCCGAGGCGCCGTCCTTCAGCACGTACAGGAGTGAGACGATGGAATCGACCGGAAAATACATGTAGCGCTGCGTATCGCCAGCTTCATACAGAACGGAGCCGAGCGGAAGCGGGATGAGTTTCAGATGGGGGAACAGCCGCTCGAGTGCGGCCGGCGGTAAGGCGGCCAGGATGCGATTTAGTTGCGGAATAGGCAGGAGGAACTCCATAGCGCGACCGCGCACTACAATAGGGCGGCATGGGATCAATCGCGCCGCATATGTATTACACCACACATAGTGAATGTTAGGCGACGGCGACCCTGCACCTTGGGCCCAAGCGTCCGCTCGTACGTATCCTTAGCGGACGCGTAGCATGCGCACGCGGCGGATTCGAGGCTATGTCGAGAATATCGACATTGCCCCGGCTGTGGTGGATGACGTTTCCTTGTCTGAGCGCGCCCGCAGCCTGTGTCACGACTTCACGCCGCACGCCCCGCATGTGGGCGGGGGTCTGGTGCGTGATGCGCAAACGGCTCGAGTGCCCCGATCCCGCATCATCAGGAGCCAGCGCGCGAGCCTTTCTTCACAGGATGGAAGCGGCCGCGTGGCGCGCTTTGCGCGATCAGACTGACGAGCACATAAAGGTAGCGGCCCAGCTCGCGGACCAGTGTCGGGTTGCGCCCAAGGGCCCTGCTAAAGGCGGTGGCGCCCATCCGCCATGCGGAGCCGCCGCCCCGCACCAGCACCCGAAGGGGAGAGAGATATGTACGCCGAGCGTGCCTTCATTCCCGGTTAGCCCAACCTCGAGCTGCGAGCGGCGCTCCGTGAGGGTGATGAGCGAGACAAAGCTGGTCGTGGCTAAGAAGACGTTTCGAATGCGCTGGTTGAGCTGGGCGAGCTTGCGCTCAGTCAGCCCCTGATGCTCTAGCTGCCAGTCCATCGCTGCGTACCAGATCATTCTCATCGGCCGCTTCGACCCCGTACTCTTCCGCCAAGGTCGTGGCGTGCCACCAACGCGCGGTCGCCAACTTCGCATGCGGGGACAACTCTCGCGCGGCAACCATAGCGCACCCCCGGCCGCGTTCGGGGCCGGGGGTGAAGCAAATAGTGAATCAAAGCCCAAGCGCTGCATGTAATCGCGGGTCACAGCACAGGGCAACATCAGGTCGCCCCGAAACGTGTCTGTCGCGGGATCCACCGGCGTGCATGCGCCGCTCGGAGTGGAGCCTGGAAGGCGCTGAAGTCAATTCGGCGGCGTCACCGGTGCATCGAACGGCGCGTGAGGTTGCACGTCGAGCGCCACTGCTAGCCGCAGGCGGCCCAGCAGCGCGAGTGAGTCCGCAGAAAGCTCCAACCGGAAGTTTTTGCGGGCGAAAAGGCTGATAGTCAGCTCTGCGACGCCCCCCTCGGTACTCAGCTGCTCGAGGAAGGATTGCGAGCGGCGCAAATGAGTGACCGTCTGCAACAGCACGCTCTCTACCGACATTCGTGCGGACGAGAGTTGTGGCTCATCCATCAACCGCCCCATCCAGTAGCTTTCACGATACGAGCCCGCGCGATCTCCGACGGCGGGATCAAGGCGCTGATCACCTGCCCTCCAGGTATGTTGTGGCTGGATTCCGAGCGTTTCAGTGATTGTGGATGGGTCGATCTTCGGGTGCCGGATGCGCAAGGAAACCGTGAATTCGTATTCGCTCATGGTAGTGCTCGCAGGGTATGAGCCCAATTTCGATCTGCCTACTCCTAGGCTGTTCCGTCGAAGTCCGCGCCAGCCAACGCCTGCATTGGTGCGGGATGCATTCATACATTTCCACGAAGCTGAAGCTGCGGTGGCGCCCGCTATCACGCTCTGTCCGATATTACAGCAGACCCGCTCCGCCGCCGAACTTTCGCGATCGGGCTATCGTCGAGTTTCCGCTGGGATCCGGAGCCGGCCTATGGGCATCTCGACTCCTCCGGCAGAGGGTGGGGTTGCAATCGTTGCTTCAAAGAAGCCGGGCAGCGGTGTGTGAAGATCAAACTACCTGAAAACGCATATCGGGGCGATTCGTGGCTCGATCGCGGCGGCGGGTTTCGGCAGGAAATTTCGGCTTGCGTGCCATTGAATGTCCCGCCAAACGGTTACATCGATTAATCCGCGCGCCCATCCTCCTGCGATGGTGCGCAGGTAGTGTGAACGGTTGACGTGATGATGTCGGATTAGCGTTCCATGGCGTTCAGCAGCGCGGGAATCCCGACGCACGCGAAATTGCAGAACGTATCGGAGATGGCGTAAGGCAGGATGAGCCGGTCGCCGTGCCGCATCGCTCCGCACGTATACACAACATTGGGGACATATCCTTGGCGCTCCGAGGGGTCAGGGCGCACCAGCGGCTCGCGCGTGCGCGCAAGAACCCGACAAGGATCGGCCTTGTCGAGCAGGACGGCACCGATTGAATACTTCCGTACGGGACCCACCCCGTGAGTCAGTAAAAGCCAGCCCTCATCGAGCCCGATCGGCGAGCCACAGTTGCCCATCTGCACGAACTCCCATGGAAATTTGGGTTTCAGAATGGCGGTGCCGCCGTCCCAGGTGTGCAGGTCGTCCGAGTAGATGAGATATAGATTCTCGTTGTCCTGCCGGCCGATCATGGCGTATTGGCCACCGATCCGGCGGGGGAACAGGGCCATTCCCTTGTTTTTCGCAGCGGAGCCTTTCAGGGGGGACATCCGGAACGACATGAAGTCGCGCGTCTCGAGCAGTTCTGACCGAATCGCTCTACCGCTGTATGCGGTGTACGTCGCATAGAAGATTGTTTCTGTCTCGGTGTTGAACGCCACGAAGCGCGCATCCTCGATCCCGTTCGACTGGGCGTCGGTGACGGGAAAGATCACCCGCTCGCTGATGTCTTCGCGTGTCGAGAAGGCCAGATCGACTTCATCTCCATTCTCACTCGGGATTCGCCGGATCACTTTTGGAATGGACGCAAGGCAGGCTGTAGGATCGAGCCTTACGGCGCCGTTGTCGGCGATCCAACCTGATCGAAAGGTCAGCGAGGAAACGTGCCCTTCGCCGACCGCGCGCACACTCAGGATGAAGCGCCGGCCGTTCGCCGGCGCGCCGGTTTGATCGAAGTGCGCGACGATACTCGGATTGAATAGTGCGGCCGCCTCAAAGGAATACTCGTGAAGAAAGTAGGCGCCGATGAGCTGCCGCTGTTCCTTGGTAAACTGCACGTGCGCCGCAATGGCTTCTTCCATGTCGTTGGCACGTGCCTCAAACAACTCCACAAGGTTCCTGTGCCGTCCCCGGAAGTTCTCGAGGACCTCTTCCAACTGGGCGGCGGCCGACTCGGAGTCGAGCGCGAGCACGCGCTCGACGATGTGGTTTGCTCGCGACTTGTCCGTTGGATTGAGGTCTCGCGGTTCCGTCGCCGGCCTGAATTGGCGCACGACGACCCTCGCGGGGTTCGGGTGCAGATGCGTGCGCTGCCGTTGCAAAAGTTTGGTTGTTGACAAGACATTCTCGCTGGCAGGTAAGTGGGGCTCATGCGTGCAATTCCCGCACCTTCACAGGGTGCGCTCGATCGCTATCCGTACGTGCGACTTGCCTCATCTCCGCAAGAGAGAGAAGGTAGGACACGACCGATTCGCCGCCCCTGTTCTCGTTCGCGCGATCCGGATGCAATCCGTCGCGACAGCTGCCCGTCTCGAGATCTACAAGGGGCACAGATAGATCATTGCTGCCGAGAAACCATGCGAAGGCGCGTGCGGCGTCGTCTCTCCATCTCGAATCACCATCGGCACGCCATGCCTCCAGTGCGGCCGAGATAGCTGCGGTCGCCTCGACGGGCTGCTGATCGAATGCCTGAGGAGACTTGCGGGGGTGGCGGAAACTATCCGAGCCCACCCGGCCGGAAGAGGCCGGTAGCAGAGGTCTGCTGCGACGTGAGCCAACGCAGGGTTCTCGAGACCGCAGCAGAATACGCGGGAATGCCTAACGCTGCGCCTGTAGCGATCAGGGCCTGAGGCAATCGGGCGTTGTCGTAGGCAAGCCCGTCCTCGAACCATACCCAATCGTCAGTCTCGACGGAAGACAGAATTGACATCAGCCCGTCCGCCAGGAGAGTCCGCAACGCATGGGCTCTGGACACCTTGGTAACCACTTGGCAATAGGCGTTCAGTCCCAACAGCGTGAAGGCCCAGGCGCGTGGAGAGCGAAAGTGCTGCGCTGCCGGTAAGGCTTCAGCAAACAGACACTCCGCCCATTGTCTGCGGGACGCACTGATGTCGCCGCGCGCGCATTCGCCGAGGGCCCAGAGCGCCCGTCCGTGGGAGTCTTCGGAGCCGATGTTCTCGAGCCAGCGGCGCTCGAAGCTCATGAAATTGCGGAACCGTCCGACATCAGGATTCCATGCATGCTGTACGAACGCAGCTAGTCGAGCCGTCAGTACGTCGGGAAGCCGCTTTTCGCCCGGGGAGTTGAGTGCACAGGCTACCAGCAGTGCGCGCGCATTGTCGTCTACGCAGTAGCCGTGTGCGCGGTCGGGTACCGAATGAATCGCGTGTTGAAGAAGTCCGGTGTCATCGCACATTGCCAGCAGATGGCCGAGTTGCATCTGTGGCGCAAGCGCGCCGTCTAAGCGACTGCAAGCCGCCCCGAAATCATTTGACTCGGATGAGAGTCTTGCGCGCGCCCGAATGCGGAGAGATACCGTTGCGCGGTTCGCTCCCACGTCATCGAACGGCTGCTCGCGTAGGCGCGCCTGCGTACGGCCTCGCGGCGAACATCGTCGGTCAGCAGACTTCCGATCTCGGAGCCTATGACGCCGGCGTTGCCAAATGGAACTAGAACCCCGCGCCCGTCCGCCAGCAGCTCTCGTGCGTGCCAATAGGGCGTGGAGACCACTGCCTTACCCATTCCGAAGCTATAGGCGAGGGTGCCGGAAGTCATCTGCGCTTCGTGTAGATAAGGTGTCACGTATACGTCGCACATCGAGATGTAGTCGAGCAACGTCGACCGATCCACGAACTGATTGAGAAAACAGACATGATTCTCGACGCCAAGCTTTTGCGCCCGTGCCACCAGGCTCTCGCGATAGCGCTCGCCTTCGCAGCGGACTAGAGTTGGATGTGTGGCGCCCAGCACCACGTAGACCGTATCGGGCTGCCGGTTCAGGATCGACGGCATTGCATCGATCTGACTTCGATACCCTTGTTTGGCGAAAGCAAGCCGAAGGTAAGAACGATAGGCTTGCAGGTGAACCCGAGCCTGGCTTTCGCCGCGTCAGGTTCGGCGAACTCAGCGTCGGGAATGCCGTGTGGGATGACCTCGATCTTCCTTGACGAGACGCCATACTCGATCTGAAGCAATTCCCTGGCCATTTCGGCCATGACAATGATTTTGTCGGAGGTCTCGATAATGCGCACCAGCGTAGTGCGCTGCATCGGTTGCGGATCGGCCAGAACCGTGTGCAACGTCGTGATGATTGGCATGGCCAGGAGCGGGAGCAGCGCATTGATGTGACTGCCTGCCTCACCTCCGAATATGCCGAACTCGTGCTGTAGACACACGGCGTCGTACTCTTTCGCGTTCAGGAAGCGCGCGGCGCGTGCGTAGTCTTCTAGTGTCGCGTCGTTGATCTGAAACTGAACAGTCGCAGGATAGTCGTAAGCCTGACCATGGTCTGTCATCGCCACGATAGCGGTGTCGAGACCGGCGCGTGAGCTGGCGACGGCCTGTTGCAGGTCGGTGGTGAAGGTGGCTATTCCGCAGCGGCGCGGAAGCGAATTACCAATGAAAGCCACACGGCGGAGTGGAGTCACTCGCACCTCCCATGAGCGGGCGATGAATGGCCCTGGCGCGGCGGGAGCGGAGTGCTGCGCTACAGGAGGGATTAGAGATGGGCGTTGGACCCGTTAGCACTCTACACGGAATCCGCAAAGTTCGCTGTTATGGCGCCGTTCGCGGACTCTTTAGTGGGAATGCCTGTGGTTACGTGCGAGTGAGTGCAGCACCGCGTGCGCGTTGTTCTTCCCGTACCTCCGCAAGTGTGAGATGCGTTCCAATCGAGACCACCTCGAGAACCGGGTGAGCGGCATTCAACGGTAGGCGCAACCCATGCACCTTCTCCCAGGCGCGAATGCGCGCGGCGGGAGGGTTCGAGCTCGAGGATTGTTCGGCCTGTAGCAAACGCAGCTTTTCGGCGCGTGCCTCCTCTTCGACTGCGAGGCGTGCGCGATGATCCAGAATGATGTCGCTGGCCGTCGGGCGTGGTGTGGGATCGTAAGCGAAGAGCCTGGATTTGGAAAACATATGTATCTCCTTGGTGGTAGCACAAGGCTATTCAAACCGCGATTCGGCGGGCCTCCGCAGCTTGCACCTCAGCAGCCATCGCGATCGGTGCGCTTGCGCACATACGGGATCTGATGCTGGCCGGTGGCCGAGACGAGCATCATCGCCAGTCAGAATCTTCCTGGCGCCCTCTACCGACATCCTGATGGTGTTGAGCATCAGAGCCTTGGTTTCGGAAACGGCCTGTTCAGCCGCCTGGTTCATGGTTGCGACCAGATCGCCCGCATTCTTGCCTCGCCCCATCATGCGCCTGCCCTGGGGGACTGTATCGAGTGCTGGCGGCGCCTGGCGTGTTCAGAAGGTACGCCCCGAGGATAGGCCCGAGTGGCAGGTAGTGACTGCGTTGGCGCAAGGCCGGCCGGGCAGGAGCGCTGCGTGCTGCGGTCATACGGATACTCGGGCGCGACTCAAATGAGACTTTTCGGCCGAATAGGACGCAATTGGGAAAGCGATCGATTTGAAGAGGATCCAGGCGGTCACGATGGCGTCTGAGCTCGATTCCTTGCACGCGCGCTCTGAAGCGCCCCTGATTCGCCAGGACTGCATTGGAACCTGGAATTGGGAGATCGCTTCCGACACGGTGCGCGGCGATCCGCGTCTCAACAGGATGTTCGGAGTGCCGGCGGATGCGAGCGGCAGACCCCTTACCGACTATCTTCGCGCCATCGATCCACGGCAACTTTGCGGCGTTTCCGACGAGATCCGCAAAGTGGTGGCGCCCAACGGCGGCGACCGTTACGAGCAGGAGTATTGCCTCATTGCAGGAGGCCAAACGCGCTCGGTCTGCGCACGCGGTTTCGTCCGACGCGACGCGGACGGGAACGCAGTTGAGTTGGTGGGTGTCGTGCTCGACATCACCAGACAGAAGGCACTCGACGCAGAGCGCGGACGCGTGCTGGAGCGGGCAGAAAACCGGGCCAGGATTTTCGACACGGCGCTGTCGGCAATCCGTGATTTTGCCTACATCTTCGATCGGGACGGTCGTTTTCTGTACGTCAACAAAGCGCTGCTCGATCTTTGGGGGCTGGCCCTCGATCAGGCGATCGGGAAGAACTTCTTCGATCTGGAGTATCCCGAGGTGCTCGCCGCTCGGCTGCAGCGGCAAATTCAGCAGGTGATCGAGACGGGCCGCAGCCTCGCCGACGAAACTCCCTACACCAGCCCGACGGGCGCTGGCGGTCACTATGAGTACATCTTCGCTCCCGTGCTCGCCGCGGACGGTTCCGTTGAAGTTGTTGTCGGCTCGACGAGGGATATTTCCGCGCGTAAGCGCGCAGAAGATGCGCTGCGTAGCCGTACCGCGCAATTTGAAACGTTGCTCAACAATGCGCCGTTCGGGGTGTATCTGGTCGACGCGGATCTCCGCCTGCGCGAACTGAATCCGACCGCGCGTCGGGTATTCGGGGGCTCTCCGGACCTGGAGGGGCGCGATTTCGCGGAGGTGCTGCATATCCTGTGGCCGAAGACCTATGCGGACGAAGTCATCCGGCTGTTCCGACATACGCTCGAAACCGGCCAGCCGCATTTCGTGCCGGAGCGTATTGAGGCACGGCACGATATCCAGAAAACGGCAGTTTATGAGTGGCAAATCAACCGGATTGCCTTGGCCGATGGGCGCCCTGGCGTGGTCTGCTATTTCCGCGACATTTCTGAACGGGTACGCGCCCGGCGTGCCCTGGAATCTGCCGACCGACAGAAGAACGAGTTTCTCGCGATGTTGGCTCATGAGCTGCGTAACCCCTTGGCGCCGATTCACAACTCCAACGAGCTACTCGCACGGACCCTGACGGAGAATGAACACGCTCGGGTCGCCGTCGCGGTTATCCGGCGACAGGTGTCGCATCTCGCACGGCTCGTCGACGACCTGCTTGACGTCTCCCGTATCAGCCAAGGGCGCATCGATCTCAGGCTGGAGTGCCTGCCACTCGAGACAGCCATCGCGCAGGCGATCGAGTGCGTAGAGCCTCTAGTGCGTGAGAAGGGGCAAAATCTAACGATCACGGCGAGTGATCCGCCGCTGTTCTTGAACGCCGACCTAGCTCGCGTTGTCCAATGTATCGCGAATGTCCTGATGAATGCGGTGAAGTACACCGCCCCGGGCGGGCAGATCCGGGTCGAATCACGCAACGAGGGCGATGAGGCCGTTATCTCGATCTCCGACGACGGAATCGGTATCTCCGAGGAGCTTCGTCCGCATGTTTTCGACTTGTTCGTGCAAGGCACGCGCACGCTCGATCGCGCCCAGGGAGGACTGGGAATCGGGCTCGCCGTCGTGAAGCGTCTCGTCGAAATGCACCACGGCCGAGTCTCAGTCGCGAGTCACGGCATCGGGCATGGAACGACCTGCGAGATCCGGTTGCCCCGAATCGGGTCTGTCGCGGGATCTTCCGGCGTGCACGCGCCGCTCCGCGTGCCGCGCCGGCGTGTACTGATCGTCGACGACAATGCTGATGCGGCCGACAGCCTTGCCATGCTTCTCAGCATGGAAGGGCACGAGACGCAGGCGATCCACTCGGCGAGGGAAGCGATCGTGCGCGCCGAATCGTTCCAACCTGATGTAATTCTGCTCGACATCGGACTGCCGGAAATGGATGGCTATGAGGTCGCGCGTCGCATCCGTGAATTGCCGGGCGGACGCGAAGTGAAGCTCGTGGCAGTGACGGGATATGGCGGGCCGGAGGACCGAATGCGTACCCATGCCGCAGGATTCGACGCGCATTTGTTGAAGCCGCTGGAGCTTGCGATGCTCGCACGAGTCATCTTGGACAGCGGGGCGAAGCCCTGACCGCACAGGAATTTCAACTGCGACATTCATTTCTCTCGGAGGAGAAACAGCACTTGGGTCTCGATAGCGAGCGCTCATGGATTATTCTGGATGAAGTGGACTACCAACGGGGGTGCGCCTGCGGCGCGAGCAATGGAAAGCGTTCCACTATCACTCCGGCGAGAAAGTGTTTCCGCATGATCTCACTGTTGACGTAGCCCCGCGCGCTGCCGGTATGTTGGCCTACGCGTGAAAAGCGCCTTCAAGAGACGCGAACGAAACCGCATAGGCGGAGAAGTCACGGAGGTCGGTCGTGAGGACAAACGACCGCTCATAAGAGCGGGCAAGTACGATGGCGCACGCATCGGCGAAGTCCAGCGCACGCACCGCCCAAGCATGAGCGGAGTCATCGCGGTCGATGGCCGCCCTAAGCGATGAGTGGCACCATGTGACGGCGCGGTCCGTTGCGTCGTCGACCCTTCTTGTCGTGGATGGTAATGCTGCCTGTATCTATGTTGATATCAGTCACCTGAGCTCTCAGGAGTTGTGTTGGGCGCTGTCCTACCAAATACAGGCATACCTTTAGCGCCTCCCGCTGCGGCACCTGTTCGAGGGCATCCACGCGCTCGAGCAAGGCCGTGAGTTCGAGCGCCGACAGTGTGCGCTCGCGGGCCTGGTTGTACTGCGCGAGGGAGCGGGCGCTGACGGATGCGACCGGATTGACCGTAATCCCGAACGCTCCGAATTCGTCCGGTACAGCCGGATCAGTGCCGGAATCAACGGCTAGTTGATAGGCTGCCCGCAAGGCAGTGCGCAGCTTGGCCGCGCCACGGCCGTGTCCCGCCTCCACGAGTTTGGCGATGACCGGCTTGAAGTCGGATGTCCCAAGCTCAGTCGCCTTGCGATCTTCAAGCTCCTCCGGGACATGCCGCCGGAACATGCTTTCCTCATCCTTTGCGGTATCCGTGCTGCCTTTGCGTTTGAGACCGGTCAGTCACTCAATCACGTTATTGGTCGGCCAGGCCGCAGTCTGAGCCAGCAGCCCAGCAACAGAGCTATCGCGTCCCCTTGACTTTGCGCCGCGGTGACCTAGGATACCATCTGAATAGATGGTATACGGATGTTAATGGGATGGTTCGAGGAGTGTATGGGCGCGCATGATCTACGGTCGAGAGCGGTCGATGCGGAGAAAATCACGATCAACCTGGGGTTTGTCGACCTCGGGCAGATCGACTTGCTGGTGCAGGAAGGGTTTTATTCCAACCGCACCGATTTCATCCGCACCGCGATCCGCCACCAGCTCGTCGCGCACGCCGACGTGGTCAAGCAAACGGTCGCCCGCAAGACTCTGGTTCTCGGGCTGCAGCACTTTTCCCGTCAGGACCTGGAAGCGGCGCAGGCGGCTGGGCAACAGCTCCACATCCACGTGTTGGGCCTGGCTCGCATTGCAGAGGATGTGCCCCCAGAACTGGCCCGGGCCACGATCGCTTCCCTGGTCGTACTGGGTGCCCTGCAAGCCAGTCCGGCGGTCAAGGCGGCCCTGGCCGACCGCATCCGCTGATCAAAAACAGGAATGGAGCCATGCGATGAACGAAAGAATGATGCACGAGGCCCTGGGTCTGGTAACGGCAGGCAGGCTTCTCAAGGCCACCGCGGCGATTCAGCGCAAGCTACAGGGCTTGTTCGTGCCGGAGGTTGTGCCAGACACCGCTGCTCCGACCACTGACGCACCCATCGAGGGTGGTTTTCATGTCGTCGACGTCGACACGGTCGCGCCGCCCCCTGGATTCCACCCATCGCAAATGCGGCCCTGCGAGCCCACCATGGGCTTCCGCGCGCCAATGTCCGAGCAATGGCGGCAACGTTTCGCGCGGCCATCCCGGCCGGCCCCCCCACCCACACCGTACCCAACACATGGCGTGGAACCCGGCTCGCGTTTTATCACCGGGTCCTACAGCAATCAGGCAGGAACTCGCAGCTACAAGCTGTACGTACCCAGCCGCTACCATGGCCAAGCGTTACCCTTGGTCGTGATGCTCCATGGATGTAACCAGAACCCCGACGATTTTGCCGCCGGCACGTGCATGAATAGCGTGGCCGAAGAATATCAGTGCCTTGTCGCGTATCCGGCCCAGGCGGCCGCAGCCAATCAGTCGAACTGCTGGAATTGGTTCAAGGCGACCGACCAGAGGCGAGATCGGGGCGAGCCGTCCCTCATTGCCGGCATCACGCGCCAGATCATCGGCACTTACTGCGTCGACGCCCGGCGGGTCTACGTGGCCGGACTATCGGCGGGCGGGGCGATGGCCGCGGTCATGGGCGTAACCTACCCCGATCTATACGCGGCTATCGGCGTCCATTCCGGATTACCCTACGCGGCCGCCCACGACCTTCCTTCCGCGTTCGCCGCGATGAGCCAGGGCGCAGGAGCGCCAGGCCGCCGGCAGCAACACGGTGGCTCTCCCGAGGGGGTTCCAAACACGCGGGTCGTCCCGGCGATCGTGTTTCACGGAGATCACGATACCAAGGTGCACCCGCGCAACGGGGACCAAGTGATCGCGCAATGGACGGCGATTCACGGCGAGGGCGCGACAAGTCTGCAGGTGACCGTCCAACACGGACAGGTGCCCCACGGCCATGCATATACGTGCGACGTGTACCAGGACGCGCGCGGGCGGAGAATCCTGGAGCAGTGGCGGGTCCACGGGGCCGGCCACGCGTGGTCAGGTGGAAGCCACAGTGGCTCCTACACCGATCCCCGGGGGCCTGATGCTACGCGCGAGATGATCCGATTCTTCCATGAGCACCTACTTTGACCGCGGTTGTAGCGGAATCACGCCTCGCGATCGCGGGTTGCAGGCACTCGTGGTGCCGCAGCTGTACGACCAGCGTTACTGCCGAGAACTGCGAGAGCATCAGCACGCTCAGCTTGGACTCGAAACATTCAACGCAGGTCAGGGAGTAGGCGGTGAGAGTCCGCCACGATGAAGGAGTAGCGATCCACATCGGCCCCAAGCCGTGCGCTGTTCACCCGTGAGGGTGTCGGTGAAGCGTCGGCAGGGGAGCGTACGGGTAACTGTGTTTCCGGCGCTGGAGCGTGTACGAGGGCGAGCCAGGACAGAGAAGAAGGAACGGTTCACCGCTCTACTGCACCATGTGGATGTTGATTTACTGCGGGCAGCGTTCCAGACCCGCTCCTAACACGCGGCGACGGATTGGTTCTATCGCCCGACTCCGACGTTTCAGGGACTCACCGCTATCCTCGATGCTGTTCGGTCACGACCGATTTGACGTCTTCTAGCGGCCACTTATCGGTGACGATCCCTGCAAGCCCTTGACCGATCTGCATAAAAAAGCCATATTAATGCATATGAGAACGACCCTGATCATTGATGACAAGCTGCTGGCGAAGGCGCAAGAATTGAGCGGGCTTCAGGAAAAGACCGCTGTGCTGCACGCTGGCTTACATGCGCTGATTGCGCGGGAAAGCGCGCGGCGCCTGGCCGCGCTAGGCGGAACGGAGCGGGGCCTCAAGCCGGTCCCGCGCCGACGGTCCTCTGCCCGAGGCGCCTGACCTGTGTTGGTCGACACCTCGGTCTGGGTCGATCACCTGCGCAAGCGCAATCCCACGTTCGTCGAGCTACTGGAGCAGGCGCAGGTATGGACCCATTCCTTTGTGATCGGCGAATTAGCCTGCGGAAATTTGACGCAACGAGGTAAGGTGCTCGGCGCACTGGCAGAACTGCCTCACGTGCCGATGGCTTCCCACGAGGAAGTGATGTCCTTCGTTCAGACCCGCCGATTGATGGGGCGCGGTCTCGGCTGGATTGACCTGCACCTGTTGGCTTCCGCGACACTCGCGAAGCTTCCTTTTTGGACAGTGGACAAGCGACTGTGGACCGTAGCCTCGGAGTTGCAGTTGACGAATTGACGGTCCCCTGGGGGGCGGGTGGAGCGAAACGGTTACCGCGGACGACAGCGCGTGTGATCTTCGAAAGGCATTTCAGAGGCGAATGGTCACCTGCGCTTATCCCAGTAGCTAGGCCCTCGTGGCTGAAGGAGATGCTCGCGCCACCTTGATATTTGAAAGTTCCGCCCAACGCCTTTGCAGAAGCGATTCCGTCGAAGTCACCCGCAGAATCAAATGTAGGGGGCAGTACGAAGTGCACGTGGGCGAGTGATCAACCATTCCGTTTACTGTCGTCCTGGTCCCGGCACCGAAGGCAAGTCCGCTATGACACCGATCCGGACGCGCAGGCCAACGGGCTGGCGGTATTGGCAGAATGACCACATCGATCGCGTGGACGATCCCGTTTGATTGTCAGAAATATCGTGCAAACAAGCATGGTTAGTCCCCTCGGCTGCGCGTCAATGCGCACGCACGAGGGGCGTGGCGAGGGCGTTGATGACGGCGTCATCACGACCGAGGTGAACACAGCAATCTTCAGGGAGCCTGATCTGAGAGTCTCCGAGATCAAAGTCCACACGGTCGAGGGTGTCGTTCGATTGAGCGGATTCGTGAGCTCGCGCGACGATATCAAGGACGCTGTGAGAGTGCGATGGCTGTGAGCGGCGTGAAGGCGGTCTCGGATGAGTTGCAACTGAAATAATGCCTTGATCGACGGCCCCTGGACGAAGCCCATGTACGTTTGTAGACGCACGCGCCGACTGCGTTCGGCGCTCTCTGTCCAACTCACGCGACGGTCCATTCAATGTCGAGTGGGTCAGTCGATGCGCGGTAGCTAGCAAACGACTGGGCCCCATGCTCGGCGCGTGCGCAGCGCCGCCGTCCACCACAAGTCTGCGGGCCGCGCGTCAGGCAATTTCCGATGCCGACCGCGCAGAAGCCGGCCGCTACGCTTCCGGAGATCGGAGCCGGGGGTGTGCTATCGGCCTGTCCCGGATAGTCGTGCGTTCTCCCGGAACTCCAGCCCCAAGCGACTCGCATAGTCCTCCTCGCTTGGGGGGCGAACGGCGGCGCCGGTAGCGTTATGTCGAGGTGATCATCAGCAATCCGCCGTCCGCGTCGCGGTGAGACAGATCGGACATCGGAGATCCCTGGCTGCCTGTGAGCCCGTGCAGCGCAAGCTGTGCGGGGGCGCGTGTGAAGAGTCCAACACGGTTGGGCGTACGCTGCCGCACAGACCTCGGACATGGAATTCCATACACTTTCACTACCTGAAAGCCAAGCAGAGGGATCATGTCAACCCACCATCTTCATCGTGATCGGCCTTGCTGCTTGCGGCTTCACTCGCGGGCTCTTCAACAGCACCGTGCTCGGTGTCCTGCTGGATCTTTGCCTGGGTGTGATCGGCGCAGTCACTGCAGGTTCGCTCTGTAACTACATCGTTGGGGTGGGCACTGCGCGACTCGATATTGCGAGCATGCTGGTTGCAATCGCCGGGGCCGCCGCACTGCTCGCCGCGTACCACGCGATTCTCCCCGGCGTGGTGTCGTGGAACGACCGCTCGAATCGATGGCCGGTGGCGAGGACCAGAAAGCTTCAGCCCGGCCATTCACGACTCGGAGAACGCTGATGTCCACCTTGCCTGACGAAGCCGTCGACCACAAACGCGTGATCGCATCCCTGGCAAAAAAATCAACAGTGTCGATCGATGAAGTGACACGGCTGTATGAACACGAATGGGTCGGACTCGAAACGGGCGCACGCGTCAAGTGTTTCGTTTCCATTCTTACGGTTCGACGCGTCCGCGAGCTATTGCGGAAAGGCAGAATCAATGCACCGATACCGTTGGCGAAAGACGATATTCCAACCCCCAGGTAGTCGCGGGCTCAGCCCTTGTGGGGAGTTGTGATCGCGGCACTCGTTGAGCTCTACGCCGGCGGCGCGACGGGCACTCCGCGTGCTCGATGGTCTGAAAACGCGTGGGCAGTCGGCTGATGTCATACAGGTGCTGCAGGCGCTGGTGTAATGGCTCCAATGCAGCGACACGGCCATCACAGTGTGCGACCTTGTTGCGAGCCTCTGCGCCTTCCATGCCTTGCCCGTGCATCGCCGTCCCCTACCTCCTGGTGGGGTCGCTGGCCGGCTTGACCTTCCTGACCTGCTCCAAGGTAGCGGCCCAGCGCGCGGGCCAGTGTCGGGTGGTGCCCAAGGGTGCTGCTGAAGGCCGTGACGTCCAACCGCCATGCCGAGCCGCCGCCCCGCACCAGCGCCCGGAGGGAAGAGGTCGTACGCCCAGAATCAGGGAAACGCCGAGCATGCCTTCATTCCCGATCAGCCCAACTTCGAGCTGCGAGCGTCGTTCCGTCGGGGTGATGAGTGAGACGAATCTGGTTGTGGGAAAGAAGACGTTTCGAATGCGCTGGTTGGGCTCGATCAGCGTCTCCTCGGCGACGAACTCGACTCGCTTACTACATTCGAGCCAGTGCTCGCCTCTGTGCGGCGGGCAGAGCGGCCAGGAGGAGATTTTCCACGACCGCGCGCCGATTTATCGCGAGCAGGACATAGTCCCTTCGCCAGGATACGGGCCGGGCAGGAGGTTCCCGCATCTCGACCGAATCACCGTGCCGTCCGCCATGACCACGTCATATGCCCACTCGGCAGGTTCGATGTACGTCGTGCCCTTCCAGACGCTGAATGAGTCGCGAGCGTTCGACATCTGAAGGCGTATCTGCTCCTTATTCGCCTGGAATCGGGTTTCGAACAACAAAGAGCGCAGGCGGTGATGCCGCTCGCCACTGACTTGGCCGGTCGTTTCCACGACATAGAAGACGTCGAGCGGAGCGGCGGGGTGATGTTCAGAGTTCATGGCTGTGTCGTGGGTCTGAGCCGTCGCACGTACGTGCGCTTCGGCGTGGTACGCATCACTTAGGCAGATGTTAGCCGCTATGTCCGGCAACTCTAGGTCGAGAGCGCCACTCATCGCTTCGAAGCGAGTCTGGGCGGTGTGTTGCAAGAGGGCTCCTGCCTGTAGCTTCACCCTAGTCCCACTCCGGCTATCAGTCAGTGCGCTAGCGCACGGAGGGCGCACCGACACTGCCTCTGTTATAGCGAAGAGTGGGCATCGGCGGTCGCGGCAATATTTGAACCTGCTCTAGGTCCCGAACACTCTAGCTTGGGGACCGGTGTACTCGAACGAAACACCAGTCATTCGCTTACGGGCTCAGCCCAGAGTATTCGATGAGCAACAGAATCTTGGGACGCCTAAAGCCATGACTTTTGCGATGCTCTAAGCTCGTCGAAAAACCTCCATTTTTTGAAACGACATAGGTTCAGAGTAGGCGTCAACATTCAACTTCATCGCTGGCGTTTCGGCGGAAGACCGCAAAGTTGAGAGTTCGGACGATTTTGTGCGATTCAGCAGCAAGGCGCTCTGCCACGCCCGTGACTGCCGCGGCACACGTTTTGCTGCTCCAGCAGTCGGCCCCCACCGGTCTCATGAATCCGGAGCAGCTTATGCAAGCGACCAACTTTATTAAAGGCTGGGGCGAGGCGATGATGACTTCCCTGACAGGCGCGATGGCGGTCTTCATGGGCGCCATTCCGAGAATCATCGGCTCGCTCGTGATTTTGGTTATCGGCTGGCTCATCGCGTCGCTGATCGCCAAGGGACTGGCGATGTTTCTGCGCAGCATGCGCTTCAACGAGCTATCGCAGCGGTCTGGCCTCTCGGATTTCGCTCAGAAGGCCGGCGTGAAGACCGACTCCTCGGGGGTTCTCGCCGGCATTGCGAAGTGGTTCATTCGGCTCATGGCACTCGTGGTGGCCTTCGATGCGTTGGGCCTGCCGGCGGTGTCGCAGGTGTTGCGTGACTTTCTTATGTGGTTACCGAACCTCGTGGTCGCCCTCGTGGTGTTGGCGATCGGCGGGGTCGCCTCCAGGGCACTCGCGAATTTGGTGCGAGCGACGACTGCGAAAGCACAGCTCGGCGACGCAGACGCAATGGCCAAGGTGGCGGGTGGGGCGGTTTGGGCATTCGCGATTGTAGTGGCTGTAAATCAGCTCGGCATCGCTGAGAGGCTCATCAACGCACTCTTTTCGGGATTTGTGGGAGCTCTGGCGCTCGCGGTCGGACTGGCTTTCGGCCTTGGGGGCCGAGACACCGCAGCCGAGATACTCCGTAGCTGGAGGGAGCGCAGCCAGAGCGCGCGGAGGCTGCGCGAGGCGGCGGGCGCGGCAGGAGAACTGGGGCGGGAGCGAAGGGCGCAGATTGAGGACGAGCTGCGCGACAATGACACGGTGAGGCGCGAAGGGGGGGAGGTCTCACCCACGCGGCGCTAACCTAACATCAGGCCGCGCGACCATCAGGGCGCGCGACGGCGGAGGACGCGAATTCCGGTGGTCTTCATCATCGGGCCCGCCCCTCGTGAGCAGGAAGAGGCGCTTCTTGCGCTATTGCGGCGTGAGATCGGCGAAGCACTCGCTCCAGTCCGAACTCTGCTGTTTGAATCAACCTCTCGCAGTCGTCAGCCGCAAAAATGAATCAGGTGTCCGTAAGGCAATAATCGTGATGCAGCCTGTCGTGCTCGAACGGCCTCTGCGCGCGCGGCTTCCGTCACAAGCTCTCGAAAGTGCGTCCCCGCGTCTCGGTTGGCAACTTACATCGATTCGTCGTCGCGGGCTTCTGCCACCGGCCCGGGTTGGCTTTCGCTCGCGCTTTGCCGTTTGTTGCCAACCCGTCTCAGTTGAAGGTGACTATCAGTCCGCTTACGCTGAAGGCGAGTGCGAGGACTCGGTGGCCAGGCTAGTGACGTCCCTACATCGGACCGCGTACACGACGGCACGGAACTGGTTAGCGTCACCGATAACTCATCGGAATACCCATTCATCAAGGACCTCCCTTTCACCGGAGTACAGTCTGGACGCTTTGGTGCCAAAGGAGAAATCGCTACTGTTTCTTGCACATTCGGTTGATATCAATGCTTGGAGAACGACGCATCGACGCAGATCGCGGTCGTGGGAGGGAAGGAGAGGGCGTTCGGCATCGCACTGTTCATGCGTCGGAAAACCAGAGCAACTGCGCATCAGCACAAAGCGCTGGCTCGCTTCATCGACTGTCGGTCCAGGCGTCTTGAGCTCCTATCGCAACGTAGTGGCGAAGTGCTTCACATCCAGACCTGGAATGAGCGCGCTAGTTGGAACTGTCGAGGAACCCTGGGACGAGTGTGTGATTATGACCAAGTGGGGCGATTTATATCCGCGTTCCCTGCGCACCTTAATCAGTAACAGCCACCCGCGGAGACACTCTTTTTCTGTGGGCAGGTAAGCGTCACTCCGACCACTGCATGGTAGAGCACTGTTAGTGGCACAAGAATGG
>CAZBTV010000012.1:0-72308 GCA_964494895.1 uncultured Steroidobacteraceae bacterium | reverse complement strand
TCAAGGCGCTGCTGTTCCTGGCCGCGGGGTCGGTCATCATTGGCATGCACCACGAGCAGGACATGCGCAAGATGGGTGGACTCGCGAAGTACATGCCCATCACGGCTGTTACGAGCTGGATCGGTGCGTTGGCTCTGATCGGGACGCCGTTCTTTTCGGGCTTTTATTCGAAGGACGCCATCATCGAGGCGGTGGGTGAGTCGCACCGTTGGGGGGCTCAGTACGCTTACTGGTGCGTGTTGGGTGGGGTCTTCGTAACGGCGCTCTACACGTTCCGGATGATCTTCATGACCTTTCATGGGGAGGAGCGATTCCGGCATGCGTCCGGCGGGCACGCTCACGGAGACGCAACCGTCGGGCACGAAGAGGAGCAAGAACAGCCTAGTGCTGTCGGTGCGCATAGAGAGGAATCGCACGGTGGCGTGACCCATGCATTTGCGCTTGCGTCGGCGCATGGATCCGGGGGTGTGCACGGGTCCGTGGCGCGTGGGGCGGGAGTGAGAGGACACGCGCCACCTGCTGTTAAACATGGCACCACTCATGGGACGCCGTCCGACGTTGGACATGCAGACTCACATGGTGAGCACGGCGGCCAACCACATGAGAGCCCGGCCGTCGTGACAGTGCCATTGATCGCACTGGCGATCCCCTCGGTACTCATCGGGTTCTTTACTATCGGGCCGGTGCTCTTCGGTAAGTACTTCGGCGATGCCATCCAGGTGCTCGAGCAGAACAACGTGTTGGGCGAGATCGGCCGTGAGTTCCATGGGCCGGTTGAATTCGCTTTTCACGGCTTCGTGTCCCCGCCGTTCTGGTTCGCGGCCGCGGGCGTGTTCTGCGCTTGGCTATTCTTCCTGAAGATGCCGTCCTGGGCTGACGCGGCGGCGCGCAGTTTCAGCTGGCTACGCGAGATCCTCGTTCAAAAGTACTATTTCGACTGGTTCAACCAGACCGTGATCGCGGGCCTCACCAAGGTGATCGGCTTCAGCCTGTGGAAGGCGGGCGACCAGGCTCTGATCGACGGCGCGTTGGTCAATGGCTCGGCTCACACGGTGAGTTGGTTCGGTAGCATCATTCGGCGCGTACAGAACGGGTATCTCTACTCATACGCGTTCTGGATGGTGATTGGCCTGGCGGTATTGCTGGCCTGGTTCCTGGAGCGCGGTTGAGGCAGCAGCACAACGATGAATAGGTCTCTTACAGCTGGCCGGAGGCCGGGATAATGCTTCTATCAGTCCTGATCTGGTTGCCCATTGTCGCGGGCGTCCTGATACTGCTGCTGGGCGAGCGCAACATCGCCGCGGGGCGCTGGATCGCGCTCGCCGCGACCCTCGCGGCCCTGATCCTGTCACTCCCGCTGCTCGCGGGTTTCAACACCACCACGGCTGATTTCCAATTCGTCGAGAACGTATCCTGGATTCCGCGGTTCCATGCGAGCTACGCGCTCGGTGTGGATGGCATCTCGCTGCCGCTCGTGGCTCTGACCACGTTCATCACCATCTTCGTGGTGATCGCCGGCTGGACTGTCATCGAGGTGCGGCCTGCGCAGTACTTTGCCTCCTTCCTCATCATGGAAGGGCTGATGATCGGGGTCTTCTCGGCCACGGACGCTTTGCTGTTCTATTTCTTCTGGGAGGCGATGTTGATTCCGATGTTTCTCATCATCGGGATCTGGGGCGGCCCGCGCCGGGTGTACGCCACCTTGAAATTCTTCCTGTATACCTTCCTGGGCTCTGTCTTCATGTTGGCGGCCCTCATCTACATGTACGTGAAGGCGGGCGACTATTCGATCGCCAGCTTCCAGAAACTGCCGCTGACGCTGTTGGAGCAGCGCTGGATCTTCGTCGCCTTCCTGCTGGCCTTCGCGGTGAAGGTTCCCATGTGGCCGGTTCATACGTGGTTGCCGGATGCGCACGTGGAAGCTCCGACGGGCGGGTCCGTCATCCTGGCCGCCATCATGTTGAAAATGGGGGGGTACGGGTTCCTGCGCTTCAGCCTGCCGATCGCGCCGGATGCGAGCCGCGAGCTGGATATGCTGCTCATATCGCTCTCGCTCATCGCTGTGGTCTACATCGGCTTTGTGGCGATTGTGCAGCAGGATATGAAGAAGCTCATCGCCTATTCGTCGATCGCGCACATGGGCTTCGTGACACTAGGGGCCTTCCTCGTGTATGACATCGTCCGCGCCACGGGAAGCGTGCAGGGGGCCGGCATGGGCATGGATGGCGCGATGGTGCAGATGGTGTCGCACGGTCTGGTCTCCGGAGCGCTGTTCCTTTGCGTCGGCGTGTTGTATGACCGGATGCATACGCGCCAGATCGCAGACTACGGCGGTGTGATCAATTCAATGCCCATTTTCGCCGCATTCATGGTGCTGTTCGGGCTGGCCAACACCGGTTTGCCTGGAACATCCGGGTTCGTCGGCGAGTTCCTCGTCATCATCGCGGCGTTCAAGGCGAGCTTCTGGTACTCGTGCCTGGCTGCCGTGACACTCATTCTAGGCGCCACGTATACGTTGTGGCTCATCAAGCGGGTCGTGTTCGGGCCGGTGGGCAATGAGCGCGTGGCCGCCCTGGAAGACCTGAATGGTCGCGAATTCCTGGTTCTGGCCGCACTGGCGATTGCCGTTCTGGCCGTCGGAATCTGGCCAGCACCGCTATTGAAGATGATGCAGCCCTCCATCCACCATCTGGTGGACCAGGCCGTTGCCACCAAGATTCCGCTTTGAGCTGCCCATGCCCACCGACACAATCATGACCTGGTCCAGCGTCCAGCCCGCGATCTCGGAGTTCTTTCTGGTCGCTGCGATCTGCGCGGTGCTGCTGGTGGATGTCTTCGCAGGGGCCAAGCGACCTGGGCTGACTTCGACGCTCACTCTGCTTTCCCTGGCCGTTGGCGCTGCGCTGACCGGGTTGTACGGCCACATCAGCCACCACGCGGTGTTGTTCGATGGAATGTACGTCGCCGACGAGCTCGGCTACGTATTGAAGCAAGTTGGTTTCCTGGTCGTCGCCGTCGTGCTTTTGTATTCACGCGCGTACCTGCAGGATCGAAAGATCTTGCGCGGCGAGTACTACGTGCTGGCTCTGACGGCGTTGCTGGGCATCTTCGTCCTCGTATCTGCCAACTCCTTGTTGACGGTGTATATCGGGGTCGAGTTGCTCGCGCTGTCGGTCTACGCGATGGTGGCCTTCGATCGCGACTCGGCCGTCGCGGCCGAATCGGCTATCAAATACTTCGTACTGGGCGCCATCGCCTCGGGCGCTCTGTTGTACGGGATGTCTCTGATCTACGGGCTTACCGGGACGTTGAATCTCGAAGAGATCGCGGTGAGGCTCCACTCGCCCTCGAGTATGGGTGTGGTGCTGGGGCTGGTGTTCATTGTCGTCGCCGTCGCCTTCAAGCTCGGGGCCGTCCCGTTTCACATGTGGCTGCCGGACGTCTACCAGGGCTCGCCAACGAGCGTTACGCTGTTCGTCGGGACGGCTCCAAAGATCGCTTACTTCGCATTGACACTGCGTCTGCTCGCTCATGGGCTCGGCGGAACCGTGGTCGAGTGGTCCCAGATGCTCAGCGTGCTCGCAATCCTGAGTCTGGTGGTGGGCAACACGGTCGCACTCGTCCAGACGAACATCAAGCGGCTGCTGGCGTACTCCACCATTTCCAACGTCGGATTCATCGTGCTCGGGTTCGTCGCCGGCACGCCGAGCGGCTATACGGCCGCACTGTATTACACGCTCATCTATATCTTGATGGCGCTCGGTTCCTTCGGCGTCGTTCTGCTCGCCAGCCGAGCCGGATACGAGGCTGACAAGCTCGATGACTACAAGGGACTCTACCAACGGGATCCGTTGCTGGCCCTGGTCATGATGATGCTCATGTTTTCGACCGCCGGTGTGCCGCCGTTCGTGGGGTTCTGGGCAAAGTTGCGCGTTTTCCAGGCGCTGTGGGAAACCCAACACTTCTGGCTGGTGGTGATCGCCGCCGCGATGTCGGTGGTAGGTGCGTTCTACTATCTGCGCGTCATCAAGCTCATGTACTTCGATGCGCCCGTCGTCGATGTGCCGGAGACGCGGCGCTCGGCCGGAGTGCGACTGGTGCTGGCGGCCAACGCCGCCGCCGTCCTCATTCTGGGGCTATTGCCGAGCGGGTTGCTGGATCTATGCGCGCGGCTGATTCACTGAAAGCGATTCTGGCAACCGCCTGAGCTGCCGGGCGCCTTGCGCATGAGCTGAGGCTTACTCGAGCAGGCTGTCCTCGACTCGCGCAATCTCTTGAAGGATCGCGCGCATTTCCCGCTCGCGCCTCGCCAAGCGGGCCTCCAATGTGGCCTGCAGTGCCGAGTCCGCGGCGCTCGCGTGCAACTGCGCGCGCGTCGCTCGCAAGTCTCGATTCAGCTCGAAGTAACGCGCTTCCAACTGCTCCATGTTGCGGGTCACTTGCGTGTTTTCCATGGCATCCCTTCCCCTGAACGCCCGTCCGGACGCAATGCTATTGTTGGAAGTCGCCGACTCAGAAGCAACTGCGGTGCGCTGTAACCTGTTCCCATCGCGAGTCGGACAAGGGAATTCTTGCCCGGCCCCGATTTCCAACGTCGCGTTCGGCCCTGGTCCGCTACAACGACGTGTGTAATTGCATTACGCGGGAGTGCCCGTGCCTGGCTCGAGCACCAGCTTGCCGCGAAGTTGCAAGCGCCGCAGGCAAGCACCTGTGTACGGCTATATGCGTCGGTCAGAGGTGATCGCGGAGAGCAAACCACGACATGGCGGCTACCAGAATCGGCCAACGCAGGTATTTTCCGCCAGGAAAGCGCCGTACTGGAAACTGTCCCAACAGCTCGAGCGCGCGGCGGTTGCCGCTGATGGCATCCGCGATAGCTTTGCCCGCGAACGGCGCGACTACGATGCCGTGTCCGGAGAATCCGCTGGCATTGAATAGTCCGGGCTCGATCTCGCGCACGAAGGGAAGGCGCGAGGTTGTAATGGCGAGTGTTCCTCCCCACGCATATTCGACACGCGTGTGCTTCAGTTGTGGAAACACGCGCAGCATGTGACCGCGTACCATGCCGGCGACGTCCTTGGGAAATCTGTAGGAGTAGGTTTCTCCACCTCCAAAGAGAAGGCGGTCATCAGGTGTGATGCGGAAGTAGTAGACGACGAAGCGGCTGTCGGAAACCGCATACCGGTCGCGGATGAGGCGTTGCGCTGCCTCCCGGCCCAGAGGTTCGGTGGTGAGCACGAAGTTGTTGATCGGCATGACTCGTGCTTCGACCACGGGCTGCAGGTTGCGCAGATAGCCGTTGCCCGCGACGACCACGTTCGCAGCCGTCACCGAGCCCAACTCTGTGCGCACCTTCCAGCCCGCGCTGACTCGCGAGATCTGAGTAGCCGCACTCTTTTCGTAAAGACGCGTGCCGTGTCGTTGAGCGGCTCGCGCGATGCCCAATGCGAGGTTGAGCGCATGCAGGTGTCCGGACTGGGTCTCCAGATAGCCGCCGTAGTAGTCGTTGCTGGCGACCAGGCTGCGGGTCTCCTCCCGATCGACGAACCGTAGACCGGCCTGGGGCCGACGGCTCATCACGTCTTCGACGTAAGCACGCGCTTCGGGGACATATCTGCGCTTATGGCAGAGGTGCAGGAGACCGGGGCAGTACTGCGCGTCGATACCGTAGGTGCCGATCAGCCAGTCGAGGTGCTCACGAGCCTCGTTGCCGAGCGCCTCGATCTGCCGCGCGAGCTCGCCGCCGAGCCTGGACTCGAACCAGTGGGAGTCATGCCGGAAACCGTTGTGTACCTGTCCGCCGTTGCGGCCCGATGCGCCATTTCCTATCAGGGATGCCTCCAGTAGAGCCACCGAGGCGCCGCTGCGCGAGAGGTGCAGAGCCGTTGAAAGTCCGGTGTAGCCGCCCCCGATCACGCAGGCGTCCACCGTGATGGATTCGGTTAGCTGTGGCGCTTGCGGGAATGGCTCCGTAGCGGTCGCGGAATAATAGGTCGAGGGCTGCATTTACTCCGTCTGCCGCAGGACTACGCTAGTGCGCAGCGGTGCCCACGAATCCGACCAGAAGACCCGCGGCTTCGGCTGCGTCCGCGCAGGGTACAGGCCGTGAAGCGGCTAAGGAAGGGCAATTACGGGCAGGCTCCTGGTCGGTTGCCGCCGGCACTGGCAGTTGTGTAGCCTCCGTTGGACGTCGGGCTGAACGAGGTCACGATATGAGCGTCAATGTTGAGATCGATAGTGCCCGCCTCATCGCCGACATTGCGGCGCGCATCGGGACGCTCGGGGTCGAGGTAGCCGACATTGCGGGCAATCTCGAGGAGGTCACGACACGCATCTCGAGCCAGGCTGCGCAGTTCGAGGAGTTGGAACAGTCGGCCCAAACCATGGTGGCGGGCAATCAAGCCATTGATCGTGCCGCCAAGGAAGCGCAGAGCGCGGCCTCTACTGCCGGCACAGAGATCGCCGAGTCGCGGGCCATTATGGGCGCTGCAATGCAGCATATCGAGCGCCTGACGGCGGCCATGCGACGTATGGAGGAGCGACTCAACTCCTTCGCGCCGGTCGTGAAGCAGATCGGAGACGTAGCGGGAGCTATCGAAACGATTGCAAAACAAACCAAACTCCTGTCGCTGAACGCAGGGATCGAAGCGGCTCGGGCGGGGGAGGCGGGGCGCGGGTTCGCGGTCGTCGCGGCGGAAGTCAAGAGCCTCGCCGACCAAACACGCACCGCCACGGATCGGATCACCGGCAGCGTGCGCGCGTTGGGAGAGCAGATCGGTGGTCTCGTCACCGAGAGCGGCGATTCCACCAGGCATGCGGCTCAGGCCGCCGCCAGCGTGGAGCAGCTCAACGGCCTGATCATCCGCTCGGAGGGCGCCTTCCAGACCGTGGGCAGGGAGATCGATGCCATCGCGGGCTCCACCACATCCAATCTCGAGGCCTGCAGTGCGACGTTGGCCGAGCTGGGCGAGTTGGCCAACGGAGTGCAACTTTCTTCTACCAACCTCACTCAGGCAGATAAGCGCGTGGAGGGCCTGCTGGCTCTGAGTGAGACACTCATCGAGTTCATCGCCGAGAGCGGCGTGCGGACGGACGACACGCCCATCATCGAGCTCGGTGTCTCCACGGCGAGCCGTATCGGCGCGGAATTCGAGGCGGCCATCGATCGGGGCGAGATCACCGAGGCACAGCTTTTCGATGAGCGCTATCGCGAGATTCCCGGCACCAACCCCAAGCAGTATCTCACCGACTACGTGAATTTCACCGACCGGGTGTTACCCGCGATCCAGGATCCCGTTCAGAAGGCCGATCCGCGAATCATCTTCAGCGTGGCCTGGGCAAAGGGCGGCTACCTGCCCACGCACAATCCGAATTACTCCCGGCCGCAGGGTAGCGATCCGGTCTGGAACGCTGCCAATTGCCGGAACCGGCGCCTTTTCAATGATCGCGCAGTCAAGAAGGTCGCACGCAATACCAAGCGCTTTCTGCTGCAGACCTACCGCCGCAACATGGGAGGGGGCAACTACGTGCTCATGAAGGACCTGTCCGCACCGATTTTTGTGCGGGGCCGGCACTGGGGTGCCTTCCGGATCGGTTTCAAGCCAACCTGAGCTAGTCGTCCTCGTCGGGTGGTCCGGCTGCCGCGTCGGCTGATTGTGCCGACGAGGAGCGGCGCGAGAGGCCGAGAACGGCGATCAGAACGATGGCGATGTTGAGCACCCACCAGGCCATTTGTTTGTGATCGCGCCACAGGTCGGCGGCGCTGGTCGTATTGGGCAGATTGATCTTGCCCGTGAGGATCTCCCGGATTCCGTCGTGCGCTACCGTGATATCGAGCTGCCGCACGCCGCCGTCACCGAGGTCCTTGGTCGAGAGGAGAAAGGTGCCTTCGGGCTCGACGGTGAGTGGCTGGCTTTTGCCATCGACGGACACTGTGACGTCCCGGCCATCGATGGGAATCTGATTACCTGCGTGAAGGACGTGAAGCGCGAGGCCGTTCTGGGTGACCGTCGCGTTGATCGTGAGTAGCGCGGAATGAGCTACGGGAATGGGGCTCGGGGAAGTGGCAGAGTCAGCGGCATCGACGCGCGGGATTACGTCTACCGAGACCACCGCGACCATCGCGACAGTCGCGATCCAAAGAGCCAGCCTCGAGATCGTTTTCATCAATAGCCCGCGGGATGCGTCCTGTACACGCGCTGGGCGCGCGTAACCGTGAATTATGACGCCCCCGGAGCGACGTTGCGATACCCGACCCGTGCTTGGGTGAGCCGGACCAACTCCGCATGCGGGCGGCGGGTCTGTGCGATGATTGCTGTAAGGCCTGCGCAGGAGAGGAATCTATGGGAACCACGTCCCCAAGCGCCACCAGTGCCGCGGCTGCCACCGGCGAGCCGAATGCCGGAGCTGCCGAGCGCGCGCACTATCAAAGCGGCTTTGGTAATCACTTCGCCACAGAGGCTTTGCCAGGAGCCCTTCCGCAAGGGCGCAATTCACCCCAGCGTTGTCCCTACGGGCTGTACGCCGAGCAGTTTTCCGGAACCGCCTTTACCGCACCTCGTCATGCGAACCGGAGGAGTTGGCTCTATCGCATTCGACCCGCCGCCGTGCATGGCGAGTTCCGCCGAATTCCTGATGGCGGCTTCACCAGCAACTTCGACGAGATGGCGCCTTCCCCGAATCCGTTGCGCTGGAATCCTTTGCCCATCCCAACAGAGCCGACAGATTTTGTCGCGGGCGTACGCACTCTGGGAGGCAACGGATCACCGCAGTCGCAGCTCGGTTGCGCGATCGCCTGGTATGTCGCGAACCGCTCGATGAGCGAGCGTTTTTTCTATGATGCCGACGGGGAGTTGCTGATCGTTCCGCAGCTCGGCAGGCTGCGCATCGCCACCGAGCTGGGCTTGCTCGAGATCGAGCCGCAAGAGATCGCCGTAATCCCTCGGGGCTTGCGCTTCCGCGTGGAATTGCTGGACGGCTCGGCACGCGGGTATCTCTGTGAGAACTTCGGGGCACCGTTGCGTCTGCCGGATCTGGGACCCATCGGCTCGAACGGGCTGGCGAATCCCCGCGACTTTCAGACTCCGGCCGCGCACTATGAAGACCGTGCCGGCGAGCTCGAGCTGGTAGCAAAATTCGCTGGGCAGTTATGGTCCGCCTCTATCGATCACTCGCCCCTGGACGTGGTGGCCTGGCACGGCAACAACGCGCCATACAAGTATGACCTGCGTCTGTTCAACACCCTGGGCTCCGTGAGCTACGATCACCCGGATCCGTCGATTTTCCTGGTGTTGCAATCTGTCAGTGATACCCCGGGAGTCGACAATCTCGACTTCGTGATCTTTCCACCCCGCTGGCTGGCGATGGAAAACACGTTCCGTCCACCCTGGTTTCACCGCAATGTCGCGAGTGAGCTCATGGGCCTGATCACTGGTGTGTACGACGCCAAAGCTGAGGGATTCGTGCCCGGAGGCGCCTCACTCCACAACTGCATGACGGGACATGGTCCGGATGCTGCGACCTTCGAGAAGGCCGTCAAAGCCGATACCAGCAGGCCGCAGCACATCGTGGATACCATGGCTTTCATGTTCGAGACACGCACGCTGATCCGTCCAACACGCTTCGCAATGGAATCTCCCCAACTGCAGCGTGGCTACGCGCAGTGTTGGCAAGAGCTTCGCAGTCATTTCGACGCTCGCGTGCCCTGACGGGTGCCCCGAATGTACGCCTTGAATGCAACACACGATCCTGCCTTGCGGAGCTGGGTGGGTTCGGCTAATCGCGCAGACACGGATTTCCCGATACAAAATCTGCCGTTCGGTGTCTTCCGCCGTTGCGGCAGCCACGAGTCGTGGCGTGGCGGCGTCGCAATCGGCGATGAGATTCTGGATCTGGGCGCGCCGGCGCTGCAGGCTATCGCAACCGGTGTGGCAGCGGAGGCGCTTGCCGCTTGCCGGGGGCCTAAGCTGAATCCGTGTCTCGCGCTCGGTCGGCAAGCATGGTCCAGTCTGCGCGGCTTTCTTTCCGAAGTGTTGCGTGTTGATTCGTCTCATGCGGCGGAATTACATTCGGCTCTCGTCGCCCAGAGGGACGCGGAGTATGCGGTCCCGGCAACGATCGGCGGCTACACCGACTTTTACGCTTCGATCCATCATGCGACCGCGGTGGGCCGGCTGTTCAGGCCTGACAATCCGCTGTTGCCCAACTACAAATGGGTGCCGGTCGGTTATCACGGCCGGACCTCCTCCATCGGCGTGTCTGGGCAGACATTTCCGCGGCCGGCGGGGCAGGTGTTGCGCGCGGGCGCTTCATGTCCGCGCCTGGCGGCGACGCGAAGCCTCGACTATGAGTTGGAAGTGGGGATTTTCATCGGCACCGGAAACGCCTCGGGCACCCGCGTAGCGTTGGCGTCCGCCGAGGATCACGTCTTTGGGGTGTGCCTTCTGAATGACTGGTCGGCGCGGGATATCCAAGCCTGGGAGTACCAGCCGCTCGGTCCGTTCCTGGGAAAGAACTTCGCCACCACGATCTCACCTTGGATCGTGACACTCGAGGCGCTCGCGCCATTTCGCATGCCGTGGAGCCGGCCTGCACAGGATCCGGCGCCGCTGGCGTATCTGGACAACCCCGAAATTCGCGCGGCTGGAGCCATGGACGTGCGGCTCGAGGTGTGGTTGGAGAGCGAGCGTATGCGCGCGCTCGGGGAGCCGCCGCAGCGGCTGTCGCAGTCGAGCTTTCGCGAGTCTTATTGGACGGTCGCGCATCTGGTGACACACCACACCGTGAATGGCTGCAATCTGCAACCAGGAGATCTCCTTGGCAGCGGCACTCAGTCCGGGCCCAAGCCCGAGGAGGCGGGGTCACTGCTCGAGCTCACCGAGGGCGGCAAGCGGTCCATCGCACTCAGCTCGGGTGAGACCCGGACCTTTCTCGCCGATGGGGATCGAGTCATTTTCCGGGGTTGGTGCGAGCGGAACGGATTCAGGCGAATCGGATTCGGCGAGGCGTGGGGAAGCGTTTTGCCCGCTTCCCCAGGCCTGGCTGACTCAGATACCCAGGCTATGGACGCTGGGTAGGTTATGTCCCGTGTTTCATTGCGCCGGTGCGAGGATACGCCAGGCCTGTGACGGGTGAGTAGCCGCCCAATACAGGGCCGCGAAGCCACTCGGTACGTACGGGGGCGGTGTAGAGCCGCGGACCTGCACAGTCTCCGGGCCGACGACTTCAGTCTCGTCTGGATTCGGTAGCGCCGCCGTCAGCTGTTCCGCCGACATCACTGCGCGGATATCCGGTGGCCTCAGATCCAGGAGTCGCGGCCTCGGGGGACGGGCCGGAATCTGCATGGGAACATTTACGCCCGATAAAGAGGATGGCGTTCCCGATCCCGCTTCATTTGTGGAGCCGGTCGCGGCGGAAGCAGTCGTATCATCCGGCGGAGGTCCCGCCCACGCGACCGGCGCAAGGACACTGATTGCAAGCGAGATCAACGAATTGCGAACCAAAGTCAAAGTAGCTCTTTTGATCATGATGCTTGCTCCCGGCAGGTTGCCTGCCCTCGCGGGGTTTGTGGAGCCGCGCACGTGCGCGGACCCATCTGCCCACGCTACTTGAGTCATCTGGGGCTATCCCCGTCATATTCAATGCGCTGATGGGGGCGAATCGCCATCAGGGAACTCACTTAGGCATTCCGGACAAGCTTGCGAGCAAGGGCTGTGCCGCTGCTTCGCGCGTCAGGCGATTGCTTCCCGTTAGAATGCGGCCTTCGATCGTCCAGTCGCTTTGCTCATGAAGAACTACAAATATTACGATTTGATCCTTGGGGCTTACGTCTGTGTGCTTCTTTGCGCGAACCTCATCGGTCCGGCGAAGGTCACCACTGTCCACGTGCCGATCATCGGCTCATTGACCTTTCTGGCCGGTGTGTTGTTTTTTCCGATCTCCTATCTTTTCGGCGATATCCTCACCGAGGTGTACGGCTACGCACGCGACCGCCGTGTGGTGTGGACCGGCTTCGGGGCGTTGGTGTTCGCCTCGTTCATGGCCGCTGTCATCGTCCATCTTCCTCCGGCCGAGCGCTGGAAGAACAACCAGCTCGCGGTGGAGGAAATCTTCGGCAATACCCCGCGCATCGTGCTGGCCTCCATCATTGCGTTCTGGTGCGGCTCCTTCGTGAACAGCTTTGTGATGGCGAAAATGAAGTTGTGGACGAACGGGCGTTGGCTGTGGAGCCGGATCATCGGCTCGACGCTCTGCGGTGAGCTGGTCGACTCGGCATTGTTCTATACGATCGCCTTCACCGGCCTGTGGCCCACCGAAGAGCTTCTTTCCGTGACCCTGACGCAGTACGTGCTCAAGTCCTCCTGGGAAGTTGTTGCAACACCGCTCACCTACCAGGTGGTGGGTTTCCTGAAGCGCGCCGAGCAGGAGGACTATTACGACCGTAACACGGACTTCACCCCGTTCTCGTTGCGGGCATAGCACGCATCACACGCATCATTCGCATTCACCGCAGCGCGCCTGCGGCAGCACGCCTAGACGTGCAGCCCGTGGCTGCTTCCGAACAGGCCCAACAAGCCGATCAGGATGAGATAGATCGCTACAATGAAGTTGAGAAGGCGAGGCATGACGAGAATCAGGATGCCGGCAATGAGCGCGATTACCGGACCGATCGAGACGGTGAGAGTCATCTTGGTGTCCTCGTATGAGTGGATGAGTGGGACGGGGGCGAATTTTGTCTGAAAACGGGCGACACATAGCAAGAAACGGACTGTGCCTTCCGGGATGACCGTCCATCATTCCCGGACATTGTAGCCCGGGCTATCGCGACCGGCGCGAGGTGGAAAATGAGGGTGTGGGCGTTGGGGGTGATATTGCTGGCTCTCATGCCCTCCTGGGGAGGCGCCGAGTCCGCGCAGGCGCTCGATGACGCGTGGTGGACAGGGCCGCTGTTGGCCGCAAATGCTTCGACGCTGCCTCACGGACATGTTCTGATCGAGCCATATCTGTTCAATTCCATTGTCCGTGAGGGTTTCGACGCGCGCGGTGTCAGGCACGAAGTGGCGCACCGGGAGAGCCTGGGCTCTTTGACATATATGCTCTACGGAGTCACTGACCGATTCACGGCGGGCCTCATCCCGAGATTCGGCTACACATTGTCGGGCGATACGGGCCCCAGCACGTCGGCTGAGCTCGGTGACTGGGCTGTGCAGGGGCAATATCGCCTGACCCGATTTGAGCCGGGAAGTTGGATTCCAACCCTGTCGGTAGTGCTGGGTGAGACCTTGCCGACAGGCAGGTACGACCGTCTGGGCGCGCATCCCGCCGATGGGTTCGGAGGCGGCGTGCACACGACTACCGTGTCGGTCTATTCGCAGGATTACTTTTGGATGCCCAACGGTCGCATCCTGCGCGCCCGCCTGGACCTGTCATATGCGGTCTCGGATACAGCAGACGTACGCGGCGTCAGTGTGTACGGCACGTCCGCTACATTCCACGGCCGGGCAAGCCCCGGCGATACATACATCGCGGATGCCGCGTGGGAGTACAGCGTCACCCGCAACTGGGTAGTGGCGCTAGATGCTGTTTATGAGCATGACGCTACGACCAAGGTGGAGGGTAGCCAATGGCTCGAGCCCTCTGGCGGCTCGAGCGCCGTCTTTACGAGCTCAGGCGCCAGTTACTCGCTCAGCTTTGCCCCGGCGATTGAATACAATTGGAGCTCCGCCGTGGGTTTCATCATGGGAGTGAAGCTCACCGCCAGCGGCCGCAACACCAGCGCGCCCGTCATTCCGGTCATTGCGCTCAATCTTGTTTATTGAGCGTTCACCGGGCGCTGTCATCTGCGCGCCCCCATCGACGTTATTCAGGTAAGGGTGATACCGATCCGAAGTGCCACTGGAAAAGGGCTTCAGGAACGACCCTATCCCATCAACGGGCAACGCCGGATAGGCGTTTCTGAGCTTGAACGGGATCGATGATCGGGGGTCTAATTTGTCAAGACCCCAATTTGTCAAGGATCAGTGCCGCGCGTGTGTCGGAAGGCACGCAGCGACGGAGTGAAGAGCCATGATGACCAGGTTTGGTTGCGCTAGAAGAGCAGGGTTTCTGTTCCGGTCACTGGGTGTGCTGGCCGCGGTCATCATCGCTGCTGGTGTTCCGGCCATTGCCGATGCCGGTGGAGGTCACGGTGGCGGTGGTGGTGGAGGCGGCGGCGGCGGTCACTTCGGCGGCGGTGGCGGAGGCGGGGGCGGGGGCGGGGGCGGTCATTTCGGCGGGGGTGGCGGACACTTCGGCGGAGGCGCTGGCCACTTCGGCGGGGGTGCCCGCTTTGGTGGCGGGGTCATCTCTGGCCATTTCCAGCCAGGAACCAGCTTTGCGGCGGGTAGCCACTTCGCGGCAGCGGGTGGACATGCCTGGGGTGGATTTGCTGGCAGTCGGGCCGCGATGGCCCCCGGGTACGCCGGACATGCGGGCGGCTACTACGGCGGTCATGCTGGTTTCGCCGCACATAGCGGATGGAGCGGCCACCCCGGTTGGAACGGGCATCCGGGCTGGAACGGCCACCCAGGCTGGAATGGTCACCCTGGCTGGGGCGGTGGAAGAGTCTGGGGCTCCGGACGGTATTGGGGTGGCGGGTACTGGGGCGGCCGCTTCTGGCCGGGAGTGTATTACGGCGCGAACTTTGCGTGGTTCTTGCCGGTTCTGCCTTTCGGCTATGCGACCTACTGGTGGGGTAGCGTGCCGTACTACTACTACAATAATGCTTATTACCTCTGGGATTCGGGCGAGAACGGTTATGTCGCTACGGATCCTCCGCCCGTCGCAGGCACGGCTGACGACACCGCGTCGACCGAAGGCAACGCGGTGTCCGGTGGTGCGGCGCCAACGGGAGGCGCTTCGGACATTTACGTGTATCCGCGAAACGGACAGAGTGACGAGCAGACCTCGAACGATCGCTTCGAGTGCCACAAGTGGGCGGTGTCGCAGACTGGATTTGATCCGACGCGTTCGGAAAATCAGGGTACGGTTGATGACTATCGTCGCGCCATCGGCGCTTGTCTGGATGCGCGGGGCTACACCGTAAAGTAAGGCTGCCGCATACGCTCATCGCACACGCCCGGTAAGCTGCTGTTGTTCTAGCGCGGACGTTTGAAGCGTTCTGGCGATGAAGTCGGATCGCGCCTCTGCCGTGTTAATCTGCGCGGATGCGAAACACGGTACGATTCCTAACGCTCCTGTTACTTTCGGCTTGCGTGATCGCGCCCACGGAGGCTCGTGTCACCCGCATCGAGATCGAGTCGCGCACGGATGTGCTGGAGGGTAAGTCCTTTGGCGACGTCGGCGCATACGAACGGCTGAGCGGACAGATATATTACGCAGTGCGGGTGGAAAATCCGCGCAATGCCCGCATCGTCGATCTTGGCAAGGCCGTCAATCTGCGCCAGGGTGAAGTGGCGTTCTCTTCGAGCTTTGTAGTGTTTCGGCCGAAGGATCCGCGCAAGGCCAACGGCTCGCTGTTGCTCGAGGTTCCGAATCGCGGACGGCCACACATCCTCTCTCTCGTCGACGACGGTGATCCCGATCTGGCTCATGACGCTGGCGATGCATGGCTTTTGCGTCATGGGTTCACGGTCGTCAGTGTGGGCTGGCAGTGGGACGCACCGGGACCGAATGATCTCAAGCTCTTCGCGCCGATTGCGCGAGAAGGCGATCATCCCATCACGGGGCTCTTGCGCGGTGATTTCATGCTGTCGCAGGACACGGATGAGATCCCGCTAGGGCATTTGATCCTGGGCAATATTGGTGGCACCGAGTATCCGGTCGCCAACGCGGACGACCCTCGAAACGCTCTGACAGTGAGGGCGTCACGTGACTCAAAACGCAAGGTCATCCCGCGCTCGCAATGGCAGTTCGCCGACATGGTCGATGGCAAGGTCGTCCCGAGTGATCGGAACATCCGCCTGAAGGGAGGTTTCAAGGCGGGCGCGATCTATGAATATGTATACGCCGTGGCGGATCCGGTCATTGCCGGACTCGGCTTTGCGGCCGTGCGGGACTTCGCTTCCTACGTGAAACACGCTCCGGATGCGGTGGTGCGCGCCGAGCGGGTCTACGGCCAGGGAGTCTCGCAAAACGGCCGTTTTTTACGGGACTTCCTCTATGAAGGATTCAACGCTGATGAGGAGGGCAGGATTGCGCTCGACTGCGTTCTCGCTCACGTGGCTGGCGCTGGCCGCGGCAGTTTCAACTACCGCTTCGCGCAGCCTTCCCGCGATGCCCAGCCCACATCTTCGGTCTTCTTTCCTACCGATGTTTTCCCCTTCACTGATCTTCCCGAGAGCGACCCGGTGAGCGGCGAGCGTGGTGGTCTGCTCGATCGGGCCGCGGCCGAGAAAGTCGTCCCGAAGATCTTCTTCTCCAACACTTCGTACGAGTACTGGGCGCGCGCGGCGGCGCTCATTCATGTGGACGCAGAGGGCAAGGCGGATATGCCCATCTCCGACAATGTAAGGATCTATCATTTTACCGGCTTGCAACACTTCTCCGGGCCCTTCCCGCCGCGCAAAGGCTCCGGCGATCTGCTGGGGCAGGAGCCGGAATCCGCGCTGCCGATCCGTTTTTTCTGGCGTGCCATGATTTCCAACATGGACGCATGGGCTCGCAGCGGCACCGAGCCGCCTCGAAGCAGCTATCCGCGCATCGACAACGGTACGCTCGTGCCGTTACGCGAGTATGCATTTCCGCCGCTCTCGGATATCAACAGGCCTTCGGAGGCCAGTGAAGCCTGGCGCCTCGACTTTGGGCCGCACTGGAAAGAGGGCATCCTCAGTGTGGAACCCCCCAATGTGGGTAAGGCGTTTCCCGTGTTGGTCCCGCAGGTCGACGCGGATGGGAACGAGCGCGACGGAGTCCGTCTTCCGGAAATCGTGGTGCCCCTCGGAACCTACGCGGGTTGGAATCTACGTGACCCGTCGATCGGTGCTTCCGGGCAGCGTGTTTCTTTCGAAGCCTCCTACATTCCGTTCGCAAAGACCGCGAGTGAGCGGCGCAAGGCCCGTGACCCACGCAAGTCGATCGAAGAGCGCTACGGCGGCCGTGAAGATTATCTCGACCGCTTCGGTCATGCGGTCGATGATCTCATCGAGCAGCGGTGGGTCCTTCCGGAGGACCGCACCGCTCTCATGCTTCGCGGGCGGCAGGAATGGGATGAGGCAACGCGCTAATTTACAGGCATCGCATAGGAGAACGTCCCGGGCGAGGACGCGCTCTGCAGCATGACCGTGGCGTTGTAACCGTCGGCAACCGCTATGTCAGGATGGCCGTCGCCGTTGAGGTCCGCGATGGCTACGCTCAGCGGTTGCCCGAAGCCGGTATAACTGACTGCCGGTGCAAATGTGCCTGGGCTGGACGCATTTTGCAGGAGCACTGACACGGCTCCGGTGGGCGCCGGGCCGAGACTCGCCACGGCGAGATCGGGTTTGCCGTCACCGTTCAGGTCGGCCACCGCGACATCGACTGCGCCCCACGGAGTCGAGTAGGTGACGGGTGCCAGGAAACTACCCGGGTGAGTTGCATCCTGCAGCAGTATCGAGACGCCGGCCGCTCCCGTGTTGTCACTTCCGGGACCGCGGTTCGCAACTACAAGGTCAGGCAGACCATCTCCGTTCACATCCGCGATTCTGACCGCCTGCGGCTGCGCGCCGGCAGCGAAGGTCACGGCGGGCAGGAAAGTGCCGGGGCCGGCGGGATTCTGTAAGAAGATCGTAACCTGGCCATTGTTGCCATTGCTGTCGTAGTCCGCGGCGACCACGTCCGGAAGGCCGTCACCATTCAGATCGCCGATAGCTACGCTCGGGGTCAAGTTTCCGGTGGAGAGTTTGAGGGGTGGCAGAAATTGTCCCGGGTGGGCGGCGTCCTGCAGCAGGACGATGGCATTGCCGCTGGTGCTCAGGTCCGCAAAGACAAGGTCAGGCTTGCCATCACCGTTGATGTCGCCGCTGACGACCTGGTTGGGTTGGCCACCCGTGGTGAGAGTTGTTGCAGGCAGGTATTTCCCGGGATTCGCGGGGTCGTGCGGAAAGATCGAAGCATTTCCGCTGCCGAAATTCGAAACCACCAGGTCTGTCCAGCCGGAGCCGGTGAGATCGAGGGCGGCGATGCCGGAAGGATCGGTGCCCGTGATGGGATAAGTGGCGCCGGGTTGATAACCATGGGATGAGGCCGGCGTGCCGAGATACACGGCGGCAATGCCTGGGTTATTCCCGGTTCCCTGGTCGATGGTGGTCGCGACCAGCAGGTCCGGGATGCCGTCGTGATTGACGTCCGCGACTGCGATGGAGTTGGGCACGTACGCCGGACCCAAGCCCTGGCCCGGTATGACAACAAAGTTACCGTCGTCTCCACAGCCAGCGAGACAGGTCAACAAAACAGCGCCGCTTGCAACAGCCAGCCTGCGATTGGTGATTGTGAGATTCCGGTTCTTGACATTCACTTCGTTGCCCTCCTCGCCACAGTGGAGCTGGAGCCTCGAAAGCTCCGAGAAAGCCCCGAGAAAGTTTCCGCTATATAAACGTTAGACAGAGCGTTTGGTTGACCGCGCAGCGGGCGGTGAATCTAACTATCCAAGTCCGTGTGGATCCAGAGAATCATGTCCCGCTGCGGGGCTGATGCTAGAACGTGCGCGCAAAGCGCTCAATGGCTGAGCGCTTCAAGGGAGCCTTTCGGCTCCCAGGGGCGAATGATGTTCAGGGAGGCCCGCCGGACCGAGCTTGCCGTCGGCTCGTCACCGCTGTTGCCCTTGTCGGACTTCGTGCCGAACGGGAACGCCTGCTCGCGCTCCGTGACGCAACCAGAACCAACAGTGCCTGGCATTCGCCCTGCCGCACTACACTTGTCTGAAAAAAGGTCAAGCTCCGTGCAACCGGATATTGAACCGAAGGAGCCGTCAATGTTTAAACGCAAAGAGGTCTTGTGCCTCGGTCTCGTTGCTTTCATTTCAACATGTGCATTCGCACAGACCACCACCCCGAGCACCGCGCCCACGCCGGTGGCGCCTGTTGCCAATGCCTGTCCGCGGCCCGCTGCCGGCAGCGTCATCCACCAGCCTCCGGCGCTCTTCAGTCAGAATGGTGTTCTGAACGTCCGGTTCTCCTACCAGACGGTCACCGACTCGCTGGGCCGGCAAGAATTCTGCTTCATGACTCCCAACGGCCTGGTGAACCCGACGTTGCACGTGAATCCGGGCGATACTTTGAATATCACGGTAACCAACAATACTCCCGTGAGCAGCGTGGGTCAGACCGACGAGGTGTTCGACGCGCCTACTTGTGGCGATACTACGGCGAAGACTTCATCTACGACCGACACGCAAGGCTTCGGCATGACCGGCGGCTCGATGAACATCCACTATCATGGCGCGAACGTCACGCCTGCCTGTCACGGCGATAACGTCGTCAAGACGCTTGTCAATTCTGGCAACACGTTCCAATACAGCTTTCAGTTCCCTACGGATGAGCCACCGGGTTTGTACTGGTATCACCCACATGTGCACGGGATAACGGAGGCCGCTGTTTACGGTGGGGCCTCCGGAGCGTTGATTGTCGATGGTATTCACAATGTGCAGCCAATAACCGCGGCGCTGCGCCACCGGGTGATCATGATCCGGGATCTGCCGTTCACGGATCCGAACATCTCGGAGATTCCGGGCGGCAATGCGGTGGATGGTGGAATTCCTCAGCGCGATCTGAGCGTGAACTTCGCTCCGCTGAATACGACGGTCACGTCCAACGGCAACTCGACCACGGTAAGCTATACGCCTGCCGTGATTCACATGGAGCCCGGCGAGACTCAGTTCTGGCGCGTCTGCAATTGCACATCCGACGCTCCCCTCGATCTACAGGTGAGATTCGACGGAGTTCCTCAGACCATCGAGCTCGTCGGCATCGACGCAGTCCCGGTGAACTCCCAGGATGGCACCCAGCCGGGCAGCCTCATCCCCGTGACCCACTACCGGATCCCGCCGGCAGCGCGCGTCGAGTTCCTCGTCAAAGCCCCATCATACACGGTGAAGAGCGCGCAACTGGTTACGCAGTTCATCAACTCGGGTCCGCTTGGAGACACGT
Source organism: uncultured Steroidobacteraceae bacterium (assembly GCA_964494895.1). Taxonomy (GTDB): domain Bacteria; phylum Pseudomonadota; class Gammaproteobacteria; order Steroidobacterales; family Steroidobacteraceae; genus 13-2-20CM-66-19. The sequence continues at coordinate 52,188 of CAZBTV010000012.1, read as the reverse complement.
TGCCGACCCGACCGCTCCTGAACATTCAGCTCCTGGGAAACCCGGATTCGGATGAGCCGCTCCTGGATGATCGTCTCCCCACCTTCGCGGCACTCAACACCAGCCAGCGGCGCTTCAGCGGTATCATGAGTGTCACTCCCTCCGTGACGCGTACAGTTTTCTTCGAGGAAGTCGAAGATGGCAGCGCGTTCTTCATCAACGCCTCGGGATGTGTAACGGCGGCCGGTGCGCAGTGCGCCACGCAGCCTTACCCGACCGACACAGCGTTTGACGCCAACAATCCCCCCGCGATCGTCACGACGCAGGGGACGGTGGAGAAGTGGATCGTGCAGAACCGTGCCCGCGAAAACCATGAGCTCCATCAACATCAGATCCACTTCAAGGTGCTGTCACAAGACAACTTCGAGGCCAACGGCAGCCAGCAGGCGCCCGGCATCAATGGACAGTTCCTCGATATGGTCGAGGTTCCCTACTGTGCGGGTCCTGCTCCCCTGAACGGAGGGGTCCAGCCTCCGGCTTGCGTCGATGCGACCGGGAAGCCCGTAATCCCGTACCCCCAGGTACAACTGCTGATGGACTTCCGCGGTCCCATCAGCGGTGATTTCGTCTTCCACTGCCACATCCTCGGACACGAGGACCTGGGCATGATGGCGATCGAGCACGTCAATCCCGCACCGTGAGATGTCGTAGGACTGCGGCGCGTTAGCGCGCGCCGCGGTCGCTACGGCGGCTCTTGAATCGGGTCAATGCGCGCCGCCGGTGGTCCCACCGGCGGCATCACGAAGCGATCGAGATAAGCTTCCAGCTTGTCACGGTGCTGAGCTCGATAAGGAGCGTAGTCCTTCGCGATACCGTCGTCGCCGAGGCTGAACAGCACATAGGCATCGATCAAGCCAGCCTCATACAATCGCAGCAGCAAGGGGGCGACCGGATCCGCGTTCACAGCGCGTGCGCCCTCGTCGTGTGCCTTCAGCTTTTGGAGGATGTCAGCCGCGGCACGCAAGGCCTCGGACTCCTCCTCGAGCGAGTGTCTATAGGCGCCCTCTTGCGGAAACCGCTTCTGAAAGGCATCCCCGTGGCTCCAGCGTGCCTTGACGGAATAGTAGGTCCGCCACGCATCGGCAATTTCCGGAGCCTGTCCTGGGGCGCGCGCCTTGGAATCGCGAGCCAGCGGAATGGGCAGGTACACGATGTTGAATGCTGTATGGTTGATGATCGACCAGGCGCGGATCTCGCGCCAGACGATCTTGTTGTACGGCTCGGCCACGGCAGCCCGGATCAGCATGGTGCGCGCTTTGAGCATGTCTCCGTGCTTGGCCAGCATATCGGCGTAGTAGCGGTAGGCTGTCTCCGTGTCCGGGTCCAGAGCGGCTGCACGCTCGTACCACTCGGCCGCCTTGCCGGTGTCGCCTTGCCGGTCGAATGTGTTTGCCGTGAACAGCGTCGCATCGTAGTTGCGAGGCTCCAACTTCAGAGCCTGCGCGTACTGGCGCAATGCTTCGGCGAATTCTTGCCGGGCAAAGGCAGATTCGCCCGCGCTCATGGCGCGTTGGACGGCGGGATCCGTGGAGAACTGTATGGCGCCATCGGCCGGCAGCTCACCGAGCAACTGGCGTAGATTTTCCTCCAGAGGACTGGTATTTCCGAGCTCGAAGGCCTTTTGCAGCAACTCCTTCGCGCGCAAACGCTCCTTGGCGACCGCAGCCGGATCGCTCAGGGTCGCCGCATGCTCGACCAAGGAAGCCGCAAGCGCGACCAGCACGTCACTGTCTTGCGGCTGTTTCTTTTCAATCTCCTCCAACAGCGGCAGCGCTTGCAGGCGTTTGCCTTCGGCAAACAGGCTCATCGCCCGTTGCCGCTCGCCTGGATTCGGCGGATCGGCACGTGCGTAGTCACCTAGCTGCAGAGCAAGGAGCGCCAGAGCGAGCCGGAAGGGCCCGTGTCGTGAGTGGCCAGCCATAGCCAGATAGCGAGCGTCGCCGTTCGTGGGGCTCCCAGGCCTAGGGGCTCTCGAGCACTGGTCTCTGCCCGAGAGCCTGCAAGGGCCGCGCCGTATTGTGATAGTAATGCCGGTATCGAGCGATCTGGCTCGCCGACATCTCTATGGGATGTTTCAAAACAAACCAGGCGACCCCTTCGTTGCAAACTGGATTCGTCAACGAGCCACGCAGAGTGTAGAAGCCGCGATCAGCGGGCAGCAGATCCATCGCGTTGATCTTGATGTCCGAAGCAACCTGCTCTTTTCCAGCGGCGGGGATATGGTCCAACAGCGTCTCGATTACCGGGTTTTCCTTCCCATCGACGATCGGGATCTCGATGATGAGGAAAGTCGCCTCCGGAGACAAATGCACCAGTTGCAAGGACATTGCCGGCCGTTTGCCGTTGACGGCGTTCTCGCCCGGCTCATGAAAGTCGATCTCACTCAGCCGATAAGGCTTGCGCGCCACCGTGAGCCACTGATTATTGGGAAATCGGGCTTTGATGAGGTAGTGGTTGCAGTCGTTCACCACGTCGAGCTGTGCCGGCTCATAGTGGAACTCGAGCGCTGCGAGCGGTGGGATAGGCATTTTCTTCGTTTTCGTAATATCAACAGGCGACTGTGACTGTCCTGCGGTGCAGACGCCGCCCCAATGCTCGGGGCCCAGGGGACCCGGCTCATAAGTGAACTTTGCCTCGCATCGGTCGGTCACCCCACTCGGGATGTTCATCTCCATCGACATCGCGTGGTTGTGGTGATGCATATCCGCCTTCTCCGGTGGCTTCTCCGGCGGCTCCGCGGCCTGGCCTACGGCACGCGAAGTCAGGCAAATCGAGCAACACCAAGAAAGGACCAGCACGAGAATGCGAGCGCCAGCCGTCCTGCAGCCAACCATAGCAAGATCTCCGATCGGGTTGAGGCAGGCGCAACTCTAGTCCTGTTCCCGGCGGCCGGCAATCGGGAGATGAGATTTGTTGGGCGACTGTTGCCCAGCCAGCCGCTGTATCCGCAGCCGTACAAGTGGTTGCAGAGATGCGCCGCCGGAGCAGTGTCGTGCGCACAGCCGGGTCGCCCGGACACTCTCCCTGGATGTTGTCAGAATCATGACGTACGGATCACACCTCGAGAGAGGGAAGAGGACTGGATCCAGGACTAGTACCAAATGCCCGACGGAAGGCGCCTGAAGATGCATGGCAACGTCAGGCGCTCGAGCCGGTGAATGTCCCCAGCCGAAAACCGGATCGGGCGCCGCGCAAGTGTTGGTTGATGTTGGTTGTCTGGTTTTCGGGATCGGACGGTTTGACTCGGCTTCGGGCAGTGGCTGCGGCGGGTCCGGGCGAGCCTTTGGCGGTGCGGTGGCGCCCACTGGCGGGTGAGGTCGGCGCGCGGTGCTGCCGGGCATTTCGCGGTAAGCTGTGGCCCTTCTTGCGGTCGAGCAGGTTGAGAGGCCATGTCGCAGGCTCAGGGTACCGTCTTTTTATTCGATGTCGATAATACGTTGCTCGACAACGATGCTGTGCAGGAGGACCTGGGCACGCATCTCGAGCGCGAGTTTGGCCGTGCGACCCGGGATCGGTATTGGGCGATTTTCGAGGATCTGCGGGCGGAGCTGGGCTATGCGGACTACCTCGGGGCACTGCAACGCTATCGGCTCGAGAACCTCGACGAGCCTGAGCTGCTGAAGCTCTCTTCGTTTCTGGTCGACTATCCCTTCACGTCACGGCTCTACGCGGGCGCATTCGCTACGCTCGCGCATTGTCGCCGGAAGGGCCTGACAGTCATCCTTTCCGACGGCGATGTCGTTTTCCAGCCGCGCAAAATACAACGTTCGGGGCTGTGGGATGCCGTCGATGGCAGGGTGCTCATCTACCTTCATAAGGAGAAGATGCTCGAATCTGTGGCCCACCGCTATCCGGCGCGGCATTATGTGATGATCGATGACAAGGTGAGAATCCTGGCGGCGATGAAGCAGTGCTGGGGCTCGAAGCTCACCACGATCTTTCCCCGCCAGGGGCACTATGCTCTCGACGCCGCGGAGGTAGCCAAATATCCCGCACCTGACATGACGATCGAGACCATCGGAACGCTCGCGGCGCGCGATCTTTCCTCGTTGCCGGGTTAATCTACTCCGGCTATGACTGAAGCACGGATTCACGCCGCCACGTCCGCGGCGATCACCCCGCACGCGGTGAATTCACCGGCGCAGGTCCTCTTCGCCAGCCTCATTGGGACGACGATCGAGTTCTTCGATTTCTATACCTATGCGACGGCGGCCGTGCTGGTGTTTCCACATCTGTTCTTTCCAGCCAGCGATCCGACCTCCGCGACCTTGCAGTCGTTCGCAACTTTCGCGTTGGCGTTCTTCGCCCGACCCGTGGGCTCTGCCTTGTTCGGACATTTCGGCGATCGTATCGGGCGCAAGGCCACTCTGGTCGCCGCGTTGTTGACCATGGGCGTCTCGACGGTGGCGGTTGGACTTTTGCCGACGCATGCATCCATCGGTGTCCTCGCGCCGGCATTGTTGGCCTTGTTCCGGCTCGGACAAGGTCTCGGCCTGGGAGGTGAGTGGGGTGGTGCGGTTCTCCTGGCTACCGAGAACGCCCCGCCGGGCAAGAAGGCGTTGTATGGCATGTTTCCGCAGCTCGGGGCGCCGATCGGCTTTCTGTGCTCCTCCGGGACTTTTCTGTTGTTGACGAGCACCCTCGACGACACGCAGCTGTTGGAGTGGGGCTGGCGGGCGCCGTTTCTTGCCAGCGCCTTGCTGGTGTTCGTCGGCCTGTACGTGCGTTTGCGGCTGACCGAGACCCCTGCTTTCCAACGGGCGATCGAGAACAACGAGCGGGTCCGCGTGCCGATGTTGACTGTGATGATCAATCATCCGCGGACGCTGGTGCTCGGCACTTTTGCGGCGACGGCGACGTTCGTCCTCTTCTATCTGATGACGGTGTTCTCGCTGAGCTGGGGGACTTCGGTCCTGAAGTTTCCGCGCAGTGAATTCCTGATCCTGCAGATGATCGGGGTGCTGTTTTTCGCGCTGATGATTCCTGTTGCCGCGATCCTGGCCGATCGCGGCAACCGCCGTGGCGTCCTGATCGGCGCGACGCTCTGTATCATTGCTTTTGGCCTCGCGCTCGGGCCGCTGTTTGGATCGGGCACGAGGGTCGGGGCATTGGCCTTCTTGTGTATCGGCCTTGCGGCGATGGGGCTCACCTACGGGCCGTTGGGAACCGCGCTGGCGGAGTTGTTTCCGACATCGGTGCGCTATACCGGGGCGTCATTGTCGTTCAATCTGGCCGGCATCGTGGGGGCGTCGGTGGCGCCTTACCTGGCCACCTACCTTGCTGCCCATTTTGGGCTGGCGTACGTGGGCTACTACCTGGCTGCGGTGGGCGTGGTGACATTGGTTGCCTGGGTGCTCATCCGGGAGCGGTAGCGCAAGGTAATCTGTTCAGGTTGCACGATTTAACCATAATGCGCTCGGAGCTGACCATGTGCCGGAGGATGATTGGCCGGTCACGACCGAGATGCTGCGAAAGATTCTCCGCGAGGAACTTCGGGCGCCACGATGCAGTTGGCGACGTTATTTGGAAGGCGACCTGCGGCCACGGGCCCGGTAGGAATCCGATTGTGTCAGGGTGATGCACGCTGCCGTATGTCCTGAAATTTCTTGTCCGCCCAACGTGCGAATGCGCGCAGTCTATCGAGCAAGGCTGTAACCTCAGTCTCGTCGAGGATATCTCCCGTGTAAGAGACTTCATCCTTGCGGTTTAAAATGGATTGGAATGCACGGATTGCAGCCTTGTCTTCGGTCGTTCGGATTGGCACCACGGAGGCGAGGAAGGGGCCAGCGTCACGGTGATCTCCGCTTTTCGACTTCTTACCGGCAGCGAGAATCGCGATTGCGTCACCATAAGCAATGGCGGCATGGATGCAAAGCACGGCAACGCCATCGCCACTAAATTCGTCGGAAAGCTGCGCCATGTTTTCGGCGTCCGCTTTGAATCGTTCTGCCTTGGTCAGATATTTTGACGCTCGTGACGGATCCACGGCCGAGAACGGGTGTTTGCGCGTCATTTCGCGATCCCGGCTGTTGCATTCCAGGTGCGTACTTCTCGAAGCTCGTCGGGCGCTGTGCCGAACAGGAGTAAGCCGTCGCGGCGGGTGTCTTTTACGATGGACTCCAATCGGGGCGCCTTCAGTTCCGACTCGGTCGCAATCACTGCACTTACCGGCACCTTGAAGTCGCGCTGGATGTGATTGAATGCTCCCACGATGGCGTCGTGCAGAAGGGGCTTGTGACGCTCGTTCGTAGCGATACATAGCAAGTCGATGTCTCGGAAGTCACGACGCCCCCGTGCCAAGCTGCCGAAGAGGATAACCGCCATGGGTTTCGGCTTCAGTTTATCACTGCCGCGAACCAACCCATTCAACAGTCTGTCGCGCAGGTTTGCCTCTTCACGGAAGAGGGGTATGAGCACCACTCGTACGAAAGCGAGGCGCTGGTCCAGTTCGTACGCTGCGCTGCGCCCTATGTCTGTTCGCGTGACAACGCCGGTCTCCACCAACCGCTCGAGTGCAAGTCGCACGGATGACTGTTGGAGTTGGAGTCGTTTGGCGATCTCATTGCCACTTAGACTTCCATTGACCCCGGTAAGGTAACGGAGGACCGCGATATTGACGCGGCTGCTTAGAGCGTCTTCCAAAGTCTGCATAAGTCACTTTTATTAGCATAATTATGCTAATATAAGCAGAGTTGTGGAAAAGGGGCAATCTGTACCTGCCGCGTACAAATAAGCGGCGAGAAGCAGCGGTACGTCCGCTTCTACCTCGTGAGCAACGGCGAGTACATTGCTCCTGACGACTTTGACAAGGTGGGCTTCGTCACGAGCGTCTGGTCATGGCCACCGGCGAGAATGGTCGGCAGATCGCCAAGGAAGGCCGCAAGGGCGATCAGCTCTTCGTGGAGGGAATCATTCTACGGGACTACCGAATCAGAAAGCCAGGACAGGGCCGAGATGACTTCGCCTTCCTGGTCCTTGGCTACCGATTCGGTGCAAAGCGACGACCACCAGGAGCTACGGGAGCCCGAGTGACCGACGTCCCACCGCCGATTGACCCACAACGTCCGGAGGGAGCTATCGCAGTAGCGTTAGAAACAGATGGGCTCTGATGTTCAATGCCACTTCCGTCAGAGCCCATCTCGGCGGTCACGGACCGGCATCCGCTCCGCTCAAAACAGGCCGCCCAGGCGGCTGCGGAGCTATTTTGACTTGCTGTGGCATGGGAGACAGATCGGGGACGGCAAGGATGCTCAGAAAATACGTCTTTCCCCCAAAGTCATAGAGCAGCATCCAAGTGCGGCGTCCGCCGTTGGCGGCGGCCAAGGCTCTCAGAAGAACACTTCTCGCCGGTTCGTTGCTTGCCTCCAGGTGATATCGCGGGGCGTCGCCTTCTCCGGCTATACCTTGTCCTGCTCCAATCCCCACCTTCACATTGACGTGAGCGACTTGACTCACCGCAGTGCAAATCGCATCGATCATTCCGTACTCGGTGCGCTCTTCGGGGGATATTGAGATAGAGTTATCCAGGACAGACAGATTGGCGGCCCAGTTTCCATTGACATCCCTGACTTCGGCGGGGATCACGTGAAAGGCGCCCGCGGTCTGCTGCACACGAAAGTGACCGCCACGATCACGATATGACTGAACGAGCTGACTGAGCACGGAAGCCATATCCTGCGAGCTGGAAATCGAGGGAACATTCAGGGTCAATTTGCCTCCCAGAGGTCCCATCACTCGCGGCGCCTTACCGGGTGCGTACTTGTCGAGATCTCTGCGCACTTGAGCCGTTGCATCCTGGAGGTCACCTGCATACGCGTACTGAGGATCCTCGTAGGTGATGACGTATCCATACTCGGACACCAGGACCTGAATCGCTTTGGCAACAGGGCGAGGGTCGTCTATAACCAGAGCGGTGCCAGCTCGAGCGTTGGGTATACAAACCGCCAGTGCAACAAGAAGGAGGTAACGTTGCTGCATAAAGAGATTATCATCAGTTGGTATTCTGAAGAAGTATATTGAGCCACGCGCTGATCGTGTATTTTGGCGGCGCAGGCCCACTTGAGCGCCGGAGATTGGACGCCGGCTCGTGAGTTCGTCTCCATGGGGTTATACCATACCGCACATCTGGTCGATGGATATCAATCCTATCAGTCCTGCCACTTCTGGCGCACCCGATCGGAACGGAACGGTGTGAGGTTGATTGTCGGGTGACCCGCTGTCGCGGGCCACCCTGCTCGAAATGGACGTCGGCGATGCTGGGATTATTTGCCGGGTAGATCAAAGACCAACACTTCGGCCTCGTGCCCTTTCTCGAGACTGAGCGTGCTTACGTCCGTTAGTTTCAACGCGTCTCCTGCACCCAACTCAGTGTCGTTTGCAGTGATAGAGCCTCGCGCAACGTGCACGTAAACTCGCCTGCCCGGCTTGATGTCCAGCCTGGCCTGCTCGTTGCCGTTGAACAGGCCTGCGTACACCCGCGCATCCTGGTGGATGAGCACGGACTCGTCGGCGCGATCCGGTGATGCGATCAGGCGCAGGCGACCGCGCTTGTCTTCACTGTTGAAGCGCTTCTCCTCATAGCTGGGCTCGATGCGCGGCTTGTCTGGTTGGATCCAGATCTGCAGGAAGTGCACCGGGCTGTCACCGGAAGGATTGAACTCGCTATGCAAAATGCCGCGGCCGGCACTCATGCGCTGCACATCTCCGGGGCGGATGGTCGAGCCATTACCCATTGAATCCTTGTGAGCCAGCTCACCCGAGAGCACGTAGCTGATGATCTCCATGTCGCGATGACCATGGGTACCAAAGCCCTGGCCGGGAGCGACGCGGTCCTCGTTGATCACCCGCAAGGGGCCAAATTCGACGTGCCGCGGATCGAAGTAGTCGGCGAATGAGAAGCTGTGGAAGGACTTGAGCCAGCCGTGGTCGGCATAGCCTCGTTCGTTGCTGCGTCGGACTTCGTTCATACAGACCTCCTGGGGCAGGGAGGCGCTTGCCGCTCACTTCGGTTTGGGGCGCCTCTTCGTGTAGGGTGAACAATAAGGTCGAATTTTTAAATAAAAAAGCGCAAAATTTGGTTCAAAGAGATCAGATTTTTGGATGAATCCATGGCGTTTGCGTTGGCCCGGACCACTTTGGAGCAATGGGCGGTGCTGGCGGCGGTAGTCGATGAAGGAGGGTTCGCGCAGGCAGCGACGGCCTTGCATCGGAGTCAGTCGGCAGTCAGCTATGCGGTGAGCCGGTTGCAGGAGGAGCTGGACGTGCCGCTGCTGGTCATCGAAGGTCGCAAGGCTGTGCTCACCCCACACGGCCAAACCCTGTTGCAGCGAGCACGAGGGATTCTGCGAGACCTTGATACTCTCGAGCGTCTGGCCCGCAGCCTCAAGCAAGGGTGGGAGCCGCAACTTACGTTGGTGGTGGATGCCGCCTTCCCGCGGGATCATCTGTTGAAGATCGTGGCCGAGCTACAGCAACTGTGTCCCAACACGCAGATGCAGCTTTCCGATGCGATTCTATCCGGGGCCGAGGAGGCGATTACGGACGGCTCCGCGGATGTGGTGGTAACCGCTCATGTGCCCGCTGGGCATTTCGGAGAGCTTCTCATGGATGTCATGTTTGTGGCCGTCGCGCACCCCGAGCATCCGTTATTCGCTGCCGGCCACGAGCTCACGTTGGACGATCTTACGAAGCACGTACAGGTCGTCGTGCGTGACTCTGGGGGTAAGCACCCCCGGGATGAAGGTTGGTTGGGAGCGGAACGCCGTTGCACCGTGAGCAGCATGGAAGCCTCGTTGGCGACCGTGAAAGCGGGGCTCGCTTATGCCTGGTTGCCCGAGCACGTGGTGGCGGAGTCGCTGCGCAACGGAGCTCTGAAGTCGCTGCCCATGGTGAGTGGCCGGGAGAGGCGCGTGCCTCTGTACCTGGTGCTCGTCCGGCCAGAGGTGGCCGGACCGGCGGCCCGCGCCGCGGTCGAGTGCTTTCAGAGACATGTGCCGGCTGCGGCGGGATCCGGTGGTGGATGAACGCACGGGGTGACGCGGCGAGAGCGGTGGGTGAGCGCGTACTGCCTGATGCACCCGCATCGGCTCGCGCGGCCATTGACAGTGTTGGATTGCGCGCCGGCGTTGGAGTTGCAAGCCACCATCATGGAGAGCTCTTTCAGGGAGCACTGGTGCGGGGCGGTGAGTTGGTACGGTGTTTGATCACGATGCCGGTGCGTGGGGTCGGCAGTACTGCACGCTATTGGGTGAGCGCCACTGCGCAGGCGGGAGGAGGCTCGGGGTCACTTCTGCAGGTGGTGCCCGAATGGAAGAAAAAAGCCGAGCAGGCGGCGTGTCTGACCTTGTCTTTCCTGGGCGCGCCATTGCAAGGTCGCCTCGAAATCGAGTCCGCCGTCGCCACCGGTGTTGGGCTTGGCTCTTCGACGTGCGATGTCGTTGCTACGATTCGCGCGATTTGCAATGCATACGGTACTGAGCTGGACGATAGTGACGTGGCTCGTCTGGCGATTGAGGCTGAAGGCGCCGCGGACCCCGTCATGTTTGGCGGCGACGTCGTATTGTTCGCCCAGCGCCAGGGGAGTGTGCTCGAGTCTTTAGGCTCATGGGTGCCCGAATACGCAGTCCTAAGCCTTGATACTGACGTGGGACATGGGGGTGTCGATACTTTGGGTCTGCCGCTGCCGAGCTATACGGATACGGAGCTCGCTGCCTTCGAGAGCATGGTGAGCAGGATTCGCGAGGCATTTCGGCGGCGCGATGTAGCGGCTATCGCCACCGTGGCCACCGAAAGCGCGGCGTTGAACCAACGCTTTCTGCCGATGTCGAAATTTCGTGAGATCCGCGCGCTTGCGGACGAGGTCGGCGCACTGGGAGTGCAGATCTCGCACTCGGGAACGGTCGCGGGGATTCTATTTGATGTGGGATTGGTGCGCGCCGATGATGATTTCGCACCGCGGTTGACATGGCGGGTGCGGACTTTGGGTCTGCAGTCGTTGGGTTTCTTCTTTAGCGGTTGACGGCACTGGCTGCGGCGCCTAGCATCGCAGCCGATGGTTCCTTCAATGGATTAAAAAGGGAATTCGGTGCGGCTTGTGGAGACTTTGTTTCGCAGGCCTATGCCGAAGCTGCCCCCGCAACTGTAAGCGACGAGCCGAATGGGCGAGCGCCGATGGACTCGCCCGAGTGGGTTAGGCCCGATGTGCCCGCCCAAATGGGCGAGCCTTGATGTGCCCGCCCCAATAGGCCAGCCCAAATGGGCCAGCCAGTCGTCATAACGCCACTGGGAAACCGGGAAGGCAAGCGATTGGTGCGACCGCGAGCCAGGAGACCTGCCATCACAGACGTCTCGCGAACATATCGGACGGGGTGAGCCGGTAGGTTTGGTCATCCTCTTCAGGGCCAAGCCGCGTTTGCGCTGACGACGTCAACGCAAAGAGGCGCGCTTACTTGCTTGCCGACGGCTCGATCAGACGACGTTTCGTCGTCATCTATACCTCCCTGATCGCCTTCAATCTGGCCGTTTGGGTATGGGCATTGGCTGCTCTGCACGGCAGTCCGGTTCTTCTCGGAACTGCCGTGGTGGCATACGGACTCGGTCTGCGACACGCCGTCGACGCGGATCACATCGCGGCGATCGATAACGTCACACGAAGGCTGATGCAGGATGGGAAGCAGCCTGTCGGTGTTGGCCTCTTCTTCGCGCTAGGTCATTCCAGCGTAGTACTGCTCGCCTCGTCGAGCGTTGCGTTGACTGCATCACTTGTCGGATCGCGCTCGGCACCTCTTCGGGAAATCGCCGCGACCCTCGGCACACTGGTCTCGTTTGGATTTCTGTGGCTCATCGCCTTGCTCAACCTGCTGGCGCTCCGGGATAGCTGGACCGCCTTTCGACGTGTGCGTTACGGGAGGGACTGTGACGCGAAAGACTTCGATGTCCTCCTGCAAGGAGGATTCCTCGCGCGCGTGCTCCGCCCCCTGTTCGGCCTGATGCGTCACAGCTGGCAAATGTTCCCACTGGGATTTTTGTTCGGGTTTGGATTCGAGACGGCTACGGAGGTCATGTTGCTCGGTATGTCCGCGGAGCAGGGTTCGCAGGGCGCGTCTTGGCCGTCGATCCTGGTATTTCCCGCGCTGTTTACCGCGGGCATGACGCTGGTCGATACGACGGATGGCGCACTCATGATAAAGGCTTACGGCTGGGCTTTCGTCAAGCCGGCCCGGAAGCTGTACTACAACATTGTGGTCACTCTGGCCTCCGCGGCGGTGGCTTTCCTGGTAGGCGGCGTGGAAGCACTCTCGCTCATCAACGACCACTTCGGATTCACTGGCGCCTTCTGGGACGCGGTCGCAGGAGTCAACAGCCACTTCGCCGTCCTGGGCTATGTCATTGTCGCACTGTTCGCTTTGTGCTGGATGGTTTCGGTGGCGGCCTATCGGTTGGGACGGCTCGATGAATAACTCCATTGCTCTGCTCACCCATGCCGATACGGATCTGGCCGTGTTGAGCCGGAGTATTCCGCTCCTGCCCGACGGCTTTCCTCCGGTCCACGGGTTCAGCTTGCAAAGCGTGCGTGACGCGCAAGGCATGAGGGCTCTGCTGGAAGCTGAGCTGCGGCTGGCGCGCGTGGTGATCGTTCGAGTGCTCGGCCGCCTCAGCGGAATTCCGGGTTGGCAGGCATTGTTGCATGCCGCGCAGGAGCGGAAGCAATCGCTGCTGGTGGTCAGTGGGACTGGGGAGCCCAACCCGGAGTTGGATGTCGTATCGACTGTGGCGCCGACGATACTCCGCGAGACACTGGCGTACCTGCAGGCTGGTGGCCCGCACAACATCGCTCAATGGCTGCGCTTTCTCTCCGACCATCTGTCACTGACGGGATATGGCTTCGATGCGCCTGTGGAGCTTCCCGAGCAGGGGATATACCACCCGCTGTTGGGCGATGGTGTCACGCTCGAGAGTTGGCAGGAGGCTCGGGAGCCAGGCCAGGCCCCCATTGTAGGCATCGTTTTCTATCGGGCTCATCGGATGAGCGGGAATCTGGGATTCATCGATGCGCTCGTCATGGCGCTCGAGCGTCGCGGATTACGAGCGCTGCCTGTCTATACTTCCTCCTTGCGAGCCCTGAACGATGCGGGCAAGCCAGGTGCGCTGGCGTTTTTCGATCGCCGTCACGGCGGGGTTCGCGTCGATGCCCTGATCAACACGACCTCCTTTGCCATGGGCGACATCAATCCGGACGGTCCGACCAGGGCGGGTTGGTCTATTGCCGCTCTGGCGGAGCTCGACGTTCCGGTGTTCCAGGCCGTGATGAGCGGCATGGAGCTGTCACAGTGGCAGGCTGCGAGCCGTGGCCTCAATCCACTGGACACTGCAATGAACGTGGTGATTCCCGAGTTCGACGGGCGCGTCATCACCGTGCCCATATCGTTCAAGCAGCGGCGCCAGTCGGGCGGCATGGAGGTCATCGAATATGCGCCGCTTGCGGATCGCGTCGAAAGGGTAGCGGGTCTCGTCGAGGCGCAGGTGCGTCTGCGAAGAGTCCCGCGCGAGCGGCGCCGCGTCGCATTTATCTTCACCAACTCCAGCTCGAAAGCCTCGCAGATCGGCAACGCAGTGGGGCTGGATGCGCCGGCTTCGTTGATGATCTTGCTGCGTGCAATGCAGTCCACGGGATATCAGATCACGACGCTTCCCGAAAGTGGTGACGCATTGCTCCAGGAGTTGATTGCGCGTGGCTGTTATGACCTGGACCATTTGACGGCCGCACAGTGCGCGAATGCCATCGGAAGAGTGCCGGCGCAGCGGTATGCCGGTTGGTTTGCCGAGCTGCCCGAGACTGCGCGCGAGCGGATGCGTGCGCAGTGGGGGCCGCCGCCGGGTGCGGCTTATGTACATGACGGTAACCTGATACTGGCGGGCCTGGAGCTTGGGAATGCTCTCATCGCTCTGCAGCCGCCTCGCGGTTATGGCATGGATCCGGATGCCATCTATCATCAGCCGGACTTGCCGCCCACCCACCATTACTACGCCTTGTACCGGTGGCTCAGGGATGATTGGGGCGCGCATGCGATCGTGCATGTGGGTAAGCATGGTACGTTGGAATGGTTGCCCGGCAAGGGTGTGGGTTTGTCGGCCGACTGCTTTCCCGACGCGTTGCTGGGCGACTTGCCGCTGTTCTATCCCTTCATCATCAACGATCCCGGGGAGGGCGCGCAGGCAAAGCGGCGAGCGCATGCCGTGGTTGTCGATCATCTGACACCGCCCATGACGACCGCGGACACCTATGGGGTATTGGCTCAGCTGGGCGAGCTGGTGGACGAGTACTACCAGGTCGAGCTGCTCGATCCGGGAAAACTACCGCTGCTGCAGGCGCAGATCTGGGCGCTGGTCAAGCAGGCGCGCCTGGATCGGGATCTGGAGTTGATTCGGGGCGCTCGTGGCCATGATGACATGGGCCACCACCCGGGCGGCGAGGATCACGACCACCCGGAAAGTTCAGACCATGGCGACCATGACGAGCGTGATGAGCATGACGATCATGACGATCATGACGATCATGACGAGCATAGCCATCGACACGCGCATCATTTTGACGAGACGCTCAACGAGCACGGCGTGCCTCTGGGGCTCGCGCGCATGGACGGGACTGATTTCGCTCACCTGATCGAGGACATCGATGGATACCTGTGTGAGATCGGCGCAGCCCAGATACGAGACGGTCTGCACGTGCTCGGACGGCCGCCCGAGGGCTCCCAGCAGGTAGACATGTTATGCGCGCTGACGCGGCTACCGAACGTTGGAGTGCCGGGCTTGCCCGCGGAGGTCGCGCGGTATTACGGGCTCGATTTCGCCTCGTTGCTCGATGATAAAGGCAAGCGCCTGGACGCGTCCGCGGCGCGGGCGTTGGCGCGCAAGGCTGACTGTGTGCTGACGACCCGGGCTGACGCACTCGAGGCAATTGAACGAACCTGCCGTGAGCTCTACACGAGGTTGCAGGAGCGGCGGTTCTCGACGGATTGCATTTTCGCGGTGATTGCGGAATGCATGGGAGAGAGCGCGGTTGGCGGTGCAGAGGGCGGTGCCGCGGAGCAAATCGGCGCGGTGTTGAGGTATGCGTGTCAGGAGTTGGTTCCGAGTCTCGCCGTAACGACGGACGAAGTCGATAATCTGCTGCGTGCGCTCGATGGCCGGTACGTGCCCGCCGGTCCGAGCGGGGCACCCACCCGGGGCATGGCACACATTCTACCCACCGGGCGCAACTTCTACTCTGTAGATCCCCGCAGCCTGCCCTCGCAGGCGGCCTGGCGAGTTGGACAGGAGCTGGCCCGGGAGGTATTGCAGCGGTACTTGAAAGAAACCGGGCAGTACCCCGAGAGCGTGAGCATCAGCGTCTGGGGCACCAGCGCGATGCGCACTCACGGGGACGATGCCGCCGAGATTCTCGCGTTGCTGGGCGTGCGTCCCGTGTGGCTGCCGGAAAATCGCCGGCTGACCGGGGTCGAGGTGATTCCGCTGGCGGAGTTGGGGCGGCCGCGTATCGATGTCATAACGCGCATCAGTGGCTTTTTTCGCGACGCCTTCCCACAGCTCATCCATCTCATCGATCAGGCCGTGAATGCAGTCATCGCCCTGGACGAGCCACCTGAACAGAACTTTGTCCGTAAGCATTATCTGGCTGAGCTGGCCGCGAAAGCGGCGCCGTCCGAGAGCCCGGCGCAAGCGGAGCGCCGGGCTCGCTATCGCGTGTTTGGCTCGAAACCAGGCACGTATGGAGCTGGCATCCTGCCGCTCATACAGGAAAGGAACTGGCAGGAGCAGGCGGATTTCGCTGAAGCCTACGTGAATTGGGGCGGCTATGCCTACACGGGCGAAGAGGCTGGCGTCGATGCGCGTCCGGAGTTCCGCCGACGGTTGGCAACGGTGGAGGTTGCCCTGCATAACCAGGACAACCGCGAGCACGACATCTTCGATAGTGATGATTACTTGCAGTTTCACGGCGGCTTGATTGCCACCATTCGCAGCCTCAGCGGCCGCAGGCCGCGGCACTACTTCGGCGACAGCCATGACCCGGACCGTGCCCGGGTACGCGATCTGAAGGAAGAGGCGCTGCGAGTGTTTCGTTCGAGAGTTGTCAATCCGAAATGGCTCGAGAGCATTCGTCGACACGGTTATAAGGGCGCGCTCGAGTGCACGGCCACTGTCGACTACCTGTTTGGGTTCGATGCGACCGCTGAAATCATGGAGGACTGGATGTACGAGGACGTTGCGCGGCGGTACGCGCTGGATCCTGTGATGCGTGATTTTTTTCAGGAGAGCAATCCGTGGGCATTGCATTCGATTGCCGAGCGGCTGCTGGAAGCAGTTCAGCGTGGAATGTGGGAGTCACCTGAGACGGCGCTTCTGGACGCGTTGAGGGAGACGTATCTACAGACCGAAACAGTGTTGGAGGCGCGCGGCGAGGTGGGACCTGCGGCGCGGCCGGCGCGGCTCGATAGCCCGATGCCTGCGGATACACCCGCGAGGGAGCCGCGGTGATCAGTGCGGGCTGTGATTTTCCACTTGCCGCTCTGGTCGGGCAAGAACAGCTGAAGACGGCACTCCTGCTTTGCGCGGTGAATCCTGGCATTGGTGGAGTTCTGATCCGGGGCGATAAGGGAAGCGCCAAGAGCACCGCTGCCAGAGGGCTTGCGGGAGTGATGGCTCCTGTCGAGAGGGTTGCGGGATGCGCTTATAACTGCGCGCCGGCTGAGCCTGCAGCCGTATGCGGCGTCTGTAACGCGTTGGAGCGTTCCACAGAGACGACGCCCGTGCCCTTCGTGAACCTCCCTTTGGGAGCCAGCGAGGATCGGGTGCTCGGCAGCCTCGACTTCGAGCGCGCTCTGAAGGAGGGACGCAAGGCTTTCCAGCCAGGTCTGCTGGCATCGGCCCACCGCGGAATATTGTATATCGACGAAGTGAATCTCTTGCCCGACCACCTGGTCGACGTGCTGTTGGATGTCGCCGCCATGGGAGTCAATCGCGTACAGCGCGAAGGGCTCTCGCTGCAGCACCCGGCCCGAATTGCCTTGGTGGGCACGATGAATCAGGAGGAAGGTGAGTTGCGTCCGCAGCTGCTCGACCGCTTTGGCATGATGGTGGACGTGCGCGCGCCACTCGAGCCAGGCGTGCGCATCGAGATCGTCAGGCGACGGCTGGCGTGGGAGGCCAATCCGGAGAGCTTCAACGAGGCTTGGCAATCGGAGCAAAGAGCGCTGTGTGAGCGTGTGCTGCGGGCGCAGGCATTGCTGCCGCGAGTTGTGATCGCCGACGGTCTGTTGATGTTGATCAGTGAATTGTGCTGCTCGCAGGGTGTGGCGAGCTTACGCGCCGACCTCGTCATGAATAAGACGGCGAGAGCGCTCGCGGCGCTAAACGGTCGTGTCAATGTACATCCGGTTGATCTGTCGCAGGCGGCAATGTTGGTGCTGCCGCATCGGCGGCGTGCGAAGCCGTTCGAACAGCCGGGGCTGGACCAGGGAGAATTGGAGCGGCTACTGCGCGGCGGGGCGGGAGTTTCCAAGGGCGACAGTGCGCCGCCATCCGAGCGGAGTGCTGACGGACGGGCCGGTGGCGGTGGCGATATGGATGGGCGTGCCAGTGGCCACGTGAATGGGGGTTCCGCTGGCGACATGGACGGGCGTGCCGGTGGCCATGTGGATGGGGGTGCCGCTGGCGACATGGATTGGGGTGCCGGTGGCGACGTGAATGGCGGTTCCGGTGGCAGTGATTCTGGCTGCGGGCCGCTTCCGGGCCGTAGATCCGAGCGAAGCGATCAGGGTACGGGTGAATATGGGCGAGAGGACGAAGACCCGCCAGAGCACGCTGATGACGAGTCCCCAGGAGCGAGGGAGTCGCAAGGCCTCGTCTTTGAGCCGATTACCGTAGGCCCGGTGGCGCGCATCGACATCAAGTCAGGCTCGTTGGGCGGTATGTTGGGCCGACGTAGCGGTGCGATCGATTCGCGTCGAGGACGCGATGTCCGGGCGGTTCCGGATGAGCAGCCGGCGGATCTTGCCGTGACGGCTACATTGCATCACGCCCTGGTGCGAGCTGGTGGGCGCGCGCTGGAGGGACGGCTGGAGGTGACTCGCGCGGACTTGCACCGGAAGGTGAAAGCGGGTCGACAGGGTAACCTCATTCTGTTCGTGGTCGATGCCTCCGGCTCCATGGCGGCGCTGCGCCGGATGCAGATGGTAAAGGGAACAGTCTTGTCCTTGTTGCATGAGGCGTATCAACAGCGTGACGAGGTAGGCGTGATCGTCTTTCGCGGGAGCCAGGCTGAAGTGCTGTTGCCCCCAACGCGTAGCATCGATATGGCAGAGCGGCAACTGCGCGAGCTTCCGACGGGAGGCCGTACGCCATTGGCGCATGCGCTGAGCGTTGCTCACGAGGTCTTGAGTCGCTCGTTCAGCGCACCGCGACCTCGACCGCTCATGATTGTGTTGAGCGATGGTCGGGCGAACGTTCCGCTGGACGGACAAGGTGATCCCTGGCGGCAGTCACTGGAGGCCGCGGAGGCACTGGCGAAAAAACGCATTCCTGGGCTGGTGCTGGATACGGAGGTCGGTTATGTCCGGACCGGTCGGGCTCGAGAGCTTGCGACGGCTCTGGGTATGCAGTGTCTTTCGATGGAAGAGTTCAACTCCGATAGCCTGTCCGTGACGATTCGAGGTTTGCCGTGATCGTGTGCGTTGGAGCGGGCCCAGGCAGTCCGGAGTACCTCACGCGGCGGGGCGCGGATCTCATCAGTGGGGCCGAGGTCGTCGCGGGGTTCAATGCGGTCGTGGAGATAGTCAGGCCTCTGATACCCGCTGAGGCGCGCGTCATCACCATGGGATATCGGGACCAGACGGCAAAGCTCCTGGAGGTCGCCGCGGCCCATCGGGCCAACAGGCGTTGCGTGGTGGTGTTCATGGGAGACCTCCACTTCAGCGGCTTTCAATATCTGGAGCGTGTTGAGCGCGCCTGTGGGCACTCGGTGGAGACCGTTCCTGGAATCTCCTCCGCGCAGATCCTCGCCTCACGCGGCAAGGTGTGTTTCGATGAAACGACCTTTGTCACCTTCCATCGGAGGGGGGACCTGACTCCATTCAAGAGGCATCTCGTGCATGTGCTGGAGGATGAGCGGAATGCCATTGTGATTCCCCGGCCGTGGGATTTCATGCCTCGGGACATAGCGGCCTTTCTCCTTGCTCAAGGTGCCGCACCGGAGCATCGTGTGGAGGTCTGGGAAAATCTGACGACCCATGAAGCTCAGTGGTCCGGGGCGTTGCAAGAGTGCACGCACGAGTTCAGCGATATGAGCATCATGCTCATCCGTACCCTGCGGCCGATGGCCAGCCAGATCGAGCCTGCTGTATGAGCGTCGCCCCTCGAACGGAGTCGACGGCTCCTGCCGTCAACGATAGCTCGCCCGCCGTCGCGGCGCAGGTAGCCGAGTACGCCATCGTCGTCGCTGCGCATGGCAGTCGTGATCCTGCGGCTTTGAGAGAAGTCGAGGCGTTGCTGGCCCTGATGAGGAAGTGCGCGCCGAGCCGAGCCATTGTGCACGGTTTCCTGGAGTTCGCTCGTCCGACTATCGACGAAGCGGTGCGTGCGGTCGTCGAGAGAGGTGAGCGGCGTGTGGTGATGTTGCCGGCGCTTCTGCTGGCGGCGACCCACGCGAAGAACGATATGCCCGGCGAGCTGGCTTTGCTCAAGCGGCAATTTCCGGGCGTCGAGTTTCATTTTGGCGCGCCCACGGATGTACACCCCTTGCTACTCAGGCTGGCTCAACAGCGCATCCTCGAAGCCGAGGCTCGCTCGGAGTGTCCCACGCGGAGGGCGGATAGCTGTCTGGTCGTTGTAGGTCGCGGTACCAGTGATCCGGATGCGAATTCTGAGGTTTGCAAGCTCGCCCGCATGTTGGAAGAGGGAATGGGGTTCGGGGCCTCGTACGTCTGTTACGCGGGCACCACGGAGCCCGCAGTAGGCGAAGGGCTGCGTCGGGCGGCCAGGCTGGGTTGTCGTCGCGTGGTCGTTTTTCCGTATTTTCTGTTCGATGGGGTGCTGGTCAAGAGGATCTACTCCGCCGCGGATGAGCTGCAGGCGCGGCATGCGGAGGTGGAGGTGCTCAAGGCAGGGTATCTCGGGGCGCATGAGGATGTAGCCAAGGTGTTTCTGGAGAGGGCGCGGGAGGGGGTGGAGGGGCGAGCCACCATGAATTGCTCTCTATGCAAGTATCGGGTGCAGATAGTCGGCTTTGAAGATCAGGTTGGCACCCCACAGCAGCCGCACCATTTCGCTGTGCGCGGACTCGCTGAGATTTCTGAGAGGCAAGATACATCTCGTCCGCCATCCAATGCCGCCGCGGCCGAAGCAACTCCGTCATCATCATGGTCGCCATACAAGGCTCATCCTATCGAGGAGGAGAGCTTCAGAATCATCGCGGCAGGGCGCGATTGGTCCGGGATGCCGGAGGGGCCACGCCGGGTGGCGCAACGGCTGGTGCATACCAGCGGTGACTTCGACATTGTCGATGACTTGTTCTTTTCAGCGGGTGCGGTCGAGACCGGCATTCGAGCGCTCCTGCGTTGCCGGCGTGTGGTTACGGATGTGACCATGGTTTCGAGCGGGCTCAAGCGCAGCCTTCTGCAGCAGCTTCAGATCGATGTCTGGTGTGGGGTGCACGATCGTGAGACACACCTTTTATCCGAGAACGCCGGTATTACGCGGTCCGCTGCGGGGGTAAGGCGTGCCTGGGAGAAATGGGGTAACGACATTGTTCTGGCGATCGGCGATGCGCCGACTGCCATCCTGGAGACGACTCGGCTGGTGCGGGAGGCGGGCTGGCGCCCTCAGTTGATCATTGGACTGCCGGTTGGGTTCGTGGGTACGAGGGAGAGCAAGGATGAGCTGAGACGTTGTCTGCAGGTTCCACGGATCACGAACTCCGGCACTCGCGGGGGCTCGCCGTGGGCGGCGAGCGTCGTGAATGCTTTGATGATAGGTGCTGTTGACTATCTCTCGGGCGCATTGCGGATATGAGCCGTGTACCGCTGGATCTGACGGTGCCGGCCGACAATGGCTTGCGGAGGGGGCGCACGACCGGTACCTGCGCGACCGCCGCTTTCAAAGCGGCGCTGTTGATGCTTTTGCGGCAACAAACTTCCGCCGAGGTGAGGGTTGGCCTGCCTGATTCGCGTTATTACCTGCTCGTTCCAGTACGTGAAGTGACGCGCTTCGATGACGGCTCCGTACGTGCAACGGTTGTCAAGGACGCCGGGGATGATCCGGACTGCACGGACGGGGCCGCGATTTCCAGCCTGGTGCGCATGAATGGCAGGGGCGAGTTGCGATTCCTCGCCGGCCCTGGTGTTGGCATGGTGACCGAGCCGGGGATCCGGGTTCCTGTCGGTGAGCCGGCGATCAATCCTATGCCACGGCAGATGATGCGCTGGGCTATCGAGGAGGTGTTGGCGGGTGAGGCAAATCCCGGCTTTGATGTCGTGATTGGCTGCGAGGGTGGGGAAGCGATCGCGCGTAAGACGTTCAATCCGCGGCTCGGGATCGTGGGCGGTATCTCGATTCTGGGGACGACCGGTGTCGTGGAGCCGATGTCGTTGGCGGCGTATATGGCGTCGATCGAGGTATATATCCGGGTTGCACTGGGTGGTCGTGCCGAGAGTGTGGCGTATGCACCGGGCAAGATTGGCACAGGCTACGCTCGGCAGACGCTGGGCCTGCCACCGAAGCGGGTGGTGGCGATCTCGAATTTCATCGGTTTTGCGTTGGATTGCACCAACATGGTTCTGGCTGAGGAGGGGCGGAGGTTGCCGGTGCTGTGGATGGTAGGACATCCGGGGAAGTTGGCGAAGACGTTGGATGATGTGTGGGATACGCACTCGGGGCGGAGTCCCATGGCTATGGCGGCGGTGGAACGGGTGGCTGTGGAATGTGGGTTTCCGGAGGAGGCCGCGCGGGGGCTGGGGAGAGCGAATACTGTGGAGGCGGTGATTGAGGCGTTACGTGAGCATCCCGGCGCGAGGGATCTCTGGTGTGCGGTGGAGAAGCGGATCGCGGCTGCGGTGCAGTCGAAACTGTCACGAGTTGACTGCGTGGAGGTGCGGCTGTTTGGGTTGCAGGGAATGGCATTGGGGCAGGCGGCAGGGGGACTGCGCGAGTGAGGCAGCGGAGTGTGAAGCGGCTCTGGAGAAATTCGTAGCATGAGCGAGTTGGGGAGATTCTGCGGTGTGGGTGTGGGTCCCGGGCCGCGTGGGATGCTGCCGGTGGCTGCTGTGGAGGTGTTGGCGCGCGCGAGCGTCATTTATCTTCCACGTGCCCGTTCGGCGGAGTCGTCGATTGCACGCCGGTGCCTCGATGGAGTCGTGATCAGCGAGGCTCGGCTGCGGGAAGTTGATTTTACGATGGATTCCGATCGGAGTGTGCTGCGCGAGCATTACGCCGCGTTGGCCGCGGAGATTGCGACAGAGCTCGAGGCGGGGCGCAATGTCGTCTACGTTACGCTTGGCGATCCGATGACCTACTCGACTTACGGTTATACATTGGCCGCGCTGCGGGATCGGCTTCCTTCGCTGCCGACGCAGACCATTCCTGGGATTACCAGCTTCGCTGCCGCGGCGGCGGCAATGAGCTGGCCGCTTGGGGAAGGGAAGGAGCGCGTTTTGATTCTGCCGTGTCCGGATGACGCGCAAGCGTTGCGAGAGGATATCGAGAGTCATGACGTGGTCGTGTTGATGAAGATCGGCAAGCGGTTGCCGATGGTTTTGCGGGTTTTGCGTGAGATGGATATCGGCAGGCATTGCGCGTTGGTGGCGCGGATCGGGCTGGAAGGCGAGTTTTTCTGCGAGGATCCGCATCGCCTGTCCGACGAGGCGGTGGAGGTGGGCTATCTGTCCACCATGTTGATCCGTCGTTCGGAGCGGAAAAAGCGCCACGTATGAAAGTGTTTTTCGTCGGTGCCGGTCCCGGTGCGCAGGATCTCATTACGGTGCGGGGGGCGGAAATACTCAGGCGCGTGCCGTTTGTAATGTATGCCGGGTCGCTCGTGCCTCCGGAGGTGCTGCGGTACTGCAAGGCGGACGCGGAGATCATCGATACGGCGAAGTTGGATCTCGAGCAGCAGGAGGCATGCTATCGGCGTGCGCAGGCTGCGGATCTGGATGTGGCGCGAGTGCATTCCGGTGATCCCGCCATTTATGGAGCCACGGCGGAGCAGATGCGGCGCCTGGACAAGCTGGGAATAGCCTACGAAGTGGTGCCGGGGGTGTCCTCGTTCACTGCGGCGGCGGCCTCGCTTGCAAGCGAGCTCACCAAACCTGGTGTTTCCCAGACGGTGATCCTGACCAGGGTGTCGGGTCGCGCGTCCGCGGTTCCCGAGAAAGAGGCGCTATGCGAGCTCGCCCGCTCGGGAGCCACGCTGTGTATCTTTTTGTCGGGACCTCATCTGAAGCGGATTGTGGGTGAGTTGCGTCCGTATTATCCGCCGGATACGCCTGTAGCTCTGGTGCACCGTGCGAGTTGGCCGGACGAGCGTCGACATCGGAGTACGCTCGGACGTCTGCTCAGAGAGGTTAAGGCGAAGGACTGGCGCTTGACGACGCTGCTGCTCGTTGGGCGGGTTTTAAGCGAGGAAGCTGCGGCGGAGTCGCGATTGTATGCGAAGGACTATCCGCACATTTTCCGTAAGGCGCGAGCGCAACGGAGGTCGGTGTGAGCGAGGCGCTTGGCATCTGGCCGGTGCGTGTCGAGGGTCGCGCGCTCGGTGAGCGTCTTCGGCAACAACTTGGAGGTGAGCTGTTTCATCCTTGGGAGCACTCTGAGCCTCAGAAGACGCTTTTTCAACGATGCTTCGAGGCTCACCCACAATGGGTGTTGATCATGGCTGCGGGAATTGCTGTTCGCTTTGTCGACGGCCTGCTCGAGGATAAGCATCGCGATCCTGCCGTCGTCGTGCTCGACGAGGCGGGCCGCCATGCGGTCGCACTGATCGGCGGCCATGAGGCCGGTGCCAACGCGCTTGCCTATCGTGTGGCCAATGTGGTCGGCGCTACTCCGGTGGTGACTACTGCGACTGAGGCTCTCAAGCCCATGGTGGTCGGTATCGGTTGCCGGAAGGGTGTGACGACCGCGCAGGTCGAGTTAGCGATCCTGCACGCGCTGAGGCGGTGCGACTCGCAGCGCGGGCTTGCCGCTGTACGCGAGCTTGTTACCGTGGATCTCAAGGCGAACGAGCCCGCGCTGGTTTCATTCTCGCACGCGCATGGGATTCCCCTGCGCGTAATAGGTAAGCGTCAGATCGAGTCACGCGCGTGGGTAACGCAAGCCTCCGAGTGGGTTCGTCATTCGGTTGGTCTTGACGGGGTGTGTGAGCCGTGCGCGTTGATCGCATGCACCCGAGGGCGCCTGGTCGTGCCAAAAACAGCGCTCGACGGAGTTGCTGTGGCCGTGGTCGAGGATTGCTGGAGTCTCAGTCCATGACGGGCGTCTTGAATCTGGTGTCCGTGGGACCCGGAACGAGTGATCTCATTGTACCGCGTGCTCGGGAGGCGCTGTGTGCCAGCGAGGTCGTGGTGGGCTACGAGCTGTATCTCCACTGGATAATGCCGTGGATCGAGGGAAAGGAGATCCATGCGCCACCTTTGACCCAGGAGAGGGAGCGGGCGCGTCTTGCGCTCGAGAAGGCTCGGGCGGGGGCGAGAGTAGCACTGGTTTCCAGCGGCGATGTTGGTATCTACGCGATGGCGGCGCTCGCGTTTGAAGAGATGCGCGAGGACGATACCTTTGCCGTGAACGTGATTCCAGGTATCACCGCCGCGAGCTCCTGCGCGTCCCTTCTGGGCTCACCTCTATCTCACGATTTTGCGACACTCAGCCTCTCCGATCTGATGTGCCCGTGGGAATGGATCGAGGCGCGTGCGAGGCATATCGCGGCGGCTGACCTGGCATGTGTCCTTTACAACGTGCAGAGCAAGTCGCGGGTCGAAGGCGTCTATCGCATTCTGGAAATTCTCCTGGAGCATAAGTTGCCCAATACTCTTTGCGGGGTCATTCGCAACGCGTACCGGCCGGACCAGAGCGTCGGCATCCATGCCCTCCGGGACCTCGTTTCGCTGCGCTTCGACATGTTGACCACGATTGTGATCGGGAATCGCTTCACCCGACGCCGACGCGACTGGATCTTTACTCCGCGAGGGTACAACGTCTGGGCGGACGAGGTGGTCTCGTGCAGGCCCGAATTACCATCAAGAGCGATCTGGGTGTTTTCGGGTACCAGTGACGGCAACGCGTTGGCACGTGAGCTGGCGCGTCATTGCGGCCCGATTGTCGTCAGCGCTGCTTCGGAATACGGCGCGGAGATTGCGCGGGAGCAGTGCGCCGGAGCAACGGTTTGCGCCGGGCGGCAGGGGGTAGACCAGAGGCGCCGAACTTTGCGAGCCAGTCAGGCTCGCGCCATTGTCGATGCCACCCACCCGTATGCCGAGCAGATGTCGGCGCAACTCATCGGGCTTTCCGGGGAGCTGCATCTTCCCTACGTACGCTACGAACGGCCGGCTACGTTGGATCTGCAGGGGGCGTTGGTATGCGAGTCGGTTTCCCAGGCAGCAGAACGGGCTGTATCGATCGCGAAACGAATCTTTCTTGCGACGGGCTCAAAGGACCTGGCGGCGTTTCTGTGCGCGCCCGGGGCGAGCGAGCGAGAATGGTATCTGCGCATTACGCCGGAGCCAGCGTTGATTCGGCGGGCGATCGAGCTGGGTATCCCTCGCGACCATATCGTAGCGATGCAAGGCCCTTTCTCGGAAGCCTTCAATCTCGCCCTGTGGCGTGACCAACGCATTGATTGCGTGGTGACCAAGGAATCGGGCGAGGCGGGCGGCTTCCCCGCGAAGCTGCGGGCGGCGGCCGCGTTGGGTATTCCACTATTGGTGATTCGCAGGCCGCAGATCGCATATCCGTGCGTCGCTGCCGATTTTGACGCCGTGATCGCGCAACTGCGCTCGTTGGGATCAGAGTCCCCACCGGTGGAGGCGGCGTTGTGAAACAGCCCATTCCGGTCACTGTCGTGAGTGGATTTCTGGGTTCCGGAAAGACGACCTTGCTGTGTGGGCTGCTGGAGCGGCGCCAGGAGCGACGGCTGGCCGTACTCATCAACGAGCTCGGAGAAGTGTCCATTGACGGCGCACTCGTGCGCGCGGCCGCAGACGGGTCAGCCGATGTCGACATTCTCGATTTCCCGAACGGACTCATCGCGTATGCCGAGGATAGCCGGTTCGTCCCCACGTTGCGGGAGATCGCGCGGCGCGCCGGACGGGTCGATCACATACTCATCGAAACATCTGGCGTGGCGTTGCCATCGGCGGCGATGGCGCGGCTACAGGAGCCGGAGTTGTCCGGTGACTTCGTGTTGGATGCAACCCTGGTAGTGGTGGATACACCTCGGTTGCTCGCCGGACACTTTCATCGCGATCAGGAGCCGGCGTCGGGATTGGGAGAGCCTGTTGGCTTGCTGTTTGATCAACAGCTCGCCAGCGCGGACGTCGTTGTCCTGAACAAGATCGACGAGCTGGATGCGGACGCGCTGCTGGCGGCGGAGGAAGAGATCCGACGCCGCGCGCCGAATATCCGTTTTGTGGAATTGGCACACCACGCACACCTGGAGGTGCAGCTCGCCTTGGGGTTGCACCTTCATCAAGCGACTGCTTCGGGTCGCTCGGGTCATTTTCATGGACCCTTTACGCCCATGCCGGATCAGACGAGCCGCACTCTGGCGGATCATGGACGCGTGGATGGCCACAGCCACTCCGGCCTGATGGCGCACGCGCATGGTTTGGCCACCCATACCCATTTCCATGAGCAGGATCCGGGTTGGCTGTCCTTCGTCCTGCGCAGCACGGAGCGCCAGAATGTCAGCTTGCTACAACAGGCACTGGAGCGCATCGCAGAGAAAGAGCCGTTGCTGCGGTGCAAGGGGTTGGTGTTGAGCAGTGTGCCTGCGCAGCCGGTACTGGTTCAAGGCGTGCGTACGCGGGTCAGCATAACTGGAAAAGCACCCACGGCGCCCGCCATCGAGCGCTCGGAGCTCGTGTTCATAGGTTACCACTTGAGCCGGTCACGGGTTGCGTCCCTGTTGACCGACTTGACTGGCGTGGTCTGGAGTTGAGTCATGCACACCGATCCTGAAGCGCATAAACGGATGGCGCAACGGCACAAGGAAGGATTCGAGAGGAAAAAGGCGGCCGCGCAGCTCGAGAAGGGTCTGCTGATCGTCAATACCGGCACGGGCAAAGGCAAGTCGACCGCGGCTTTCGGAATGGGGCTGCGTGTGCTCGGCCACGGCGGGAAGCTCGGCATCGTGCAGTTCATCAAAGGGGCTCTCGACAGCGCGGAGCGGCGCTTTCTTTCCGCTCAACCCAACTGTGACTTTCATGTCGTCGGCGCGGGCTACACCTGGAACACGCAGGACCGGGAGGCTGACATCCTTACCGCGCGCAAGGGTTGGGTCGAAGCGGTCCGCATGATCGGCGACCCGTCCTATCACATGGTGATCCTGGATGAGCTCAACATAGTGCTGAAGTATGAGTACCTCGACCTCGAGGAGATCCTGGCCGCGTTTCGTGAGCGTCGCGCGATGCTGCACGTCGTGGTGACGGGCCGGCACGCGCCACAGCGATTGATCGATGAGGCCGATCTGGTAAGCGAGATCCGGCCGGTGAAGCATCCTTATAGGGAGCAGGGTGTGAAGGCGCAGGCGGGCGTGGAGTTCTGAGCATGGAGCATCGGCAATGTCCGGCGCTGTTTGTCAGTGCGCCAGCCTCAAATCAAGGTAAGACGACCATCACAGCGGCACTGGCACGTCTTCACGCCGCCCAGGGCCGGCTCGTGCGCGTGTTCAAAACCGGCCCGGACTTTCTCGACCCTATGATTCTGGAGCGGGCCAGCGGACGGCCGGTGTACCAGCTCGACTTGTGGATGGGAGGTGAGGATCACTGCCGGGCGCTGTTGTATGACGCCGCGCGCGATGCTGATCTGATTCTGATCGAAGGTGTCATGGGGTTGTTCGATGGCACGCCCAGCAGCGCCGATCTCGCGCAGCTTTTTGGAGTGCCGGTGCTCGCAGTGATCGATGCCGAGTCGATGGCGCAAAGCTTCGGCGCCATCGCGCATGGGCTCAGCTCCTACCGCCCCGGCCTGCCTTTTCACGGAGTGCTCGCCAACCGGGTGGCCGGCGCGCGGCATGCGGAGTTGACGCGGCAGGGCATGCCTGCTGGATTGCCCTTTTTCGGAGCGGTCATGCGCGATGGCGGCTTGCAGTTGCCGGATCGCCATCTGGGGCTGGTGCAGGCAGAGGAGGTCGGGGACCTGGAGCAGCGCCTGTCCGCGGCGGCCGCGGCGTTGCAGAGTACAGACGTTGCGCAACTTCCACCCCTGGTGGAGTTTGCGCGTCCGCAGTTTGCGCCATGTCCGAATGATGACGCGGCGGGTAGCGAGAGCGGTTCGAAGTCGATGCTTGCGGGGACTCGCATCGGGGTCGCGCGCGACCGTGCATTCTCCTTCCTTTATGCGGCCAATCTGGACCTGCTGCGGGCCATGGGAGCCGAGGTCGTTTTTTTCTCGCCTCTGGCGGACCCGGATCTGCCCGCCGTCGATAGTGTCTACCTGCCGGGCGGTTATCCGGAGTTGCACTTGTCCTGTTTGAGCGCGAACCGTTCTCTCGCGCGGGCGTTGCGCAGGCACGTTGATGCGGGCAAGCCTCTCTACGCGGAGTGCGGCGGTATGCTTTACCTGTTGGAGTCCCTTGCGGATGTGAAAGGGCAACGCGCCGATCTGGCCGGGATTCTTCCCGGACACGCGACCATGGAGCCGCGCCTCAGAGGATTAGGCTACCAATCGGTCCCCTTGCCGGGCGGTACCCTTCGTGGACATACGTTTCATCACTCGACTGTCGAGACGCCCCTGAAGCCGTCGGGATTCGGTGAGCGTTTGTACAATACGTCACCGGGCGAGGCGATCTATCAAGTCGATAGAGTCGTCGCCACTTACCTGCACAGCTATTTCCCGTCGAATCCGAATGCGGCGGCCGCGCTGTTCCGGGCTTGAGCTCATCGCCATGACCGCACTTCTGACGGTTCTCGGTGCGTTGCTCGATGCCGCTCTCGGGGAGCCGCGTCGTTGGCATCCGCTGGTTGGGTTCGGCCGATGGGCATCTTGGCTAGAGCGGCGGCTCAATGTCGGGGCTGTTGAAGCATATAAGGCAACACATGCGCAGGACGTGCCAAGCCGCCCCAACACAGTGCCGCAGGAGAGGCGGTCCCGGATGCCTGGGTTACGTACCTGGATGCCGATGCCGCAGCATCCTGTATTGCTGAGATTCTACGGTGTGTTTGCAGTGATCGTTGCGGTGATGCCGTGGGTGTTGCTCATCGCTCTGGGCGCGAAAGTTACGCCTGGATTGCAGTACCTGCTGGCGGTGGCGTCCCTTTACTTCGCGCTAGGTCATCAGAGCCTCAGGGAACATGCCTTACGTGTGCACCGGGCTCTGGTTGCCGGCGATCTGGACGCGGCGCGGAGGAGCGTCGGTCTGATGGTAAGCCGTGATACCGGGAAAATGGACCCGCGCGCGGTCGCCGTCGCTACTGTCGAGTCGGTCCTGGAAAATGGCAATGATGCCGTTTTCGGGGCCTTGTTCTGGTTTCTGGTGGGCGGTGCTCCGGGTGTGCTGTTGTACAGGCTCGTCAACACTCTGGATGCGATGTGGGGTTATCGTACCGCGCCATACCTCTATTTTGGATGGGCGGCGGCGAGGCTGGACGATGTGTTGAACTTCTTGCCGGCGCGCCTGACCGCGTTGACTTATGCGGCGATCGGCAGCACCGCAACGGCTATGCGCTGTTGGCGGTTGCAGGCGGGTGGCTGGGAAAGTCCGAACGCGGGGCCGGTCATGGCTGCCGGAGCGGGCGCATTGGGCTTGGAGCTGGGGGGCGGAGCTTACTATCACGGGCAGTGGGAAGACCGGCCACCGTTGGGCGTCGGTCCTCCCCCTGATGCATCGTCCATTCCGGCTGCGCTTCGCCTGGTGCGGCTGGGAGTTGCGCTCTGGCTTCTTGCGGCAATTGTTGCGGAGGTGATCCCCCATGCCTGAGCATGGAGGGCGTCTTCTGCAGGCAGTAAGACACTATGGTGTGCCGCGTGAGGAGTGGCTCGACCTGTCGACGGGCATCAATCCCATCGCCTGGGAAGGCGCGCCCGTGTCGATAGCGAGTTGGAATCGGCTTCCCGAGGAGGAAGATGGCCTGGGCGAGGCGGCCCGTAGCTACTATGGCGCTCCCGACCTGTTGCCGGTCAGCGGGTCCCAGGCCGCGATCCAGGCCCTACCGCGTTTGCGGGGCCGATCCCGGGTCGGGGTACCGGCCCTGGGTTATAACGAGCATGGTTATCGCTGGAAACAGGCCGGGCACGAGGTGGTACCGCTGGCTGCAGCAGACTTCGCTGCCGCCATTGACGACGTGGACGTGCTGGTTGTCTGCAATCCGAACAACCCAACCGGTGAGTGCGTCCCTGCCTCTGAGTTGCTCCAGTGGCATGCGCGCCTGAGCGGCCGAGGCGGTTGGCTCGTAGTCGATGAGGCTTTCGCCGACTCCACGCCGGAGACCAGCGTGGCGCGGTTCAGTGATCGCGACGGGCTCATCGTATTGCGCTCCCTGGGAAAGTTCTTTGGTCTGGCGGGTGCGCGTGTGGGTTTCGCGCTTTCAGGTCACACACTCT
The DNA here is from genome assembly GCA_964494895.1 of uncultured Steroidobacteraceae bacterium. Classification (GTDB taxonomy): domain Bacteria; phylum Pseudomonadota; class Gammaproteobacteria; order Steroidobacterales; family Steroidobacteraceae; genus 13-2-20CM-66-19. Next base: position 21,348 of record CAZBTV010000012.1, on the reverse strand, counting down.
TGCAGATGCTCGCGGATTGGTTGGGGCCTTGGACGATATCGGGACCGTCACGCATGATTGCCCGGGCGGCGCTCAGCGACCGTAGGTGGCAAGAGTCTACGCGCCTGCGGCTACGTCGCGACAGCCAGCGGCTGGTTGGATTACTCAGTCGCTACGGATTGAGTCCGAGCGGCGGTTGCGATCTCTTCCAGTGGGTTCGCGAGCCGCGCGCCCAGGAGATATACGAGCGGCTCGCGCGGGGAGGCATTCTCACGCGGCGTTTCAGCACGGTACCCAGCCTGCGCTTCGGCCTACCGGCCACGAGTGAGGCGTGGAGCCGGCTGGAAGAGGCACTACGCAAGTTGTCATTGGACGAGGAACGGATGTGAATGCCCGCACCTTGATGGTTCAGGGAACGACGTCGGATGCCGGCAAGAGCACCCTGGTCACCGGTCTTTGCCGAGTCTTGAAGCGCCGTGGCATTCGGGTCGCCCCCTTCAAACCTCAGAACATGGCCCTCAACAGCGCGGTGACGGTGGAGGGAGGCGAGATCGGCCGGGCGCAGGCACTGCAGGCACAGGCTGCGGGACTCGAGCCGGTCACCGACATGAATCCGGTGCTGCTGAAGCCCAACACCGATCTCGGTGCACAGGTCATCGTACACGGACGAGCGATTGGCAACATGCAGGCGGCCGAGTACCACCGATACAAGAGCGTTGCGCGTGAGGCCGTACTCGCATCCCATCGGCGACTTGCCGCCCGTTACGACGCCGTCGTGACGGAAGGAGCCGGCTCTCCGGCTGAGATCAATCTCCGGGAAGGAGACATCGCGAACATGGGGTTCGCGGAAGCTGTCGACTGTCCGGTGATCCTGGTTGCGGACATCGAGCGGGGTGGAGTCTTCGCACACCTCGTTGGCACAGTAGCCTTGCTGAGCGCCAGCGAGCAGGCTCGCATCGCCGGATTCGTCATCAACCGCTTTCGCGGCGATCTTCGGCTGTTGGAGTCGGGCCTGCGCTGGCTGGAGAGTTACGCGCACAAGCCCGTGCTCGGTGTGCTCCCGTATCTGCCGGCACTCCATCTGGATGCAGAGGACGCGATCGGTCGCGAGCCGGACGGAGTCAAGAGCGGCGCGTTGAGGGTTGTCGTACCCGTATTGCCCCGTATCAGCAACCACACTGATTTCGACCCCTTGCGCCATCATCCCCAGGTGGAGGTGCGCTATGTGGGGCCGGGACAGGCGCCGCCACCGGCCGATCTGATCATTCTACCGGGATCAAAGTGTGTGCGAGGCGATCTGCAGTGGCTGCGGGAGCATAAATGGCCCGAGTATCTCGCAAGGCATCTGCGCTACGGAGGCAAAGTGATGGGAATTTGTGGCGGCTTTCAGATGCTGGGCCGTACGGTCGCCGATCCGTCCGGAGTGGAAGGCGCTCCGGGTGAAAGCGCAGGGTTGGGTTGGCTGGACCTCGAAACAGTGCTCGAGGCAGAGAAGCAGCTGCGTAACACGAGTGGCGTGCTCACGTTGGATGGCGCTACGGTCCGTGGCTATGAGATCCATGCTGGGGTTAGTCGAGGCAGGGCACTGGAACGTCCGTCCGCGATGTTGGATGGCACACGTGCCGATGGTGCCGTTTCAAGTGATGGACAGATCCTCGGCACGTATGTGCACGGTATTTTCGAAGCACCGTCCGCCTGTGCGGCGCTACTGGGATGGGCGGGAGTGCGTGAGCCGCGGAAAATCGACTATGCGGCAGTGCGGGAGGCGGCCATCGATCGGATAGCGGACAGCGTGGAACGCCACCTCGATATGGATGCGATCTTGCGCCTGTTGAATTTCACAGGGAATGGCGGGCGGCGCGTCGAGCCTGGGGAGGGCGCACGGGCATGAGCCTGGAAAAGCCCAGGATACAGGACTATCGGCGCCATCTGTTGGTCTGCGTCGGGCCGAGGTGCGCTGAGGAGGGCGAATCGCAAAAATTGTTCGATAGCCTTGGTGAGAAGCTCAAGGCCGCCGGGCTCGACCACGGAGCCTTGCGCGTGAAGCGCACGCGGGTGTATTGCTTCGCCGCCTGCCGTGGCGGTCCGGTACTGTGCGTGCAGCCCGATGGCATCTGGTACTACAACGTGACGGCGCAGAACATGGATCGAATCATCGAGCAACACCTCCTGGGCGGCAGCCCGGTCGATGATCTCGTATTCCATCATGGGCCTGAAGGTGAGTGCAGATGATTGATGCATGTTCCCGTGCGTGTTGGATTGACGACGCTTTTTCGGAAACTTTCCGTCGTGATCGGATTGATGGCGCCACAATGGATACTGTTGAGGTGCGATTTTTTTTCCGAGCCGAAGGATGTTGACGCGGTCAACGGTCTGTTTTGACTTAATCAGCTCCTCGTGCCCAAAGTCGTGGGGCCGGTTTCATGCCCTTCGTTTGCGTTGGAGCGTTCAGCGGCAGTCGACGGCGCTATCACGCTCGACTCAAAACCAGTTGTACGGAAAGCGGCCCAAACGCGTCGGGAACGATATGGGGACATAGGTCTTCGTGAGCCAGCTGAGTTCAACTTGAATGCGACTGGCTGAGCAGTTCAGCCGCTATTCAGCGGAATACTCCATTATGGCGCGATCCTGAGTTCGCCAACGGTGGCCTTCCTCGGAAGATGGATCTTGAACGACGTCAATTGAGAGCATGCGATGTCACGGATTATTCCAGTCCCTGCACCCCACGTTGGAAAGGAGGAGCGCAATCCCGCCGCGGGCCGCCGCAGAGGTGAGGAGGCGCTCGTTGACCTCGAGCTCAGAGTAGAGGACCTGTTGGTAGTGTCGTTTACCTGTGGTGACGAGGAGGATGAGGAGGATACGGAGCCACCGCTGGGATCCGGGTCCCAACGACCAGGTCCTCGGCGGGTCAGTCGGTGAAAACGCAGGCTACGCCTGAGCCGCGACGCACGCCTGCAATTCTCCGCATGCGAGCGCACGCAGGGTCGGTTCTCCGCACTTGCCCAAATCCGGGCAAAAGTGCATTCTTTGCCGCCGCAGGCGCCCCCGCTGCCGCGTCTGAGGCCAACGCGGCCCACCGAAGGCTCCACGCACCGACGAAGGAAGTTTCTCGCAAGGAGGATAATCGTGAACGATCTGGTCAAGCGCCTTTCTGAAGGCTCTCATCCCATCGAAGTCAGCCTCCGCTCCGAGCGGACGGTAAAGCAATTCCGCGACATGATCGACCGCGGGCACGTCCTGGTAAAATTCACTCAAACCCGTGGCGGCACCGAGCTGGGCGTCCCTCTGGACAAATCCCGCTCCGATCTGACTCAGGCAAACTTTGACGCGGAGACCGGAAAAGTGCGCGTCTGCGGTGAGCTGACCCTGGACTACGTCCCGGTGAGAGTCGTTGCCGACATCGATCTCCCGTCAATGCAGGGTGAAGGGCACCTCGAAATTCTCAATAAATAAAGACGAGGGAGTTGCCCGGCTTATCGCGGCGAGGAATCTCCAACCCGATGTTGCGCGACCCGGCCATTGCGTTTACTTGAGGACTCGATGGGCAGGGGAGCGTTACACCGGGTTGTCCGCGCAGCTTTCAATGCGCAGCCGTCGATGCCGCGGTTCGCGTGAGCGCGACACGGACGCGATCCTTTGTAGCCTCGCTAAGTTGCAAGACAAGATCCTCACCGGGCGCGAGGTTGTATTCCACAATCTTGCGAGGCGTGCTGCAACGGTGCGCTCCGGCGAAGTCGGTGGACGGGACCACTTGCTGATGGCTCACGATGTCGACCCACAACGGCTGGTCGATGGACACTCGATAGGCTCCTGCCGTCGCGACCCGAACGCGCACGAGTCCGGCGAAAGCGCCACGCGGCGTTGGTTTCTTCCCGGGAGGGACCGCAAATTTGACACTGTCCTCGGGTACGAGCGACAGCTCGTAGAGTGTTTGGGGCTTTATCGCCGGTGCGGAGGGCGCGTCCCGGCCGGCGGCGGTGGAGTGAGGGCCTTGTGAAAAGAGTGCCCGTTCTTCCGTTACATCCCACTTGAATGCTGCGCACGGATCGTCCGCGGCCTCGACGGCTGTGGTGCTCCCGATGAGCGCCAATGCTGCCAGGGAAAGCCAAGCTCTTGGTCGTGCGCTCATGGCGGTTCGTCATCAGACCCGGTGGTTTCAATACTGACACACGCCAGCGGTGTCGGAGCGTCGGAATATCGAAGCATATACAGCGAAACATTGCAACGACTGGCGCGCGGCGTTCATGAACAGGGTTGCGCATGGCTGCTGCGAAGCCAGTCGGGCGCTGGGGGGTTCTTCAGCCGAAGCAGCTCAGGGATGATCGGAGGACGTGCGGACTTCGCACTTTTCCGGCTTGTAGGGCTCGCCGACGTCAATCGATTGGATGACGGATTCGAGGCGCCGGACGTTGGCGAAGGTGTCGACGAGGATCAGCTTGTTGGCGCAGGGGAGCGCCACCAGATGACCGTATTGGGGGACCATGGGACGCAAGACGGGCACGAGATGCGCGGCGGGCACCGATTTGACGTCGATGACCCTGGTAACGATCTCGGCGTCGGGGTGGGTTTCCTTGCCTGTGATGATGGGCGAGGGTATCTGCCGCCCGGCGGCATCCGGCACGACGCATATGTAACCGCCATACTCCGCCGCGGTGAATCCATGCACGAGCAGAATCATCAGGAGGTCGCTATAGCTGATGTTGGAAATCTCCTGTCCCACCAGCTCGACATTCGCGTGCACCCGCGGATCGATGAGGAATTTCTTTCCGGTCTTCTTCGCGACGGCGGCGATCACTCGCTCCAGTGATACGCCATTGTCGACGTGCTCGGTGCTCGAGCTTTCGCTCGTGGATGATTGCGCGTAGGCCGCGCCCCCCCAGAGTCCAGACAAAACGACGACGACGCAGGCAATGCGTACGGAATTCATTGGCGATCTCCAGTGTTAGAAATGCAAATCCTTGAGCTTGTCGAGCGTCGAGGCGCGTTCGGCGTCGTCGAGTGGCACGAAAGCCCATTCGGCGGGATCGTTGTCGTGAGGACTGTTCGGCGCCATGCTGGCGCGGACGACCGTGCTGAACAGCCGGCTACGCTCGACAAGGTATCTGTTGGCGTAGAGATACAGTGTGCGTGAGGCCGGGTACGTGCCGTTAGCGATGTTTGCCGCTGTCGGTTCGACTCCATCGATGGAGATCGGCGTCAATCTGTCGCCGGCGAAATCCAGCTCGGCCAGGCTGACAATCCCGACGGTGGTTGGGTTGGTCAGCACCTGGTCGACGAAGGCCGTACTGCCTGCGGAACTGCTGGTTATGTACACCCCTTCGCCGCGGAAGGTCCGGCAAATCTGATCGTATTCGACCGGACGAGTGTCACGCACGGCCGCCATTCTGGGGTCTATGTCGCAACCGGGCGTGAGGAGCAGGTCCTGCGCGAGTTGACCCGGACCCGATGTCGGCGCAGGGCCGAGTACCTGGATCAGCTCGTTCGGGAGCCCAGGCTGGAGCTGGCTCCAGGTGACGATCGGGTTGTCGATCAGACCGCCAGAGTGACTGGGATCCGGAAATCGCGAGGTCAATGCCAGAAAGACATCACGGGAGGACAGCCTCAATGGGCCGTACAGCTTCGCGCGCGCAAGCATCACCGCCTGATAACCGATCTTCAGCTCGATGACTGAGTCACGCCGACATAGACTGAACATGTCTGGCGGTAGACGGCGGGATACCTCAATCACCTCGGGTGAGATGCGAGGTTCCAGACACAACCGCCAGGGCGAGATTCCAGAGCGCACCTCCGTTCTGATACGGCCCGACGGTTCGAAGACCGACGGATCGCGGACCGATGTGCGGAAGTTCTGGCGTCGTTGCAATTCCACGTTGATTTGGCCTGCAGAAAGCTGAATGTGAGCGGCGACGCTTTTCGCGAGCCGGAAGACCTCGGGCTCGGCGACGATCGTGAAGGTCTCGAGCGTTGGGGAGGCCGGTGTGGCCTGCGCACCGGAAGCGCTGCCAGCGCCTGAAGCTGCGGAGTTTTCGGGCGCTCCCGAAGCTCCTGAAGCTCCCGAAGCTCGACGATGTGTGTCGAGCGAGACTGGGGCTGTTTGCACTTGTCCTGTCTGCCCTGAGCCTATACGAGTTGGAATCCAGGCCGGACCCAATGGCACGGCGCCGTGGTGATCGGGCTTCTCGCTTCGGTCCGAGTCGCGCGCGCCGGGAATCAGGCGGGCCAGGAACTCCGTCGGTGCTCCGGCCAGCGCACGCAAGGAAGGGGGGATACGGTTGAGAGACACTGCGGTGATCGCAAACGCCGTACCGCCGAGCAGGCTCCCCACGACGAGGCCACGTAGGAAAGACCAGCGTGGTGGCGGCGGCGGAGGTACGGGCTGCCGGTCCAAGCGATGTTTCAGTTTCGCCAGAAACTCTGGCGGCGGTGCCTTGCGGATGCGGTGGAGGAAATCGTCATTCATGGCGAGCTCCCCGTGCGCCGTACCACTGCGCCCGAAGGGTCCTGACCAGCCGGTGCAGGATCGTGCCTACGTTCGATTCGCTCAAACCGGTGAGGCCTGCGATCAACCGGTTGTTGAGAGAGGCGCCGTACTTGAGTGCGATCAATTCGCGCTCGCGCTCGGGAAGCAGCGCGGTCAGAACCGCAAGTCTCGCCAGATCCGACCTCAGCTCCACCTCCCATTCCTGGGTCGCGTCGACGGTAACCTCTTCAGCCGCTTCGAGGGGAACGTGGTTGCGCAGCTGGCTGCGGTAGTCGATTCCAACGTTCTGCGCGATTTTGAATAGCCAGGTTGAAAAGCCGGCGAGGTCGTGCCGGTAGCTCGCACGTGAGCGCCAAGCCCTTTCGAACGTGCGGGACGTCAATTCCTCGACATCGACCTCGCTGCCCATCCGGTAGCGGAAGTAGTTGTAGACGCGCGGTGCGAGGTCCGCATAGAGGGCGTCCCAGTCCAATTCGTCTGTCGAGAGCCGGTCCATCGATCGATCCGGCACCGCGTGCTGCACGATCATGCCGTTATATACCGACCGGCCGGTGAAGTATCACAGTAGCGGCCGATATCGGGAATTTGCCCAGACGCCGGGGTGGCACCTACCGTCGAGAAAGGGTGCGGGCAAGCCGTTGCGGAAAGCGGCCGAGAATGGGCGCCTATTCAGTTCACCGGACCGAAAGTTCTGGCAAGCGGAAAGACAGGGAGCCGAACGCATACGCGCTCTCCCCGGGACGTTCTGGCGAATATCCAATGACCGCGCAACGCTGATATTGTGCTTCTGCCGCGCCCTGAACGCGCATTGTCCGGACCAGGAGGAGTGATGATGGCTGATTCACCCAGACTGCGAGGGTCAGAGCCAGACAGGTCTGTCATTCAGTGGCTGCTCGAATCTGATCCTTCGATCCGCTGGCAGGTGATGCGAGACCTGACCGGCGCGCCTGCGGAAGAGGTTGTGGCCGAGCGCGCGCGGGTCGCTACTGACGGCCTGGGTGCCCAGTTGCTCGCTCTGCAGGGGGCCGACGGGCGGTGGGGCGGTGTGACGTGGAACCGCGGATGGAATTCCACGATGCACGTATTGATGCTGCTGCGGGATCTAGGTCTCGATCCTGCGAGCGACCAAGCGCAGTGCGCGCTGGGGCTCGTCCGCGGTGGTGTGACCTGGACCGGTTGCGGCCCACCGGAGTGCGATGGCAATTCTTTTTTCACTGGCGAGGTTGAGCCCTGCATCAACGGGCAGGTGGCTGCGGTGGGCGCTTATTTTGGCCAGGACGTCCGCGGCATCATCCAACGCCTGCTCGCCGAGCAACTACCCGATGGCGGGTGGAACTGCGAGGCCGAGAACGGCTCGACGCACTCATCGTTCAACACCACCATCTGTGTGCTCGAGGCCTTGCTCGAGTATGAGTTTGTGGGCGCCGGGACTCCGGAGCTGGTGCAGGCTCGTCTGCGCGGGCAGGAGTACCTCCTCGAGCGCCGACTCCTTCGGCGTCGGTCGACCGGTGAGGTGATTGAGCGAGATCGCAAGAGCGGCGCTGTCTGGACGCGTTTCGCCTTTCCGACCTGGTGGCACTACGACGTGCTGCGTGCCCTCGACTACCTGCGCAGCGCGGGAGTTACACCCGACGAACGGGTAACCGAGGCGATTGAGCTGGTCGCGTCCAAGCGCGATGGCGATGGGCGGTGGCTGCTCGAGACACAGTATCCCGGCGTGATGCCGATCGACTTGGCCGAGGGCGAGGGCCAACCGAGCCGATGGAACACGCTGCGTGCCCTGCGAGTGTTGGACTGGTATTCAACAAAAGGCTGAGCGCGCCGCGGTTGGGGACCACGCTCCGTCAGTCTGTCGGGGGCGTCGCCAGGTCAGCATTGGGAGTGAGCTGCATCGTGCGGTCCAATGCAGATACGCCAGTCAAGGTGCCTTTCGTCTCATCGTGAGCCATGGACCGCGGCCACGCGGGCCTCAAGTGAGCCATCCCGGACAACGCGGAGGTATCACCTGCAAGAGCCATGGATTGATACGTACTCCGAATTCAGTTATATATCATAACAAATAGGTCTCAATCCGCGGACTTGCCCGACTATGTGTATGTCCGTACAGGTCTCATGGGCGCAGGCAAACCCTTCGAATCCCAATCTCATCCGGCTGTTGTTCTTCAAGGAATAGGCGCCTGGCGTGGAGTCGATCGCGAATTCCCGACCCTTGCCGCACAGCCGTGCCTGAATTGATGGCCACAACAAGGATCGAGCGCAATGACGTTGCATTACAGTCGGCTTGCCATGGTGACAGCTTTCGCAGTCGCGAGTATCGGCCAGGTTACCGCACAGCAGGTGATTCAACTCCTTCATGGCATCCACGTCACTGGAAAAATCGTACACGGCGGTACGGCATCGAAAGGCACCGGGAAGGAGTATCTGTTGGTCGGTGTTGAGCTGGCGAAACCTCTCGAAGGTGGAGTCGATCGCATTGAAGCGATCGTCACGCACAACGAGCCGTCCGAAAAGATCAGGATGTCGATCGGCATCTATTCGGGGGGAGCCGAGAATGCCGGCACTATCGATCTGAGCTGTCCCTTGGTGAAGATAGTGTCAGCGAACGGCAAGAAAAAGGCATGGGCCGATGACTGTACTTTCAACCGCTACGATGGTCCTGTCGTGGGCGACTGACTCTCAATCAGCTCGAGGCAACAGCACCGACCTGTTCTGACGGGGGTTGCATGCACGCGCAGCAGGCGTTCAGCGGTGCGACGGATCACGTCGCTGGGGATGACTTCGTGCCAGGCCTCCGGTCACTCGATAGCGGCTAAAAACTTGTCGAGCGCGATGTTGCGCCCGCAGACAATGGCGGCGGTTTTCTGGCCACGGTAGGCGGGAGCGCATTTGAGGAGGCCGGCGACGGCGACGCCGGCGGCGCCTTCGATGATCCATCGGTCGGTTTGCGCAACGGCGCGCATGGCCGCGGCGATTTCGGATTCGGTGACCGTGACGGTGTCGTCGATCACATCGGTGCAGATTGGGAAGGTCACCGAGCCAACTTCGACCGCTCCGGCCGTTGCGTCGGATAAGGTGGGGTACTCCACTGTGTCAACGATCGCGCCGGCTTTCAGTGCTTCCAGCATACAGGGTGAGTTCTCCGGCCAGACCCCGACCACTCGTGTGTGGGGACTCAGGCGCTCGAGGGCGGTGCCGATTCCGCTGATGAGGCCGCCGCCTCCTACCGAAACAAACACGGCGTCGAGCTCTGGTTCCTGGCGCGCGAGCTCCGCGCCGATGGTCCCCTGACCGGCTACGACGTCCAGGTCGTTGTAGGGAGAGATGTAGGTCTTGCCTTGTAGCTGCGCCTGATGGCGCGCGTGCAACTCGGCTTGGATCGGAGGACCGTCGATCGTGACGACCTCGGCTCCCAGGCGGCGGATGGCGCTTATCTTTTGCGGCGGGGTCGATGATCCGACATAGACCGTGACCGCGACACCGGCGAGGTTGCCGGCTCTTGCAACACCCTGGCCGTGATTTCCGGTGGACGCGGTGATCACTCCGGCGCGACGGGCACGCTCATCCAGCACTCGGATCTTGTTCGCTGATCCTCGTACCTTGAACGAGCCGGTGGGTTGCAGATGCTCGCATTTGAGCAACACCTGGCAGCCAGCCATGTCAGACAGGGCCGTGCTGAGGTCGAGCGGCGTCACCGCCACCTGCGGTCGGATTCCAACATCGGCTTCCAGAATCCGGTCGAAGAGAGTTGTCGTCATGATGTGCGCACGCCCTCGAGCGGCTCGCTGGTGAGGAAGAGAAGTGAGCAGGGCGCGCGTTCGAGCAGGTCCGCGGGAATTTCGCCAAAAAAGAGCTGGTCCCCGGGGCGCGGGCTGACGCCCATGACCACCAGATTGTAGTTCCCATCCTGGATCTCTTGAAGGATGGCGTTTTCAGGGGTACGGCGGCTGCGCACGGCGCCCCTCACTTCGACGCCATATACCTTTCCGAGATCGACGACATGACGGAGGGTGGCATCGACAGTGATGTCGTGCGCGAGCGCGGCGCTGAGCCGGGTTCCCCAGCGTGTCCTGTCTCTCGAAGAGGAACCGGCAACATGGAGTGCCGTGACATTGCCCCGAGAGCCCTCGGCGAGGGCGATCGCCAACTCCGCTCCCCGCCTCGAGGTCGGTGTTCCGGTCACGGGAACCAGAATACTCAGCGGCTCTTGATGAGTGGTTTTGGGCAAGGCGACATTATCGTCGGCTGGCGCCTGATCGTGGTTTTGCCGCTTGCGATGCTCACCCCGGGCGGTGACGATGGCAACCGGGCCGCCGAAACTGATGGCTGTACGAGTGATCTGGCCGGTGAATCGACTGCCGTCGGACGCCGGCTCACGTCCAACGAAGAGCAGATCGTAGCCTTTTCTCGCTTCTTCGCTGATCGCCTTTTCCGCCGCGCTGAGCTGCTCGACGCGCACGGTGAGGTCTACGTCGTGTCTGGGTGGATCCGGCTGATCAGGAGCATCGAGCGCCTCGCCGCCCGATTCCGCGGCTGCCGTGAGCACAGTAGCGGTACGCTCTGCCTGTTCCTCCACGGGGAGTGTCTGGGCGGTGGCATAGTCGAAGTGCAAGGCGGTGGTCGGAATCTGGCGCACTCCTGCGAGCAGGCCTACCAGCCGAGAGGCCAACTGTCCGCTGCAGCTGGAGTCGACGGCTACCAGCAGGCGCTCGAGCTTGGATACGAAACCACGAGCCTCCATGTCCTCGCGCTCGAGCCTGTCCTGCTCCTCGGGACGCATCGGCACGCGCGCTACCGTCCAGCGCAATGTGGGGGGCATTACCATGGTCGTCACCACTGCCATGGTGACGATCGATGTAAACAGGTTCTGACTCAAGGCTCCCATCGAAAGGCCGAAAGAAGCGATGATGACTTCGGTCGAGCCACGCGCGTTCATGCCGCTACCCACCGCCAGGGATTCGGCGAGCGTCAGACCGCCCAGGCGTCCTCCGAGTACGGCACCGGCGAATTTGCCGATACTGGCAATCAAGATCAGCTCGACGGTGAGCAGCAGCAGGCCGGCGCTCGTCAAAGCGCGAAGATTCGCCGACAAGCCCGCCATGCCGAAGAAGATCGGCATGAACAGCGCAACGATCAACCCACGCAGCTGCTCCTCTATATGACGGGTCAGGATCGGCGATTGCCCGACCAGAATACCGGCGATGAATGCACCCAGGGCGGTATGCACGCCGATGGCCTCGGTGATCAGCGCCATCACGCCGGTCAGCAGGATGATCATGGTCACGGAGGCCAGCTCGCTGACGAACCGGTCATTCGCCCAGCGGATCAGAAAAAAGACAATGCGCCGTCCGAGCGAAAAACTGATGATCAGGAAGATGGCGGTTCCTGCCACGCTGCGGGTAACCGAGCTGAGGTCCACGCCGCCGTGGAGCGCTAGACCGAATGTCACCGACATGATGATCCACCCGACGGTATCGTCGATGATGGCCGCGGCGACAATGACCTGACCGACAGTGCGGCGCAAGAAGCCCAGCTCGCGCACCAACAGGGCGACGATTTTCACCGAGGAGATCGAGAGCGCCGTGCCCAGGAACAACGCCGTGATAAAGCGCTTGTCCGGGGCCGGAAGCACCGCTTCGGGGAGCCACTCGCCGAGGAGCACTCCGCAGGCGAAAGGAATGGCGATTCCGGCTATCGAGACCGTGAATGCCGTACTTCGCGAGCGGCGAATGACCGACAAATCGGTCTCCATCCCGGTCAAAAGCAACAACAACAGAATGCCGAGCTGTGAGACAGCGTCGAGCATGGCTTTCTGGCCCGCCGCGGATGGAAACAGGGCGTGCTGCAAGCCGGGCCAGAGCGCTCCCAGTACCGACGGGCCCAACAACATTCCTCCGATGAGCTGTCCCATGACGGCCGGTTGGCCAATTCGCTCCATGAGCTCTCCCATCAGTCTCCCGCACGCGACCAGCGCGACTATCTGCCCGAAGAAGACCGCCAATGAGGGTTCCCCAGGGTGATCGCCGGCCGCCCCTGCTGTCATGGGGACCATGCAGCCAGCGAGCAAAGCAAGCACAAGGACAGCGGGTCTGGATTTTCCGGGCACGAATGTCACCGACGGGCGTTACATCAACGTTGGCTCGAGCCTGCCCGACTGATGATCGCCGTGGCGTAGGCGGTGCGCCCACGAAATGGGGGCGCGGCAGGCGTCATCAGTGAGACAGTCTCCAGTGTGGAGCTCACTGCAACGGACGGGCCTGGCGCGCCACATCGTTACAGACTGGTTGCAGCTATAGCTGTTAGTGTTCGACGTCTTCGTTATAACCCATTGGCTACAAAAACACTCTTGCCCACGATAGGGCTGCTCATTGCACTGTTCGCCGTCAGCGGGTGCGGCATAGCGCCAAGTAAAGTAGCACAGGCTCCGGTCGCCACTGACGGGGGTCTTCCTGTGGGGATCTATGTGGTGAGGCGCAGCTGGCACACCGATGTCGGCTTCGATGTGACTGATCTGCACGTACCGCTGGCGGCGGTGCATCAGTCAGTCCCCAAAGCGCGCTATCTGCTGTTCGGGTTCGGTGACAAGCACTACCTGCTTTCTCACGGACGAATGTGGGACCGATTGTCGGGAGCCATTTTGCCCGGAGAGGGAGTGGTGCTTCTGACAGGGCTGCAGGCGCCTCCGGCAGAGGCGTTTGGTGCGAAGAATGTGGTACGGCTCACGATCAGCGCGGCCCAGGCCCGCAACCTGGAAGCGTTCGTGTGGAAGACATTGGTCTCGACCGAGGGCTCGTTCCCAAGGGTGCTAGGACCAGGGCCGTACAGCGGCAGTGTCTACTATGCGTCCGTGGAGCGTTACTCCGGGCTGCATACTTGCAATACCTGGACGGCGGAAGCCCTGCACTCGGCAGGGCTTCCAGTCCACAGTTTCGGTGTCGAGTTTGCCGGCCAGGTCTGGCGGCAAGTGCGACCCATCAGTCGCAGGGAGGCTTGCTCCCGTCCTGACAAACCACCGTCGTCCCCGAATTCGGAGGAACGACTACCGTCGTTTTCTGTGGGGGAGGCGGGCTGCTGCTGCTGATGCAGGCAGACAGCAGCGGCACCAGAGACAACGAAACCAACAGCGCTTTCATGCCCAAACCCTCGGCGTCACGGGGGAGCTTCAGTTTCCCGTTTCGGGCTCTGCCTGGCTGTCGTCCATGCCCGGGAGCTCCCGTAAGTGCCGTCCTACACCGATTCAGCCGCGGGCGGCGCTCTTGCGATCCAGGCGATAGGTGCGCAACAAAGCTTCGGTATAGCCGTTGGGCTGCGCGCGACCTTCGAACACCAACGCGCAGGCTGCCGCGAACGCAATGCTGTGCTGGAAGTCGCCGCTCATCGGGACGTAGCGAGGATCTCCCGCGTTCTGCTGGTCGACGACCTTCGCCATTCGCCGCAGGGCCTCGAACACCTGCTCCCGGGTACAGACCCCGTGATGCAGCCAGTTCGCCATGTGCTGGCTGGAGATGCGCAGCGTGGCGCGATCCTCCATCAGGCCGATGTTGTGGATGTCGGGTACCTTCGAGCAGCCAACCCCGGAATCGATCCAGCGGACCACGTATCCGAGAATGCCTTGCGCGTTGTTGTTCAACTCGGCCTCGATCTCCGCGGGCTGCCAGGTGGCGGGATTTGCCAAGGGTGGAGTCAGAATGGCATCCAGGGATGCACGCGCCCGTCCCTGCAGCTGCGCCTGGATCTTCGGGACGTCGACCATATGATAGTGGAGCGCGTGCAGAGTGGCCGCGGTCGGGGAGGGCACCCAGGCCGTGTTGGCCCCGGCACGAGGATGGCCGATCTTCGTCCGCAGCATGTCCGCCATCCGATCGGGCATGGCCCACATTCCTTTGCCAATCTGCGCTTTGCCGAGAAGGCCGCAGGCAAGGCCCACATCGACGTTGTTGTGCTCGTAAGCGTCCAGCCACCGGGTTTGCTTGATATCGCCCTTGCGGACCATCGCTCCCGCTTCCATCGAGGTATGGATCTCATCGCCGGTGCGATCGAGAAATCCGGTGTTGATGAAAACCACGCGGTGTCGGGCGGCGCGCAGGCACTGTTGGAGATTGACGGTGGTACGGCGCTCCTCGTCCATGATTCCCATTTTCAGCGTGTTGCGGGCCACGCCGATGAGATCCTCCACCCGGCCAAACAGCTTGTCGGCAAAGGCGACTTCCTCGGGCCCATGCATCTTTGGCTTCACGATATAGATGGAGCCCTTGCGCGAGTTGCGGAACGGACCGTCCCCGTACAGGTCGTGAAGCGCGATGAGAGAGGTGATGGCGCAATCGATGAAGGTCTCCGCCACCGGTTGTCCGTTGAAAGTGACTATGTCGGTCATCATGTGATGGCCGACATTGCGCACCAGCAGGAGACTGCGGCCGGGCAAGGTCAGAGTGCCGCCCGAGGGTCTCGTGTAGGTGCGATCACCATTCAACTTGCGCACCATCTCGCGCCCGCCCTTCTCGAAGCTCGCCTGGAGCGTGCTTTTCATGAGGCCGAGCCAGTTGCGATACACACGCACCTTGTCGGTGGCATCCACGGCCGCAACCGAGTCCTCGCAGTCCTGGATGGTAGTGATCGCCGACTCGATGACGACGTCTGCGATGCCCGCCGCGTCCGTTCTACCGATGGGGTGGTTACGGTCGAACCGGATCTCGACATGCAATCCGTGATGTTTCAGGAGCACCGCAGTCGGCGCGTCTGGCTCACCCTGGTAGCCCACCAGGGCGGCCGGTTCGGCCAGGCCTGTCGGACTGCTGCCCTGCCCGGGGGCTCCAACCTCAACCGAGAGTTGGTTGTTTCTGATGGCATACGAGCGCGCATCGGTGTGCGACCCCTGAGCCAACTTGAAGTGATTGTCCAGAAAGCTCCGTACGTACGTGATTACTCGAGCGCCACGCGTCGGATCGTAGGCGCCTGTGGGAATGGGGAGTCCTTCGCTGATGGCGTCTGTGCCATAGAGAGCGTCATAGAGACTTCCCCAGCGCGCATTCGCGGCGTTCAAGGCGTAACGCGCATTGTCGACTGGCACTACCAGTTGCGGGCCTGCGATATGGGCCATTTCAGCGTCGACGCCCGTCGTCTCGACCTGGAACGGTGCGCCCTCATCCGTCAGGTACCCGATCTCCGCGAGAAACTTCCGGTAGGCGGCCGCATCGAACGACGGTCCCGGATGCTTGCGGTGCCACTCATCGATCTGGGACTGCAACTGATCGCGGCGTTTCAGCAGAGCTTCGTTGGCCGGCAGCAGATCGCTCACCAGGTCGGCGAGGCCGCGCCAGAACCCCTCAGGGGCGACCCGCGTTCCGGGAATCACCTCCTGATTTACAAAATCGTGCAGCACGGCAGCTACGCCGAGGGGACCGATCTTCACGGAGTCAGCAGGTTGGTTCATGGTTGTCCGATGGCAGCAAGACTCAAAGATGAGCACGCATCATACCGCCCGGCTCACTCTCCTGCGTGGCCGGGCTGTGGTGCGGCGGGGGCGTTCCGCGAGCGCATTTGGCATCGATTGCTCTTCCCTCACGACTCGCAGCGCCGCAATATGTAGCGGGTCGCTTCGACCTGAGGAAGAGGGTGGGCGCAAGCCCTGAACATGAAGTCGAAAGTCGCGCTTGAGTCGAGTGATGTGCAGGCTGCGGTGGAGGCAGCCAAGACGGAGGCCGTGAAGAACGGCTGGATGGTGTCTATCGCGGTGGTGGACGATGGGGGGCACCCGCTTGGATTTCTGAGGCTTACCGATGCTCCCCCGATCACTGCGCAGATTGCGTTCGGAAAGGCGCGTGCCGCGGCCCTCTCACGTCGCGAGTCCAAGTATTACGAGGATGTCGTGAAGAACGGTCGTACGGCATTTCTGTCCGTATCGGATTTCACCACCCTCGAAGGTGGAGTGCCCGTGATGGTCGCCGGTCAATGCGTCGGAGCGATCGGAGTCTCCGGAGTCAAGTCGGATCAGGACGCACAGATTGCCACCGCGGGCGTGCAAGCGATTCTGGCGCAGCAGCCGGAACGATGATCCGCGCTGCGCGACCGCCGTCATCACCTATGTGAATCCGGCGGTCGCGTTGGCTGGGCGGAAGCCTGGCCCCCTGTCAATGGCCGGTCAATTGCACGCTTGCACTGAGCAGCCTGGCTCGATCGGCGCATGGGCCGACGAGAATCTCCACTTCACCCGGCTCGAAAACAGGACTGAAGTCCAATCCCGGGAAACGCAGCTCCGTGGCAGGCAAATGCAGCGTGACGGTTCCTGAGCCGCCGGGCTCCAGTGCGATCCTGGCGAAGCCTTTGAGCTCCAACAAAGGGCGTGTCACGCTCGCTACCTTGTCATGTATGAAGAGGAAGACGGTTTCCTCTGCCGCCCGCCGCCCCTTGTTGGTTACGTCCACACTCACCTCCAGTGTGGTGTTGGCCGCTATGAGATGTGGGGCCACCCGCAGGTTCGAGAGCACGAACGAACCGTAGGTGAGTCCGTAACCGAACGGGAAAAGCGGCTCGTTCGGCACGTCGATGTACCTGGTCGAGTAGTGATTTGCGGAGTCCGCCGGGCGGCCGCTCGGGCGCGCACCGAAAAACACTGGAATCTGGCCTACCGCGCGCGGCCATCCGATTGGAGTTCGCCCACTGGGCGAGACGCGTCCCGTCAGCACATCGGCGATTGCATTGCCCGCCTCGCTACCGGGAAACCAGGCCGCAATGACAGCATTCGCCTTCTCAAACAACCACGGCACGACCAGGGGACGTCCGGAAAACAGCACTGCTACCACGGGCTTCGCCAAGTCTCGCGCGCGTGCCATCACTGCTTCCGCGAAAGCGCGCTGTTGCCCTGGAAGGTCCAGGTGAGCGCGGCTGGCGGCCTCGCCGCTCATGTTCGCGGCTTCTCCAACACACAACACGATCGCCTCCGCGTCATCGCAAAGCGAAACCGCCGCTCGAATCTGGTCGGCCGAATCGGAGTCGATGTCGACGCCCTTTGCGTGAAGGATCTCTGTGCGGGTTCCAAGTGAGTTGTGTAAGCCTGCCAGCACGGTAACGTGGGTCTCAGGATCCTGTGCGGCACCCCACGGGCCTCCCATCTGCGCGGAAGCGTCAGCAAGCGGGCCTGCTACAGCGATCCTGCGGAAGGTGCGTAGAGGGAGTGTTTCTTTCTCATTCTTCAACATCACGATGCAGCGTGTCGCAACTTCACGTGCTATGCGACGCCGATTCGCAATCGTCTCGGCAGTCTCGGGCGTTGCTCCCCTGCGGTAAGGATCGTCAAAAAGCCCCAGCCGCTCCTTCAATGCGAGGACGCGGCGCACCGCTGTATCGATCTCGGTCATGCTGACCGCTCCGCGCTCGAGCGCAATCGGCAGGCCGCGGCGATAGGCGTCGGCCATCATGTCGATGTCGACTCCGGCTTTCAGGGACAAGGTCGCCGCCTCGACGAGATCGGCCGCGACGCCATGGTTCACCAACTCGCCAATGGCGTTGTAGTCGCTCACGATCACGCCATCGAATCCATGTTTCTCGCGGAGCCAGCCTTGCAACAGGCCCGAATGGATGGTCATCGGGATGCCGGCGAGATCGGTGAAGGAGGGCATGACAGCCGCAACACCCGCGGATAGTGCGGCGACAAAGGGTGGCAGATGCACCTCGTGCAGGCTGCGCTCGGAGACATCGACCGCGGCATATTCCCGTCCAGCGGTCACCGCACCGTACGCGCAGAAGTGCTTCGCGCAGGCAGCTAGCGAATCAGCAGCGCTCAAACTCGATCCCTGGAACCCGCGCACTTTGGCCTCGGCCAGGCGTGCACCCAGCCAGGGATCCTCACCGGGCCCCTCCACGCCCCGTCCCCAGCGCGGATCGCGGGAGATATCCAGCATGGGAGCAAAGGTCATCGCCAGGCCGTCTGCGGCGGCCTCTTTGGCTGCTTCCCGTGCCGTCAGAGTCCAAGCTTCCGGGTCGAACGCCGCCACTTCGGCGAGTGGCACCGGAAAAAGGGTGCGATGTCCGTGGATGACGTCCAGACCAATCAACAGGGGGATACCGAGTCGTGAGCCCTCAACAGCCAGGCGCTGCATTTCGTGGCAGTGGCCTGCTCCGACCAGATTGAGGAGATTCCCGACGGTCCCAGCCCGGATGGACTCGGTCGAGTCGCCCGCGAGCACGGGTCCGGTGACGGTGTACCCCGCGGCGGTCATGGTGAGCTGACCGAGTTTCTCGGCCAGTGTCATGGCCGAGAGCAACGAGTCGATCCGGCTCACGATCCACACCCCAAGGTCGATCCGGCATGTGTCCCGGGAGCGCCTGCCGAGCGTGCATTGTGATGCGCCGCCAACGCCCGCATGCCTTTGAATGGCAAAATAATGATGGTCCTCCGCTTTCGATCCGCAGGAAAGTTGGGCGCAGCCTTTGAACATGATAGATCGCCGTCAGCAAGAAATCGCCAGCGCCACTGCAGAGATCGACGAAGCCGCCCACGCCGGGCTCGTGCCGCAGCTGGGCATGATGATCCGGGCTCTGCTCGCCTCACCGGTACGCAACCGTTTAGTGCTGCTCGGGGCCGCGGTCTTCGCGGTCATCCTGGCGACCGCCTATGGCCAGAACCGGTTGAACAGCTGGAACAAGCCATTCTACGACGCGCTGGCGCGTCGCGACCTGCGGGAGTTCCTGTACCAGCTCGGCATGTTCGGGATCATCGCGGGCGGCCTGTTGGTGCTGAACGTGGCGCAGCGCTGGCTCGGTGAGATGTTGAAGCTGAAGTTGCGCGCCGGGCTGGCCCACGATCTGATCGGCAACTGGCTGCAGCCGCGCCGGGCTTTTCGTCTGGCCAACGCGGGGGCGATCGGCGACAACCCCGACCAGCGCATGCACGAGGATGCGCGGCACCTGGCCGAGCTTTCCGCCGACCTGGGGATCGGGTTGTTGCAGGCAACGGTTCTGCTGCTCACCTTCGTGAGCGTGTTGTGGCGAATCTCGAGCGGTTTCGTGTTGGAGATCGATGGACATCACCTCCCGATACCGGGGTATATGGTGTGGGCCGCACTGTTATATGCTGGCACGGGATCGCTGCTGAGCTATTGGGTCGGCGGCAGTCTCATCGACCGGAACGCGGAGCGTTACGCCCGCGAGGCCGATCTGCGCTACTCACTCGTGCGTGTGAACGAGCACGTCGATGCGATCGCGCTCGCCGGGGGCGAGGCGGACGAAGAGCGGCGGCTCGAAGTCGACCTGGCGAATGTTTTCGCGGCAACACGCCGGCTGGTCACCGGTTTGACCCGTCTTACCTGGGTCACCGCCGGCTATGGTTGGTTCACGCTCGTGGCGCCGATCCTGGTCGCGGCTCCCCTGTACTTCTCCGATACCCTGTCCTTCGGTGGATTGATGGTTGCGGCGGGCGGCTTTACCCAGGTGCAATCGTCGTTGCGCTGGTTCGTGGACAACTTCAGTGTCATAGCCGACTGGCGCGCGACTTTGCTGCGCGTTGCCAGCTTCCGGCGCGCGATCATTGCGACGGATGCACTGCATGATGTGGAAAGTCGGATTACCTTCGCCGAAGGTGAGCCGGGCCGGATCACTATCGAGGATCTCGAGATTGCCTCACCCGCGGGTTGCACGATGCTCGCAGAGCGTAGGGTGGAGATAAAAACCGGCGAGCGTGTGCTCATCGTCGGTGAGCCCGGCACGGGGAAGACTTTGCTGTTCCGGGCGCTTGCGGGGCTGTGGCCCTGGGGTGCCGGGCAGGTCATACATCCGAAGGGCGAAGAGTTGTTTTACATGCCGCGGACGCCGTATCTGCCGCCTGGCTCGCTCCGTGAGGCGCTTGCTTATCCCTCCAGTGTCGAGAAGTTCACCACGTCGGATTACCAGAGGGCGCTCGCCCGGCTGGGTCTGGACGGACTCGAGCCCATGCTGGACGTTTCGAAGCGATGGGATCGTGAGTTGAGCGAGGACGAGCAACAGAGACTCGCCTTCGCTACTCTCTTGCTGCATGCGCCGCATTGGGTGCTCATCGACGAGGTGCTGGATGCGCTCGATGGTGAGACACTACAGCGCGTTATGGACGTATTCGCCAGCGACCTCTCGCACTCGGGGATGATTTACATCGGTCGGGGCGAGATGCAGGACCGGCTCGTCGCGCGGGTGGTGCATCTCATCAAGGATCCTGGAACCCGCAGGTTGCCGCAAAAGCCGCTGGCCGCGCCCGCGCAGAGCGCGGCGGCCTGATCCCATTACGTCGAGAGAGGAAGATTCGGTGTCCAAGGCAGACGTCCCGTCCGCATTACGAACCGCCGGCACCGGCGTCGCTGAAGCGCGCGCGTTGATCTCATTGCCCGATGAGGACTTGCTGGAAGCGGTACAGCGCCAGACTTTCCGCTTCTTCTGGGAGGGCGCGCAACCTGATAGCGGACTCGCCCGCGACCGCATCCCCGAAGGCTCTCCTGAGCGCGCGGAGCTGGTGGCGACCGGCGGCTCCGGTTTCGGCATCATGGCTCTGATCGTGGCGGTGGAGCGAAACTGGGTGCTGCGCGAGCAGGCGCTTGCGCGGCTGCGCGCAATGTTGGATCTGCTTTATCGGGCCACTTCCTATCACGGCGTTTTCGCGCATTTCATCAACGGACGCACGGGGGCGACCATCCCGTTCTGGCGCAAGGACGACGCGGCCGACCTGGTCGAGACCTCGTTCCTGATGATGGGCCTGTTGTGCGCGCGGCAGTACTTCGATCGCGATACGCCGGCCGAGCGGGAGTTACGAGGCCGCATTTCGGGCTTGTGGGAAGAGGTGGAATGGAGCTGGCATACCCGGGACGGACGTAAGCTGCTCTACTGGCACTGGAGTCCCAACAACGGCTGGGCCATGGATCACGAGATCCACG